>CAZDSU010000057.1:0-44104 GCA_964508135.1 uncultured Saprospiraceae bacterium
CACCATAGATTTCAAAGAACAAAATGTATCGAATAATTCTGATTGACTACTTACCTGGATAAAAGAAAACAGGCTTTCCAAATTCAAATTTGAATGGCAAAAAGGGTACGGTGCATTTACCCATGCCCGTTCGCAATTGGATTCCGTAATCAAATACGTGCTTTCGCAAGAAGAACATCATCAAAAAAGAACATTCCGAGAGGAATATTTGGAGATGTTGCGAAAGAATGAGATTGATTTTAAGGATGAATATGTGTTCGAATTTTTTAGCGATGTGGCTGATTGGGAATGAATATTCCGGTGCACTACACCTTGAACGGCAGGGCGGTGGCGGTTGCTACAAATGTTTCGGTGCGCTGCACCTTGGACGGCAGGGTTCGCAACGTGCCTACAAAGGTTTCGTTGCGCTGCACCTCAAATACCAAGGTGCAGCGCACCGATGATATTTGTAGCACTGGGCACAATTGGGGGTTCTAGGTGCAGCGCACCGTAAAATTCAACGGATGTTCACTTTGAAAAAATTAATTTAAAATATGCCAACCAACAACGACACCACCAACATGCGCACCGTTTACATGCTCACTGCAGTGGCGGCATTGGGTGGCCTGCTCTTCGGCTACGACACGGCGGTCATTTCCGGGGCCATCGGTTTTCTAAAAATCAAGTTCCAACTTTCGGCAGCCATGACGGGTTGGGCAGCTTCGAGCGCCATCATCGGCTGCATCTTCGGGGCCATGTTCGCTGGGTGGGCAAGTGACCGTTTTGGGCGCAAGAAAGTGCTGATTCTGACGGCCATTTTGTTTGCCATTTCCGCCATCGGGGCAGCCGTTCCGGCGAACCTGACACAGTTTGCCATCTTCCGCTTCATCGGCGGACTGGGCATTGGGGCGGCTTCGATGGTGTCGCCGCTGTACATCACGGAACTGGCACCTGCCTCCATTCGGGGCAAATTGGTGTCGTATTACCAATTGGCCATCGTCATCGGCATTCTGGTCATATTTTTGGTCAACACCCTCATCCAAGGCGCTGGTGACGAAGCCTGGAACGTGGAATATGGTTGGCGCTACATGATGGCGTCGGGCGTGTTGCCGGCGGCTTTGTTCCTCATCGCCTTGTTTTTTGTGCCGGAAAGCCCTCGCTGGCTCACCAAGGAAGGCCGGGAAACAGAGGCATTGAAGGTGCTATCGAGCATCAACGGCGACGCTAAAGCGGGCGAGATATTGCAGGAAGTGAAAGCCACGCTGCACGAGGAGCAAGGCACCTTGGGCGAATTGTTCACCGGGCGTTTCCGCAAGGCGATTTTCGTGGGCATTTTGCTTTGCATTTTCTCGCAGGTGCAGGGCATCAACGCCATCATGTATTATGCGCCGGAGATTTTCAAATCCATCGGAACGGGCACCGAATCGGCGTTCCAGCAAACCGTCATCATCGGCGTCATCAACGTGCTGTTCACCTTCGTGGCCATCAATTGGGTAGATAAATGGGGCCGGAAAACGCTCTTGCTGGCGGGCGGCGCAGGCATGGCGATCAGCTTGCTCATGGTTGGGCTGGCGTTCCATTTTGGCTGGACGGGCTATGGGCTGCTCATTTTTATCCTGTTGTACATTGCTTCATTTGCCGCATCCTACGGCCCAGTGACCTGGGTGGTAATTTCCGAAATATTCCCCATCAAAATGCGGGGCGTCGCCATGTCGGTCGCCACGTTTGCGCTGTGGGTCGCTGTTTATGTAGTTACGCAAATGTTCCCGATTCTGCTCGAAAGTGCTGGCCCTGCGGTCACGTTCTGGATATTCGGCGGGATGTCGCTGCTGGCTTTCTTTTTTGTTTGGTCGCAGGTGCCGGAGACGAAGGGGAAGACGCTGGAGGAGATTGAAAGGGAGTGGTGAGAAATTCCGGTGCGCTGCACCTCAAAATTAGTACGCTACAAATGTTTCGCCGCTCTGCGGCTGTGGGGAAAGGTGCAGCGCACCGGAAGATTTGTAGCTCTCCCGAAACCAATTTTTCAAGGTGCAGCGCACCGGAACCTACTCGTACTATTGTTATTGTCTGATACCATTATGAACAAAAAAATACCCTTTTTTTTCCTCCTCCTAGCTGCCACCCTTTGCGCAGCGCAACAAAAAAAACAGCCCGTTGATTACGTGGACTGCATGATTGGCAACCATGACAGCCGCTGGATGCAGTTCCCCGGTGCCTCCATGCCCTTCGGAATGGTGAAACTCAGTCCAGACAATCAACGGCAAGGCTGGAAGGCAGGCTACGAATACGAAATCGAAAACATCGCCGGGTTCAGCCATATCCATTCTTGGACAATGGACGGCCTGCTAATGATGCCCACCCTTGGGCCGCTGCAAGTGGAGCCGGGCAAGGAAAACGACCCCGATGGCGGCTATCGCTCCCGTATCCGGCACGAGACGGAGGTGGCGACACCGGGCTATTATTCCGTCATGCTTGACGACACCAAAATCAAAGCGGAGGTGACGGCGACGACCCGTGCGGGCTTCCAGCGCTATACTTTCCCGAAGAATGACAGCGCACGGGTGATGATTGACCTGCAAATCGAATCGGAGTACGGGACGGAGCTTTACGACGCCCATATCACCAAAGTCAGCGACACGGAAATCGAGGGTTATTCCCTCCAGCAGAGCCTGCGGGGTGCTGGTTGGAACGAGTACCAGCTTTATTTTGTCATCCGTTTCAACAAGCCGTTCAGCAACATGGGCGGCTGGACGAGGGATGGTGTGCAGCGCAATGTGACCAAGCTTTTTTCCGGTTGGGACCACGGCGATTTTGGCGCATTCGTTCATTTCAAAACCAAGGAAAACGAGCAAATACTGGTGCAAACGGGCATCTCCTTCGTCAGCCTCGAACAAGCCCGGCTCAACCTGGACACGGAAATTGCGAAGCCCTTCGGATGGGATTTTGATGCGGTGCGCAACAATGGCCGCAAGGTCTGGAACGAGCTACTCAGCGTCATCGAAATCGAGGGCAAGGACGAGGTGGACAAGGAGAAATTCTACACCAACCTCTACCGGGTCTATGTCGGGCGCACGATTTACAGCGATGTGAACGGCAAGTACGTGGACATGTACGAGAAGGTGCAGCAACTCAAAAACCCGGATGCGCCCATGTACGGCGGCGATGCTTTTTGGAACACCTTCTGGAACCTCAACCAAGTATGGACACTGGCCACGCCCGATTTGGCGGATAAATGGACGGCCTCGCTCCTCGAATTTTACGACAAAGGCGGCTGGCTCTGCAAAGGGCCGGAAGGGCTGGAATATTCCGGCATCATGGTCGCCTCGCACGAGATAGAGTTGATTGTCAGCGCCTACCAAAAAGGCATCCATAAATACTACGACCCCGAACACGCTTTTACAGCCATGAAGCACAACCAAATGGAGCAGGGCGTGGCGCACCGTGGCGGTGGCTTTGCGGGCAATCGTTGGCTGGATGAATACCTCAAGTTCGGCTATGTGCCACACGAATACGGCCCCGTTTCCAACACGCTGGAATACGCTTTCGACGACTGGGCGGTGAGCCAAATGGCCAAGGCACTGGGCAAAACGGACGACTACTGGTACTTCAGGCATCGGGCGAACAACTACAAAAACATCTGGGACGCCAGCGTCGGCTACATGAACCTGCGGTTAGCGGACGGCAGTTTCAAAAAGCCCTTCGAGCCTTATTGTTGCTCGACTTTCCTCGGACAGGGTTGGGTGGAAGGCAATGCCTGGCAGTACAGTTGGTTCGTGCCACAAGACTTGGCTGGGTTGATAAAATTAATGGGAAAAGACGAGTTCAACCGCCGCTTGGAGGCCGGGTTCGTGGAGTCCCGAAAGTGGAAATTCAACTCCGAATACACACATGACAATAGCCTGCTGGCAATGGGCGTGCTGCCCATCAACCACGGCAACCAGCCGAACATGCAGGCCGCCTACCTCTACAATTATTCCGGCAAGCCTTGGCTCACGCAAAAATGGGCACGGGAAATCATGGAAGTCTTCTACGGCAGCGGCCCGATGGACGGCTGGCCCGGCGACGAAGACCAAGGCCAAATGGGCGGCTGGTATGTGATGAGTGCAATGGGCCTCTTCGAGATGCGGGGCGGCTGCGATGTGGAACCGACCTACGAAATCGGCAGCCCGCTCTTCGACAAGGCGACCATCCACCTCGACCCGAACTATTATCCCGGCGGGACTTTCACCATTGAGGCGGTCAACAATTCCAAGGAAAACAAGTACGTGCAGTCTGCCACGCTGGACGGAAAGCCGCTGACGAAGCCTTGGTTTTACCACAAAGACCTCGTGGACGGCGGAAAACTGGTGCTTACGATGGGCCCAAAACCGAACGAAAAATGGGGCAGCGGAGATGGCGATGCGCCGCCTTCGATGGCAACGGAAGATTAATGATATTGGGATATTGAGTTATTGGGGTATTATTCCTAATAACTCAATATCCCAATACCTCAATAACAAATATGGCCCTTCGGCAAACTACATATTTTTTCCTTCCCCTTCTTTTTTGCGGCTGCAAAAAGGCCGAACCCGCTTTGTTCGAGCTGCTCCCTCCCGACTGCACGGGCATTGATTTCGCCAACAACCTCGCCGAAGGCGACAGCCTGAACATCCTCAACTACGTCTATTATTACAACGGCGGCGGCGTGGGCATCGCCGACTTCAACAACGATGGGCTGGAGGATATTTTCTTTGCAGGCAATGAAAGCTCGTGTCGGTTGTACCTGAACAAAGGCAACCTCAAATTTGAAGATATCACCAAACAAGCAGGCTTGGAAACGACCGCTTGGTGTACGGGCGTAGCTATTGCGGACGTAAATGCCGATGGGTGGTTAGACATTTATGTAAGTGTGGCCGGTCATGCGGAACCGGGGCGCCGGCGGAATTTGCTGTTTATCAACAATGGAAAACAGGGCCAAATCAGCTTCTCCGAACAAGCAGAAGCTTACGGCATCGCCGACACCAGCTACTCCACCCAAGCTGCTTTCTTCGACTACGATCTCGATGGCGACCTCGACCTCTACGTGCTGAACCACGCCAATGAACGCTCAACGCTCAACACCCCTTTGCCAAAAAAGACCAACGGCGAGGGCAGCAGCAACGACCGTTTTTACCAAAACAATGGGCTGGGAAAAGGCTTCACGGATATTACAAAAGAGGCAGGCATCCTGACCGAAGGCTACGGCTTGGGCATCGCCGTCAGCGACTTCAATGGCGACGGCTGGCCGGACGTCTATATCGCCAACGATTTCATTTACAACGACTTGCTTTGGGTAAATGAAAATGGAAAGCATTTCACGAACCAAGCTTCCAGCTACTTCGCCCATCAAACCTACAACAGCATGGGCTGCGACGTCGCCGACTTCAACAACGACGCCCGCCCCGACCTCATCACGGTGGACATGCTTCCCGAAACCGACGCCCAGCAAAAAATGATGGCTGGCGCAATGACCTGGGACAAATGGCAGCTCATCGCACAAGCGGGCTACGAGCCGCAGTACATGCGCAACAGTCTTCAGTTGGCAGTGGGCAGTGGGCAGTCGGGGACTAAGTTCTCCGAAATAGGACAATTGGCGGGGGTGGCTGCTACAGACTGGAGTTGGGCACCGCTTTTTGCCGACTTCGACAACGACGGCTGGAAAGACCTTTTCATCAGCAATGGCTACCTGCGGGACATCACGGACAAGGACTTCATGGACTACTCGAACAACCTGTCCATGTTCAAAAGCCAGGCGCAGGCCGACCAAGAACTGTTGCCAAAAATCAGCCAACTAAAAGGCAAAAAATTGCCAAACCGCATCTTTCAGAACCGTAGAAACCTTGATTTTTACCCTCAAAATGAAGCTTGGGGTATGTCGCAGCCGTCCTGCTCCAATGGCGCTGCCTACGCCGACCTCGACAACGATGGCGACTTGGATTTGGTGGTAAACAACCTAAACGAAGCCGCCTTTATTTTTGAAAACAAGGCAGATAAGTTGCTGAAAAATAATTACTTAAATATCCAGCTGGAAGGCCCGGCAGGTAATCCATCGGGCATCGGTGCGAGCGTTCTGATTGTGTCAGGCGGGCAGCGGCAGTATTTGGAACAGCAGCAGGTACGGGGCTTTATGTCCTCCGTTTCGAGCATTATGCATATTGGCTTGGGAGAAAAAACATCGGTGGACAGCCTCGAAATCCGCTGGAGCGATGGCCAACGGCAAGTGCTGAAGGGCATCCCCGCCAACCAAACTTTGACCTTGAAACAGTCAGACGCCAGACCGTTTTCACCAAAAGAAAACCATGCCCCCATGGCCTTGATGCAGGACGTTACCGGGCAACACGGCATTGGTTTCACTCACAAAGAAATGCTTTTCAACGACTTTCAATATCAGCCGCTGTTGCCGCATGGGTTCTCCAAAAATGGCCCGCCCATCGCTGTGGGCGACCTCAACGGCGATGGCCTGGAGGATTTTTATGTCGGTGGCGGAAAGGGGCAAGCTGGCCGCATTTTTTACCAAAAACCAGATGGCAATTTTGCCCAAAAAGACCTGACCGAAGCCAGTGAATCCGAAGATACGGACGCCCTGATTTTCGACGCCAACAGCGACGGGAAAAACGACCTCTACGTGGTGAGCGGCAGCAGCGAGTGGGCAGCGGGCAGCCCGTTTTACCAGGACAGGTTTTATTTGAACGACGGAAAAGGCAACCTGAAATGGGCAAAAACAGCCCTGCCGGAGATGCACACGCCCAGCCATTGCGCAGCAGCAGCCGATTACGATGGCGACGGCGACCTCGATTTGTTCGTTGGGGGAAGTGCTGAGCCGGAGGCTTACCCCATGCCCGCACGGAGTTATTTGCTGCGCAATGATGGGGGCAAGTTTTCAGACGTGACCTCCAGTGTTATTGGCCTCGAAAAAATAGGCATCGTGACGGCTGCGAAATGGGCCGACATGGACAATGACGGCTCGCCCGACCTCGTGCTGGTGGGCGAGTGGATGCCCGTCACTATATTGAAAAACAAAAAGGGCAAACTTGTTTCTGCCCCCAATTTCCTAATTCCCAATTCCCAATTTCCAACCTTTGGCTGGTGGAGCGCACTGGCCATCAGCGACTTGGACGGCGACGGCGACCTTGACTTGGTGGCGGGCAACCTTGGCCTGAACACGAAATACAGGGCGACAGCCACGGCGCCAATCACGATTTATTCCGCTGATTTCGATGGGAATGGCAGCGTGGAGGGCATCATCTGTCGTTCTACTGAAGGAAAAGAAAAGCCCATTCACCAGCGGGACGAATTGCTCGCCCAAATCAACGGTTTGGAAAAAAAATATCCCCGCCATGCCCTTTATGCGACCGCCTCGGTACAGGAGATTTTCGGTGAAAAAGCCTTGGCCAAAGCGGAACGAAAAGTGTGCAATTTGATTCAAACCTGTGTTTTCATCAACGAGGACGGCAAGCATTTTACCACTAAACCGCTACCCATGCCAGCGCAGTTTGCACCCGTCAATGCCATTCTTTCCGATGATTTCAATGCCGATGGCCATACAGACCTGCTATTGGCTGGCAATTCTTGGTCACCCAATATTTCGACTGGACAATGCGATGCTTCCCACGGGTTGCTCCTAATCGGAGACGGCAAGGGCGGTTTTCTGCCAGAAAGTGCCGAGGGCAGCGGATTTTACGTGGAGGGGGCGGTGGCGAGCTTGGCGCAGGTCAAGTTGAAATCGGGCGGCCAACTCCTGCTGGTGGGCATCAACGGTGGCCCGCTTCGAGTATTTGAAAAGACTAAAAAAGCAGCACTGGATTTATCTGATGCAAATACCAAATCCGTCAGTTCCCCGCCGGGCAATCCGGCGTCACTGGATATAAATCAAATTGTTTTCACTAATCAAAATTTTTTCAAAACATGAAGTTCAAAAGTTTTTCGCTAATGCTCATCGCTGGCTTGTTGGCCACTTCGGCCATCACGTTTTCGTCCTGCAAGAAGGATGACGACCCCAAGCCCGCACCTACCGTCACCCTTTCCGCTACCAGTTTTGCTGGTAAAACGGGTGAAACCGCTACTTTTGCCGCTACCGTCGTAGCGCAGGAAGGCTTGAAAGAGCTGAGAATCACAAAGTACCTTGGCACCACTGTTGACGTTACTTTTGGCACCAATGGCACCGAAACCGTTACTACCCTGACGCACAGCCATTCCTACGTTTTGAATGAAGAAGGCCTTACCACGCCCGTCCGTTTCAACTTCACGGCTGAAGACAATGAAGGCCAAACTGGTACTGCCGACTTCATCATCACCACCGAGGCTTCGGCAAGCTACCTGCTCACCAATTTCAACTGGCAGTGGAAATCGAAGGTTGGGAAGATTTTCGATACAGACCCCGGTGAATCTGAGCAAATCCTTGATTGCGAAAAGGATAATGTCTATTCCTTCAACGCTGACGGCACCTACACCCTCGATTATGGCGCAATCACTGGCTCTGGCGGAGGTACTTGCGATTTCGATGGGTTCCGTGCTCCTACTACCTGGTCGTTGAACGCAGAAGAAACGACGTTGACCATTATGGCCGTCAATGTTTTCGACCCTGCCGACATACAAACCGAGGTGTACAACATTACAGATGCCAACACCACTTCTATCAAATCAACCCAAACGGTTGACCTGACTGTGTTTGGCGGCATCATTTACGACTGGAAATTCGAGTGGTCGGCGAAGCCGAAATAAGCATGGAAATTGAGAAATTAGGAAATTGGGAAATCGAAGATTCACGCCAGTAAATTGGATGACTGCTTCAATTTCTCAATTTCTTAATTTCCAAATTTCAATTTGATAAACCGGGGCCGATAGATATGCGCATTACGCTGGATGTCATTCCAGAAATCGAGCGTGATCGTGTTGTAGCTGATTAGCAGCTCGCCGGGTTTAGAGAGGTTGGGGTGCGCCTTGGCGTTGTAGCAAAAAAGCCCCTCGTCCGCTTCTGGTGTCCGCCAGATTTCCTTGATTTCACCAAACGGCCCGACCGGGCTGTCGCCAATCCTCATTCCCACTTTGTCGGACAAGCCCATCACCTGAAAAACCAAGGCGTACCTGCCATCGGGCAGCGGCGTGACGCTGAGTTCGTTGGAAACGGCGTTGGTGATGGGTACAAGCTGCTGTTTATCAGCCGTCCATGATTTTCCGTTCCAATATTTCCACTTCGCAAAATCCTCGAAATCCTTGGGCCTCACCCGCGCTGCCACTAAGTTTTTGTCCTGCCCAAAGCAGCCATAGACGTACACATAGCCGTCGGGGTTTGGCGCTCCCGCCCATTTTGTGTTGACCAAAATGCCTGCGCCGAGGCTACCCTCCCCTACTCCACCAAGCTTGATGTGCAGCGGCGTTTTTATTTGTCGCTGCCGCTCAAACGGTGGCCTGCTTCCCTCGGCTGACACCGCAATCAGCGACACGTCCAACTCTTTGAAATCAAAAACGCCCTCCCCCGTCACCTCGATATGGTAGGCAAAGAGGTAGAGCGTATTGTCCCGCTCTTGGTTCACGAAGCCGTCACCGAGCCAAAAATGCTGCTTTTTGCCGCCCGTGTTTTGCGGCACGAAAAAGGTTTGCGGAGCGCCGTTTTTGTCTTTTTTGTAAAAAAACTGGATGCTGTCGGGGCTTGCCGAATTGCCATTCACGATGGCTACGGTGTTATTCACCATCACGTTGCCGGGTTTCGGCACGTTGCCTTCCACTTCCCCGATGTACGTGTCGCTGAACAGCAACAGCGTCTCCCGGTTGCCGAGGTTGCCCACCTTGTCCACCCCAGTCAAGGGGATGGAAAAAATGCCGTCCGCCCCGAACCAGCCGGATTTTCTATAAAAAAGGCTCGTCCATTCCGGCGCTGCCTCCACAGTGTAGGTGAGTTCTTTTTGAGTGGAAACAGCGGCTGGTTTTACGCTGCAGCCCATGAAAAACAGGCAGAAAAAATATAAATGATGCTGTTTCATTTGAATAAATGATTGGAACTAAAGCCGCAGAGCAGCCTGCCCCTTTGGGGGCGAATTATTTATAGCAACGCCCAAGCACATGGGTCAAAGGTGCAGCGCACCGAAATATTCCGGTGCGCTGCACCTGAACGTCTGCTAAAATTGCAATGCTACAAATATTGACGGTGCGCTGCACCTATTTGGAAAGGAAAGCCGCAGAGCGGCGAAATATTTGTAGCAACGCCCAAGCACATGGGTCAAAGGTGCAGCGCACCGAAATATTCCGGTGCGCTGCACCTGAACGTCTGCTAAAATTGCAATGCTACAAATATTGACGGTGCGCTGCACCTTTAAACACATGGACAAATCGCTCATTCCCACCCCTTCACCCGCACAAAATACGGTCGGTAATTGTCCGCATTTTTGAACAAATCCGCAAAGACGCTGCTGTTCACGTTGTAAGAAACGAGCAGCTCGCTGCCTTGCGAAAACTGTGGGTGGGCAAAGGCATTGTAGGTAAAAAGGTTGCCCTCGTTCGATTGGGGCGTGCAATAAAGCAGTTTTTTGTTAGCAAAACCGATGACCGGATTGTCGGAGTCGTACAGGTAAATCTCGCTGCCGAGCACATGGTGTTGCGTCAGCAAATAATAACGACTGTTGTGCTTGAACACCGAAAATTCGTCGGAAACATGGGCAAATAAGCGCGCACTGCCAGTCGGGTCGGTCGTCCATGTCACCCCGTCGAAATACTCCCAAGGATCGTTCAGGTCGTTGCCGGCCACCCTTGCCACGTGCAGGAATTTTGAGAGGCCCTGCTTTTCAGAGCCGTAGATGTACAGGTAGCCGCCATCCTCCAAGATGCAAGCGCCGTAGTTCACGGCCGGGTCGGTAAACTTTCTTTCGATGGACAAAAGCGCCAAGCCTGGCAGGGAAAAAGTCATCACATCAACACTCGAATAAGCGAAATCCCAAGCGCCGCCGCCCGTGGACTTGAAGCCAAAAAACACCACTTGCAGCTTGTCCCCCTGTGCAAAACCATGCCCCGGCCAGTACCACCAGCCCGCTTCGGCAGGTTCCATGAAAGCGGAAGCACCGCCCGTCAGTGTGGTCATTTCGTCGCCATCCTGCACCATGACTGCGTTCCGGTGAAAACCGCCGCCCGTTCTGCTCCGGTCGGGCTTCACCGTACCGATGAAGCTGTCGCCGAACATCCACAGCGTGCGGCCATCGGGCAGCGGCACGGAGTAGGACGCATCGCCGCCCGTCCAGCCCTCGTAGCGGGTGAAGCGTTGGTTGAAATCTGCGGCCTTTTTCACGGAAATGGGCGCTGCCCAGCAAGTGTCACCCATGATGACGGTGGAGGTGTCAATGGGTTCTTTGTCGGGGTCAACGGGGTAAAAACTGCCGGAGGTGAAGTCGTCGGATTCGTCTTTGCAGGACGGGAATATCCCTATCACTGACAAAGCAAATAGGAATGTTATTCTTAGAAATCGTAGGGATGCGACTTGCATGTATTCAGCATTTATTGGTTCAATGAAGCAATGGAGGCAAATTACGCACTTTGTTTGAACATACTGAAAAATCGTTGCCGCTGTTTTGGATGATTTTTGCAACCAATCCCTACATTCGCCACATGATAAACCTCGGCTTAGGTCTCTACAAAAGCTTGCTGAACGACGCCAATTTTCGCTTTGCGAAGCAGTGCGGCGCCACGCACCTCGTCGTGCAGTTGGTGGATTACGTGAAGGGCGGCGACAACCCGACCCTTACCCAAAATTACCTCAGCGGCTGGGGCGTCACCCACAACGAGGGCAAGTTCTGGGAACTGGACGACCTGCTAGCCCTGAAAAAGCAAATCGAATCGCATGGCCTTACCTGGGCCGCCATCGAGAACTTCGACCCGGCGCACTGGTACGACGTGCTGCTCGATGGCCCGAAAAAGCACCAACAAATCGAAGACCTCAAAATGATGCTCCGCAACATCGGAAAGGTGGGCATACCGGTCATGGGCTACTACTTCAGCTTGGCAGGCGTGTGGGGCTGGACGCCCGCACCAGTTGGGAGAGGCGAGGCGAATTCCGTCGTGTTCGACCAATCAAAAATTGACGCACAAGCTCTTATCCCCAACGGCATGGTCTGGAACATGACCTACGATACCGAGGCTGCCAACGGTACGGTCGCCCCGGTGTCAAAGGAAGAAATATGGCAGCGTTTGCAATGGTTTTTGGGTGAAATGCTGCCCGTCGCTGAGGAGTGCGGCGTGCGCCTCGTCGCCCACCCCGACGACCCGCCGCTGCCGGAGATGCGGGGCACGGCCCGCCTGTTTTACAGCCACACCGAATACGAGCGCCTGCTGGCCTTGTCCAACAGCCCCGCCAACGGTTTCGAGTTTTGCATGGGTGCCTTGCAGGAGATGCCGGACGGCGACCTCTACGCCCTGCTCGACAAACATTCCGCCGCCGGGAACATCGGCTATATCCACTTCCGAAACGTGGTCGGCAAGGTGCCGCAGTATCGGGAGGCCTTCGTGGACGAGGGCGATATTGACATGGTGCGGGCGCTGCGCATTTTGAAAAAAAACAATTACGACGGCGTCATCATCCCCGACCATACGTCCGAAATGAGCTGCGCTGCGCCCTGGCATGCCGGGAAGGCGTTTGCGCTGGGTTATATGCGGGGGGTGTTGCAAGCGATTGAAATTGAAAATTAGGAAATTGAGAAATTCGTGAGTCTCAATTTCCTAATTTCCAATTTCCCAATTCCATTATGATACCATTCCCAACTGGCAAATGCACCATCTCCGACGACTGGACGCTCCAGGGCATGAACGTCGTCTGGATGGAAAATGACTACCTGCGCATCGGCATACTGGCGGGGCGGGGCGGCGATATTTTCGAGTTCCGGTACAAGCCGAAGGATGTGGATTTCATGCTCCGGCTACCCAAAGGCATCCGCAACCCGGCCCTCGATTTTTCGCAGATGCGGGACACGCCCAACCAGTTCGAGGACTACTATTACGGCGGCTGGCAGGAGATTTTGCCGAACAGCCCCGGCTTCAACTACCGTGGCGCATCGCTGGGACAGCACGGCGAGGTTTCGCTCACCCCGTGGAAACATGCCATCGTGGAAAATTCACCCAAAAAAGTCTCTGTCAAACTCTGGACCCGACCGCTTCGGATACCCATTTTGATTGAAAAAACGCTGACGTTGGAAGCGGGCAAGGCGACCCTTTTTATTGATGAAAAACTGACCAACGAAGCCGCCACGCACCTTGACGTTGCCTGGGGGCAGCATATCGCCTTCGGGTTGCCGTTCCTGAAAGAAGGCGCAAAAATCACCACGAATGCCCGCAGCTTTTTGGCCGAGCCGCTCATGCCGCCCAACCGCCGATTCCAGCCGGGCATGGAAAGTGTTTTCCCCAACGCCTTGACCATCAACGGTTTGACAGACGACGCAAGCATCGTGCCGCCGGAATCGGCAGCGCCTTACAGCGACCTGGCCTATCTTTCTGGTTTTGATGAAAAGGCATTTTACGCCATTAAAAACGAGGAGAAAAACGTGGGTTTTGCCGTTAGCTGGGATGCCCGTATCTTCAAGCACGTTTGGTACTGGCAGGAGCGCTACGCCACGCAGGACGCCCCGTGGTGGGGCAGTGCCTACGCCGTCGCACTCGAACCGTGGACCATGCGCTGGCGGCCCGACCCCGAAGCAGCCATTGCCGCCGACGAATGGTTGAAGTTGGCAGCAGGGGAGGCGATTAGCACCCAATTGGCGGCATCTGGTTTCGAAGGCGATTATCTGGATTAACCAGCCGCAGAGCGGCGAAATATTTGTAGCCATGCGCAAATTGAAGGGGTTTGAGGTGCAGCGCACCGCAATATTTCGGTGCACTGCACCTCAAACTTGTGCTAATTGTCCAGTAGCTACAAATATTTCGCCGCTCTGCGGTTAAGCGGTAATCAGGTTCTTTTGACCCAATTTCATCATTCACCATTCATCATAAAAAAATGCACCCACTCCTTTCAAAATCAACCATTTTCGCCGATGGCCTCGACCACCCCGAATGCGTCGCCATACACCCGGACGGCACGGTCTGGGCAGGCGGGGAGGCAGGGCAGATTTATCGCATTTCCGCTGATGGGAAGACGGTGGAGGAGGTCGCCAACACGGGCGGCTTCATTCTCGGACTGGCATTCAGTCTCGGTGCCAAATGGCTGGCCATCTGTGATTTGGGCAAAAAATGCGTCTGGCGGCTCGACCTGCCAAGCCTCGAACTGTCCCTTTTCGCCGACGGCGCAGGAGGCCACCGTTTCAACATCCCGAACTATGCTGTTTTTGACAAACAGGGCAACCTCTACGTCAGCGAGAGCGGCGCTTTTCGGCAGGTGACGGGCAAGGTGCTGAAGTTTTCGCCCAATGGAATCGGCGAAATCTGGCACGACGGCGGCTTCAATTTTGCCAACGGCCTGGCGATGGGGCCGGGCGAAAATCACCTGTACATTGTGGTGTCTTTCCTGCCCGGCGTGGAGCGGGTGGAGATTCTACCGGACGGCAGCGCAGGCGAGCGCTCCCTATTTTGCACCCTACCCGAATCCGTGCCCGACGGGCTGGCCTTCGACGCCGAGGGCAACCTATATGTCTCCTGCTATGCCCCCAACAAGATTTTCAAGGTGACACCCAACGGCGAAACAACGGTCTTTGTGGACGATTGGGAGGCGCACACGCTATCGAACCCGACCAACATTGCCTTCGGCGGCCCGAACCTCGACCAGCTTTTTGCCGCCAACCTCGGCAGGTGGCATATCACGAAAATGGATGCGGGAGTGAGGGGATTGCCGTTGCCGTCGCATGCTGTTTAAACTATTGACAATTAGCGCATTAGCCGCGGAGCGGCGGAATATTTGTAGCCATGAACAGCACCTGAGATATAGGTGCAGCGCACCGAGATATTTCGGTGCGCTGCACCTTGAATCCCCTGTTTGGTCTTGTTCCTACAAATATTGTCGGTGCGCTGCACCTTTTAATTATGGCATTTTTTAACAACAAAACAGCCGTCATCACGGGCGGCGCAAAAGGCATCGGCGGTGCTTGCAGCCGCATATTTTACCGGGAAAACGCCAACGTCGTCATCCTCGACACCGACCCGCTGGGGCAACAGTTGGCAGCGAAACTGGGCGAGCGGGCACTGTTCATCCCCTGCGATGTTTCAAAAGAAGCACAGGTCAAACAGGCGATGGAGCAAGCGGCTGCGACCTTTGGCGGCATGGCTGTTTTGGTAAACAATGCGGGCATACAGCGCTACTCCAAAGTCACGGAAACCAGCGAGGAGGAGTGGGATTTGGTGATGAACGTCAACCTGAAAAGCGCCTTTCTTTGTGCCAAACATGCCATCCCGTTCATGCTGAAACAAGGCAGCGGCGTGGTCATCAACGTGTCGAGCGTGCAGGCCTTCATTTCGCAGCAAAACGTGGCGCCCTACACCACTTCCAAGACTGCCATGCTCGGCCTCACCCGCAGCATCGCCGTGGATTATGCGCCGCAAATCCGCTGCATGGCCGTTTGCCCCGGCACCATTGACACGCCGATGCTCAGGGATGCCTTCAACCTCTCGCCCGACCCGGCGGCGGTCTATCAGGAATGTGTGGACATGCACTTGGTGAAACGTATTGGTACGCCCGAAGAGGTGGGCGAACTCTGCGCCTACCTGGCTAGTGATAAAGCGGCGTTTTTTACCGGGCAGGCGGTGCGGATTGACGGGGGGCTGGGGATTACGATTGCGGGGAGCAAAAAGGAGTAGTTGCCTACTCGAACACCACCCGCAGCGTCCTGATTTCCCAAGCGCCAAACTTCATCTCCGGCTGCAATTGCTCAAAAAATCGCTCCTTCACGTTGCTCAAAAACAGCCCGAATGGTTGCCGCCCGCCCCATTGCAGCGAGGCCGTTGCCGCTTGTTCGGAGGCATTGAACAGGCGCAGCATGTAGCCGTTGCCGTCCCTTGCGGGCCTAAGCGAAGTGACGATGACCGCCGGGTCGCCCGCCAATTGCAGCAAGGGGCCAAAGCCTGCCTGCCCCTCCCCTACCGGTGCTAAAAGCAGCGGCTGCACCAGCCCGATGCCGAATTTTTTTGCATCGCCACTGTCAAACGCCTTGTGCGGGCGTAGCGAGTAGCGAAACGGAATCTGGCCCTCCTGGTGGCCCTTGTAATTGACAAACCAGACGTTGTTCATTACCCACGAAAACAGTCGGTTCGACGGCGTCCAGGTCTTGAGCCACGGCTCGGTGGCGAGGTCGCTCATCCAACGTTGGCCGTGCATTTCACCCGTTTCCACGATGGGAGCGTCGAGGTTAGCCCAAGTGACGCCGTCCGTCCGGTTGGAGATGTCCACGAAGTGCTGGGCGCAAAAAAAGTTCTTGTTTGCCCCTTTCAACTGGTCTTTTTCCGGCTGCATCAGCGCCCAGGCGAGGTCAATGCGAAGCTCCCCGTCCGGGACATGGAAGGGGAAAGAAAAGCGCAAGTTTTCATCCTCATACACCCGTTTTTTGTCCACAAGGTTCAGGATGTCCACCCGGTTGGAGCCAGCGGTGAGCTGTATTTCCCGGCTGAAAAGGTTGGCGCCCGGCGCATCGGATACCACCAGCAGCGAGGCGACCAGCGGGCCATTTTCCTTGATTTTGAAAACGGGCTTACCACTCCGGCGGGGGTTGGCGGCATCCTTGCCCGTGTACCAATATTGGTTGAAACCAAGGCTGTCGGTAGCGTCCACGAGGTCGAAGGGAATGTCCTTTTGGCGGATGCTCGCAATGACGCCCGTGGCCTCGTCCATTTTCACCGTGAGCCATTCGTTGGTCAAGGTCAGCCCGTTGATGGCGACGCCCGCCGCCTGTTCCGTTTCCGTTTTTTCTTTTTTTAGGGAAAAACGGGTGGCGCTCAACGGCGGGATGTTCTTAGCCCAAAAAGCCACCTCGCCCGTGGACAGGGTTTGCGTGGGCAGTGGCACTCCTTTTTCCGTGAAAACGGTAACGCCTGCTACGTTCCAAGCTGCTGGGATTTTCACCAACTCGGTCCGCTCCCAAGAGGTCGTGTTGAAGACCAGAAAGGACGAAACTGCTTCGCTCGGCTTTTTCAAACTCGATAAAACTTGGTCAATCAGCACGTTGGACTGGCGCTCGGCATTGTCAGAGAAGCCCTTTTTCACCTCCCACTGGCTGGTGCTGAAGTCAATATCCGGGTCGGATTTGCTACTGAAAGCGCCCCAAGTATGCTCCGAAAACAGCAGCACGTTCGTCCAAGCCTCGTCGAAATCGGCAGTTGGGAAGTGCTTGGGGTCGAGCATCGTCCAGAGCATTTCGGCCTGCACGAGCTGCTCGGCGGTGTTGCGGTTGGTGGCGGTTTCGAGGGCAGAGGAGGCAGCGCCGTCCTCCCAGTATGGCGTAAAATCACCGCGGTGGGTAGGCAGTTTGTCGCCATATTTTTGCTCAAAAGCCGTGAACATCTCCGAGGTCGTGGCGATGCGGAACTTGGGGTATTCGTACTTTTCGTTCCACTCCCGCACGAACTCCGGCGTGTCGGTGTCCGGCCCGCCGTTGTCGCCGAGGGTGTATCGGATTTGCACCATGTCGTAGGGGTAGTTCTCGGCGTCCAACTCGCCAAGAAATTTCAGGATGGGGACGCCTTCGGTGCGGCGTATTTTACCCAACAGCCAGTCATGGAACCACGAGTAGCCGTGCCGGGTCATCCAGAACAGCAGCTTGCTCTTGCCGTCGGGCGACTCCCAGTAGAACGGCACATCGCCCCAAGCCTCGAAAGTGAGGCCGACTTGGTAGCCGCCGTGCGCCTTTTGGGGCATGTGGTTGGGGCCGATGGAAAAATATTTGACCTCACTCTGTGCCAGCGCAGGCACGATGCCCCAAGCGTAGCCGGGCACGTCGGAAATCATGGCGGAGTTGATTTTTACGCCGTAATCCCGCTCCAATTGGTTGGCGAAGTCGGTGACATGCATCAGTTCTTCGGGGCGTTGCAGTCCCGTCAGCTCACTACCGTAAAGGGCGTCCAGCCCAATCCAACCTTTTTTTACGGCGTCAATAAAGGCCGCTCGGGTTTCGGGACTGGCGTTTTTCAGGTAGCCGTCCACGGCCCACAGCACCTCGACGTTCCACTTGTATTGGGCGCCGTCGGGGTAGTCGGCGGTCTTTTTGGCCAGCTCGATGCCCTGCTCGAAATTGCGCCACTGCATTTTTTCGACCTCCGCCTGCAAGTGCGTGAAGCCAACGTCCACATGCGAGTGCGGCAGCAGGTAAACCTCGAAGGGGCGCACAGGGCGCAGGGTGACGGTTTGCTCCCACTTGGTTTTTTCTTTGTTGTCAAAAATCAACTCTACCACGGCGGGGCGGGTCTCGGTTACCTTGTCCACCCAGCAATAAAATTGGTTCAAACCCGGCTGGAGCAACTGGTCGTGTTGCCTTTTTTTATCCAAAAAAACCTGCGCCGTGACTGGCGCTCCCATGTGCGCGAACTCCACAAAAATGGGCTGCACCAAACGGCCACCCTGCCGCTTGATGGCCTGAAAAGCAAAGGCTTGCATGGAAGTTTCCACCACGTTTTGGTAGGCAATATAGGCATCGGGCAGGATGGCTTCCTCTGCCGCCACCTTCAGCGTGAGCGGCTGCCCCGCCGGGAAATCACGCCGTGGCACGGTCAGGAAGTTATAGCCCAAAAAATTGCCTTTTTCGTCTTCGGGCGCGGTGGCGACGAAAGCCAGTTCGTAGTCCCCGACCTTGTAAAGCCAGTCTTTTTCGGAGGAATTTCGGGGGCTGGTGAAGGTTAAATGTTTTGCCCCATTGATGAAAAAGTCGAAGCGGGCGGGACGTTCGCCGCTGCCCGTTGCCAGCGATGCCTGCCAAACGAAGGTGATACGCTTGTCTTTTCCGTCGGGCATTGGGGCGGTCTGGAACATGGCGGACTTGCCGTTGGGCGTGACCATCAGGGCGAGTTTTCCTTTTTGTAAAAGGGGCGGGTAGTCGAGTTGGTTGCCACCGATTATTTGCTCAAAACCCTGTGAATATTGGGCAGAACGGACAGGGAAAGGGGTATCGGGTTGGAGACGTTTTTGAGCGTTCGCCTGAAAAAAGGTAAGTAAGAGCAGGAGGTTGAAAAAGTATTTTTTCATGTGTTTCACAGTTTCAACCTAAAAAACCTCGGCCTGCAAAGCCTCGGCTCCTTCGGGATGTCGTTCCAAAAATCCATTGAATTGACGTTGTAGGAAATGAGCAGCTCACCCGGCTTGGAGAGGTGCGGGAAGCCCTTGGCGTTGTAGGCGAAGTAATCCAAATCTTGCTGCCACTCGTCGCAATGCCAGACTTTGCGGGTGGGCAGGTAAGGCCCTGCCGGATTTTTGGTGACCTGTACGGCCACTTCCTGCTCCATGCCAAAAAATTGGTGCACCAAAATGAAGCGACCGTCGGGCATGGGGCTGAGGCTCATTTCGTTGGAAACATGACGGGTGACGGGCGTCGTTTTCCGGTAGTCGGTCGTCCAGGTGGCACCAGCAGCGAACTCCCATTTCTCAAACTGCTCGAACTCCTTTGGCTTCACTCTCGCTATCACCAATCCCGAGTTTTGCCCACCAACGCCCATGATGTAAATGTAGCCATCGGGCTTGGGCGCACCCGCCCATTCGGTATTGACGAGGATGCCGCTGCCCATCGTCACTTTGTTCCAGTTTTCGAGCGGGAAAAAGAAGGGCGTTTCGATTTGTCGCTGGTCCTTGAACGGCGGCTTGCTGCCTTTGGGAATTGCGATGAGGTTGACGCCCGTTTGCTCGAACTCGAAAAAGGAACCGGGGATGATGGTGTCCTTCACCGGATAGGCGAAAAGGTACAGCGTACTGTCCATTTCCACGTTCACAAAGCCGTCGCCCATCCAGTAGTATTCGCCTTTCTTGGTGTTGGGCGTGTTCGGCACAAAGAGGGAGGTCGGATTGCCCTGCTCGTCCTTGTGGATGAAAAATTGGAACTTGGAGGGGTCAGGCTCGCTGCCATCGAGGTAGGCGATGCAGTTATGTACCATTTTAAAATCCTTCCGCTCGATGGTTTCGCCAACGGTGTCCGCCACGACCGAATCGCTGAAAATGAAAAGTGATTTTGTTTTTTCCGTGGCGGTGCGGTACTCGGCCCCATCCATCGGAATGGCGAAAACGCCATCGCCGCCGAACCACCCGGCGTTGCGGGTAAGCAGTTTGTCCCAATCAGGGGCGGCGGTCACCAGGTCTATTTGCTGGGTCGCAGCGGGTGTCGCCATGCCCGTCTTTTGTCCATTTTCTTGACCACAACCTGTGGAAATCAAGCTTACAAAAAGGCATAAATAATTGAAGGTCAATAAGTTGCCAAACATATTTTTCATAAAAAGTCAGTTTTGTTTCTTTTTGGGTAAAAGTAGGAAAAACACAAGGTTATGATGGTATGTTTGCACATACTAATTTTCAATGTGGTGCCTCTCCGGGTAAAAACTATAAAATGACACGAACAATACTGCTGGCTTGCCTTTTTCTCGCCTTCGGCAAAATGGCGAGTGCGGACGTTTCGCTCCCCAAACTTTTCACCGACCATGTGGTGCTGCAACGCGGCGTGGAAGTGCCCGTTTGGGGCTGGGCTGCGCCGGGCGAGGCGGTCACCGTTAGCATCGCTGGGCAGTCGCATAAAACAAAGGCCGGGAAGGATGGCAAGTGGCAGCTACGCCTCCAGCCCCAATCGGCAGGCGGGCCTTTTGAAATGACGGTGAAAGGCAAGAATAGCATTACCCTGAAAGACGTGCTTTTCGGGGACGTTTGGCTCTGCGGCGGGCAGTCGAACATGCAGTGGACGCTGGACATGTTGCAGTACAAGGAGGCCGATACGCCCCGTGCCAACAACCCGAACCTGCGCCTGTTCACGGTGTCCGTTGACCTCGACTATTTGCCCAAAAAGGACATCAAGGGCGGGCGCTGGGACGTTGCTTCGATGCGCACGGTGGGGCGCTTTTCTGCGGTAGCCTATTTTTTTGGAAGGTATTTGCAGGAAACTTTAGACGTTCCTATTGGCTTGATAAGCAGCAACTTAGGTGCTACGTCCATCGAGACTTGGATGAGCGCCGGGGCGCTTAGGCAGTTCCCACAATTCAAGGAGGTGGTGGCGGAGATGGCCGCTTCCGGCAAAAACTTCGACCAGCTCAACGCCGACCTCACGGCATTCCGAAAAAAATGGGACAAGGACTTTTACTTCAAAAATGACCCCGGCATTGCGCAAAACTGGCAAGACCCCAACACCGATATTTCTGACTGGAAAACAATGGAAATGCCGAACCTGTGGGAGGACGCCGGCTCGGTCTGGTTCCGCAAGGAGTTCGACCTGCCGGAGGGCTTCAATGGCGACACCTTCAACATTGCCCTCAACCAAATTGACGACTACGATATCGCCTGGGTGAACGGGGTGAAAATCGGCGAGAGCTTCGGCAACCGCAACTGGCGCAACTACTTTTTCCCCAGCCATATCCTAAAGCAAAAGGGCAACGTGCTAGTGGTGCGCATCTTCGACGCAGGCGGCAAGGGCGGCATGTACTCGAATGCCTTCTGGGGCAATGCCATCCTCAACGGCACCTGGAAATACAAGCCCGGCGTGAAAATAGACCCGGCGAAATTCCCACGGCCCACCGTTCCAAACGGCAGTTTTTTCACGCATCCGGGACTGCTTTACAACGGCAGCATTGCGCCGTTGCAGCCTTTCGCCATCAAGGGCGCTATCTGGTACCAGGGTGAATCGAACGTAGAACGGGCGGAGGAATACGGCGCGCTGCTGCCCGCCATGATACAGGACTGGTGGCGGCAATGGGGTCAGGGCGATTTTCCGTTCCTCGTGGTTCAATTGGCGAACCACCACCCCGAGCCTGAACAACCGGGCGAAAGCAATTGGGCAGAACTTCGTGCCTCGCAGATGAAGGCGCTAGACCTTCCGAACACCGCCATCGCTACGGCCATTGACATTGGTGAAGCCAATGACATACACCCGCACAACAAGCTTGACCTGGGAATCCGGCTTGGACTGGCAGCCAAGAAAATTGCTTATGGGGAAAACATCGTGCATTCGGGGCCGGTCTTTAAGTCCATGAAAACGGAGGGGGAACGGCTCAGGGTTTCTTTCACGTCCGTGGGCAGCGGGCTGGTTTCAAAAGACAAGTACGGCTTCATGCGGGGCTTTGCCATTGCGGGAGCGGATAAAAAATTCCATTGGGCGTTGGCATATATCGAGGGCAACGAAGTGGTGGTTTTTTCACCAAAAGTCAAACAACCCGTGGCGGTACGTTATGCTTGGTCGGACAATCCGGGGCAATTGGACTTGTACAATGCCGAAGGGTTGCCGGCGCTGCCTTTTCGCACGGACGACTGGAAAGTTTCGACAGCAGGAAAGGTGTTTTTGTTTGATGAGCATGGCTTTTAAGTGGGATGACAGCGGAGGTTTGGCAAGCCTAACTCATGGAATGTTTGGGTATAATTTGTTGAATTCTGCCTTCAGCAACGCTACGCGTTCTTCGTAGCTTTCGTACAGCGGCGAAAACTTTTCGCGTTCCAGTTCCGCAATCTTGGCCTTAACCATCTCGCGCAAGATCCTCTCGTGGCGAAAGTCCTCGATGGTCAATGCCCTCACGAGCAACTTTTCTTGTTCATCTATAACCGATTTGGAAACGGGGTTCTCATACAAAGCGTTGATGGCTTGGTTGGTGATTTCCGGGTTTGCGGTGGTCAATTCGCGAATGGTATCGTTGATTTTGCTGGCAAGTTCGTCCTTGAGCGCCTCAAGTTTCAACCTGACTTCATCCTTTGCCTGCTTTTGCTGTTCCTCGGATTCCTTGCGTTTCAACGCTTCTTCCTTGGGGTCGGTATAGCCGGTCTTTAGGGCCTGCACGAAAAAGCCCGCGAGGCTCGACTTGATTTGGTTGAGCGACTTGGCGCGTCGTGTGACGCGGATGGCCTGGGCCAACTTTTCTTCGTTGCAGTCCTCCAGCAGTTCGAGAAAAACGGAGGGGGTCACGCCGAACTTTTGCACCACATCGGCATGGAATAGGTTGAAAAGCCGGTCTTTTTCGGTAGCTGCCCGTACGGGTTGCGCCTCTTTCTCGGCCACGGGAAAAGGTATCTCCAGCGACTTGCCAATCAGCTCGCCACGGGCCATGCGCAGTTCTTCCTCGCTTTTCCGTTGGAACACAAAACGGAGCGCCACCACCCTTTTGCCCTCCTTTATCTTCTCCATTTTGGTTATAGTAAGGTCGGTGTGGAGGTTGACGTCCCGCACAGAGGGTGCGATTACCTTTTGGAAAAAATTTCCGAACAACGGGTACTCCTCCGTCAGTTCGAACATCCGTTTCATTTCCTCAAAGCCCAGTGTACGCTCCCCGATGCTTTCATATTGTTTCAGTAATTCGTACACCCGGACGGGGTACGTGCCGAGCTTTACCACGTTCCGAAGGTCGTAGGCCGTGAAGTTGCGCTGCAATTGCAGTAGCATCGGCTTCATCTGCGGATCGAAGGTGATGTCAATAAATTCCTGGGTCTCCACTCCCCTACCCTTCTCACCTTCCGACAAGAAGTTCACCGAGCGGATGATGTGGTACTCGGTTTCGCGCTGGAAGCCGTTCTCTTCGTTGGTCACGTTGAAGACCTTGCGCATGAGGCTTCGTGACGCGTCTCTCAGGAAGCCGTAGGACTGCCCGGAGGTCAGCCCAAAAGTCTTGATGACGTCCCTGTACCAGATGCGGTAGGTCTTGAAGTCCTCGTCTTCGCGCCGAATATAGGAAAGCACCGAAAGGAACACCCGGGTCTCCCATACATCGAACTTGTACCGCGCCTCGATGAGCTGGTTGGACTTCTTGATGAGGGTGATTCCCTTGTTTTGTTTTGCTCTTCTTTTCATCTGCGCTAATTATAACGGAATTGGAAGATGGCAACGGTTAACAAAAGGTTGACAATGAGTTGATTAGCATTTTTTTGGCGGCATAGCTTTATAACCCTTCACATCTTGCTTTTGGTCAATATTATTTCAATCATAACCAAAATGGAAAGGTTTTTTAGCTGCCTTGTTTATTTTATAACCATTTTGGGACAAAACAAGGGTTTGTAATCGAACGGCCTACCAAGTGCAACCAATTTGGAAGCGAGGACGACAGCAAAGGGGAGGTAGAGTTCCCTCTCCGTTACAGTAACCAAAATGGAAGAAATCCTCCCCTAGTCTGGGCAAATGTAACTTAATTGGAAATAAAAATAACCGAAATGGAAAAATTCTGCTTTCCAAAGTAGGTATAGTTGCTTCCAATTCAGTTACATCCATTCCCAAAACAGGTATAGTTGCTTCCAATTCGGTTACATCCGTTTCCAAAAAGGTTATAGTTCATCGCATAATCCATTGATAATCAAGGTCTACCGACAGGATAAAAGAGAATAAAACAGTTAAACCTTAAAAACCAACAACAAAGGCGTACCGAGTTGTTGGTGTTGAATTTTTTAAAATTGGATTTTGAAAGGTGTGGCAATGGGCGTTGCTGGAAATTTGTTCAAATAGGATTTCCGAACTTATATTTTCGACAGGGTTAGCAGCAAGTTGGGTGTGGTTCCAATCCGGTTATAGTTGTTTTCGTTCCACCGACGCCTCAGTGGCACGCAAAGCTTTCCACATGGCACACCTCTCCAGCACAACCAACTGCGCTTGGCGTTGCAGATTTTTCCCCGTGTGGTCAGGAAATCGAAGTTGGCCTATTTGATTTTGGCCTGTTCAGAAATTCAGATGTGGGGTCTATTTTTTGGAAAGGTCCTTTTCAATCAACAGCCTGACATAAGCGGAAATCTCCGTCTCGTTTTGAACGACGGCCAGCTTCATGCGCTTGTAGAGGTCCTTGGCTAGGTCAATCGTGATACGCACCTTTTCCTTGGGTGCTTCCATAGGTTCGGCGTTGCGGCCTTGTTTTGTGTTTCGCAGCGAAGTCACCGCCTTTAGCGTTGCTGGCTTTGGCTTCACAGTGGACGAGACCTCGGTTTCGGGTGCCTTTAAGATGGGCGACTCGGCTGCGGGCTGGTGCAACTGCTTGGCCATTGCCTCCACTTCTTCTGGTGTCAGCTTGGGTTTCTTTCCGGCGGAGTTGATGAACGCATCAAAGTTTTTCTTTGCCATGATGGAGGGTTTGAGAATTTAAGCGGTTGACGATTTGCGTTTAGGTTCCCCGAGGGGATGACAAAAGCTGGGTTATTGGCTTAGGGTGGACAGGATTTCGGCGGTGAGGGACTCGATTTCCTGAGCGGCCTTTCGGTCGCCGAGTTCGCTGACGCCCATGCCGACGAGATTGGCCTCCTGGTAGGCAGCCCGGTGGCCGATTTCCGTGTTGAATATCCGCACCTCCAGCTTTTTAATGGCCTCAAAAACGGCGCGGTTGACGATGATGCGGTCGTTGTAGCCGTTGAGCACCACGCCGAGGTCGAGCGACATGCCCTTGGATTCGAGCATGGCCTTTACGTCGTCGTAGCGGGCGAGGAACTTCTCCAATGCGCCATAGTCGTTGCCACTGGGCATGACGGGCACGACAACAAGGTCGGCAACCATCATTATTTTGGTGGCTACCTCGCTGAGCGCCGGCGAGCCGTCAACGATGACGAAATCGAAGGATTTGGCCAGTTCGTTTATCTCGCGGGCCATGCGGTCTTCGGTGGCGAGGCTCAGCTTGATGGCTGGGAGTTCCCTGGCTTCCCGGCGCTCCCCCCACTCCATCGTTGACTTTTGTTCGACGTCGGTGTCCACGAGGCAGACTTTGTGCCCTTGGCTGCGAAGGCTGACGCTGAGGTTCTGGGCGATGGTGCTCTTCCCTACCCCACCCTTCAGGTTTGCTACTGCGATGATTGATGCCATAGTTTTTGTAAACATTTATTGACGAGTGGTGGTCGGTTGCCATTGAGCCCCTACCCTACCACCACCAAGGTGATATTTTGGCAAAGGTAAACAGTATTTCCGTAATTCATCAAATCATGTAATCAGCAATTACTGAAATGCTTAAATCATGAAATCAGTAGTGCAGTAAGTGTAGGGTAGCCGATATCATGAAATCAGTAATTCAGCAAATGCGGAAAAGCAGTAAAAAACCTTGAAAGCTTCGACCGTGAGTCGAGTAGGGTAGGGATTCAGTAAGTACAGAATTACAGATGTAATGAAAACAGTAAATCAGTAAATACGGAAATCAGTGATAAATTTTAAGAATTCCGCCGTGAGTGGAGTGGGGTAGGGGTTCAGTAAATACAGAAATACGGAATTCAGTGCAGACACCCCATTCCTATGTTGTCCAGTAATTCCGTAATGCAGTAACAGCGTGTAGGGTAATTGCAAATTTGGTTGATGACTTCTGTAAGCATTGAACTGGGTGATTGATGTTTCATGGTATTGCAGTAGTTCAGTATATACTTAATTCATCAAATACGGAAATCCGTAAATCAGCAAAAATTAACGAGAATTGGCAAATCAAGGAAGGGTTTTTGAATGGGCAAGTGGAGTGCTGCTTTGCATTTAAGGCTGTTTTTAGCTGTTTTTAGCGTTTTTTTCGAGTCATGGTGACGTCCCCCTGGTCAGGATGGGTTTGGACGTTTTTTTACTTTTCCTATGCGGGGACAATAAATCAAATTGTTAGCGGCTTGGCGGAAATGAAATGAACGAACACTAGGGAAAGATATCTATCAGCTGGCATATCTTTGCCACGATACCGAACGCTAATCCCCTGATTTTTCATGGGATTAGAACCTTAGAGACTGTTTTAAAACCCCTAACGAGGCAGAAAATGTCAGATTTTGAGCGGCAGACGAAGGGAGATTTTCAAGGGATAGTGGTTCTTATCGCTTGAAAATTTGCCACAGTATGACGCCAAAAGATGGCGTTTTATGGCCGTCAAGGGGTTTTAAAACAGTCTCTTACCAAGTCGTTAGGCTATTTACCAAGGTTTACATTATGGAAAAAAACAAAATAAACGTTCAAGGCACCGAAATCAAGCTGAAGCGACACAATGAGCAGGACTATTTCAGCCTGACCGACATAGCCCGCCACGCAGACCAGCGAACGGATTCCATCATTCAGGGCTATCTCAGGAACGGGGCCAACCTCGATTTTTTGGCAACCTGGGAGGGCCTGTACAACGACCATTTTAATTCCATGAATTTTAATGGGATTAGACAGCGGGCGGGTGGTGGCGCCTTTGTCCTTTCCGTGAACGAGTGGGTCGAGAAAACCGGTGCAGTTGGCATCTTCTCCAATGCAGGGCGGTACGGCGGCACTTACGGGCACAAAGACATCGCCCTACAGTTTGCCACCTGGATAAGCCCATCGTTCTACCTCTACCTCATCAAGGAGTTTGACCGGCTCAAGACCGTGGAAGCTGAAGCGCTGGGACTGAGCTGGAACCTGCGACGGGAAATCTCAAAAGCCAATTACGTCATCCATACCGATGCCGTCCGAACGAACATCGTGCCCGTGCTCGACTGGAACACCAAGCGAGAGGGACTCTACTTTGCCTCAGAGGCCGACCTGCTGAACCTTGCCGTCTTCGGCACCACCGCCAAGCAATGGAAGGTGGCCAACCCCGAAGCCAAGGGAAACCTTCGGGACGGTGCCTCCATTCAAGAGCTTCAAGTATTGGCCAACATGGAGAGCATCAACGCCACGCTCATCGAACAGGGCTTCACGAAGGAGGAGCGCCTGGCAATCCTGGTCCGCCGTTCGGAGCGGGAACTTACCGTGCTGGAGGAGGTGAAGGCGCTGGGCGCGGTAAAAAGCCTTAAATAGGGTAGGGGAGTACCTGACTTTTTGAAAGGCCGTTCCTTTCGCCAACGTCGGTGTGGGCAGTACCGTTTTGACCTAAAAGTAAGACCATGAACAAGCAGCTTGATTTTGGCAATCTTATCACCCTGTGCATTGACTTACGTCATCAACAAACTTGCGATTAGCCTGCAAATTTGGAACATGAAAAAGTCGCTGTTATCCCTCGCCCTTGCGGTGTGCTTGCCGATGGCAACCTACACCCAACCAGAAATCAAGTGGGGCTTCAACAGTAAGCCCCCGATAAAGCGGGGATTCGTGCTTGGCTTCGAGTATGGATTCCATCAATATGACGACAAATACACCAAGAACCTACGTGCGTCCAACTGGGTTTTTGGCTACAACACCTCGGCTGGGATTTGCCCAGAGATAAGGCTAGGAAAGTTTCGGGAATGGAAAGGAAAAGATATCCATGGTGGATTCACCAGCATTGGGCTGAGTTTCAATAATGCCGTAAATGGATATATCGTCCCCAAAATGGGCTTTACCTTTAATTGGTTGTTTCCCTATTATACAGAACTGACCAAATACAGTAGGGGCGTTTATGGTGGAGTGGGGGTGAGGTATCCCAACAAAAGCCGCCTCCGCCTTGAGGTTTCCGCAACGGCGCATCTTTGGTTTGGTGAGACCTATTTTGGGCCAATGCTATTTAGAGCGGGTGCGTATTATTTTTTCGGCAAGCGATGAGGTGGGGTTTTGTTCCGAGCGGCTGCCGCTACATTCCCAAGTCGAGTGATTTTCTTCATTGCAAATTCAAGATTTTCCCCGTTTAATGCCTCCATTCAATCAAGCAGCCATGAAAAATTCGATAACGTTGCTATTTGTCCTCCTGCTTTCCGCCCAAGTGTTGGTGGCCCAATCCACTTATATGATGGCCGGGGCGGGCTTTCTGCCAAACTCAACCTTTAAACCAAACAAATGCACTTCCTGCTCAGACAACTACCCCACCGAGGACTGGGAGGAAACCAGCATGAACCCAGGAACTAATTTTTATTTCGGTCTTGGCAAGGACCTTCAGTTGAACGAGCATTGGTCGTTGCAGGGCACCTGGAAGATACAGCACATGGAATATCCGATTGTTGAAAAAGATTATTCGCTGGAAAGGAATACCTCGAAAGACCTGATTTCCAGTCGTGTTGATAAATATAGAGAACAGAACACAAACTTGGAATTTGGGTTTTCGTCGGAGCGGGCATTCACTTTGATGAACCGTGAATGGGGCGTTTTTGGAGGGGGATATGTACGGATTAAGTTCAACAATTGGAGTAGAGGGCACTCTACTACCACTTCCTATTTTGACATTGTCACCGCCGGAGTTTATGACAGCATCACCCAAGATTACCATGTGAAAATTGTGAGCAAAACAAAGCTCGACGTTCCCCAGATAAACTCAACTTTTGGGTCATGGAATTCAGGCGAAAACCAAGATGTCATTTTTGGGATTCAAGCAGGCCTTAGCTTCCCGTTGCTTTCCTCGAAAGAGGGCCAATTAAAAGGGCAGGTATTGGTTTCCCAGGATTTCGATAAATATTTTTATATTAGGCGGTACCCTTATAATACGCGACCAAATTTCCGCCAGACGGCAATCATGGCTGGATTGGTTTTCACGCCGGAAAAAGTCCAAAGGCCCAAAAAACGCAATCCTGAAAAAAAGCCCCTTTCCAGTGGCATTTACGCTGGTGTTACGGCACAGCTTTTTGCCATCTCGATGAACGCAAGCTGGCTATCCACCCAAGATATTGGATTGGATGTTTCGGTTAGGCGATTGAAGTTGTTTGGCGGGCATCATGAATCCGCTTACGTTGGGCCAAATTACCGGCTGTTCAATTCCCGCTTCTTCGCTAAAAGCGGCCTAGAGCGTATTTGGAGCGTAGATCACGAGGGATATGATGAAGACCAATTAAGGGTGTATGTTGGTGGCAAGTATATCCTTCCATTTTCAAGGCGTATTGGACTACAGGTAGATGGTGGCTATTATTTTCGTGGTTTTAATCTTAAAAAAGAATATTTGCTAAATCATGAGGCTTATCCTAGCCTTGGCGTCGGAATCGTTTTCTTACCGGTGGGAAAAGGCGCTTGACTTGTTCTACCTATCCTTTTGGACTTTGACGTAGGCAAGTTGCAAGTCGAGCTTCGCCCGTCAGGGAAGTGCTGATACCCGGTTCAAGGCAGGGGGGACATGAACGAGCGAGTTTTAGAGCAATTGACATGAAAAAACAGTGCTTGTTTATTTATCTCATCGCTTCTTTTTCAGTTTTGCTGGCCCAACAGGACACTGGTTTGGTAGTTGTCAAGCCTGCCGTGCAAAACCTAAAACCCTTCATGAGGATTGTAAGCGATATGGAGATAGGGTTTCCGACCGGGGACTTTAACGATGAGATAGACAGGAAAGCTCTTGTCGGAAAGGGGATTGGCTTTTATTTTCCAATCAAAGGGATGCAGTTGGACGTAGGCTTCAGGCTTGGTGATTTGACTTACGACAAACTCAATTTTTCCTACTTCGACACCATTGACGGACGGACTGAAAAGTTGGTCAGGAAAACCAAGAACAAGGTTTGGCTGTGGCAGTGCAATGCCCATTTTGAACCTCCCGTTCGTTCAGCATTGAGGCCATACCTTGAAGCAGGTGTTGGGCTGCAACGGTTATTTACCAAGAGCTTTTCAAGGGAGCCAGGCTTCAACCTGTTTATGGGGGAGGGTGAAGCCTTGCTGAACTCCCGGTTCGACAAGAAAACTCACCATTCCGATTGGGGAGGTACCATCAGCGGTGCGGCAGGTATCAAAGTCAACCTTGGTCGGAACCACGACCACTCCTACTGGGGCATCCAGGTTGGGTACAGGTATGGTTCCAGCAGCGATTTTTTCATCAAGAAGGACCTGCCGGAGGTTCTCCGAGAACCCTTGGACAACCTTGAACTGCGTCGGTCGAAGTTTTCCATGGTCTTCGTGAAGATTGGGTTTGTTCTTTTTTTTGTTTAAACCGGTGCAGGGCTAGGCCAATAGAATGCGGTGCTACGCCCCGTCACTGCACCGCTTCCTGAGCGGGATTCACAATCACATCCGACAACTTGGCGTGAACGATTTATAGGACTTGGAAGGGAGGGTTCTTTTATCCCCGTCACATCACCTAACCATTTCAAATCAGAAGTGGGCAGCGGCAAGAATCTCCCCTTCCAGCGCCCTCACCTCCATTTCCTTTCTCAATATATCCAACTCACTTTGCGGAAACGCTTTCTGCTTCGGCAAGAAGCCAGGAGATAGCACCGGAAAATGGGCAAATTGACCAAAATCAAGCGTTCTGTCTGCCTAAAATCATTGACAGGTCATCAAGAAGACATACAGATTACCAGCCTAAAACGCTTGAGTCATGAACAAGAAAATCCTACCCTATATCTTCACTTTGGTTGCGGGCGCCATTGGCTCTTTTGCAGCCTTCGTTATTTGGAATTCTCACCACAAAACCGAAATGGTGCAGGTGATATTGATTGTCAGCGGCATGTTCTTTTTTCTTGGTTTGGTGACCGGCATGTTTAGGGTGCACAAAGTTTGGCTTGGGTGGTTGGTCTTGCACGCAGCCACGGTGTTTTCCTTGGGGCCAGGCATCGTGCAGTTTTTGTTTTCAGCCAGTAATCATGGTGAGCTGGCTTCCAATCCCGAAGTAAGGCAATTGACCATTTTCATGGTAGCGCTGACTTTTGTGCCGATGGTTTTCAGCCTGCCTGGGGTGTATTTGGGGAAAAGATACTTGACCAAGGGACAGCAACCGGGCGAAGCCTTGGACTGGCAGGTTAAGGTTCGAAAAGGGCTGATTTGGTTTGTGGGTTTGTTATTGCCTGTTTTTTTGGGACTTATAGGTATGTTCGGTGTTATGATTGTCGGTTTTGCGGCCTTCACGTTGAAAATAGAAATGCCGCCAATGGTTCTCGCAATAGTTTACCCCGTTATTTTCACTGTACTAGTGGCATTGTTGACCTTTTTTCGGGGAAAGTGGCTAGTGAATGGGCTGTTGATATGTCTTGCCCCATTGGTTTTTTGGTGCTTGCCCCAGCTTAGGAAACATCCCGGTGAAATCATCTGGTGGGACTTCAGCAATGAATCGTTCAAGACGATTGTCGTCAACATTGCCATCCTTTCAACAGTGCTTTTGTCGGCATACTTGATGAGCAGGTGGAAAGTGAAAAGGGCAAAGGTTTTTGTTGAAGCTCCATGAAATTCGCTTGCATGAATTCTGCTTCTAACTCGGAATAAGATTTACAAGCGGAAGTGCGCAAAAGGCCTGAAATTCTTATTCAACATAACCGGCATTACGAGGATAAACTAATTCCCTGAAATAAGCTGACGCACCAGGTGCAAGCCCATGACAATCAACGAGTTGATCGAAAGCGGCAAAAAGTATCGCTCGATTTTATTATTAACCTCGTTGAACATGGGTGAACCTGTCCCGTTTTACCAAAAAAACAACAGAAAGCTAGTTCACGAAGCCAAAAAGTTGGCAATTCCAAAAAAAAATATACTGTTATTGGAAGCTACAAATGCTCTCCGTTGCTTCCGGACATTTGCTTGAGCTTTTTAAATAAAAGTGCCTCAAGCAATATTTTCTAACTTGAATAATCAAGCCATGAGACCACTTATCAGCTTTTCGATTCTATTGTTGCTGCCGTTGTTCATCGGCTTTTCTTCCAGAAATACAGCGGATACTAGCAATGACCATGATTACTGCAACGCCCGATTCGATTTTTGCCTAAATTACCCAACGACTCTTTTCACGCAAACTGTCAATTCCGACAACGACGACGGTATTCGCCTTTCTTCAGCGGATGGGCTATTAAATGCCCAAGTCTATGGCGTTTACAACGTCGAGGATGCCTCCATCTTGGACCTCTACCAAGAACTAGTGGATAAACTTGCCGGCATGAACAAAAAAGTGGAAGTAGTGTCCAGCGATGTAAATATAACGAGCTACGAAGCCACTTTCCGGGGCGATAAAGAGGTACAGTACTACCGGACCGTGCTACAGCCAAATAATGTGATAGTCACACTGATGATTGCCGTGCCAACAGGCATGGAAGAAATGCTGCACTCCCTCCTGAGAGACATGGTGTTGGACACCCATAGTTAAGTTATTCCTTCAAAATTTCGATAATAATTCTGGTATAAAGCTTTTTAATGGGTTGAAAATCAACCACTTGCAAGCTCATTCAGTGCAATGGCGCAGATGCGCCGTGTGACCATATTTTCTAAACTAAAATCTTAATTTTATGAAAAACCTAATTATTGTCGTGCTGGTCTGCTGCTGTGAAATGGCTGCCACGGCCCAGGAAATCCTTTCTTTTGGCCCGGTTGTCGGTGTCAATTTCTCCAAGATTTCCGATGTCAACAATTCCGAGTTCAACACTGGGTTTGTCGGAGGCGCCCAGCTTGTTTACAGCAACATAAACAACTGGGGACTTGGCGGCGCCTTGCTCTACTCCCGGGAAGGGGTGGATGTTCAAGTGAATGAGGTGGAAGGCTCAACTGACCTTACTTACCTCCGCCTGCCACTCAAGAGCTATTTGTTCTTCGGAAAATACGGAGACACCTTCCGCCCGAAGCTGTTTGCAGGCCCTTCCTTCGGGTTCTTGCTCAACGCTGAATCCGAATATGGCGACAGCAAGGTAGATGTGAAGAGCGCCTACAACAGCTTCGACTTGGGCCTGACGGTTGGTGCTGGTTTCAACGCTCGGATTGCCGAAGGCACTTGGTTCAATTTTGACGCTGGTTATACCCATGGCCTCCTCGACGTGGCAAAGTATGACGATGGCGGAAACCGAAATATCGGGGTGACGGCAGGAGTGTTGTTTGGCTTCTAAAATACTGGGTTTAAAAAGAAATCTCTTTTCATACCCACAACACATGCCTGCACATTAGTTTGTGCGGGAATGCTTGTTTTTATACATAAGTCTCGGCATTTAAAGCCATGAGATGAACATGGCAAAGTTCCGCCCGTTTTACCCAAAATCAATCAATAATGCTTAGCTCAAGAACCGACGAACACTGTCTTTCCTTCGCTGCGGCAAAGGCTTTTTCCGCTTTGCCAGCCTGCAACAAACCCGCCCGGAAAAGTGGTTTGCCGCCGTGCGAAATCAAAACCCAATAGCTATGAAATCCAATCTCAAAAGCTACGACCTCAACCGCGTGCTGTCTTCTGTAGCCAAACGGTTTGACCGGGAAATCCACCATGACTGCCAAAAGCGGAGGATAAGCCTGCAGGAGGAACCAGCGCAAGGCACCCTTTGTGCATACGACTTCGAGGATGGTGTGCAAATGCTGGTACTCGACGGTATCCTTCCCGAAAGCTGGGAAATAGCCATGGAGAGCAGCGCTGAATCCCCATTTTTGCTCTATTTCTGTGTAAGAGGGGGGGCGGAGTTCAGCTACGGCGGCTTGGAAGAGCCGATTGTCATGCAGCCAATGAAAACCATTATGGCAGCACATCCGGCAGCGCCTCAGCTTCAATGGAGGCGTTAATACGACCTTCCCCGAAATACAAGCACGTGCTGCGGCAGATTGGGCAGGTGGCAGGTACCACCGCCACCGTTTTGATATTGGGGGAAACAGGCACGGGCAAGGAACTCCTCGCCAAGGCCATCCACAGCCTCAGCGATCGTGCGGACTTCCCGTTGGTGAAGCTCAACTGCGGTGCACTTCCCGAAAACCTGATTGAAAGCGAGCTTTTTGGGCACGAAAAAGGAGCTTTCACGGGGGCGTTCCAGCGCAAACAGGGTCGTTTTGAAATCGCGGACAAGGGCACTTTGTTTTTGGATGAAATCGGCGAGCTGCCGCTGTCCTTGCAGACCAAGCTGCTCCGAGTGCTCCAGGAGGGGGAGTTCGAGCGCCTCGGCGGCACGGAGACTCTGAAAGTGGACGTGCGAATCATAGCCGCTACCAACCGACTTTTGGAGGAAATGGTGGAAAAGGGGGCTTTCCGGGAGGACCTTTATTATCGCCTCAACGTCTTCCCGCTCATGAACATACCGCTACGGGAGCGCAAGGAGGACATTAGGCCGTTGGTCCGTCATTTCATCGAAAAATACAACCACCAACTAGGCCGCAACATCGAGGAAGTGCCTGAAACTGTGATGCGGGAACTCGAAGAATACGAATTCCCGGGCAATGTGCGGGAGTTGGAGAACCTCATCGAGCGCGCCGTCATCCTTTCACCGGGAAAGAAACTGGCCGCCAATTTTCAGTTCAAAACGGCAAAATCGGGGAAGAAAGTGGCCTTCAAAAGCATGGAAGACTTGCAGCGAGACCATATCCTGGAAGCGCTGCGCCGCACCAAAGGTAAAGTCACCGGCCCCGGTGGTGCCGCCGAAATACTTGGCATGAACGATAAGACGCTCTACTCCCGCATGATGAAGTTCAACATCGGGCGGCTCGATTATGATTCCTGATGCTCCCCAGCCGCTTATTTCTTTCTCGACAGGGCAATGCCGCCGATGAGGCTGAGGACGCCGAGGCCAATGAACAGATAGGATTGGGTCTGTGCCCCCTTGTCCTTAACACCTAGCTCGATGCCGGCTACATCAACGGACTTGCCGCTGTCTCCAAATAAGGTGATGCCGTAAATGCCTAGTGCAATGCCAACGATGATGAGGATGATGGAAAGTGGATTTTTCATTTTGTAAAAATTATTGCCCCCAGCTTGTGCTTTTTAGCCTTTATGACTTAAAATTTGGACTGGTTGCAGGGTAAATATTTGGCAAATATACTGATTCTTGCGCCATGGGAAGCCTATTCCCATACATGCTTCAACATTCTGACAATTAAGCTCATGCTGACAAAAACGATGGCAGAAGCGGTAATTGTCATCCAAAAAAAATTGGTGGTCGATTTTGACAATTTGACTTTCATGGTGATTGATTTTGGTTCTAAAAAAATTGGTGCATGTAAGCTTTCAAGAATCATAAATGATGTTCAAAAATTAGCTTTCATAAAGTTTTTGCTTTGAGCTTCAAAAGAGAAGCACACGAGATTGACACTGCAATGTTGAAATCAAGGATGAAAGGTTCATCAAGAGCTTCACTTGTCTCAACCATAAACGCTACGGCGCACTGTGCCCCGTGGTCGTGGAGGTCGTGTCTGCCTACGAATCCTCGAATTGCGCCAGCGGAGCACCACGGGTACTTAGCTCAATAATTCTTCGATTTTGCGTCGGTTCTGGAGGTCGTGGCAAAAGTTTTTTTTTGGAAAAAGGGTAGGCACTGGAAAACGAAAGTTTGTCAGTGCCCAGCCCTCTACGGTTTTAGCTGGCCGACATTTCACGTAGTTGGTTCTTGACACGGTTGGCGCCACGCTGGAAGGCTGTTTCAGCATCTTCCATGGCACCTTGGGCCTCTTCGGAGCCGCTCTTGATGCGCTGCAGCAATTTTGCGCTCACCTCGGAGGCATAAGCTTTGCCCTTCTCAATGATGTTGCTCATGGTGGATGCGGCACTGCTGTACTTGTCCACTGCGAATGACTTGGCCTGTTCGCCGTACTCAACGGCCTTGTGGGCGGCTTGGCTGCGTACTTCTCGACCTTTGTCGGAATTGATGAGGTAGCCTACGACTGCGCCAGTGGCAAGTCCGGCCAGAAAAATCCAGCCGTTGTTGTTGCTTTCTGTGTTGTTGGACATGATTAGATATTTTTAAAAGTTAGAAAATAATTCAGGCTGCACAGCATCATTTCGTGGCAGCTTGCAGGTGGTTTTAAATTTTATCAAGTAATTTCAGCACTATTAAAATTACTGCCACGATAAGCAGTATATGGACTAGGTTGCCCAAAACGGCACCGAAACTGAGGAAGCCGAACAACCAGCCTACTATCAGTAGGATGATGATGATCCAAACAATGTCTTTCATTTTGATGGTGTTTAAATGGTGAAAAAATAGGAGTTTTAAACCCACTGGCGGTCTAAATTTTAGCCCGTTTTGAGGATTTATTGGTAAAACGGGACACTATACCGCATGTTCAAAGCAGTTGTGAAAACAATAGAAAATGAGTACAAGATTATTTCTAAAGACTTGTTAATCAACAACTTAATTAAAAAATAAAAACATAGTTGGCAATCATAGCATCATGATTTTATGAAAAACTTGGGAGAACACGTCGGCAGGAGATGGCCATTATGAGGAATTCAGGTACGCCGTAAAAGATTTTCGGTGTATTTTATCAGACCGGGGTTTTTCAAAATGGAAAACAAAACCGAGGCTCATGACGTTTCAGCGTGAAAAATAGGGAGTTTGGGGGCACTCATTTCCAGTGCAGCCCAAAAACTTTCTCCCCCCGACGAGCCGCCGGAGGCGGCGAGGAAGGGGCAATTGTTCGTAAGTTTCTTGGTGAAGAAAGATTGCTTTTCACGCTGAAACGTCATGAGCCAAAACCGAATTGATGGGGACGTGGAGGTGCACCTTGCCCAGTCCCGTTCCCGTTTTGCCGAGACGGTTGGTCTTGCCTAGGGCCTGGCGCAGCTTGATTCCCTTCCCTTTGTATGCTTCATCAATGCCGGGACCGTTTTCAGTCACGCTGAATCGGTACTCGGTGTCCTTTTTCTTAAAACTCAATTTGGATTTCGCACTGTTCCTTGTCATTGTACTTGATGGCATCGTTGAGGAGTATGTGCTGGAGAGCCACCCTTGAAGAGGCGATGGTGGGAAGGGAGGAATAGGTAATGTGTTCACCCACTCCAGGGGTTGAAGCAGGGTGCGCCATCAGTTTGTGGATACTGGCCTGCCCCGTGTCTTTGAAAAAGGAGCAGGTGGTTCGGTCAATCTTGGATGCCGTTCAGTACGTCCGTGAGGAGTTGTTGGATTTCCGTTTTTCCCTCAAAATCTGCCGTTCTAAAAAGCTTTGCCTGTACTTTTTGCAAGGTCAGCTCGGCTTCCCGCCTACGGCGTTCCTCTTCCATGGCGGCGGTTTTTTGTGCATCCATTTTCTGGAGCACATCCTCCAGTTTGGCGGGAAGAGCCGAGAGGTTTTCTTTGAGTACGTAGCCGGAAGCGCCATTGAGCACGGCTTCTGCCACTTTTTCCTCATCGTTGAGGATGCCAGTGATGAAAATAAAGGGCAGGAACGGCGACTTCTTGCGGATATGCAGCAGGGCCTCCAGCCCGTTAATGTCGGGCAGGTTGTAGTCGGCCAGCACCACATCCGGCACTGGCCAGTCAATTTTTTCGAAAAATTCGGCCCGGTTGCGGGCAATGGTGAAGACTGCTTGTGGAGCTACCTTGAAAACTTGCCGCTTGACAAGTTCGGCATCCGCTTTCATGTCTTCAAGTACAAGGATATTTAATGGTTTGTCCAGCATGGCATTAACAAGATAGGTGTAGTGGTAAATTCTGACGAATATTCAAGAACTGGATAAAGGCGCTTGAGCTTGATGCTGGCATACTCGGTACTCGCAGTCGAAGCAGGTACTGCCATCCGGCAGCTTGATGGGCTTGCGCACTTCGCTCACCAATTGTTTTGGCGAGTCGTTAGGGCAAATCACTGGCCACTGGGGTTCGTCGGACGCTTGTATACCTCAAGCACCTGCTCCATCTGGCAAACAAAATCGGTGTTCTGCCCCGGCGGTATTACCCACATTTCATGCCGCCAGGGCTTGATTTCGTTTTTTTTAGCGCAAGCCTGACCCCTCGTGGGAGATGCTCTCGACGTAGTTGATATCAATAACGTTGTCGGCAAGCAGGCGCATGGTTCATTTGGGTAGCCTTCGGGGGCCTCAACGTGGTAGCGTTCCGAAATTGACGCATCGGGCAAATCCGATTCGCAGGTGTCAGCGGCCAAGAGGATTTGGGCGTTGAGAACTACGGAACCCTTTGGACTGCCACTTGGCAAATTTTTGCAAAAGAATACATCTGGTGGGTCAATAACGAAGCGTAAAAATAGGAAACTTATAGAAAGGGCATTATCGGAAGTAATTTTTTTGAGGTTGAACATAAATGCCTAGAATTCATTTTATCCAAGTTTCAACCCTGATTTTACATTTGAAAACTTGAAACCATACACATTTTCTTGTTGGAAGCAATCAAGAAATAACAGGTGCAGCGCACCGGAATAATTGTAGCCAATAAGTAGTACAAGTGCTTGAGAGGTGCAGCGCACCGGAAGATTTCGGTGCGCTGCACCTCCAGCTTTTCTGGTTCATTGTGCTACAAATATTCTTGGGGCGCTGCCCCTGTCAAAGACCACTTTTTTCCAAAAAGAAAATGTGTATGGTTTCAAAATTTGAAAAATATAGATTTGTGCTCAGATTCTCTAATCATGCTTGATTTCCCAAATTTGAATGAATCCTTTACATACACTACTATAGGTGAACATGAATTTAACGAACTGCTGCAAAGCAGGGAGGACAAGCCTTTCCTTGTTGTGTTTACGGCTGATTGGCTGGGCGAAGGCACCATTATGGACTCTATCATTGAGGGCATCGCCGCCGCCTACCAGGACAAAATGGGCTTTTACCGCATTGACATTGAGGAGTCTAAGAACGTAACACACCAAATGGGCATCCGACGCCTACCCGCCATTTACCTTTTTCAAAACGGTGAAATTTTCGACCATTTTTCTGGCATGGTACCAGCCCGAACGATAGAGCAGCATATTGCCAGCCTGCTCTGATAGTGGCCGATTGAACATTTCCAATCCTGATCCTTTTTAGCTTCAACTCCTTGTGGAGCTTTTTACAACCTTAAATAAGGATAAATTCATGGAAACGAAAAAAATCATGGGGACCGTACTGGTTGCCTTCGGCTTGCTAGGTCTTGTACCCGGCGTACTTGGAATCTTCGATAAACAAGAATATTTTGGCATCAACTCTTGGGCGCTTGCCCTTTTGGGAGGCCTATTTTTTTTATCAGGTATTGGCCTACTTAAGTCCATCCGCTCTCGAACAGAGGTTTAGCGTTCATCCTTACCCGTCGCAGTTTTGGCCAGCAGTCATAAAGCGACCAAGATGTTCTTGTGTTCACGAGCAACAACGTCATCCCGCCCTAAGAAAGCGAATAAACTGGGCTGGTTAAAAACTGCGCAAAACACGAATGAACATCGTCTAACCTGCCCCGTTTTATCCCAAATTAAAACCACAATGTCATGAAATCCAATTCCAAGCTTATTCTTCTATTCTTGTTGGCCTTACTTTTTGTCACCATAGTGAGCGTACAGGTATGCGTTTTCATGTTGTCCGTTTTAGGTTAATCAATTTCTAAAAACTACAATACCGTGTTTTTCAACCAAATACCCGTGAAAGAGGCGTGGTTTGACCTCGGTTTGACTTCCGCCCACCTGCAAGGTTGGCAATTCGACAGGCCAAAAAACTAGGTGGCGGTTGCCTCGGCACCATCGTCATTTTCATCATAATATGGATGGCGTTAGGCACTTGCAATTGAACGCCCTTTCGACTTTTCACTTGTTTAAAAAATAGTCATCCGATATTTTGAAAAGCGTCTCCTGCGTCAATGGCTTGTGCAGAAACGATTCAACCAAGGGGAATCCACCAGCTTTCTGCTTATCCGCTTCTGCTACGGAAGTTGTGAGCATGCACACGATGATACCCGCCTTTTGCTCCGGTTCCAGTTTTTCGTAATTTTCGAGAAATTCCCAGCCATTCATGCCGGGCATGTTGATGTCGAGGAAAATGAGATCAGGAACGGGGGTGTTCCCATTTTCATCTTTTGAGGAGAGGTATTCAAGTGCGGCCTGCCCGCTGTTTTTTACGATGATATTATCCGCCACGTCCGCCTTTTCTATCACCCGCTGGTGGATGAAATTGTCCGCATCTGAGTCGTCAATCAGCAATATCTTGTTCAATTTCAGTCTCATCCTTCAATCTTTTTGAAATAGTGAAATAAAAACGGCTGCCATTGTCCGGTTCCGATTCTAACCAAATCTTGCCGCCGTGCAGTTCTACAATTTTTTTGCAAGAAGCAAGGCCAATGCCTTGGCCTTCGTAGTCGCCTTCGGCGTGAAGGCGTGAGAACATGTTGAAGATTTTGTCCTGCTGGGTATCAGGTATCCCAATTCCATTGTCGGCTACGCAAAACTCCCAGGCATCCCCTCGGTCTTCGGCATTAACGGTTATTGTAGGTACAACCCCGGGCGCTGTGTACTTGATGGCATTGTTGATGAGGTTTTGAAACAACTGCATCGTCTCGGTTTTCATGCAATATATCGAAGTCAATTTGCCAACCTCTACCATGGCATTTTTGGACGAAATGGCCGCTGCCAAGTTTTCTTTTGTTTCGGCGAGCATCTCGTTCAGGTTTATTATTTCGGCACTCCTCGATTTGCCGAGGCGGGAGTAATTGAGCAGCCCCTGAATGAGCGCCTTCATGCGGTGGGTAGCGCCTAGAATAAAATCAAAGTATTGGTGAGCGTCCTCGCCGAGCTTCTCGGCGTAGTCTTCCCGAAACACCTCGATGAAATTGTTCACCGTGCGAAGCGGTTCCTGAAGGTCGTGCGAGGCAATGTAGGCGAAGTGGTTCAACTCCGCATTTTTAGAGGTTAGCCGGGCTATCAGTTGTTTATTCCGTGTCTCCAAGCGTTTTCTAAGCTCTATTTCCCGTTGTTTTTCTTCAAGCGTTATTTGCAGGTCGGCATTGGTACTGGAAAGCTTGTCTATCAACGGAGCTACCTGTTTGTAAAGTGAATAGATGCTGAGGGCCGCTCCAATTATACCTAAACTGAGCAGCAGCAACGAAAACAACTGAAGCCGGTTGCTTCTGATACGCTGCTCCAGGAGTAGCCTATCTTCCTCCGCCAGCATGGCGTTCTTAGTCTTTCTAATCTGCTCCATCGTTCGTTCTCCCACATTGGTGTTCACAATCTCCAATGCCTCGTCTTTCATGTCAGCACGGTAAAGGTTCACGACCTTTGCCACTTCATTTAGCTTGGTTTGGCTGAATTGCTCCAAGGTTTTAAGGTTGCGCTGTTGGGCGGGATTATCAGCCGTCAGGCTTTTGAGAGCAAGCAAAATGGAATTTATGGAGTCTTGGCTGGAAAGTGCAGTGCCCAGATAAGCTTCGTTGCCGGTGAGGAGGTAGCCGCGCTGCCTACTTTCAGGGCTGCGCAGCAGTTGGAACAGCTCCATGATTTTTACCTTAACCTCATACGTGTCTGTTATCCTATCCTCCGACTTGTTCTGAAACATGATGGACGTGATGCCAACTAGGGTGACCACCAACACGGATGCGGTGGTGAATATTAAGTTTGTAAGCTTAGAATTTATCATGACAACTGTCTTTCCAAATCTATTAGCGTCATTGTAGGGTATGGCACAACGGATAAATGTTCATTCGTTAATGTTCATTTTGACGTTGCTGTTTTCACATAGCGGGTTCCCTAATTTAATGGCAGCAACCCAGGCAAAATTAGGGCATAACACGATATTATTGATGGAGTATATCGTCCTGAAATAAGCTGCCACACCAAGTGCAAGCTTTTGACAATCAACGAGTTAGTCGAAAGCAGCAAAAATCGCCGCAGAAAGCAATAGTACAGCACATTTTGATCATAGGAAGAAGGCGTACCCCTTGCGGGGCACACCTCTTCGTAATTGGACTATAATCTGAAATTTGTTGCTATTGGATTTGCGCAAAAAAAGCGCTGTGTGGTGCTTTTACTGAACCCAGACGGTCTTGATGTTCACGAACTCCCTGATGCCGAAAACCGACAGTTCCCGTCCATACCCACTGTGGTTGATGCCCCCGAACGGCAGTCGAGGGTCAGATTTTACCAACGAGTTGACGAAGCAGCTTCCCGCATTCAATTTTTCCTTGGCTATCCAAAAGCCCTTGTCCTCGTTTTGGGTAAAAACGGCAGCCCCAAGGCCAAAAAAAGTATCGTTTGCGATGCGAATGGCATCGTCTTCATCTTCTGCTTTGATGACGGCGGCCACTGGCCCGAAAAGCTCGTCGCTGTAAGCGGGCATACCAGGCTTTACGCCGGTGAGGATGGTCGGTGGGTAGAAGGCGCCAGCCAACTTGGGTATCTTGCCACCGAGCAGGCATTTTGCGCCCGCCTCGATGCTTCTCGTCACTTGTTCGTGCAGTTCGTCCCTGAGGTCCTTGCGGGCCATTGGCCCCATTGCGGTGGACTCGTCAGAGGGGTCGCCAAAAGTGACGGCGGCCATTTTTTCCTGGAACAGCTTCATGAATTCGTCATACACTTCCTTTACCACAATGAAGCGCTTGGCACTGATGCAGCTTTGCCCGGCGTTCATCAGGCGGCTGTTTTTGCAGGTTTCGGCAGCGTGTTCGAGGTCGGCATCGGCCAACACGAGGTAGGGGTCGCTCCCACCCAGTTCGAGCACGGTTTTCTTCAGGCACTCACCGGCCACCTTGGCCACGCTGCGCCCAGCAGGCTCGCTGCCTGTCAGTGTCACCGCCTTTACCAGCGGGTGGCGTATGATGCTTGCCACCTGTTTGGAGTTTATGTGCAGGTTAGTGAAAAGTCCTTTCGGAAAGCCCACGCTTTCAAACAGCTCCTGGATGGCAGCGGCGCAGCCCGGCACGTTGGAGGCGTGCTTCAACAGGCCACCGTTCCCGGCCATGAGCGCCGGTGCGGCGAACCGGAATACCTGCCAAAACGGGAAGTTCCACGGCATGACAGCCAGTACCAACCCCAGCGGCTGGAAGGCCACAACGCTGCTCTTTGCCTCCGTCACCACCACCTCGTCTGCCAACATCTGGGCGGCGTTCTTGGCGTAGTACTCGCAAACCCAAGCGCATTTTTCCACCTCTGCGCGGGCGTCACGTATGGGCTTGCCCATTTCTTCCACCATCAGCCTAGCATATTCGTTTTGCCGCTCACGCAATGCGAGGGCGGCGGCCATCATCAGGTTTTGGCGATAGCCTAAATTGGTGCTGCACCATCCGACCTGCGCCTCGTTGGCAGTCTCAATTTTGGCCAGCAGCGCCTTTTGGCCCAACAGCTTGTAGCTGTTCCCTGTTTCGCCCGTGGCGGGGTTGATGGATTGGATGCTGTTTGAAGTCATGTTGAAAATCAGTTATCGTTGTTTTTAACAGCTTGTTGCGCAGCAATTTCGTTGGGGCCGGCAGGCTTGTTGATGCCTTCTGCCTTGGGCACGGCCTGCGTCTGGTCGAAGCGGGCGTTATCGCGTAAGGCAGCCTATTTTCGCCGACATGAACCAAAATTGAATCAAAAACGCTAACGGTCTTCCTTGTCAGATGTTCAACTCGGCGCTTGTTTCGGATTTTCTCAATTCACTTGACCTACTAATTCTACTTTGTTACTTTAGAATATTGAAC
>CAZDSU010000058.1:0-44062 GCA_964508135.1 uncultured Saprospiraceae bacterium
GCTTACCTTTATTTTTCACATTTCGACAAATCCTAACGGCTTACAGTATAACAACAGTGCGGGCATAGTTAACATGTCGTTAACCGCCAAAAACAGTCTAAACCCTTTCGGCTTGTTAATTATTACCCTACTTTTGTAGCGTCAATTCGACATCAACTAACATTAAAATCAATATCCAATGAAAAGTTTTCTTTCAATTTTCGCTTTCCTCGCCATGTTTGCCACGGTTTCTTTTGCTCAAGGCGCTATTACTGGCGGTCCAGTGATGAAGTTCGAAATGACCGAAATCAATTACGGCGACATCCTTCAGGGCAAACAAAGCGATGCTGAAGCTGTGCGTATTTTCAAGTTCACCAACACTGGCAACGAGCCGCTTATCATCAGCAATTGCAAAGGTAGCTGTGGCTGCACCGTTCCTAGCTATCCAAAGGAGGCAATCCTACCTGGCAAATCAGCCAATATCGAGGTGCGCTACGACATCGCACGCCTTGGCCCATTCCAAAAAACAGTAACGGTTACTACGAACGAAGCTAACCCTACGCACACGCTTACCATTAAAGGCAAGGTAAATCCGAAGCCTTCCGAGGAAAGTGTTCCAGCAAGCCAAAGCGGGTTTGGTGGGTAATTTATCCTAAAAAGAGTCACATAAAAGCCCATGGATTGAGAAGTCCGTGGGCTTTCTTATTTTCACGCTTTCATAAAACAGCGTTGAAATGTTCCTACAAATTGCCCGGCAGGGCCAAAACAAATGGTGGCTTTATCTGGCAAGCCTAGTTGTCATCACCCTCGGCGTCTTTGCAGGGCAAATGCCAATCTTCCTCTACCTCAAAATCATGGGATACCAAGATTTTGAGATTTCTGAAATGGCCGAAACACTCAATTTTGAGCCTGCAGGAATCGGCCAGAACTTGACGCTATTTTTCATGCTGCTTGCATTTGTGGGTGGATTGATTGGTCTTTGGCTCAGCGTGGTTTTCATCCACAAAAAAAAATTCCGTTGGCTCATCACACCGCTCGAGCGAGTCAACTGGCGAAAAATCCTGTTCAGCTTTGGACTGTGGATGCTACTGACCATGGTTGCAGAGTTGGTCATGTACGGGGCTCACCCAGAAAACTACGAGCTGCATTTCCAGCCTGATAAATTTCCCGGCCTCTTGCTCATTTCGTTGCTCATTTTCCCGCTTCAAACATCTTGGGAAGAATTGATGTTCAGAGGATATATCATGCAAGGCACAAGCCTTTTGGTGCCAATGCGCTGGATCCCGTTGATTTTCACAAGTGCGCTTTTCGGGTTTATGCACATGATGAACGAGGAGGTAAGTGCATTTGGCGTTGGCCCAACGATGGTTTACTACATCGGCACTGGACTTTTTCTTGGAATCATTACCTTAATGGATGATAGTTTGGAATTGGCGCTCGGAGTTCATGCGGCAACCAATATTTACAGTTCCTTGTTCGTTACATTTGAAGCTTCCTCATTGAAAACTGCGGCTATTTTCGAAATGAAATACGTGGACATGAATGAAATGCTAATAGCGTTTTTTGCAATTGCAGCCATTTATGTTTGGATTGTTGCCCGAAAAAATAACTGGTCAAATTGGACGGCAAGATGTCTAGGCCCAATTCAAACGCCGTAAATCGAGCAAGTTTGACGTTATGTCTTGGAGTGGAGCAGGCAACTAGCCATTTTGGAACTAACTTTGACAATCAAATCTTTCACCCAACTTTCATTTACCATGAAACAACTGATTTTAATCTTTGGACTTCTTTCGCTTGTGGTGCTTGGCAATAGCTGCAAAGACGATGATGCTGAGTTCAGCGACTGCTGGAAAGCACCCAACAAGACGCAACTCAAATTGACCTTGCTCGAAGGGCCGACCATCAGTCTACCTTCAAAAATGTCCATTTTCTTCAAGGTTACAGACGCAAACAACAATCCTGTCGGCTATCTGAAAGAGGAAAACTTTGTCATTTACGAAAAAGGCATCAACGACAGTTGCCCTCGCGTCATTTCTACGTTCGAGGCCAAACGTAAAATCTCTAGCAGGGAGCAGGTTTTCAACCACACCACCTTACTGGTGCTTGACTTGAGCGGAAGCGTGCTCCAGCAATCGCTCCAGCAAGTGAAAGATGCGGCCAATGCATTCGTGGAGCAGATTGTGCCACCACTGCCCGACCCTTCCATTTCGATGGGGGTTTATTGGTTCGACGGTGAGGACGTTTTGCATGAGCTGGAGCCAGTGACCACCAGTCTCGTTGACTTGAAAAATGCCATCAATAGCATCACCGAAAATATCAGCAACGACAATTCGACTGACCTCTACGGTGCAGTAATCAAGGCGGATGCAAAAGCAGACAGCCTTTTGGCGCTGTACCAAGCCGCTGATGTCACTTCCGCTACTTCAATAGTTCTCTTTACGGACGGTGAAGACAGGGCGAACCGTTACCCCAAGCAAACAGCGTACGATGCAGTTGCAAACTCTCCCAAGGAAATCTCATGGTTCACGCTTGGCGTTGGAAACGAAATCAATGTGCCTGACTTACAGAAGCTTGGCCGTAATGGCTTTTTCCAAGCTGCCTCGGTTTCACAATTGACGGGGGTTTTCAAACAGATAGCTGACGTGGTCAACAACGAGGCGAATAGCTACTACTTCTTCGAGTATTGCAGCCCAATCCGCAATGGCAGCAACAATGGCCTTGTCATTGAAGCATACGAAGGAAATGAAGTCGGCTTCTTGCAGGCTTCATTTGATGCCACTGGGTTTACTGGGGGCTGTCAGTTGTAACCAATTTTTTCTAGTGAGGCGAAACGGGAGGTTGTGCAAACAGCCTCCCGTTTTTAGTTTGAAAAAATGACACGAACCTGTTTGGAAAAAATTTCAAGTCCCTTGCTTACCTTGCCCCAGCATTTTTTACAAAACGAAATTACATGAATCTTGCTACTCGAATTCAGCTCTCCGTAATGATGTTTGTCCAATATTTTATCTGGGGTGCATTTTTCCCACCGATGGGTATTTACATGGAGGAAATCCTTGGCCCTGATGCCAAGGAAGCAATAGGAGACACATTCGCAAATGTTTGGATTGGGGCTATTATCTCGCCTTTTTTTGTCGGAATGGTCGCTGACCGATATTTTTCGGCACAAAAAGTCCTTGGCGCCCTTAATCTAGTAAACGCTGGGATTCTTTACTGGATTAGTCAATGCAATGATGTTGCCCAGTTCAAAACTGGGATATTGCTCTGGTCTATTTTGTATATGCCAACTATGGCCTTATCGAACTCGGTGGCTTTTCATCAGATCTCCGATAAATCAAAAGACTTTCCAACCCTCCGTGTATTGGGTACCATCGGTTGGATAGTCGCTGGTTTTGTGGTCTCTGGCTTCATCAAAGATCGGATGCTGTTTCTTATTCCGGCCGTAATTTCTTTTGGGATGGGCATTTTCAGCTTTTTCTTGCCTGACACACCACCTAGCCAAACCGGCAAGGTCAGCCTAAGGCAAATTCTTGGATTAGATGCTTTGGTCTTGTTTAAAGACCGCTCCTACCTTACATTCTTCATCGGTTCGGTGCTAATTTGCATCCCACTTTCATTTTATTACAGTTACACTGGCACTTTTTTGGACAAAATGGGGGTGGAGGGAATTACCATGAAAATGGGGTTTCTCGGCCAAGGGTCTGAAGTGATATTTATGCTCCTGATGCCACTTTTTTTTATTCGGCTTGGCGTCAAAAAGATGCTGCTGGTTGGCATGGCAGCTTGGGTACTGCGATACCTTTGTTTCCGTTTTGGTATCGAAGGTGGCCATTGGCTGATTTATGTGGGATTGGCGCTGCATGGCATTTGCTACGATTTCTTTTTTGTTACTGGTCAAATTTATACGGACCAAAAAGCTGGTCATTCCATAAAAAGTGCAGCCCAAGGCTTAATAACCTTTGCTACTTATGGCGTTGGGCTTTACTCAGGTTCGAGGCTAAGTGGTGTAGTAGCCAACCACTACGCCAATGATACAGCGGCAGGTTTCGATTGGGCTAGCCTTTGGTTGGTGCCTTCCGCAATCGCTGGCGTTGTTCTATTGGTCTTTGCCTTTATGTTCAAGGATAAAAAAACGAATGCCTAAAATCTTTCTCAGGCCAAAAAAAGACGAAGCTGTACGCCGCTTCCACCCTTGGATTTTCTCAGGTGCTATTCAAAGGATGGAAGGACAGCCTGTAGATGGCGATACTGTCGAGGTCTTTGGGCCGAAAGGCGACTACCTCGCCACCGGCCATTTTTCCGCTGGCAGCAGCATCGCCGTTAGGCTTTTTTCTTTTGAAAAAACTGAGGCTAGACTTGATTTTTGGATAAAACGGCTTGGTGCGGCATTCCATTACCGCAAATCAATCGGCCTAATCGGCAAGGCCGAAACCACCTGCTTCCGCCTCATCCACGCCGAGGGGGATGGGCTGCCTGGGCTAATCATTGATGTTTATGGAGCAACGGCAGTCGTGCAATGCCACTCAGTAGGTATGCACCGGCAGCGCCAATTCATCACCGAGGCATTGCTGGAAATTGGGGGTGGGGTAGTGACCGCTGTTTTTGACAAAAGCAAAGAAGCGCTGCCGCCAAACTACGCTTCAACAGTGAGCAACGGCTACCTTGCCGGGCAAGCCAACGGTCAGGAGGTGGTGGAAAATGGCCATGTTTTTTTTGTTGACTGGGAACTTGGCCAAAAGACCGGGTTTTTCCTTGACCAACGTGACAACCGGCAACTCTTGGGGCGCTACGTGGAGGGCAAATCGGTACTCAACAGTTTCTGTTACTCAGGAGGGTTCTCGGTTTACGCACTCGCAGCTGGGGCAAAACTGGTTCATTCGGTGGATGTTTCGCAAAAGGCGATTGACTGGGCCAAGAAGAACTTTGCACTGAACAATTTTGACCCCGAAGTTCATTCCTGCATCGCTGAGGACGTTCAAAAATACTTACAAGATTGCCCAGTGTACGAGGTGATAGTCGTTGACCCACCAGCTTTCGCCAAAAACATCAGTAAGCGCCACAATGCCGTTCAAGGTTACAAACGGCTTAATGCAGCAGCCATTAAAAAGGTAGCCCCTGGTGGAATCCTTTTCACCTTTTCTTGCTCACAAGTAGTGGATAGGGAACTGTTTTACAACACAATCGTAGCGGCGGCCATTGAAGCGGGGAGGCAAGTCAGGGTCATGCACCATCTTTCACAGCCGCCCGACCACCCGGTCAGCCTTTTCCACCCTGAAGGTTCCTATCTCAAAGGGTTGGTTTTGTACGTAGAGTGAAAGTACGCCTGAAAACTTTTCCGGTGCAGCAGTGGCTGGAAAAGATTTCAGGGTTACAAAGAACAGCGGCCCCGCCAGTAAACTGGCGAGGCCGCTTTGCTAATGGGAGTAAAGTTGTATTCTCAAAGAATCATCATGGCGTCGCCATAGCTGAAAAAGCGGTATTTTTCCTTGATAGCTTGTTCATAAGCTTCCATCACGAGTTCATAGCCGCCAAAAGCGCATATCATGATGAGCAAGCTGGATTTTGGCAGATGAAAGTTCGTAATCATCGAGTTTGCAATGCTAAATTCGTATGGCGGGTAAATGAAAAGGTTCGTCCAGCCCTCCGCTGGTTTTAGCAAACCCTCAGCCGAAACTGCTGTCTCGATGGTGCGCATGGAAGTAGTGCCGACGGCGCAAATCTTTTTGTTGGCCAATTTGCCTTTATTCACGGTCTCAGAAGCCTTCGCGTCTATGCGAAAATATTCCGCATCCATTTTGTGCTTCGACAAATCCTCAACGTCAATGGTACGGAAAGTGCCAAGGCCAATGTGAAGGGTCACTTCGGCAAAGTTTATGCCCTTGATTTCGAGCCTTTTCATCAACTCCCGGCTGAAGTGCAGACCTGCGGTAGGTGCGGCAACGGCGCCCAGTTCCTTGGCATAGACCGTCTGATAGCGGTCACGGTCCACTAGTTCTTCGTTTCGGGTAATGTACTTTGGAAGCGGGGTATTGCCTAGAATATCGAGGTTGTTTCTGAACTCCGTTTCGGGTCCGTCAAACAAGAACCGAATCGTTCTGCCACGGGAGGTAGTGTTGTCAACGACTTCTGCTACAAGGATTTCGTTGCCTTTTTCGTCCATGAAATAGAGCTTGTTGCCCACCCGGATCTTTCGGGCCGGGTCAACCAGTACGTCCCAAAGCCGTTGGTCGGAATTCAGTTCACGGAGGAGGAACACTTCGATTTTTGCGCCAGTTTTTTCTTTTTTGCCATACAATCTTGCAGCGAAGACTTTTGTGTTATTGAATATCATCACATCGTCTTCGTCGAAGTAACCAAGCAAATCTTTAAAAACTTTATGCTCGATTTTGCCGGTATCACGATGCAATATCATGAGCCGAGACTCATCACGGTTTGCAGCGGGGTGTTGGGCAACTAGGTTCTTATCGAGTTCGTAATTGAATTGTGACAGTTTAGTCCTCATTGAACTTTCAGGTATTTTATTTTTGGAAAATTGGCCTTTTTTAAAAAGCCCGCAAAAGTAACTAAATTCGGCAATGTATTAGCAGCGCCTTGCAAATCAGCTAAATTTTTTTCAAAAATTTTTCCATTTCGTCCCATTGACAATTATTATTTCAGAAATGAAATAAAAGTGACCAATGTCACCCTCCCATACCCAATAGTTCCTCAGCTTTACGGCCACTAGATGACAACACGATTTAACCAATCATTCGTATGAAATACGGCTTTATCATTGACAACCGGAAGTGCATCGGTTGCCACGCCTGCACCACCGCCTGTAAATCTGAGCACGAGGTACCCGTTGGGGTTTTTCGGACTTGGGTTAAACAGGTAGAGAAAGGTGAGTTCCCGCATACCCGCCGGGTGTTCTCCGTGATGCGCTGCAACCACTGCACCGATGCCCCTTGCGTTGAAATCTGCCCAGTGGAGGCCCTTTATTTCAGGCCCGATGGCATTGTTGATTTCGACAAAAACCGATGCATCGGCTGCAAATCCTGCATGCAGGCCTGCCCCTACGATGCGCTCTACATTGACCCAGATACCCACACCGCTGCCAAGTGCAACTACTGCGCCCAGCGGGTGGACATCGGCCTGGAGCCTGCCTGCGTCAATATCTGCCCAGAACATGCCATCATCTCCGGTGACATGGACAATCCCGAATCAGAAATTTCACAACTCCTTGGCCGAGAGACAGTTACGGTGCGAAGGGAGGCCAAAGGCACCCGCCCAAACCTGTTTTATATTGATGGAGACGAAGCAGCGCTGAATCCAATTGCTACAGAAAAAACTTCCATTTCGCTTTGGGGTGCGCAGACGAGGGGCGTTGGCCATTTTGCGAAGCAAACCGAAAAACTCGCTTTCGACAGTGGCGACCTAATCACGGCTTTGGCCAGTGAAAAAACTACCGGCATCGAAGAATTGAAAAGCAATGGCCCTCAAAAATCGGTGGAGGTGCTGATGAACGGTTCAAAACCTGACAACCCCCGCAGGGTTTACGATGCCCCAAACAAGGGCTTGCTGTGGGGGTGGGAAGTGAGTGCTTATGTTTTCACGAAAGCGATTTCGACCGGGGCTTTTTTGGTGCCGCTCTTGGCTATGTTCCTTTTGGATAGGCTGAAAATCGCTACAGGATTTCTGGAGCCTATCGGAATGTTTTATGTTGGCTGCATCATCGCACTGGTTTTCCTGGGCCTGACGACCGCATTTTTGGTGAAAGACCTCGACCAACCCAAGCGCTTCCTTTACGTAATTCTGCGGCCGCAATGGAAAAGCTGGCTCGTTCGTGGCGGTTATGCGCTGTCCATTTTTGGTGGTTCGGTGACCTTGCTTTTCGTTTCCACCATGCTTGGTTGGGATGCGTTGACCACTGTATTCTTGGTATTGGCGGCAATTTCTGCCGTGATCACTGCCGTTTACACGGCCTACCTTTTTGCGCAAGCAAAAGGTCGTGATTTTTGGCAAAGCCCAGTGCTGGCGCTGCACATGCTCATCCACAGCGTGCTTGCAGGCGGGGCCATTTTCGCAGTATTGGCGTTCTTTGATTTGCCCTCAGATGGCTGGATGACCTACCTAAAGTGGGTGATGGCCATCGGAATCGGCATCAACCTGCTCGTAATTTTCTTCGAACTGACTACCGCCCACATGACCCAAGAAGCAAAAATGACTGCGGCGATGATCACGAAAGGCCGTTATTCTCGCCTGTTTTGGTGGGGGACGGTCATTTTCGGCAATCTAGTTCCACTCATTTTGATGCTTTCAGGCTTAGAGTACGGCGTTCAAATCGCTGGCGTATTGGCACTTGTAGGCATATATTTCACTGAAAAAATCTGGGTAGAAGCACCTCAGCAAATACAACTGAGCTAGTATTTTGACTTATTGACCATAATTACTGCACCTCAATTTTTGACAAACAATTCAACAATGGCACATCATCAAATCCTTATCATCGGCGGCGGCAACGCAGGTCTGTCCATCGCCTCGAAACTGCTAATCAAGGACAGTTCGCTGAAAATCGGTATTATTGAACCTTCCGAAAAGCACTATTACCAACCCGCATGGACGTTGGTCGGAGGCGGTGTTTTCGATGTGAACGACACCATTAAACAGGAGAAGGACTTTATTCCGAATGGCACAACCTGGATAAAAGACGCCGTGGCCACGTTTCAGCCAGAGCAGAACCAAGTGACCTGCAAAAGCGGCGACAAGCACACCTACGACTACCTCGTCGTGGTGCCAGGCATCCAGCTCGACTGGCACAAGATCAAGGGGTTGAAAGAAACGCTCGGCAAGAACGGTGTGACCACCAATTATTTGGTGGACTATGCTACCTACACTTGGGATTGCTTGCGCAATTTCAAAGGCGGGAATGCCATTTTTACCAACCCCAACACACCCATCAAATGCGGTGGCGCTCCGCAAAAAATCATGTACTTGGCGGGGGATCACATCTTGAAGAATGGCCTCCAGCCAAAATCGAACATCCATTTCTATTCCGGTGGGGGCATCATTTTCGGGGTAAAGAAATACGCAGACACCTTGAACAAAGTGCTCCACCGGTACAAAATCCAGACGCACTTCAAGCACAATTTGGTCGAGATTGACGGCCCCAGCAAAAAGGCTTGGTTTGAAGATGAGCATGGGAATCGGGTTGAGCAATCCTTTGAATTCATCCACGTAACGCCTCCGCAGAGTGCGCCGGATTTCATCAAAACCTCGACGCTCGCCGTGCCGGACAACCCACTGGGCTGGGTGGATGTGGACAAATACACAACCCAGCACAATCGCTATCCGAACATCTTCAGCTGTGGTGATGCTTCCAGTTTGCCCAATGCAAAGACTGGAGCTGCCGTGCGCAAGCAAGCACCTGTGCTGGTCGAAAACCTGCTGCATGTCAAAAACGGCGGCCAACTTGATGCCAAGTACACCGGTTACGGCTCGTGCCCCCTCATTACAGGGTACGGGAAGCTCGTGCTGGCGGAATTCGACTACGACAACAACCCGATGGAAACCTTCCCATTCGACCAGAGCAAGGAGCGGTGGAGCATGTGGATGCTGAAAACGAAGGTGCTGCCTTGGCTGTACTGGAACCGGATTTTGCAGGGCAAGGCGTAGTGCTTTGTCAATTAAATATGTCGAGATAAAGCAAGGGGCTTGGGGCGGCGCAGCCGCCCCAAGAGAACCTCTCCCCCGACGAGCCGCCGGAGGCGGCGAGAAGGGGCAAATACGATAGTTTTTTTGACCCGTCATTATTGATTTGACAAAGCACTTAGTGGATGTAGGTTAGAAACTGATAGATTGATTAACAGTTATTCGCCATGGAGAATTTCGATAGGAAATCGCACTGGGATAAAATCTATCAAACGAATAAGTTGACAGAGGTCTCGTGGTATCAAGCAAGGCCTGACATCTCACTGGACTTTTTGCATAAATTTCATTTGCCAAAAACTGCCAAAATCATTGATGTTGGTGGTGGTGACAGCTTGTTGGTTGACCACCTGTTGGAGGAAGGCTATGAAAATGTCACGGTTCTCGATATTTCTGAAAAGGCATTGGAGCGAGCAAAGGCTCGCCTCGGAGTAAAGGCTTCAATGGTAAAATGGGTGGTTTCGGATGCAGCTACTTTCAAGCCAAATGAGAAATACGATTGCTGGCACGATAGGGCGGCGTTTCATTTCTTCATCGAAGAAAAAGACATCAAATGCTACGTGGAAAATGTGCAGCAATCCATCGCTCCCGGAGGCTATCTCGTACTGGGTACTTTTTCTAAAAATGGCCCTGAAAAATGCAGTGGTTTGCCGATAAAAAAATACACCGAAACAGCCTTGAAGGAACGCCTTCAAACTTTCTTCTTAAAACTTAAATGCCTGACGGTCAAACACTTGACGCCAAGTGAGAGCGAGCAGGAATTTGTTTTTTGCAGTTTCAAAAGATTAAACCTCGGCTGATTTTCAGCCAAAACGACGAATATGGGCTACAAGCACAAACCAAGTTTCATCGAAAAAATGGCCGAAGGAATCGGCCTAATTCCCAGTCTACACAACGAGGAGGACTACGGGGCTTCCGTACAGGCTTTGTCATCCCCGGAGGGGACCTGTGACTTGACCAAGTTCCCGCCACCTGACCAGTGGAACGACTGGACGGAGTATGAAGCCACGAAATGGCCTAAAAAGGTGAAGAAAAACTACTCCATCGTGCCAACGACCTGCTTCAACTGCGAGAGCGCCTGCGGCCTCTTGGCTTACGTTGACAAGGAAACGAACCAGGTGCGCAAGTTTGAGGGAAATCCCTGGCACCCCGGCAGCCGTGGTCGCAATTGCGCCAAAGGCCCAGCCACCATCAACCAAATCACCGACCCTGACCGGGTCTTGTACCCAATGAAGCGGGTAGGTGAGCGGGGCAGCGGACAGTGGGAGCGGGTGACTTGGGACTCCGTCCTCGACGACATTGCTGGGCGGATGCGCAAGGCCCTGCTCGAAGGCCGGAACAACGAAATCGCCTACCACGTTGGGCGGCCAGGACACGAGGGCTACATGGACCGAGTGCTTAAAGCTTGGGGCGTGGACGGCCACAACTCGCACACCAACATCTGCTCGTCGGGCGCACGTTTTGGTTACGCAATTTGGTACGGCCACGACCGGCCATCGCCTGACCATGCCAATGCCAAGGCCATCCTGCTCATCTCGGCGCACCTCGAAAGCGGGCACTACTTCAACCCGCACGCCCAACGCATCATCGAGGCGAAAATGAAAGGCGCAAAGCTAATCGTGCTCGACCCTCGCCTCAGCAACACCGCCAGCATGGCCGATGAATGGATGCCAACCTATCCCGGCACGGAGGCGGCGCTGCTGCTCGCCATTGCAAGGTTGCTTTTGCAAAACGGCTGGTACAACCGGGAGTACGTGGAGAAATGGACGAACTGGGACGACTACATGAAAAAGGCGCACCCCGACAAGCCGCAGACTTTTGAGAGTTTCATCGAGACGTTGATTGATATTTATGCTGAGTACACACCCGAATATGCCGAAAAGGAAACTGGCGTAAAAGTGGCGCAAACCATCGAAGTCGCCAGAATCGTCGGGGAGGCAGGCACCCGGCTCTCGACGCACAACTGGCGCAGCGCTGGCAGCGGCAACCTCGGCGGTTGGGCGGTAGCCCGCACCTTGCACTTCCTCAATGTGCTGACGGGTTCTGTCGGCACGGTTGGTGGCACGTCGCCGAACACTTGGAACAAGTTCCATCCGCATTTCTTCGACAACCCGCCTGCCCAGAAGTTCTGGAACGAGCTGCATTTTCCGAAGGAATACCCACTGGCCTATTTTGAAATGAGCTTCCTACTGCCGCACTTCTTGAAGGAAGGCCGTGGCTTCATGGACGTGTATTTTTCGAGGGTTTTCAACCCGGTGTGGACGTACCCGGACGGCTTCATGTGGATGGAGGCGTTCAAGGACGAAAAATGCTTTGGCCTACATGCTGCCCTGACGCCAGTTTGGAGCGAGACGGCCTACTTTGCCGACTACGTGCTGCCGATGGGCCTCGCCAGCGAGCGCCACGACCTCAACAGCTACGAGACACATGCTGGCATTTGGATTGCCTTCCGGCAACCAGTTTTACGAGAAAAAGCTCGGCGGGATGGCAAGCATTTCCAGTTCACCTACGAGGTGAACCCCGGTGAAGTCTGGGAAGAGGACGAGTTTTGGATTCAACTTTCCTGGCGAGTTGACCCCGATGGGTCGCTTGGCATCCGCAAGCACTTCGAGTCGCCGTACCGCCCTGGCGAGTGCATCACGGTGGACGAATACTACCGCTACATTTTCGAAGAAACAAAAGGGTTGCCCGAAGCAGCAGCGAAAGAGGGGCTGTCGGCGCTTGATTACATGCGGAAATATGGCGCATTTGTGGTTGAACCCTCCGTTTACGAAGTGAACAAAAGGACGCTTTCAGCAAAAGAATTGGATGGCACAGAGGTCGCCACCGATGGCCGGGTTTTGAAAAAAGGCAAGACCGTCGGCGTGATGCACGAGGGCAAGGCGGTGGAGGGCTTCCCGACGCCGAGCGGCAAGAACGAATTTTTCAGCCAGACGATGATTGACTGGAAATGGCCGGAGTACAGCATTCCGACCTACATCAAAAGCCATATCCACGAGGATGAGATGGACCGCTCGAAGGGCGACTACCCGCTTGTGCCGACCTTTCGATTGCCGACGCTCATCCACTCACGCAGCGGCAACGCCAAGTGGCTTTATGAAATCGCCAATCGAAACCCGCTGTGGATGCACCCATCGGACGCCAACAAATTTGGCGTAGTCACTGGTGATTTGCTGCGCATCAACACTGAAATCGGCTACTTCGTGGACAAAGTCTGGGTGACGGAGGGCATGAAGCCCGGCATCGTCGCCTGCTCGCACCACCTCGGTCGTTGGCGCAGGCCGAACGACCCCAAGGGCAACCGTTGGGCGACGGCCACTGTCAGCATTCAGGACGACAACAACGGCGGCTGGAAGATGAAGCAACTGGCTGGCATTCAGCCGTTTAAGTCAAACGACAAGGACTCCGCCCGCATCTTTTGGACGGATGGTGGGGTACATCAGAACATCACTTTCCCCGTTCACCCCGACCCAATTTCGGGCATGCACTGCTGGCACCAGAAGGTGCGTATCGAAAACGTTCAGCCAGACGACCAGTACGGCGACATTTTCGTGGACACGAAGAAAAGCATGGAGGTCTATCGCCGCTGGTTGGCGATGGCGAGGCCAGCGCCTGGGCCGGAAGGTCTGCGCCGTCCGCTCTGGATGAAGCGGGCATTGAAGCCTGCGGAGGAAACGTACTATTTGAAAGAAGACGAGTGATGCAGTTTGTGGTCGCCCAATTTATTGGGCTGACCGCTTCAATTTGCTCGCATAATCAAAACTACGTGCTGAACTTTTTTTCGGTCAGCCCAATAAATTGGGCGACCACAAACCCGACACTTTTGATACAATCTCTTGGTGTTTTAGGCAGTTGGCTTCCCAATCCGATTCGAGATTTTTCTCACCAACAAATTCGTCATTAAAATCAACGTGGCAAAGAACCCGATGCGGGCAATCAGGTCGCCCCAGCGCACATAAAAAGTGATGCCCCGGTTGAACTTGATGTTTTGCCGAATGGCCGCTTCTTCTCCGTACTTAGTGGGCTGCTGCACGTCGCCCCGCTGGTTGATGAAGCAGGAAATGCCCGTGTTTGCGGAGCGGGCAATGCTTCGGCGGGTCTCAACCGCCCGTAGCCGGGCGAAAGCGAGGTGCTGTTTGTGGCCAGCGGTATTGTCCCACCAGCCGTCGTTGGTCATGATGAAAGTGGCCTCAGCGCCCGCCCTGACGTAGCCGCCGTTGTAGTCGCCAAAGACGCTTTCGTAGCAAATGGAAGGGGCTACCTTGCCGCTTTCACTTGGGAACGCCTCTCGGTTGGGTTGTCCACCAAGACCTTCTACCGAACCGTCCAGTTTGTCAACGATGGGTTTTAGGAAAAACAAATACTTGTGGTAGGGCAGTATTTCGGCCCCCGGCACCAACTTGGATTTAATGTAAAATGGGATGCTGTCCGTACCTGCTTGCAGTTGGATAGCGGCATTGTATGCCTCCCAGAAAAACACTTCGGTTCCTCGTTCTTCCCGTCGGGTGTGGTTGGTATGCGGCTCTCCATCCTGAAAAACCTTGTAAGCGTCCACGCCCACCACCAACTTAACATTGGGGTATTTTTCCAGAAAAGTTTTAACAAGCTGGATCGTGTTGTTTGAGCCAAAGGAGTTGATTTCGCCACCATTGAAGCTGGTTTCCGGCCAAACAACGTAGGCTGTTTTGTCCGTGATGGCAGCAGCGGAAAGCTTCAAAAACTGCTGGATTTGTTCGTGCCTTGGAATCCGGAACTTCTCATAATGCGGCTCGAAATTCGGTTGCACGATGACCACCTCCTCGTCACGCCCAACGTCTGTTTGGTTGAAATACCAGACCAGGGAAACGATAATCGGCACAAGCACCAGCGCCTTGATGCGGAGCAGTGGCCATCGGTGTTGCGTCCAAGTGAGTTTGGGAGAAATGCGGAATTCGCAGCGCTCCAACAGCTTGAAAATCAAAACATTGGTGGCCAAAACCCAGAGCGTACCGCCGAAAACGCCGGTGTATTCGTACCACTGTACCGCTTGTGGAAATTGGGCGAACGCATTGCCGAGCGTGAGCCACGACCACGAAATTTCCCAGTTCAAGTGCAGCAACTCGAATGAAATCCAGTAGGCGACGAAGGCGATATAGCCCGTTTTGGGCAAGTATTTTTTAGACCAGTGGAAAAAGGCAAACGGCACGAACATGAACCACGAGTTGAGCCAAATGGCCACGATGCCAGCGATGAAGGCCGTGTTTCCGACCCACCAGGTGACGAGTATGTTCCAGAGGACGAAGCTGTGATAGGTGTAGGGGAGGAGGGAGGGTTTACGATTGACGATTGACGATTGACGATTTTCCTCAGCACGTTCTTTGGAGATTTCGTACTCAACGATTAGTAGGGGAACCCATGCTATAAACAGCAAAATCGTGGTCGGGAATGGCGGAAAACTCAGTGCCAGCAGCACGCCGCTCAAGGTGGAAAGTCCAAGCCAGCGCAAGCCTTTTGGGTGGCGGGTGTATCGTTTCCAAAATAACAGCACGATGTTCACCCAAGCCAGTACGAAGAAAAACAAGGGTCGGTGGCCCCATAGCGTTTCTTGCTGCCAGAGGGCATACATATTGTAGCCGACTGCGAGGGTGGCGATGGAAGTGGCGGCAAGTAGTATCAGCCGAGTCTTGTTGTTCATTCGATATTTGTTTTGGCAAATGATTTGATCCTACTTCACGCCCAGCCCCGGCCCGAACGCCTCGCCAGCTTGCACGAAACTCAGCTTTCCTTCCGCATTTTCTGCCATCAAAATCATGCCCTGCGAGTCCACGCCACGCAGCTTTCGAGGGGCGAGGTTTGCCAGCAGCAGCACCCGCTGCCCGATGACTTCCTCTGGCGTGAAATGCTCCGCAATGCCCGAAACTATCGTCCGCTGCTCGAAGCCGAGGTCAACGTTAAGTTTGAGCAATTTGTCCGCCTTCGGGATGCGCTCGGCAGCCGTGATGGTCGCCGTGCGGATGTCCATTTTGGCAAAGTCGTCGTATTGGATTTCTTCTTTGAGAGGCAAGAGGGATGAGGGATTAGGGATGACAGGGGCTGCTTCGACTGCGGACGTTATCTCGTTTGCCATGATAATTTCCAGTTTTGCTTTCTGCCGCTCAATGATTTCGAGGCGGCTCTTGTCGTTTCGGTCGTTGATTTTGGCGAAGAGGATTTCGGGTTGGTTGACTTGGTGGCCAGCGGGCAACAGGGGGATGCCCATCTCGTACTGTTTCAACTGGTGCTCCAATTGTCCGGTTTCCAACGGCGGCAGGTTCAGCAACTTCCTGATTCTCACCGATGTGTTTGGGATAAAAGGTTCGCACAGAATGCTCAACAGCACCACGAAGTCAAGGCAAAGCGAGAGGCATTCTGCAATGGCCGGGTCGTCGGGGTTGGCCTTTCGGAGTGCCCAGGGCGCCGTGCTTTGCAGGTACTGGTTGCCGAGGGTGGTCAGTTCCATCAGCACGCTGGCAGCGCTTTTGAACTGGAAACCATCAATCTCTTCACAAAAGCTGTCAGTAAGGTGATTGGCATTTTCAGCAACGGTCGGGGGCACACTGTCGTCGCTCTCCGTGAAATGTTCCTTGCGATGGATGCCGGGGGCGATTCCTTTGAAATAACTGTTGGTCAGCGTCACCACCCGGTTGATGAAATTCCCAAGGTTATCCGCCAAATCCTTGTCGTAAAAATCCACGAACTCGTCCCATTTGAAGTCGGCGTCCTTGTTCTCCGGCAGGTTGCGGATGAGCGCCCAACGCAGGGCATCTTCCTTGTTTGGGAAGTTGGCGAACTCCTCCAGGTACTCGTGCTGCTCGATGCCCCAGCCCTTGCTCTTGCTAAACTTCCGGCCCTCGAAGTTGAGGAACTGGTTGGCGGGCACGTTCACGGGCAGGGCGTAGTCGCCATGTGCCTTGAGCATGGCAGGGAACACGATGCAGTGGAAAACGATATTATCCTTGCCGATGAAATGGACAAGTTCCACATTGTCTCCTTTCCAGTAATCCTCCCAGTTTTTGCCGTTGTCGGCGGCCCACTGCTTCGTGCTGGAAATATAGCCGATGGGTGCATCGAACCAGACATACAGCACCTTCCCCTCAGCGCCGGGCAACGGAACTGGGATTCCCCAGTCGAGGTCACGGGTGATGGAGCGGGGTTGCAGGCCCTCGCCATCGTTGAGCCACGAGAGGCATTGCCCGACCACGTGCTTTTTCCATGCCGCCGGGTCGTGGTGCTGGTGGCCATTGAGGACGCCCGTTTTTATCCACTCCCTCAGCCAGTCACCGTGCTTGTCGAGGCGGAAATACCAGTGGGAAGTCTCCCGCAGCACAGGTGTTGCGCCGCTCAGCATGGATTTCGGGTTTTTCAATTCCATTGGCGAAAGGGTAGAGCCGCAGCGCTCGCACTGGTCGCCGTAGGCTTCCGGGTTGGCGCAGTTGGGGCACTCGCCCATGATGTAGCGGTCGGCGAGGAACTGCTGGTACTCCTCGTCGAAATATTGCTCCGAAAGGCGCTCCTCCAACTCGCCACCTTTGTCAATCAGTTTTTTGAAAAAAGCCTGTGCAGTTTCGTGGTGCAGTGGAGCGCTCGTGCGGTCGTAGTGGTCAAAGCTGATACCCAATTGCTCGAAAGTGGCCTTGTTGAGCGCATGGTATTTGTCAATGATTTCCTGTGGGGTGATGCCTTCTTTTTTCGCCCGAATGGTGATGGCAGCGCCGTGCTCGTCGGAGCCGCAGATGAAAGCCACATCGCACCCGAGGCCACGGAGGTAGCGCACATAGATGTCAGCAGGAAGGTATGCCCCGGCTAGGTGTCCGAGGTGGAGCGCCCCATTGGCGTAGGGTAGGGCAGAGGTGATGAGGTATTTCTTAGTTTTATCCATTGCTGTTTTTGAAATTCAGGCTGCGAAGATAGCACGTAAAATCGAATGAGGATTACTGCCTGAAAGTTCCTTTCCACACGTTACACATCCAACGCTTGCAGGGTGGGGTTCTGCAAAATTAGGCTACAAACTGCTACTCAATTCACTTTCAAGCGACTACATTTGGCCTCGAAAGCACATTTTGAAACAAATCAAATTCAACGACATGAATAAAGCCATCGGCACTTTGGTTGGCTGCTTGCTTGCCATTTCCATCCTCGCACAAACCAACAAGCCACAGTATCCCATCCAGCCCATTCCGTTCACAGACGTGAAAATCAGCGACCACTTCTGGGCTCCTCGCCTCGAAACGGTCAGGGCGGTTACGTTGCCCTACACCTTCCAGCAATGCGAGGAAACCGGGCGGGTGAAGAACTTCGACATTGCCGGAGGCAATGAAGTTGGCTCGTTTTGCAGCGCGTATGCCTTTGACGATTCGGATGTTTACAAGATCATTGAGGGGGCGGCTTACTCGCTGCAAGTACACCCCGACCCGAAGCTCGATGCTTACGTGGACGGGCTAATCAAAAAAATTGCGCAAGCGCAAGAACCAGACGGCTACCTCTACACCTGGCGCACGATTTACGACAAGGAAAAGGCGGCTGATACGCCAAAAGAGGCAACTACCGGCCAGTTTCACAGGGGCAGCGACCAGCGTTGGGAACGGGAGGACCAGCACAGCCACGAGCTTTACAACGTCGGCCACCTGTACGAGGCAGCAGTGGCGCATTACCTCGCCACTGGCAAGCGCTCCTTGTTGGATGTTGCGCTGAAAAATGCAGATTTGGTAGAGAAAACATTTGGCTGGGGCAAAATCCAGAAGGCAACTGGCCACCAGGAAATTGAGCTTGGACTTGCCAAATTGTACCTCGTCACCGGCGAGAAAAAATACCTTGACCTCGCCAAATTCTTCCTCGATGTGCGGGGCTACGGCGAAGAGTACATGCAAAACCACCAAAAAGTAACCGAGCAAAAGGAGATTGTTGGCCATGCCGTGCGGGCTTGCTACATGTATGCCTCCATGGCCGATGTGGCCGCCTTGACGGGCAGTAAGGAGTACATCCCAGCGCTCCATGCCCTATGGGAAGATGTCGTGGGTAAAAAAATGTACGTCACAGGTGGCATTGGCAGCAGCGGCTCGAACGAGGGGTTCAGCAAGCCGTACGACCTGCCCAACTACTCGGCCTACTGCGAGACCTGCTCCTCCATTGCCTTCGTGCTTTGGAACCAGCGGATGTTCCAATTAACGGGCGAGAGCAAGTACATTGACGTGCTGGAACGGACGCTCTACAATGCCCTCGACGCAGGACTCTCGATGAGCGGCGACCGCTTTTTTTACCCAAACCCGCTCGAAAGCCGCAAGAACGTGGAGCGCAGCCCGTGGTTCCAATGCGCTTGCTGCCCCTCGAACGTGGCGAGGTTTTTCCCTTCTATCCCGGGTTATGTTTTTGCGAAACAGGGCAACGAGGTCTTCGTAAACCTCTACGCCACCAGCGAAACGACGGTGGAAAACATCAACAGCAGGGGCCAAGCGGTGAAGGTGAAACTCTCGCAACTGAGCGACTACCCTTGGGACGGCAAGATCACGCTGGCCATCGAGCCAGAAAAACCCAACACTTTTACCTTGAAACTACGCATACCGGGCTGGGCGCAAGGCGATGCCGTACCTTTTGATTTGTACGGCTTCGCAAATCACGACAACAGTCAGGTGGTGGTGAATTTGAATGGTAAAAAACTCCTCGGCGGCATCAAGGACGGCTACATGACCATTGAGCGAAAATGGAAAATGGGCGATACGGTTTCGCTCACGCTGCCGATGCCAGTGCAGCAAGTGAAAGGCAATTCAAAAATTGAGGCGACCGCCGACCGATATGCCTTGCAGCGTGGGCCGCTCATTTATTGCCTGGAAGGCAAAGACCAACCGGACGAGCGCATCTTGAGTGCCTATGTTCCGAAGGAAGCTGAGTTCGCTTCGCAATTTGAGGCTGGGCTGCTCGGTGGGGTACAGACCATCACGTTCGATGGGGCATTGGTGGAAAAGAAAACCGCCCCCGACCAGGGCGACCTGATGCCGATGAAGCTCAAGGCTATTCCGTACTTCTCTTGGGCCAACCGGGGCAAAGACAATATGTTGGTCTGGCTGCCCAACAGCTTTGAAAGTGTGCGGCCAATGGCGCAACCTACTTTGGCAGCAAGGAGCAAAACTTCGGCATCGGAGGGACTGAAAGGTGAACTTACGGCCATTGGCGACCAATGGAATCCCAAACACTCTGATGACCACGAAAATCCTTTCGTGCATTGGTGGCCGCATTTTGGCACAACGGAGTGGCTCCAGTATGATTTTGAAAAGGAGGAGCAAGTGGGCAGTTGTCGCATCTATTGGTTTGACGATGAAGCAAGTGGCGGCGGCTGCCGAGTGCCCAAGTCATTCGTAATCAAGTACTTGGAAAATGGCGAGTGGAAAAAATGCTACACCCACGATGGGTTCAAAGTGGTAAAGGACGGTTGGTCGGATGTAGATTTTGAACCAGTGAAAACCACGGCGCTGCGCCTCGAAATCCAGCTACAAGACGGCGTGAGTAGCGGGGTTCACGAATGGGAGGTTCGGTAGGAGATATGAGGAGGTATGAGGTATGAGGTATGGAACGGACGGCATTGGAGCTGATGACTTCAATGCCGTCCGTGTTTTTGGGCAGTTACTGTTTGATAATCCGCTTAGTAATTTCACCAGCTTCTACCTTCATTTTTACAAAATAAACAGCTGCGGCGAGGTCGGGCGAAAGTTTGATTTGATGGGTGCCCGAAGGGAAAAACTGTGTCTTTTCAAACAACTGCCGGCCCCAAACGTCGGTGATTTCGAGCTGGATATTTTGAGCCTCGGTTAGATTGAAATTCACCACACAATCCTTTTCAAATGGATTCGGGGAAATGTGGAAGCCCAGCTGTGAAGCAAGCTCATCCTGTGTACCGCTCACGCAAAGCGTGGTAAAGAAAATGGAACCCGAATAATCACTGGAAGTGCCAGTGCAGTTCGAGCGGACCTGCACTTCGTATTCCTTGCAAACACCTAACTGGGAAATGCCGTAGCTGCCGATTGGTACTGCCAAAGTTGTCCAACCCGTAATGCCCACCCTCCGGTAGCGAAGCGTGTAGTCGTTGGCATCTGCGACGGCATCCCAGCCCAAAGTGGCCGAGGTCATAGTCGTATCTGAAACTGCTAATGCGCTGGGGATTAGGCAGTTGGGTGGAGTTCCGGCCACAATGTTTACACAATAATCTTCAACTTCACCTGCTGCAAATGTGGCGGCACATGGGCCAGCTGGCTGTGCATTCCAACGCATGACGACTCTCATGCGGGTTGAGCCGAGGGTAGCGTCTCCGGGCACAATGATGTTGCCTGTTACCATTGTGGAGGAAGTGCTGCCAGCATCGAAAGCCTTCTCTCCGGGGTCATTGAAGTCGCCATCTTGGTTGAAATCAATGTACACCACGAACCACTCTGGGTAGGTTGCTCCAGCGTAACCAGGCGAAAGGCTGATGATGTTGGAAGTGTAGGTCATCAAGTCGGTGGTTACGCCAGTAAAATCGCCATAGCCATTGTTGTCGGCGCTTGTGTTGTTGATGTCGCCAATGGTCACGTTTGCAATCCATTCGTACAAGGTGGTTTCGCCAGCCGAAGAACAATAAACAAGGTCAAGGCAACCGCCGCACCCCAAAGTGGTAAAGTTGATTGGCTCAGTGAAAGCGGTAGTCCCCGTGTCGCACACAGTTTGCACTTGAACAGCGTACGCTCCGCAAATGTCGAGGCTGGTAAGTTCGAAAGTGCTGTTGAAGATGTCGGTGATAAGCAGGGTTCCTTGCGGCCCGGTCACCAGGAGGTTGTAGCTGTTGGCAGCGAAGACAGGCTCCCAACTCGCCAACGCTGAGTTAGTGGTGATGCTGCTGACCACAAAATTTGCCGGTGGCAAACAACAGCCATCAGTGGAAAAGAAATAGGAGTTGGAGTAGCCACTGGAGTCGCTGCTGCAAATTTCTTCAATTTGAAACTCATAATCGGTGCAAGCCTGCAAAGTGCTGAACGAAAAAGGACTTGAAATGCTATCCAAAACCAACCAGTCAGGGCTGCCGAGGCTGCGGTAGCGGAGGTTGCTTTGTAGGGTCGAATCAGTGGAATGCCACGTGACCAAAGCTGAAACATCGAGGATGTCTGAGACATTCACGCTGTAGGCTTTTGGACAAGGCCCACAGTTTTGAAGGATCAGGTTCAAGCTGTTAAACGCGTTCACCCTCCCGCCGTACTTGGTTTCGTTGACGAGGTTTGGGAGGATGTCCACGCCCTCGTAAAGTGCATTGCGGATGAGCAGTGCAGTGCCAGCTGGGTCGGTGATGGCCTGCTCCCCAATGGTTGAACATGGCGCCGAGTAGAGTAGGGCGATGATGCCTGCCGTAAGTGGTGAGGCAAAGGAAGTGCCGGAGGTGGTACTTGGCCCACCGTTCGTGCTCAGTGTTACGATTCCTCCACCTGGTGCGGCTACATCTATATGTGTAGTGCCGTAGCCAGAAAACGTACGGACGTCTTGGTTGTTGGTGGCGGTGACCGCTACCATGTACTCGCTTGGACAGGCCGTTGGTAAATCTAGCACGTTGTCTATGTTGACGTTGTTGTTGGCGGTGGCTCCGCAACTTAGGATGCCCTCGACGCCAAGCGAGTCGTAAAATGCGCACCAGAGTGGCGAATCGGCTGGATCTCCTCCGTCAATACCCCATGAGGAGTTGGTGGCTACCACAAATGCGCCCTCCGTGCCGCCACTTTGGTTGAACCTGCGGCGCTGTAAGAATGGATAGGTGTAGGCTTTCACAACGTTGGCCTCAGTGAGGCCGCCTATTTCCACGTGCATTATCTTCACGTTCCAGTTAATCCCAGTTACAAATTGGCCGTTGTTTCCCTTGGCGCCAATCATGCCCGATACCTGAGTGCCATGTTGGGCAGAGGGGATATTGTCATTGTCAGTAATGGTGTTCCAGCCATTGTAGTCGTCCAAATATCCATTGTTGTCGTCGTCAAGACCGTTGGCAGGTATTTCGGCAGTGTTGAACCAAAGGTTACCTTGGAGGTCAGGGTGGTTGCGGTTGGCGTTCTCTACCACACAGACTACGATTTCCTTCCCGTCGGCAGTAGCTCCACCAGTGGTGATATCCCATGCGAGGTCGGCGTCCACATCGGCATCGGCGATTCCGCCGCTAGCGCCAGTGTTTACCCACTGCCATTGGGCGTCAAAATTCGGGTCGTCAGGGGTTGTTTCCCGCATTTCGATGAAATGGTTTTGCTGTGCGGTTTGAATGCTAGGCAGACGCAGGGCAGCGGATAAGAAGTTGGATTCGTTGATTTTGGCGTGGTCAAAATGCAGAAGCCAAACCCGCAGCGGTGCAGAAACTTCTTCGACGATTTTGAGGTCAATGTCCACCTCATGTTGTTTTGCCAGATTGCTGACAGTTTGTCGGATGTTTTGGCCTGGTTTAAGCTGGACGAGGATGTCGCCTTGGACGTGGTCCAGTCGTTGGGCAAAAGAAAAGGCAATTGCTAGCACGGTCAAGCAACAGGTGAACAGGTATTTCATGAATCAAGACTTGTGATTGTGAAAAAATTCGGACAAGCAAATGTAAGCTTTGAAATTCCTGATTCAGCCTATTTGATGGACTTCAATCAAATTTTCGTTTTCTAGAAGACAAATTGAGAAATCGTGGGTTTGGATATTTTTATACAAAATGCCTCATTTTTCCCCATATTATTCGGTGCATTCTGAGATATTAATTTTTTTTGCACAAAAATTCCGTGTCAATTAAAGAGATGGCATACATTTGCATGAAAAGTAAGATTTTACACCTTAGAGGTTCAAAATGCTCCTTGAATATTTTCTTTAAACTTGCGACTTCATTCCCTAGAGCTAAGTGACCATGAAAAAAATAGCTAAGCTCACTCCAACTACCAGTTTTTCCATTTGGTAATGCCTGTTAAAAATTCACTTTTAAAGCAAAAATCCTGGCTGTCCAGTACACAGACATGGACTGTTTTTTTAAAAAATTAAAGATGAGATATTTTTTTACGACACTATTTGCCCTCGCCTTTGTTTGCACCCAAAGCTCAAAGCTGATTGCACAATGTAGTACAACGCCATGTCCTGTGCCAATGGTAGCTTATGATGCACCAAGCGCCTGTATTTTGCCAAACCCGGAGGCATTGAACTGCTACTTTGGTCAACCCATTAATAACACACCGATATCCTTACCTCCCTATTGGTGTTCAAGTGTTGAAAACAACCAATGGTTTGCTTTTACGGCTACTGGACCAAGTGCTTGTTTTGATATTGAAGCACTGAACTGTGCTACGGGAGGAGCGATACAAGCTGCCTTGTTGGAAACAAGTGACTGTGTGAATTTTACATTCGTTTCTCCTTGTTTGGGAAATATCCCCTCTGGTTCTACACAAACGCTTTGCAGTGATGTACCGCTGAACCCTGGTCAAGTTTATTACTTGATGATTGACGGCTCGGCAGGTGCGCAGTGCAACTACGCCATCAACGGATCCTCCGCTATCACTTCTGGTCCTGAAAATGTGTGCATCCCCGGTGGGCCTTTTGATTACATTACCACTAGTCCAGCCTCGTGGTCCATCATACCTGGAACGGCAAATGGAACAATCCTTGGGTCAAATACTGGCACACAAATTCAAGTTGACTTCAGTAATCCTGGCACTTTACAGGTTTGTGCACAAAACCTAAACTGCCCAAACGTGCCGCTTTTTTGCATAAATGTTACTATTGGTGAGTATGTCCAAGCTAACCATACGCATTACCTCTGCACTGGTGGTTCGGTTACATGCGCTGGACAAACTTACTCACAACCAGGCACCTACATGGCCAACGTACCAGCGCCTTCTGGTTGCGACAGCTTGATTACGTGCATTATTATTCCAATTCCACCGATCAGTTCACCGCCGCAAACGGTGAACCTCTGCGGTCCAGCAGATTTCCAGCTTTGTGGCGATTTCTACAGTTCCACAGGATTCTATTCCTCAGTTTGCACCAACTGGCAAGGCTGCGACAGCACTGCTTCTGTGAATCTGACCATTTTAGAGCCAACAGCAAATATATCTCCGCCAGACCCAACTTTAGGCTGTGGACCTGACTCGATTTTGTTCTTGGATGGCAGTGGTTCCGGATTGGCTTTTCCGCCAGCCACATGGTCTATGCTTTGGACAGGGCCTGGTATTGTTGGCTCAAATACTTCGATAATATGTCAGGTCAATGCACCGGGACAATATTGCCTTAGGGTGACGCACACCATACCAAGTACTGGATTTACTTGCTTTGATGAAGTTTGCATTAATGTTACTGAGGTAATAATAATACCCTCAGCGCCCCTAATTACGGGGCCTACAAATGTGTGTAGTAATGCGATGTCCACCTATACTGCACAACTCCAAGGCCCGGTAATTCCAGACAACCTGACATGGATCACGCCTAACGGTGAACCGTTCACGACTGGCCCAAACAACACGATCACCGTCAACTGGACTGGCTCATCGGGAGGACAACTTTGCGTTACAGCCAACAACGAGTGCGGTTCATCACCACCAGCTTGTATCAACGTAACCGTAAATTCCGGTCCACCGCAGCCAATTGTCACTGGCCCAGCAACCGTTTGTGCAAACAGCACTACACAAACTTACACCATCAACAATGTGGTAAACGGCGTTACTTACAACTGGACTGTTCCACCAGGGGCGACATTTACCGGCTCTGGTGGTTCCATCAACGTCAACTTCAGCGGAGCAACACCTGGAAACGTCACGGTTTGCGCTACCGGAACGAACAACTGCGGGACAAGCCCACAAGGTTGCACTAACGTGACCATTACTGGGCCACCAGCCACACCTGTCATGACTGGCCCCGCAACCGTTTGTGCAAATGGTGGTGCGGCAGCTTTCAGCGTAACAAATGCCAACCCGAACGTCACGTATTCTTGGACAGCCCCTTCCGGTGCTGTAATCAACGGAAGCGGCGCGAACGTTACCATAAATTTTTTGAATGCCAATTCAGGCCAAGTCTGCGTGACCGCAAGCAACAGCTGTGGCATGCCCTCAGTCTGTCAAGCAGTACAGGTCATTCCTGCCCCGCAAGCCAACATAAGTGGCATTGGTGAATTTTGTGCTGGCACTAACCCTAGCATCAATTTGACAATAACCGTTTCTGGCGGAACTGCTCCATGGACTGTGGTATACACAAACGGTGGCGCTCCGGTCTCTGTTAACGTACCTTCAAGTCCCCACACCATTCAAGCGAATGCGGCGGGTACCTACACTTTGGTATCGGTTTCTGGTGTAAGTGGGTGTACAGGAACTGTCACTGGCGCTGCAACTATTACACAAAACCCATCGCCAACTGCAACCGTGATCGGCGGTGGCAGCATCTGCCAAGGCAGCGGCCAAACCGTTCCATTGACAATCAACCTGACTGGAGAGGCACCTTGGACAGTTTGCTGGTTTGTGGATGGCGTGCAGCAATCTAACCTTCCCATCAGTGCAACTCCATTTAATTTGCCTATCGGCGAATCTTCAGCTGGCATTATCACATTGGGTTGCATAACGGACAACAATGGCTGTACTGGCACTGGGAATGGCACTGCACCGGTGGAGGTGTTTGACGCACCTACGGTTGACAACATCGTAACCACTTGTAATGCGCTAAATACTGAGTTTACAGTGACTTTTGATATTTCCGGTGGAGATGCATCAAGTTACTCCGTAACACCTGCTGGGGCTTCCCTTGTTGGCGGCCAGTTTACCAGCAATCCAATCCCTACTGGCGATGGTTACAGTTTCGTTGTAACAGATGTGAACAACTGTGACCCAATTACTGTGGAAGATGCAATCGTAGTTTGCAACTGCGACACGAAAGTAGGCGTAATGGGCTTGGCACTAATTGAAAATTGTGGAGCTGGAACTGTAATAGCTCCTTACAACAGTACCAATCAATTCCTCGACCCTAACGATTCGTTGGTTTTTACCTTGCACAGTGGAAATTCAGTGAACATTGTGCCACCGGTTATTTCAACTTCAAGTACGCCAAGCGTAACATTTGACCCTGCAACCATGAGTTTCGGGACAACCTATTACCTATCAGCAGTCGTTGGTGACTCGGATGGCGCAGGTGGTGTTAATTTGAATGACCCATGCTCACAGGTCTCGCAAGGCACTCCAATTGTTTTCTACGAGCTTCCAACCGCAACTATTGCCGGAGGCACTGAGATTTGTATTGGCACAAATACAGACCTTACGCTAACCCTTACTGGTGCTGCTCCTTGGGATGTAACCATCAATGGCCAATCTGTGGCTGTTTTCAGCACTCCGTTTACCTACACGGTAAGCCCAATGACAACTACAACTTACGACCTCACCAATGTTACTGACGACCACAACTGCTCCAACGCTTTGACAGGTAGTGCAACCGTGACGGTAAATACCTCTCCCGTGGTATCAAATGTGGTTACAACTTGTGACCCGACTGGAACAAATTTCACGGTCTGTTTCGACATCAGCGGTGGAGACCCATCTTGTTATTCTGTGAACGGAGCGCCATCGGGTGCAACCTTCTGCAGCTCCCCGATTGCAAGTGGATTGGGTTACAATTTTGTGGTGAGCGACTGCAACAACTGCCCATCGGTTACGGTGGAAGATGATATCGTTGATTGCGATTGCCTTTCAACCGCAGGCAATTTTACTTCGACAGCATTGAGCGTATGCGGTTCTGACCTAGCCACGCCAGTTTATGACAACACTGGGGAATTTTTAGACGCGGACGATGCCCTATGTTTTATTCTGCACGGTGGTAATCCTCAAAGCCCGCTCGCCTCCAACAACGTCCCTGAATTCTCCTTCTTGGCGGGCATGACTTACGGACAGACCTATTTCATTTGTCCAGTAGTTGGGAATGATGATGGCAATGGCTGTGTTGACCTCGGCGACCCATGCTTGAGCATCGGTAACTGTGCACCAGTTGTATTTCATGAAATTCCAACGGCTTCTCTTGGGCCAGATGCTTCCATTTGCAATGGAGATGATGCCACTTTGACCTACAACGTCACTGGTGTTGCACCATGGACGGTAAGCTACCAAGACGCAAGCGGAGCAATTTCATCGTTGACACTGAACACGAGTCCGTTCAACTTCACAGTTTCACCGACCATTACCGAAACCTACACACCAATTGACGTTTTCGACCAATTCTGCGCCGGTACAGTTTCAGGTTCGGCAGTTGTGGCCGTCAATAATCCGCCTCAAATTCAGAACATTGTTGAAATTTGCTCACAAGATGCTACCACCTACACGCTGACTTTCAACATTGTCGGAGGTGTTCCCCCTTACACAGTAGTGCCAGCCACGGGAACGGTTAACGCAGGGTTGTTCACAAGTCCAGCCCTTCCAAGCGGTTCAACTTACAGCTTTGATGTTGATGACGTCAACGGATGTGGTCCTGTGAACGTTAACGGTTTGAAAAACTGTAATTGCTTCACCGATGCTGGAACCATGACCACACCAATAGTTTCAGCTTGTGTTGGTGCCCAAGTTACGGTTCCAGTCACGGCTGGCGAAATGCTCGACGCGAACGATGTCTTGGTTTATTACCTGCACACTGGTTCGTCCGGTTCGCTGGGTACGGTGATTGGGACCAGCAACACGCCTAGTTTTGGATTTAACCCTGCAACGATGACGCTTGGCACAACCTACTATATCAGTGCAGTCGCTGGCAACAACAACGGCTCAGGTGGCGTGGACTTGCAGGATGGGTGCTTGGATATTGCTCAGGGTACGCCAGTGGTATTTAATGCATTGCCGACGGCTGCCATCAGTGGCACAACCGCTATTTGTACTGGCCAATCTACCGATATCACATTTACGCTAACTGGCCAAGGCCCGTTTGTTGTAAATTACACGTTAAACGGCACACCTGCCACTCAGAACTTCCCAAGTGCTGGTTCACAAACGGTTTCCATCTCACCAATTACGACCCAGAATTTTACCCTTGTATCTGTTTCTGATGCCAATTGTTCCAATACAGCAACACAGAGCGTTACCGTAACCGTAAACCAAAACGTCAACGCTGGAAACGCAACAGGCAATTTTGAGTTTTGTCAGGGTGAAAGCATGACCATTACGCTTGGGGATAATTTGATGGGGGCAGACCCAGGTGGAACTTGGACTGGGCCAAATAATGAGATAGTACCTGGAGGCACATTCAACGTTGCAGGTTTGGCTGCTGGTACGAGCAATTATACCTATACAGTTACAGGTATTCCACCTTGTCCAAATGATGTGGCTGTTGTTCAAGTTGTCATAAACCCAATACCAACGGCGGATGCTGGCCAACCTGCAGAGCTGAACTGCGACATCAACGATGCAACACTAGGTGGCCCTGGCAACACTCTTGGCGTGACTTACCTGTGGACTGGCAACGTTAGCGACCCAACAATCGCAAATCCGACCGTAACAGAACCAGGTACCTACATTTTGACCGTCACAACCCCTGCTGGTTGTTCGGCTACCGACCAAGTTACCATTACAGAAGACGTTACGCCGCCTTCGGCTGATATTTCTGTTTCAGATGTTAGCTGTTTTGGAAATGCAGACGGGTTTATCACCATTAACAATATCACTGGTGGCGTTCCGCCTTACCTCTGCTCGTTCAATGGTTCGCCTTTTAGCGCTCAGAAAAATTTTACAAATCTCAGCCCAGGCAATGACACCATCGTCATTGTTGATGCAGTCGGATGCCAGACAACGCTGATATTTATGGTACAAGAACCTGAGCAAGTGACCGTTGAAATCCAAGGTGCTTTTGAGGGCAATGACCCAATCGTTAACCTTGGCGACCCAATTACGCTGCAAATTGTCACGACACCGCCGTTCAATGAACTTGACTCAGTGATTTGGTTACCAGCCGACATTGTGGATTGCGACACCTGCCAGAGCAACACCGTTTACCCAACCCAGCAGACGACATTCACAGTTATCGTGGATGAGGGAGGCTGCCGTGACGAGGATGTACTGACGGTTTTTGTGAAGAAAGACCACCCGATTTACGTCCCAAGTGGTTTCAGCCCCAACGACGATGGCCTGAACGACGTACTCATGATTTTCAGTGGCAAGGAGGTGCTAAACATCAAGTCCTTCCTGATTTTCAGCAGGTGGGGCGAGACCGTTTTCGAGTTCTACGGCTTCCAGCCAAATGACCCAGACTTCGGTTGGAACGGCAGGCACAGGGGTGAGCGTCTCAACCCCGCCGTGTTTGTTTGGTTTGCGGAAGTAGAATTCATTGACGGCAAAGTAGAACTGTTTGAGGGTAGCGTAACACTGATGCGGTAAATCAATGCCCTACAGCAATAGGAACAAAAAAAGAGGCGTTGACATCCAACGCCTCTTTTCTTTTAAATGCCTCCGAATATGAAAAAATTACTGTTAGCGCTCGGCTTGGTTTTTTTTGCTTCGCAAAGCTTTTGTCAACTTAGCTTGGTTGGAGGTTATAAAACTTTCAACCCTGATGGATGGAATGACGAGTTCATCGCATTGTTGAACCATGAGCCTTATCCGATGGCCGGTTGGCAGGTTGGCCTCAATTATTGGTTTCGCTTGAGAAAGCGGCGGATTGAGTTTGCACCAGAACTGAGTTACGCAAGGTTTCAGATGAATTTTGAGACTGGAATCCTTGAACACGCTGCAATTGGATTCCATTTCAATACCGATTTTTATGTGTTCGACCTTGCGGGAGATTGTAATTGCCCCACTTTTTCCAAGGATGGCAATTTTTTCAGCAAAGGCTTTTTTGTTGAGCTTTCACCTGGCGTAACTGTTGTTTCAAACCAAGTGCAATCCACTGGTACTATCGCTGAAAACACAGAAGGAACTGACGTAGCATTTGGAGGAGCCGTTGGCGCTGGCTTGGACCTTGGATTTTCGGATTTATTTACCATCACACCGCTTGTCCGATTGCATTATTATCCTGATTTTGATTGGGATTACGACCTCAATCCTGCAAACATGCAAACTGATTTGAAACAACTCTTTCTTGGACTGCGATTTCGGCTGCACTTCAAGGAATTCGGAAACACCCGTTTTCACTGAGAAAATAATGCCTGTGTTGGGGAAAACTTTACGAAATTTGCTCAAGAAAGGTGGTCGAACAAAGTTCCGGCCGTAGCGAAACAAAAAACTACCCATTCACAAACATGACCGAGCATACCATCGTAAACCTTAGCGACGTAAACATTTACCAGCAAGAAAATCTGGTGCTGCATAACGTCAACTTGAACATCACCAAAGGCGAGTTTGTCTACCTGATAGGCAAAACGGGCAGCGGCAAATCGAGCCTGCTCAAAACGCTCTACGCAGCACTGCCCCTCCGTTCCGGCAGGGGCATGGTTTCTGGGTTTGACCTAAAAAGTTTGAACCGAAAAACCATTCCATTACTTCGCCGAAAACTGGGCATTGTTTTTCAAGATTTCAATTTACTGGACGACCGCAGCGTAGAAGCTAACCTCTATTTCGCCCTTCGGGCAATGGGCTGGACGGACAAGGCAAAAATGACCAGCCGCATCAACGAATTGCTCGAAAGGGTTGACCTGAAAGGCAAAAACGACAAGATGCCGTATGCCATTTCTGGTGGCGAACAACAGCGGGTCGTGATAGCCCGTGCCTTGCTCAATCACCCCGAACTCATCATCGCAGACGAACCCACTGGCAACCTTGACCCCGAGACATCCGATGAGGTCTTGTTGTTGCTCCGAAAGTTGGCCCAAGAGAACGACACTGCCGTGCTCTTCGCCACCCACGATTACAGAATACTCGAAAACTTTCCCGCAAGAATCGTCCGTTGTCACAATGGTAAAGTATTTGACGAGGAAGATGTGGTGGTTTGACCATTTTAGCGTCAGTTTTATCCAGAGAAAAAGTGGTTATGTAGAAGAAGCAAGCGCTATGTTTGCAGCCAGCCTATTTTTGTCTACATCAATAAATCAACTGAATCATGTCAAAACGACCTATAAGAATAACCGGCTTCGCCCGTTTTTTCATCGTGATGCTCTTCGTGGCACCACTGGCCTATATTGGGGCATCCTATTACAACGGTGAAGATGGAATCGAAAAAATCAAGGATATCCTGAACATTGGCGAATCCTCCACCACCACAAAACAAGAGCAACCAGCCTCCGATTCGGAGGCAATTCAGGTCAAAAATTCTCCATCAACCAAAGCTTTGGAGGTTGAGAACGAAAAACTGAAGGAAGAGCTTGAATTCAAAAAGAAAAGAAACGAGGAGCTTTACCGTGAAAACGAGGAGCTTAAACGAAAACTCGAAAGTGCTGAGAAGGCACTTGAAGCGTCAAAGACGAAATAGTACCTAATAGTTAAATTGCTTAAAATCAATTAGTTAGGAAGTCATCTAAAACGAAATTCAAATGTTCCAGTTCATTTTCACTGCATTTTTGAACGGCGTAGCCGTGTGGCTTGCGTCTCGATATTTGAATGGGGTAAAAGTCACGGACTTCCCCAGGGCCGTCATCATTGGCGTGGTGATAGCCTTTCTGAACGCCACGTTGGGTAGCTTGTTGGATGTGATTCCTTCACCCGCTCGGTTCTTTTCAATGGGGTTGTTGGGATTGGTGGTGGACGCACTTTTACTGATGTTAGCAGACTACTTCCTCAAGGGGCTGACCATCAAAAATTTCTGGTACGCCTTGGCCCTCGCCGCAATAGTGAGCGTCGTAAATGCAGTCGCTCATTGGATATTTTGAGGCTTTATCGCTTGATTTTGCACCTACAAAAAAGCCGCTCGGACTTGACCCGAGCGGCTTTTTTGTTTTTTGGCAAGGCTCATCAGAGCTTTGGGCAGTTCACTTTTTCCCGGTGGGTTGCGGGGTGGTAGTAAATCAATGACAACTCGAATGCGCCCCGGTGGTTGGTTGGGTTCGAAAGTTGGTTGGCAGCCACATCGTAGCTAACCCCAATGTTCCAACGTTCCATTTCAAGGATAGCCGTGAAAGTTGCTGCTGGCGTGGCAAAGCCCCCGTCCACATCCTTCACCAAATGACCCCAGAGGCCAGCCCGAATGGCTACCTCTTGCCAGTCACGGTTGGTGTATCGAATATTGGCACCGTACAATGCAAGCATATTTTCACCTTGCCCCATCACCACGGCTGCCGGAAGAATGCTCAACTGGTGACTGAATGGCAGCTCGCCTCCCGCATGGATTACCCATTTCATGTCCATTGATTCTGAGCCATCAGCATCAATGAACGAGACTTTTGGAGCGTTCACATGGTTCACTGACCCACCAAAATAGAAGCTTTGGTTTTCGTCAAAAACCGCATACCAAAGTAGGCCAGCGTTGATGTTCATGTACACGCCCGACGATTCGTTGATATTCTCGCCGTTGGAAATGGTGTGGTCAATTTGCTCCGAAGTATTGTCAAACTGCGAACTGAACCAAAGCCCGCCGTAGTCCAGTGTGTGCTGCCCAAAACCAACTTGCGCCCCACCAATGAGAAACTGGTCGTATTGACGGTAGCGGCTGCCATCCAACTGTTTCATGTAGGATAAGCTAAAATCGCCAGTTTGGCGAAGGTAATTGGAGCTGCCGGCTTGATCACGGAGGGCTGTGACGCCGTAGGCTAGATAATCGCCACGCCCTACTTTGCTTTTTGCGTCAAAGCTGGCACTCAGGCTTTTAAAGGGCTTCGAATCGAGAATGCTGCTCCATTGCTCCCGGTAGTTGGCAATCACCCGCCACTTGCCAGGATGTACGCCCGTCATGGCCGGATTGAGTTGCAGCGGCGAAGCGTAGAACTGAATGAATTGGGGATCTTGGGCGATTGCTTGCATGCAAAATCCCAGTACTGCGAAAAGGATTGTAATTTTTTGCTTCACAATTTTTTGCTTTAACAATTTGGGGCAAACGATTTTATACTCAAAACAACCATTTGCCCCAAACCGAATTTATCTAATCAATGTGGTTTCTCCCTTAAAGCTCTCCTTCATACCATCCTCATATTCGGCTTCCAGGTACCAGACGTAAACGCCTGATGGCATGTCCTTCGATTTGAAAGTGCCATCCCATCCACGAGTAGGTTCATTGATTGGGATGTCAACGTCCTGGTATAACAGCTCGCCCCAACGATCAAAGACTTGGAAAAGCTTAACCATCGTTCCTTTTTTCCCGTGGACGGATAGCAGGTCGTTCAAGCCACTGGAGTTGGGCGAAAAACCTGTTGGAACCAACACCCTTCGGGTCTTCGTGACGTGTACTTGTAAATGGTCTTCCGCTTCGCAACCAAGTGAGTCAACCGCCAAAATGAAGTAGTCATTGGTGTAATCCGGTGTTGACCAAATGGCATTGGAAGTCAACGTGGCAGTGCAATCGGACATGGTATCCTGAGCCAAAGTGCCACAATATGACGCATCCCAGCTGTACGTGATGTTGCCTTGTCCGTTTGTCACCACAGCAAGCAATGGGATGGTGCCGCCATATTCGAGCATGTACTCATCTTGGCTTTCGCCCCAAACGAGGATGTCCACGTTCATCTGTGGCGGCTCATTTACCGTTGCGTCCAAGCTGAAAATACAGCCTTCGGCATCTTTGATATAAATCATGTAATCATTGGCAACGAGTGCAATCAAAGTGCTGCTACCGTAGTATTGTTGCCCATCAAGGCTGTACGTGAACGGTGGTGTTCCACCGATTGGTGTTACCGTGATGGCGCCATCCCTGTCACCAAAGCAAGAGACATCCTTGACAGTCAAATCAGCATCCACGCTTTGCGGAGCGGAAATGAAAACAGAATCAATTGCTGTGCAGCCATTGGCATCCGTGATGGTGAGGTAGTAGCTATCGGCAGCGAGGTCAGTGATTTTGGCAGTAGATGCGCCGTTCGACCAGTTGTAGGTGAAGCTTGGCACACCTCCTTGGACATCTACTTCTGCAACGCCATTTTCATAACCAAAGCATTCATTGTTCACGGTGGTAAAATTGGCGGTAATCACCATCGGCTCACCGACATCTACTGTGCCTGAAATTGTGCAACCTCCAGCGTCGGTCACCACGACAGCGTAAGTGCCTGCACCAAGGTTGGAGGCCGTGGCGGTGGTTTGGTTATTGGCCTGTGGGCCCCACTGATAACTGTAAGGTGAAGTGCCTCCCGCCACATTTGAAACTGTGGCTGAGCCGTCCAACGAGCCGGCACATTTAGCACCACTTGGTGTGAAGGTCAGCACCATTGGTGCCGGGTCGTCAAGCAATCTCGACATGGTACCAGTACAACCCTGACCGTCCGTAACTGTGACAGTGTAGGTGGTTCCCCCAGCGAGGTTCGTGATGAAATCGGTGGTTGGGCCGTTGCTCCATTTGTAGGAATAATTGCCATCGCCTCCCGCAAGCACCACCACGCTCATTTGCCCATCAGCATTGCCGCTGCAAGTAGGTGGTGTTACCGAAATCAGTAGATTGTATGCCTGCCATTGCACCACATCTACCTGGTCGGTTGCAGTACAGCCGCCAGCATCCGTGACGGTTACGGTGTATTGGCCAATTGAAATATTGGAAATGGTTTGGGAAGTTTGCCCACCGGGCGACCAAGCATAGGTAAATGGTCCTGTGCCACCACTTGGTGCAACGGTAGCTACGCTTTTGTTTTCACTGTAACAACTTACAAAAGTCTGGCTTGCGGTAGCATCAACGCTAGTTGCTGGCTGGTTGATAGCAGTACTTCCAAAAGCTTGGCAGCCGTTGGCATCTGTTACCGTAACTGACACGTTCCCAGCTATCAGGCCACCTGTGTTGTTTTGTGAAGGCGTATTGCCAGCGCTCCAATTGTACGTGAAGCCACCAGCACCTCCCGTTGCGGTCACCGTGGCAGTACCATCGTTGCCTCCCTTGCATTTGACATCCGTTTTTACGATGTTCAAAACGATGACCGGCAATGAAGTGATGTTGATGGAGCCAGCAACCTCGCAACCGTTCAAGTCTGTAACAGAAACGGTGACAGGCCCTGCTGGCAGCCCGCAAACACTGGGAGTATTGGACATATTGGCATTGCTCCACTGGTAGGTGAAGCCACCCACACCGCCTGATGCTGTGACCATTGCACAGCCATCACTGCCGCCGAAGCAGGTCACTGGACTGACTTGAACAACAGCGGGAATAATGGCTGGTTGGTCATTTACCGTAAAATTCACTTGGTCGGTGCAACCAGTGGCATCCGTAACCAGCACTGTGTAAATCCCTGGGCAGAGGCCAGTGATGTTGCCGTTGGTTTGCGAAAAGCTGTTGCCAGTTGTGGTATTGGTAACATCAAAATTAAAAGGAGACTGCCCATTTGTTACCGAAATTTGGATGGCTTCATCGCAAACACCATTGCAGCTCACCGCATACGGGGCAGGGTTGGTTGGGAATGCGTCAATCGGGCAATACTGGTAAGTCATGTTTGCAATGCCTACCCCGACCAAACAAGCCGCTCCGTTCACATTCGTCCTCACTTGGATGTCCACAACGTTGCCGTTCACCAGCCCTGGAATCAAGTGCGAAAGCAGGCCGTTGTTGGAAGGTACCCATCCCGTGTTGTTGACATTGACCTCGTAGCCAAGGCCCGGGTTGATGTCATTCCATGTCGCCACAATTTCTCCACTTGTGTTCTGTGTGAGCGTGACGATTGGAGCACTGAAACTGTTCAAAACGTTGATGTTGATGGAGTCTTTTTTTATGCAACCATACCCGTCAGACGCAGTGACGATGTAGTTGGTGTTGGCCATTGGAGTGGCTGTTGGGGTAGGGCAGTTGTTGCAAGAAAGCCCACCAGTAGGTGTCCAAGTGTAGGTTACGTTATTTTGGGAACGAAAGGTGATGCTCCACCAATTTATTCTCCCCAGTGCATTTAACCCAAAAGCATCGGACACCCGCAGCGTCCAATTGCCATTGACGGGCACACCATTGAGCACAGCCCAAGAGCCCTCCGGCTGGAAGTTGCCAGTGAATGGGGCAGTGCCGGATGTGATTGGCGTCACAGCCGTTGGCGTAAAACAGGTCTGCGTGTAATTGTCTCCACTGCCGCCGTTGTTGGTAGAGAGCATGAGGAGTTGGTTGTTTGGCGACTTGAGGAAAATTTGCAAATCGGCATCAAAATCCGTGGAGATATCAATGCACACCGAAACAATGTCCAGCGTTGCATTTGCAATTGTACCTGGCGTGATGGAGTTCACGCCAATCACCGAGTTGTAGGGATTTGCCACGGGATGGTTGCTTGCCCCTAGCGGGTAATCGTCATAGGACTCGAACGTGACATTTTGGGTAGATGCCATCGGGGATGAAACGTTGATGGAGACTGGCTCGCCCACACAAACCACGGTATCCGATGCTGGGGTCAAAATAGCTTCGCAAGCATGGCAAAGTGGGTGCGTCTCTGGCAGCACTTGGAGGTTGACGGTGGTGTCCCAACTACAGCCGAAATTATCATTAACAGTGAACGTGTATGCCACTTCCCCTGCGTTGAGTGGAGACCCCACCAATGAATCTGGGGTTGAGTATAAAATGGATGGATGGTTGTTCCAACCCCAACTGGCAATACTTGGGGTGAAAGTCTCGACACTTGGGTACAAAGAGGGGTCAAATTCGATTGACCAAGAAAAAATGTAGCCGTTGTCAATGCCCCAATGGTCGCAGACTTCGATTTCCCAGTCACCATTCAGCGGGCAACCGAGGAAGTTCGTGAGTGGTTGATAGGAATTGTAAGTGCCTTCCGGCAATGTGCCAACACTGGGGTGTGTATTGGCGTACTGAATCCAAGTCTGGTTGTATTGGGGCGATGGCGCCCAGCCATAATCGTAACCCGTGCCCGGAATGGGGGTGATGAACCCTTCATCTGCTTCGTAAGGAATACCCAAAAATACTTCGCCCCCGGTCTGGCCTGGGTGATTGTGCAAAATGGCAGATTGCCCGTTCGGACAAGTCAAAGTGATTTCCAAGTCTCGCATCCAAGAGTGCTCCATCGTCACGAAGATGCCAATCAGGTCGTTGATATTGGTCAACAATTGCCCAGGGGAGAAGCCGGAAAAAGAGATGTTCGTCATATAACAAGAACCATCGCCATCAGGCAAAGGGAGGGAGTCTGAGCGAATACCGGCGGTTTGGAATGTTCCTACATTGGGCATGACCGACACCGTGTGGTTTGGGTCCATGGCATTCACCATGTCGTTGAGCGCAACGGTATCCCCAACACAAATTTGTGTAGGCCAAGTGCCCAGTTCAAATGTTGGTCGTGGCGCCACCCGCACCCGCTGGCTGATGAAGTTGGTGTTCTTGCAGCCGAGTTGGTCGGTGATTTCGAGCTGCACGATATAGCCACCAGGGTCATCAAAAATATGAGAAACAGTAGGGCCGTAGGTTATCGCTCCGTCCCCAAAATCCCATTCAAAATCGCTGGTCAAATCGGAATGGTTGTAAACCAAGCCGTTTTGTGGGTAGCTGCCCATCCCATAAAAAAACACCCGTTCGCCGGGGCAAATGTCAATCCAGCCAGTGTCCAATGGGTTGACAGCTGGGTCGGTATGGTCGAGGACGGAAAGAATGGTCTGGCAGGAAGGGATGCAGTTGATGTCGGCACTCCACCCGGCGCTCTGCCCAGTGGCATCCGAATCAAAAGTGACCGTCAGGCAACCACTTGCGTTAACGGCAGTGGCTTGGATGATGAAAGCTGCGCCCGGCGTGAAATCACTTGCGCAGGACAAAGCCGGTGATGCCGTATTTGGGCCATCGAAAAAGCAAAGCTCGTCGCCCGCAGCAAAGTTCGTGCTCCCGAAAATCAACTGGATGTGTGAGCCCGTGGTGGCATCGGGGCAAATGGTGGTGGTAAAATGCTGGTTAGCTCCATAGTCGGCATTGCCGCCTCCGCTGTCCATGAAAAAACCACTGCAATCATTAACCGACGCTAAAGTAGCCGTCATCAGGTAATTCTGGCCGGATGCTGCCAAGGCACAGAACGACATGGATATTGAAAAAAGGGTAGCTTTCAATTTCATATTTTGCTCAGATTTGGGATTGATTGAAAAAACTTTGAATCAGGCGGCCATTGAAACATTAGTGCTTCTCGGCAGCCAGGAATTCGTTCAGTTTTTCGTTGAATGCCTTGCCAGCTAAGAGTACCAGTGCCTGGTTTGTGTGCTCAATTTTACAGACCAGTTGCTTGTCCCAATTGCGTTTCAAATCAAATTTCCTTTCAATCGACATGATGTTGAGGTTGCTCAAGTCTTCGATTCGAATAGTAGCGTAGGAATCCATGTCCTTTTCAGAGGGAAGTTCGGTCAGGTACCACGAGTTGTCGAGGTAGAAATTCCATCGCTTCAAGAGGAAAGGGTTCGCGGTTTGCAAATGCTCAAGGTAGTCGCCGCTGTAGATTTCCAAAAGGCGGCTGTCGATGGGTGTTGTCGTGTGGGACAGTTCTGATTGTGCGTTGACAAAGGTAAAAAAAGGGCAGGAGAAAAGAAGGGTAATGAATAGAATTTTTTTCATGATTTAGTATTGGCTGTTTGAAGGGCGCTCAGGTGTGTTGCAGCAAAATTATCTTTTTAACTTGAAATGGTGCACAGTCTTATTCACTGATTTTACCAAGTATGCGACATAAAGCGGTTTATTACCGAGTTGAGGGAAGAAAATGTAGATTGCTCACTTGATGTGAGGGGTATCGGTTGGGATGGCCTCCAATTTAAGGCACAGCCATAAGGAGGCAGCACCCAGATTTTTTCCACACCGATGGATGCCTTCAGACTGGAAATCCTTTCTTTAATTTGTGGGGAAAAGTCGTTTTTGGCCAAAAATTTGCTTTTTTTGAAATATGAAAACCGGTTACCTGCTGCACAATGGCTACTTGCCATTTGTTCCTTACCTTGTGACCGATTTTCAAGTTAAAATATCCCGTGAATGAAAGCTTCTATCAACCGCATTACATTCTTTTTGGCAGTCCTATTGCCAACGCTGGCCAACGCCCAGACCTTCCCAGCTTATCTTGCCAACACCAGCAAATTGCCCGAAGGGCACCCAAAAATTGTGCAGCAAACGCTTGCCGAAGGCGTGATGGCGCCTACCGTTCAAGCGCCGCCAGCGGTTTACCCCATCTGTGTTTTCGATGAAATGAACGCACAGCTTGCGCAACAAGACCCGTCACTGGCTGAGGCGTTGCAGCACTACATCGAAACGGAAATGCCGCTGCTGTCCGCAAACAGCGCAGACAAAAGCATGGTGGAACCGCTGCTGACCATCTCCGTCGTCGTACACGTCATCCACAACGGCGAGCCGATAGGTACTGGACAAAACCTTTCGACTGCCCAAATCCAGGCACAAATTGACATCCTCAACGAGGATTACACGGCGCTCAACAGCCAATTTTACAACACGCCAAGTCAGTGGATGGGGATTGCAGGCTTCCCGAACATCCAGTTTTGCTTGGCCAACAAAAAGCCGAACGGCACCCCAACCGACGGCATTGACCGCCAGATGATGACCGTGACGGGCACTTCCTGGAGCAACAACAACATCAACTCGACCATCAAGCCCGCCATAAAATGGGACCCTCTTCGCTACTTCAACATCTACGTGCTGCCAATTCCCGGCACTACGGCGCAGGGTGGGGTGGTGGGCTTTTCCAACTACCCCATCGTCGGACAGATCGGTGGCAACTCTGATGGCGTGGTGATTGACTACCGTTGGTTCGGTGCGCCGGGCTTCACGGCCTCCGGCTACCGACCGCTGACGCACGAAACGGGGCACTACCTCGGTTTGCCGCACCCATTCAATGGCAGCTCTTGCTCATTGGACGATGGCATAGGCGACACCCCGAATATGGAGATTTCGACCAGAGACCTCGCCACACTCAACTGCGAGGACAGTTACCCGAATGGCCCGTCTTCTTGCGGCAACGAGCATTTGTACGTTAATTATATGGACTACGTGACCGAGAACTGCTACACCTCGTTCACGGCGGGGCAGGTGAACGTGATGCGGGCGGTGCTGAACGGCACTTCATCGGGCTTTGGCTACGGCAGCCGCAACGGGCTGATACAAAATGCGCCGCAGCAGTGCGCCATTCCTGCCACCGACGCTGGTATTACGAGAATTGTCAGCCCGGAGAATATTGCTTGCACGACTGGCCAAATCACACCCGTAGTTACGCTTCGCAACTTTGGGACGAACAACCTGAACACTGCCACGATTTTTTACAAAATAAACAATGCCACAACTTTGAGCCTTGCTTGGCAGGGCAGCTTGTTTGCGGGGCAAAATCTTGACGTCAACCTGGCCCCATTTACCCCAACCAACGGAAGCTACACACTGACAGTTTGGACTTCCCAACCAAACGGGCTTACCGACCAGCGTACCGCCAACGATACGACCAGTGCAAACCGCTTCACCTACATCGCTACTGCTCCGCCGATGATGGAAAACTTTGAAAACGAGAGCACATTCCCGACTTCGGAGGGTATTTTTCAACTGAACGTGACCAACGATGCGTTCGTTTGGCAACTGACAGACGAGGCTTCCGGCTTCGGGCAAGGTGGTGAATCGGTCATGTTCGACAACTTCCACGACTTCAACGGAGAAAACCCAGGTGGGACGATTGACGCATTGATTACGCGGCATTTCAACTTCTCAAACTTGAACGATGCCATGCTGAAATTCGACGTGGCCTACGCACCCTACTACGACCTTATTGGCGATTCACTGCTGGTGCTGATAGCGACAAATTGCTCGCAAAATTTCAACCAAATCGTGTACAAACGAGGTGGGTTGGACTTGGCGACCGCCCCGATTACTACGGAGCCATTTACCCCAACCGCTTCGCAATGGCGCACTGAAATCGTTGACTTGAGTGCCTATGATGGCATGTCGGATGTGACGATTGCATTGGTCAACAAATCGGCGTTTGGCAACCGGCTTTTCCTCGACAATATCGGAGTGGGGCGAAACTGCAACCTGCTGACCGCAAGCGCTGTGAACCAACAAGCCGACGACTGTTCAGCCACCTGCAACGGTGCTGCAACTATCCAAGTTGCCAACCAAAATGGTGGGTCGCACTTCGGATGGGAGGGCTTCCCCAGCACCTTTGACCAACCTACGAACAGCGAGCTTTGCGCTGGCGCAACTACTGTCACTGTTACAGATGGAATTGGCTGCACGACGCAGATTGACGTGCAGATTGCGCAACAGCAGGCACCGCTGCTTACCACGAATTCCACCATCGTAACGGTTTACAATGGAACTAACGGAAGCGCAACAGCCACGGTCAGCAATGCCGTTGCACCTTATAGTTATGCTTGGAGCAATGGGTTTCAGCAGAGCAATACCAACAACACTTCCTCGACTGCCACTGGATTGACAACTGGAAATTACATCGTCACTGTCACCGCCGGAAATGGTTGCAGTGCGACAGCCTCTGTGATGGTTGGTTCAGTTTGCACAGGTTTTTCCGTATCGACAAGCATCGCAATGCAACCTTGTGCAAATGCCTCGAACGGCAGCATTTCGGTGCAAACCCAAAGCGGTGCTTCGCCAATAAGCTATCTCTGGAGCAACGGCCATACCTCTGCTACCGTAACCAATCTGTCGGCAGGCATATTTAGTGTGACCGCAACGGATGCGAACGGTTGCCCAACCACCAGTTCGGTAAGTCTGGCATCGCTGCCAGCCATTACCACTTTGGCAACCTCAACGCACCAAACCATGCTTGGGGTAAATGATGGCACTGCCACCGCTACTGCCAGCGGTGGAGGTGGCAATTTTAGCTTTACTTGGAGCAATGGCATGACCTCAAACCCCATCACGGGGCTTGCACCCGGAAATTATTCCGTCACTGTCACCGATGCAAATGGATGTACATCTACCGCCTCAGCCATGGTCAATTCGGTCAATTGCGGAGCGTTTTCAGCCAACTTGAACCTTGAGAACCTTGAATGCTTCGGGGCAAATAATGGGACGGCAACTGCCGTGGCAGCAGGTGGCAACATGCCACTGAGCTATGTTTGGAGTACAGGGGCCACCTCAGCCTCGGTGCAAAACCTTATCGCTGGTGCCATTTCGGTTTCCATCACGGATGCGATTGGCTGTCTGGTGCAGCTTTCGGGCAACATCATGCAACCAACGCAGCTAGTCACCAACGCCACTACCACCAACGAAACGATGCCCGGTGCAAATGACGGTACATCATCGGCCAGCCCAAGTGGAGGCACTCCCCCGTACTCTATTTTGTGGAGCAACGGAGCTAACATATTGGCAATCAGTAATTTAGTTCCTGGAAACTACACGCTGACAATCACCGATGCCAACGATTGCACATCCAGCAGCCTGGTTTCGGTCGTGGCTTCCACCTGTTTCATTGGCCTGCAACTGTCGGCCACGCCAACCACCTGCCCGGACTTTGCCGACGGTAGCGCCACGGTGAGTATTCAATCAGGCGGGACAGGCCCGTTCAACTTTCTTTGGTCAAATGGCCAAACCACCGCCACCATCTCCAACCTCGTCACCAACAACTACACGGTCACGGTGATGGATGCCTCTGGATGCTCGCAAACTGGTCAGGTCACGGTAACTTCTGACGACACAACTCCGCCTGTTATCAATTTGATTGGGCTAGTCGAAATCGAGCTTGGAACAAATGGAAATACCGCAATTGACCCAAATCTTTTGGTGACAAATAGCTCCGATAATTGCAGCATGGTTTTCCTGGAAGTTTTTCCGGCAAATGTAGGTTGTAGCAACCTTGGGCCGATGCAAGTCACTCTAACAGCCAGCGACAATAGTGGGAATCAAACGATTGGAGTCACCAATCTTTCGGTCGTTGACCTATTGCCCCCGGTCATCTCTTGCCCATCAAATCTTATTATAAATAGCTGTGAACCAGTCGTTTATGCTATGCCAACGGCTTTGGACAATTGTTCTGCCGATGTTTTACTTGGTTTGGTAGCAGGTTTGGAGAGCGGTCAGTCCTTTCCTCAAGGCGCTACCACGGTTACCTGGTCAGCTACGGATGAAAGTGGGAACTCAGCAAGTTGCTACTTCGATGTTATCGTGAATTACAGCTTCGCATTGTCAGCTGAATTGATAGAACCTAGTTGCTATGGGGCAAGCGATGGTTCAATTATTTTGGACATCAATGGTGGCCTGCCGCCATACAGTTTGGATTGGGGCACAATTGAATCTCCCATCAACATCCAAGCTGGTAATTACCCGGTGACGGTTACAGATGCGAATGGTTGTTCCATTACTGAAACTATTCAGTTGACGCAGCCAGACGAACTGGAAATCGTTTTATTGTCCACCACGCCATCGACGACAGGGCAATCCAATGGTCAAATTGATTTTTCGGTAAATGGAGGCACTT
>CAZDSU010000059.1:0-43882 GCA_964508135.1 uncultured Saprospiraceae bacterium
ACGTATCTCATGCCGCAAGATAGAAAGTATCGAATAATTCAACTTGACTACTTACAGCCAAAACGCCCCGAATGGTTTGGGGGACAATTTGACCACCGCCATCTGCGAGGCAGAGGACGGCAGGATTTGGGTCGGGACGAGTTCGGGCGTTTACATTTTCGACCCAGAAACAGAGACGTTTGAACTGCTCAGGCACGACCCCGCCAACCCCCGTAGCCTTTGCGGCAACGACATCAATTTCATCAACAAAGACCAGGACGGGAATATGTGGGTAGGCACGGCTGTGGATGGAGTGTGCCGCTGGTCGAAAGCAACCGCGGATTTCGACCATTTCGGGGGTTATTTCAGGGACGGGCTGGTTTTTTTTCAGCAAAAAGTCGGGACGATATGGGTGGGGAATTCCCAAGGCCTTCATCAAAAAATACCCGAAAAGGACGAGTTCCGGCAGGAAGAAAAGTTCACAGAAAATAAAGCATGGAACCGACGCTACGCTTCCGACATCGTTGAACTGCCCGACGGCAATTTGATGGTCAGCGCACACAACTATGGTTTGTGGGTGTTCGACCTGAAAGCGCATATTTTCAGGGATTTAACGGCGTCGTATTCCTCGGAATTTTTAAAAGGACCCGCTTGCCTGCTAATTGACAAGTCAGGAAAAATCTGGATGGGTGCCGTCGGCGAGGTTCAAAGTTATGACCTGCCTACCGGCCAGTTCAAAGCGTACCGCCACGATGAGCAAGACCCGGCCAGTCCGCCGATGTTCAAAGTCACCTACGGCTATCAGGATGCAGCGGGGAGCCTTTGGTTTGTCACGTCCGGCGGGGGCGTCATCGTGTCACATTCGCCCAACCACCCGTTTGAAATAGTGGGAAATATGGATGCCGGGGAGGTCATCCGGTTGGACGAAAACCGGTTGCTGATAAATGGCTGGGAAAGGCTGGGGGTATTCGATGTGCGGGAGAAAAAGTTAGTGGCTTCGGCAATACCCAGCAGTTTGCTCGATGCCCCCACCCTCAGCATCGCCCTGTCGGGCAAAAACGAACTGTGGGTACAGCAGCCGAACGCCGACCATGTGAAGGTTTTCAGTTTTGAAACCAGAAAAACGAGGCTCATCCCCGGCCGTGTTCCTTGGCTCAGAACGGGGCCGGGCGGGAGGATATGGTCAGGCTGCAAATACTTTGACGAAACGCAAAATGAGTGGGTGAATATTTACCCAAAAATCCCCGGCCTTCCCGATTCCTCCAAAGTCAGCACCGCCATCGTGGACATTCATTTTGTAGAAAAAGATGTCGTCTGGTTGGCCACCAACTTTGGCATTTTTAAATACAATTTGGGAACACGGCAAGGGAGAAAATACGAATTGCACCCCGGCAACAGCCGTTCGGCCAATGTTGTCCACAAGATTTACCCTGGCGAAGATGGCCGGTTTTATCTCGTTACTTCCAATGGCATGAGCATGTTCGACCCGGCGAGTGACGAGTTTTTTAGTTTCAACGAAAGCAATGGTTTGTTGCACAACCAGGTGACAAGCGTAGTGGAAGATGCGCATGGCAACCCCTGGATTACAACGCCGAAAGGATTGCACAAACTCGATTTGTCCACCAACACCTTTACCAATTACGACATCAACGACGGCCTGCCGGACATCCATTTTAACTATCAGCGGCCTTACCGGGACGAAACCGGCCATCTGTACTTTTCTATGGAGGGGAAGTTTATCCGTTTCCACCCGGACAGCCTGAAACCTAAAGAATATGTCGCCCCGGTACACCTGCTCGATTTTTACCTGAACCATGAAAAAGTGCAGCCCGGCGGTCAGGATTCTTTGCTGGAAAAACAACTCCGCTTCAGCCAACAAATCCAACTGCGCCACGACCAGGCGGATTTTGGTTTCAGCTTCGTCATGCCGGTCTTTTACAAAGCCAACGAGGTGCAATACTTTTATCAATTGGCACCTTACGATGCAGACTGGCAAAGCGCCGGGACGAACACCGAGATTCATTACACCAACATTGACCCCGGCAAATATACCTTCCGGGTGAAAGCCAAAACAGCAGATGGGTTCTGGAACCCGAACGAGGCAAGTATTGATATTCATATCTCTCCTCCTTTCTACCGCACCTGGTGGGCTTATTTATGCTACCTAATTGCTGCTGGAGGTTTGCTTTTCGGTATCCGCCGCTTTGAACTTCGCAGGCAAGCCGTAAAAAACGAGGCATTGCGCTTGCAGGAACTCGACACCCTCAAAACCCGCCTCTACACCAACATGACCCATGAGTTCCGCACCCCACTCACGGTCATCATGGGGATGATAGAAAACATCAGGGGGCACGAGAACGAGCGGAAACTCATCCAACGCAACAGCAAGAACCTGCTCCGCCTCATCAACCAATTGCTCGACCTGTCCAAACTCGACAGTGGCACGATGAAAATGGACGTGGTGCAAAGCGACCTCATCAACTACCTGCAATACCTCACCGAGTCGTTCCACTCGATGGCGCAGGAGCGAAAAATTGGGCTGACTTTTTACTCCGAATTACCGGAATTGGTCATGGACTTCGACGAGGTGAAAGTCCAGCACATTATTTATAACCTGCTGTCCAATGCGCTCAAGTTTACCGGGGAGGGTGGCAAGGTCGTTCTGCACGCCAGCCAAACCGAACGCAACGGGCAGCCTTTTTTAAAACTGAAAATACAGGACACGGGCATCGGCATCCCGGAGGGGCAGTTGGCGCATATCTTCGACCGCTTCTTTCAGGCGGACAATTCCAGCACCCGCAAAGGGGAGGGCACGGGCATCGGGCTGGCACTCACCAAAGAATTGGTGGAACTGATGGGCGGCAGTATTTCCGTTGAAAGCACACAGGGGAAAGGCACGACCTTCACGCTGCTGCTGCCCGTGAAGTTGGAAGCAAACACGCCTGTGGCGAATGGTGAGTTTCAAACTTCTCGTTCCCTCGCACCGGAATTGGTGCCAAGCCTCCCCCTGGCCCCCTCCAAAGAGCCTCCCCCCGGCCCCCTCCAAAGGAGGGGGAGCGTCACGTCACCCCCTCCTTTGGAGGGGGCCGGGGGGAGGCCCCTCCTGCTCCTCATCGAAGACAACGCCGACGTGGTCACCTACATCGTTGGGCTGTTGGAAAAAGACTACGAAATCCACACCGCACCCAATGGACAGGCAGGTATTGAAAAAGCCACCGAACTAGTGCCGGACATTATCATCAGCGACGTGATGATGCCGGAAAAGGACGGCTACGAAGTGTGCGAGACCCTGAAAAACGACGAACGCACCAGCCATATTCCTATCATTTTGCTGACGGCGAAGGCCGAGGAATCTGACCGCATCGCAGGTTTACGGAAGGGGGCAGATGCGTATTTGATGAAGCCGTTCAACAAGGAGGAATTGTTTGTCCGTTTGGAAAAATTGCTGGAACTGCGGCGGGCTTTACAACGGCGGTATGCTGCAACGAGAAATGACATTTTTTCAAAAAATGTCATTTCTGCCGAACCCACCCTCGAAGACATCTTCCTCCAAAAACTCCAAAAAACGGTCCTCGAAAACTTGGACGACCCCAACCTCGGCGCTGAACAACTCAGTCGTGCCGTCCACCTCAGCCCGACACAACTTTACCGGAAAATGAACGCCCTCACGGGCGAACCGCCCAATGCTTTAATCCGCAAAATACGCCTCCACCGGGCGATGGAAATGTTGAAAACCACCGACCTGAACATCTCCGAAATCGCCTATGCCACTGGCTTCAATGACCCAAATTATTTTTCGAGGGCCTTCCACAAGGAGTTTGGGAAAGCGCCGAGCGAGTATCGCAACTGATTGATTTTCAAAAGGGGCACATTGAGCGGTTTTGTAATTTTGCTACCAGGGTTTTCTTATAACACGCAGAGCGTCTTTTTTTGTGCGTAAAGGTGTTGTCAGGTTTTTTATAAGAAAACCCTTATTTTCCCGTTACTTAACTCACGTTTCGGATAAGGTTGATAAAGGTTGATGGGGGTTGATAAAAATCAGCCATTTCAGCAAAATCAACCATAATCAACCCCTATCAACCGCAACTTGGGTTACTTAGGGACGAGATACCAATAAATTGTACATCTTGGCTGGCTCTTTTTCCCTCAAAAGGGTTTAAAAAATAAGTCCGTAGCGCTGCTGTGCACTGATTTTTTAAATCCTTTTGAAGAAAAAATAGCTCACCCAATCTTGTACACTTTATTGATATCTCGTCCCTTATTTTCACCGTCAGCATACAGCGAACAAAATATGAGCGAATCGAATCTACCCGCCACCGACCTATACTTCCAACTCATCGCCGAAATCGAGCAAACCGTTGCGGAGGGGCGTAAAAAAGCCGTCGCCGCCATTGACCAAACCATGGTCGTGACCTACTGGAACGTCGGTCGGCACATTGTACAGTTTGAGCAGAACGGCAAGGAGCGGGCGGAATACGGCTCCAAGTTGTTGCACAACCTCTCGCAAGACCTGACGGCACGGCTCGGAAGCGGGTACAATCACAGCAATATCAACTACATGCGGATGTTTTTCCTCGAATTTCCAATTTTGGGAACACTGTCCCCAAAATTGAGCTGGCACCACTTTGTAGAAGTTCTCAAAATATCCGACCCGCTCGAACGCTCCTTTTTTCTGAAGCAAACCGAAATCGAAGGTTGGGGCGTGCGTGAGCTCAAACGCCAAAAAAAGAGCCTGCTTTTTCACCGCATCGCCCACAGCAAGGACAAAGAAGCCATACTTAAACTCGCACAATCCGGGCAAATCGTCGAAACCCCGCAGGACATTCTGCGTGACCCCTTCGTGCTCGAGTTTTTGAAAATGCCCGAACCTCAGCATTGGCACGAAAGCCATTTGGAGGAACGGCTCATTTCGCAGTTGCAACAGTTTCTACTGGAATTGGGCAAAGGCTTTGCATTCATCGGAAGGCAGTATAAAGTGCAGGTAGGCAGCCGCTTTTTTCACGTTGACCTGGTGTTTTATCACCGGATTTTGAAATGCTTTGTGCTGATTGACTTGAAAAAAGACGAGGTGGAACATGGCGATATCGGGCAGATGAATTTTTACCTCAACTACTTCCGAGAAGAAGAAAACACCGCAGGCGACAACGACCCCATCGGCATCATCCTCGCCCGTGAGAAGCACGAACTGGTCGTTCGGTACGCCACCGGGAACGTCAACGCCAACCTTTTTGTCGCCAAATACCAACTGTACCTGCCGGAACGGGCTGAATTGGAGCAAAGGCTGCGGGCAATTCTTGAGGAGGGGGACCGCCTTTTGCCGGAAGATGAGAACTGCTGAAAACGAAGACAATGAACATCTCCGAAATCGCCTATTCGGTCGGCTTCAACGACCCGAACTATTTTTCAAGAGCCTTCGTCAAGGAATTTGGGAAAGCACCGAGCGAATATCGCAACTGATTGACTTTCAACTGTTTGCATTCTACTTTTTTACTGTTTTGCAAAAACAGTCCTATCTTTTTTTGCCATTTGCGAATCCTGTCCAGTAGTTTGGGAATCCTGTGCGGGTGTTTGGGAGGGGGGTGGCCGCATCTTTGTGGGTATCGATTTCTAACTAAATAGGTAAATAGCTATGGCAAAGAAGAACTTAGATGGGGCAACTCCGGAAGATCTTATACCGAGGATGGGTAATCTTCCCATCTCCAATGCACGCTACTTTCAATCGGCGGTTATTAGGAGAGTTAGTGAACCAGAACTGAAACCTGCAGATCGTACTTGGAATAAGAAGGTAATACCAAGCGACCTTGCCATAACTGCGATCGCTTATAACCATCAGGGTACTAGAATCGCAACTGGTGATGTTGCTGGCAAAATTTGGATTTATAACAGCAAGACGTTCCAAAATGTGAACTTCATTTATTTATCCGATGAAATAATCCGATCGCTTGCATTTAGCCCGGACGGCTCAAAATTGGCTATTGTTGATGGATCCAATAAACTATACGTTTTGGACGCTGATGAAAAAGATAAGAGCGAGAGCGAGTGGAAGCCAAAAACATTTAACCAAGCTAGTCCGTCCAATTTTATCAAAGTCTATTCCACTTCAAAAGGCGCATTTTGTGCAGGACCCTACGTCACAACTCAAGGGATTTCGTTCTTTGATTTGATCAATGGTAAGGAATACCCTTTACCGTTCGGGAGAGTGGATATCGACAATGTTACCGCTGTCGATGCCGTGTTCCTTCCTAACGAAATAAGGATGCTTTTGGGTTACAAAGATGGTACGGTAAAGTGGAACGCTGAAGGACAAGTCTTTCCCCTAAAACCACTAGTAAAGCGCAATCAGCAAGTAGCCTCTGTGGCATTCCGGCCTGATGGATCTATGGGCTTGATTGCTGGAGAAAAGGGTCATGGCAGATGGATATATCCGAAAGCATACAAAGATCAAGTTCTCCCTTTTACAAAGGAATTTGAGGTCGGTGTTCTTGGTAGTCCCTTACGGGAGTACCTCTTTAATGCAGATGGCTCCCAGGTCATGATCGTATGTGAGAAAAGTGTTTCTATTTGGGAAATTGAGTTGACAATAGAGAGTCAAAATGGAAGTTTCGTAAATCAGAATCAGCCACCAATATTTACCGCGGCTATTGGCCGTAGTGATTTTAGATGCTTTGCTTTCAGTTCTGATGCAGCAGCGTTTGCTGCTGGAGGGCACGATAAATCGCTCACCGTATTTTCTATGCATCTGGGTAATCCGATTGAAGAACCCTTCAAACTCTTTACACCCGCCCAATCTTTCGCATCCGCCCGGCCGGCGGAAGGTGTGCTGCTAACCCACGAACAGAGCTGGATGATGGAAGGCATCGCGCTGGGCGAGCTCCTGCATAGTACCAGCCTGGCTCCGGGGGAAATAACCCAAATAGCAGTATCGAACCACACGCAAAGCGTGATGCAAAATTCCGTGGACACGGTGGCTCAGAGCGAAGACCTGTCGCAGCGCGGTGTGTCGGCAGGCGATCTGGCCGAACAGGAGAAGACGAAGGCCGTCGAAGCGGCACTGGGCGGGACCACCGCTGCATCGGCGAGCGCTACTCAAAGCGTCGGCACCAGTGCCTCGTTGCTCATTGCCAGTACGTCTTCTGGATATTCACATTCTCAGGGGGCAGGCGTGAACGTAAGTTATTCCTCGGGCAGCCGGCACGTTTCCGACGAGAGCAACCAGTCGGTTCATCAGAATACGGTACAGGCCGCCCACATGGCCCGGTCGCGTTCCTCGGCCTCGGTTCGGGAAGTGTCGGAGTCGGATTCGCTGGAATTGCAGACTCGGGTGGTCGCCAATTACAACCACATGCACGCCCTCACACTGCAATATTACGAAGTGATACAGGTACAACGGCTCACGACGAAGATCACCGATGCACACCGGTTGCTCTTCGTACCGATGCAGCCCATTGATTTTACTACGGGCGCAGACGCTGCGTTTAGTCTCTATTCGCGTGAATTGGCGGAGACGCTTCGCGCACTGGGTTTTCCTGGTGCTGCTTTTTGCACAGAATTCCTGATGCTGGGCAACGAAGCGTCTTCCGAATTAAGGCAACACAGAGTGGACAGGATCTGGACTAACGCCGACACGTTAAAGCAAGCACTGGCAGATCTGAACACCGCCCCTACCAATACATCCCAACCGTCAAAGCTTGAGCAGGCGCGCGCAGCGGCGGCACAAGCAACAAACGCCGTGTTGCAGGCGCGTGATGCGCTGCGCAAGGCAAAGGACCCTAAGCCGGAAGTGCGCAATGCGTTGCGCCGCATCCTGAATACCGCAACTGCAACTGAGGAGGTGAAGGCGGCAAGCGACGAACTCGAAACCTTACAACCAGCTAATCAGGCCACGCTTTCCGTGTTGCAGCAAAACTTGGATCGGGCGGTCAAGGTAGCCAAACTGGCGACGGTTGAGGTCAACACGATCACCACGAAAATCGCCAATGTCGCCGGGCAGCTCTATGAAGCCGAAAATATCAAGAAAGAATTGGCGAATCTCCTGGTGGTATCGGTTGACGCCCCGGTGCCGGTCACTATTGATTTTGGCGCACTAAAAGAAAGGATTAAAACAATACTCGCCAACAACCAACTGGCCGTAAATCAGGGCTTGTGGATGCGGCTCAATCCGTCCATTTACGCCACGTTGCTGGAAGGAAAGTTGTTCGAAGGAAAGCCGATAGATGCTACGCTCGACCCTGTACCGGTCGCCGTGACGGGTAGCTACGTTGGATTTCGATGGCCTCACTCGGATCCAGCGGAGGTTGACCGCTTCAGACACGAGTATGTCAACACGGTGCCGATGTATCAGGATGCCGTTTCCATACCCACGGGAGGCGTATTCGGTGAGGCTGTATTGGGCGAATCGAATTCCGCAGACCGGATTGACTTCACCCGCTTCTGGAACTGGAAAGATGCGCTCCCGCCGATCCGACCGGCTCAAATCGATCCGTTGGGGCAGCCGGCTGACGCACCGCTCCAAACGCCTACCCTGGCGACTGCACCTGCATCAACCATTAATCTGGGACCCATTTCCTTCCCGGATGTCTCCTCGGGAATATCGAATATCACAGGCGCTTTGCAAAACCCAGACCTGTTCGCAGATCTCAGCGGCACGAAAAACAGCGCGGAGATGACCAGAAATGCGATGCAGCTCACCGGACAAGGCGCATTGGACGCTGCGCAAAAAGCCAGCGAGAATTTCAAGCAACAACTCGATTTCCAACGAAAGATGGCTTCCGCCGCCATGGATATGCTGGGAGGGGAGGACAAAGACAAACCGCTTGACGTGAATAGACTTGGCGCAGTGCTAAACAGCCGGGACGACGCGGCATCTGCCGACGATCCAGAAACGAGTGGGACTAATCCGAGTCCGGATGGAACGCCAGATTCCGAATTTCAGGTGTCCTATGAAGCGGAAAACAATGATGGCACGGATGCAGAAGAAGTGTCGGAGACAACCCCTGAAGTGACTGCAGAAGACCAAAAAGAAGGAACAGAAGGCACGACGAAGAAGTGACTTCATAAATAACAATATTAATCAAGCAGGCATGATGAATAACGATACCAATCAAAAAAGCATGAGTTGGCAGCAACATCTCGACCAGGAGCGCAGGAAGCGGGACTTGCCCTATGGCGATGAATCAGCAGACCTGGCGCTCATCCCGAACCCGGATCTTCCCTTGGGGCAGACCGTCGTGTACCAGACGGTTAGCATGACCAGTACGGCGAAGTCAACTGCTACCAAAAAAGAACTCGATGCGCCTGTCAACATCCTGTCTGTGACTGAAATCAAGGCCAACGGACCGGCGGAAGGTGTAATGCTCACGCACGAGCAAGCGTGGCGCATGAAAGGCGTTACGCTGGGAAGGTTGCTTCATTCGACGACCCTGGCGCCCGGCGAGGTTACCCAGATAGCAGTGACAGGGTGGCAACGGAAATCCCGTGGCCAGTCGTCCGAAGATGTAGCTGAACAGGAAAGGCAGACACAGGCCGCCGGCCAGGAACGATCGGTTCATGACATCACATCGGGAGTCGCCAACGAAACAACGATGGGTAAATCGGCGACAACGTCCTCAGCGGCGCAGTCCGACTTCGGTGCGGGTGGCTCCATCGGTATTGTCGGCGGAAGCGGAGGGATGTCCGTCAATTCAGCCGTTGCTTCGTCGGTCAGTGCCAATCTGGGCGCCCGTGACCTCAGCGCAGATTCGAAGCAGGCGGTTCGGCAGACTACACAGCAGCATGCATCGGACGCACGCGGAAGCCGATCAGAGCTTGTACAGGAAGCCGGCCAGAGCGAATCCGAACAGTTCCAGACCAGGGTGGTAGCCAATTACAATCATATGCACACCCTGAACATGATGTATTACGAGGTGCTGCAAGTTTACGAACTGTCAACCAAAGTCACGGACGCCCAGCGGTGCATCTTTATCCCGATGCAGGTGATGGAGTTTAACAAACAGAATATCATTGACTTTGCTGCCCCATTAGCGCGAGCAGCCCTGGCCATGGGACGCACTGCGCTGGCGTTAGCCATCGCAAGTTATCAACAAACTGAAACTCAGAAGGAAAAGGAAGTCGAAAGCATCAAAGCAGAAATCGTTAATAAAGAAACAGAAATTCAAGGGCAAAATAAATCGATATCAGGATTGATAAAGGAACGGGATGAGTCCCAAAAAGTTATGGGAGAGGCAATTAAAGACAAGAAGATGGCCGACGCCGAGAAGTATTTTCATCTGCTTGGAAATCTACAGTTACAGATTGGTAATAAAACCTCGCAACTGCGATCTTCAAAAGGAGACCTTGCTTCATTGAACAGGCAACTGCAAGACAAAGAAGAGGCCTTGAAACACGAGATTGATGACATGATACAACAACTCAACGAACAAAAATTGGCCTTCAACCAGGCATTGTGGTCGCAGTTGGACGCCACCCAGGTGGCGGCGATGCTGGCCGGTAAAACATACATAGGCGTCTCGCTGACGAAAACCGTGGATCCCAACCCCATCGCCGTGTACGGTAACTACGTCGGGTTCCGCTGGAATTTCACGGACGAACAGGCCGAGGAGGCCGCAGCGTTTCGCACACAACACCTGAAAGACGACGACACCCTGATAGACGATCGTGATGTGGTGGTGGTGCCCACCGGTGGCGTCTTTGCAGAAGCGGTGCCAGGCCGAGCAAATAGTGCAGAAAAGATCGACCTGCGACGCCATTGGAAGTGGGACAAGGATACCATCCCCATCCTGCCAGCATCTATAGCTAAGCTCCATCAGGTCCAGCACGCGCAGCGCGCAGAAGCGAAACCTGGGGTGCTTGGGACGCCGGCGATTGGACTTCAGTCGCTCCCGAATGCGCCGGCGATGCCGGGCCACCAGCTCGCTACAGCCATTGGTGCTTCGGTTTTCCGAGACCTGAGCGGCGCCGCCGAGGTATTACAAACGCTGCAGGAAGCCCAGAAGGTTGTGGCCAATGGTTCAAAAGAACAACAACAACTCGCACAGGAAAACTTGAAGGCATTTCAGGATCATCTCGCACAGATGGCGCCGATGGTGGGAGATATGCTGAAGAAACAGGCAAAGAAGGGCGGAGGAGCAGAAGAAGGAGCAGGCGCTACACCGACCGACTTGGGCGGTTTACAGAATGCGCTCGGCGGTGAAGCGGGGGGGCTTGATGTAGGAAGCCTGCTGGGCGAGGCTGCTGAGCTGATTGCGCTATAAAATTTTTTAATCAACGCATGCGTGCGTTTAAACGATATAGATTATGAGTTCTGAACAGCTATTCAGTTTGAATTATGCTAGTACCAATGAAGGTAATTATGCCACAAAACGCTGGCTGGTTGCATGCATAGCAGAGGCTAAGCCTATTGTTAGTATTAGGCACTTCCCTATGCATGTCCTTGACAGGCCTGAAAAGGATCTTATGATTCTTAAGATGATTAAAGAACATACAGTTGGTAAATGGGTCGTCAAAGGAGAAAAGGGTTGGGAATATAAGTTTCAAACCATATTTTCGGCACCCATGCCCCCCGGAGACAATAATGTAAACGCAATCAAAGATTCAAAAATTTCAACCCCTGGTATTGGCTTGCGGTTGATCAGGCTCATTCAGCCTGGAATACTCACGCGTGAACTTGCAGTATTTGTACAGCCTGGTCAATTCTATATCTTTAGTCCATATAAGGGGCTGCATAAAGTTCCTACAGTATGGTCCTATGATTGGTTTTGCAGTTACATGAAAGAAGTGTATAAAGATTTTACTAATGGTACGTTTGAGGTAAGTGTTCTTTTACCGAAGGTGGAAGTAAAATGGTATAGTGCGAATGATTTATCTGAAGCGCGTAATGACAACCTCGACACTATTGCCAACAACATAGTAGATGCATTGCAAAGAGGTAACGTTTCATTATGTAAAAGAACTAATACAGTCTTGGCCGAACAAGTGTTACTACGTGTACTGGAGAAAAATCCTGCTTGCGTTAAAGCTATTTTTTTGGAGTACTCTAATCCATCTAGTATTTATCTGCCAATTGGACACAGAAGAGAGTTTTTCACAAATGGTAATCAAAACAATAATGTGTTATCCGGAAATCTTTTTGAAAGCACAAAAGGTATAGCGGTCTACTCTTTCAACCCAGATATGAACGGTCAAACTGTACGCAATATCCACATTACAGTTGGCAAGAAGGATGTAGTGGGATCGATTGAGTTGGAGGCTGCTCCCCCAGGGAATGTAAGCGAAAAGATGCGAACGACAAATTGGAACATGGCACGAATATTTACCACCTTGGCTCCTCAAATAGGAGCGCTCACAATCAATAGCCCCGATTATCTCATCCCAGCCCCTGGTACTCAAGGAAATCAAATAGAATCTAGATCAGATTACTTGCCTGTACTCTGTGGTATACAGAAAGTTTTTGATTTTTCGGGAACCGACCGCTCGCAACAACAAGTTCGTGGGCTAATATTTTCACAAGGAGGTATGCCGCGACCTGCCGAGAATCTCTCTGTCAGCAAAGCACTCCCAATACAGGATGGTGCTTCCGGTATTATCTTCACGGTTACTGAAAAGGGATCTGCGCAAGCAAAGGTCGAATTGAGCGGTGTGGCTGAACTGGTGGTTGTAACTCTCAACAGTGGCCAAAATGCGATAACAAATTATTACCCTTCGTCAGGAAAAATCTATTCTGTAAAAAATACTGGCAAGGTGCCGTTCAGCGTACAGATTATAAACTGACGTTTAGCGTGTAGGGACACGATATACATTGTGTATCTGCGGCAATAAATTGAGAGCGATTCGATATTCTCCGTTTTCAATTTGAATCTCAGCGAAATATCATTCAGTTTTTTCTAATAGTATTTCGTTACTTTTTCAAAGTACACACATGAGAAACCTACAAGTATCCATAAATACATTGGCCCGTACAGGCTATAGCCGCCCGACTTCAGCCAATTCGTACTACCCACCAAATAATCAAAAGGATCACATTCATTTGGGTGTTCCAACGAGTTTTCGGGATAATGGCATCCAAAAAATTTGGAAGAGGGCAACGTGTTCGTTACATATATATCAATCAAGCGTAATAATGTAACCTGGGCTCGGCTTTATCATAATAGCCATGACGGCTACTTCTCGTTTCTAGCAAATAGACCTGCAAGTCAATTGCATCTGACCTAGCAGAACGCCTTGCGCACACTGGGTATAGTTCGTGGGCTTCCTCCAACGCCCAATGTGTTCGCATCTGTCGGTCAAATGGGTTGGGCGCCCCTCGAGGTGGTAGCGGATACAGGCAATGAAACGCACGCCAAACTTCAGAAATCCGTTCATCGCAAGGGCGTCTCGACCGCAGGCTACAGAAGTGGTGGCTGTACATTTGAGCTATCACGAAAGATTCCTCTAAGAAGCTAAATGAAAATATTTTTTAATCAAAACTTTCATCATGCAACTCAAATCAATTTTCCTCCTCCTCAGCATCTTATTGCTGTCCATTCTTTCCTGCAATGCCCCAGCCAAAGAAGAAGCTCCAACCCTGAACATGGACCAAATCAAAGCCGAAATCCAGGCCATGGAAGACGCTTATGCCGTTGCTCAAAATGCAAAAAACGCTGACGGCGTAGTGGTCTATTACGCAGACGATGCGGTGAACATGCCCGGCGACCAACCATCAGTCAACGGAAAGGCAGCCATCCTTGCCCGTGTAAAAGAAGAAATGGCCAAGGATACCGTTGGCGCTACCATTGTTTTTAAAGTGACGGACATTAAAGCTTCCGGCGATCTCGTCGTGGAAGCTGGAACGAGCGCTTCGACCGATGCGAAAGGAAAGGTTATTACCGGCAAATACGTCTCTGTATTTGAAAAACGGGATGGCAAATACGTCTGCGTCAGGGACATCTGGAACAATGATGCACCAAAAGAAAAAGAATAACTCCAATGCAGCAGTGGATAGCTGGATTTAAGCCTTTTGCAAATCCTGTCCAGCTTTTTGCGAAACGTGTGCGGGTGGTTTGGCCTGCATTGCCCCCACCTTTGGCCTGTCAGGAAAAATGTTTTCTGGCAGCGAAATGAAAACATTTTTAATCAAATCCATCTATCATGAAAACATTACCATCCAACCTGCCCCGCCGCCGTATGCTCCAACTCGGCCTCGGCGCAACGGCAGGCATCCTCACCACCGCCATCGGCTGCAACGATGCCGTCGGCGAAACTGCCCAAGCAGGCGCCGATCCAACCAATTGCAAGGTCACGCCCGACCAGACCCTCGGCCCGTTTTACCCACACATCAAAAATGGCGACGGCGACGTGGACCTGACCCGCATCCAGGGCAAGGAAGGCCAGGCCGAGGGCACGGTCATCCTCGTGCGGGGGCGGATTCTGGATGAAAACTGCCAGCCCATCGAAAACGCCCTCGTCGAAATATGGCAGGCCAACCACCACGGCCGCTACTCGCACGAGGGCGACGCCGCCAACCCAAACCCGCCCGACCCCAACTTCGAAGGCTGGGGCGAAATGACGACCGGCACCGACGGCAGCTACGGTTTCAAAACTATCAAACCCGCTGCCTACTTCTTCGGCGACCCGGAGAAACCGGAGGACTGGCGCACCCCGCACATCCATTTCAAGGTGAGCCGCCGGGGCTACCACGAGCATGTTTCACAAATGTATTTCGAAGGGGAAAAGCTGAACGCAACGGACACCGTCATCGCCGATTTGCCTGAAAACGAGCGGAGCCAGTTTATCCTCAGCCCTGCGAAGGACGAAAGCGGCGTCCCGCTTTTCAATTTCAACCTCACCCTGCAAAAAGTGGCAACCTCGGAAGAACGGCAGGCTGCCCTCGATGCCTGCACCGGGAAGTACGACATGCACCTGCATTTAGGCATCCCTGATGCAGTTGTGGTCGTCCACAAAGAGGGGAACCAGCTCCTGCTCGATATGGAAGGCTACGCCACGGTGGAACTGAAACCGATGGGCAAGGATGAATTCATCGCTGTGTCCATTGACCGCCGCTTCGTGTTCAACCGCAACGGCGACGGCTCGGTGAACAGCGTGACATTGCACAGTACCTCTAAATCCCAGCCGATGGCGCCGGTGGTGGCGCCAAAGGTGGGGTAGAAACTAAAAGTGACCGGGTGACTCGAAGTCACCCGGTCACTTTCATCACCAAAATGCGGATAAAGAAACAGCCATGACCAGCTATTATAAAAGGATTACAATATTCCTGGCCATAGTTTTCCTAATAGTAATTTTTGGGTTTGCCCCCTCTTATTTCAAACCATTTTTTGAGGTTGAACCTATTTTTCATTTTCATGCCCTGCCTGCCGTTTTATGGATGATGGTATTGATTGTCCAGCCGACATTGTTCAATATTGGCAAAATCAAGATTCACCGCATGGTTGGGTTGGTGTCCCTAATCATTGCCTTTTGGGTATTCATCGGTTCACTAATGATTGTTGACCACATGTTGATGGTCACTTTCAATGAGGATGGCACAAATACAGAATATCAATTTGCTTTCAGTTCAATCATTCTTTCCATTGGCTTTTTGGTTTTCGTGGCACTTGCTTACTATCGTCGAAAGAATATACACCTACACTCAAGGTATATGATTTCAACTGCCTTTTTTGCCTTGCCACCTGGATTGATAAGGATTTTTGATGAGGTAAGCCTATCCCAAAATCATTCGCTAACCTATTCCATCAGTATTGTCCTGATATTCATTTTGATACTGATTGATTATAAAAAGGGAAAGGTTTATTTGCCTTATCTGATTTTGATGGTATTGTTCTCATTAATCGCCATTCTTTTTACTTCGATTCACGAATGGGATTGGTGGAGAAATTTGGTTGACGCATACAGGTTTTGGTAATCCAATATAATAATACTTGAACGGGAGGAAGGCGGCGCCCCGGTTTTTAGTTTCAATCTCATGCTGAAATATAGCCGCTTTCATACCTCCTTAAATTTTCAACAATGAAAACATTCATAAAAACCCTGTCGACGATGGCAGTCATCTTTAGCTGCGCCTGCCAGCCGCTATTTTCACAAACTCAAATAACAGGCGCTATTCAAACTGCCGATAAGAAGCCGCTGTCTTTTGCGACCGTCCTGCTCCTCTCGGCAGCAGATAGCTCGCTGGTAAAAGGCGAAATTTCAGCGGACGACGGAGCTTTTGCCTTCGAGGGAATGGCCGCCAACGACTACCGGATACTGCTGTCCATGGTGGGTTTCGAAGACCAGTATTCCCAACCTATCCCGTTGGTAAATGGGCAGCAATTGAAGCTGCCGCCTTTCATTCTCCAGGAAAACGTGGCGCAATTGGACGCCGTGACCGTGACGGCCCGAAAAGCCTTGTTTGAACAAAAAATTGACCGGATGGTGGTGAACGTGGCCAACTCCGTCACCTCTGCCGGGTCCAATGCTTTGGAAGTACTGGAACGCTCGCCGGGCGTCATCGTTGACCGCTTGAACGGCGGCATTTCGATGGCTGGAAAGAACGGCGTAGTGGTGATGATCAACGGCAAAATCAGCCGGATGTCAAGCGATGCTGTCGTTCAAATGTTGGAAGGCATGAACGCCGATAACATCAATACGATTGAACTCATCACCACGCCTCCCTCCAATTTTGATGCGGAAGGCGATGCCGGTTTCATCAACATTGTGATGAAACAAAATCCGGACGAAGGTACCAACGGCTCATTTTCACTGAATGCTGGCTATGGCGTACATGAGAAATTTGGCGGTAGCCTAAACATCAATTACCGGAAAAATAATATCAATCTCTTTGGCGATTACTCCTATGCTTACAATCGCTCGGTCCAGAAGTTTGAAAACTACCGTAGTGTTGATTTCCTGGGTGTTCAGACGGAGACTAACAGTATCAGCGATCGTGATCCAACCCTCACGATTAACCACAACCTGCGATTGGGAGCTGACATCCAACTGAGCAAAAAAACGATTTTAGGAGCATTGGCGACCTGGTCGCAAAGGGACTGGACGATGGATGCTTTCAACGATATCAGCGTGCAAGAATCTGGCGTTTTGGCCAGTACCCAGGGAATGGTCATTGATGAGTTGAACCTCTGGAACAACTACCTGGCGAACCTCAACCTCCAACACAAATTCACAGAAACCCAAACACTCAACCTGGACCTCGATTACGCCTATTACCACCAGGACCAACCTACTGATTATCATATCAAATACTACGATGGCAGTGGTAATGTCACGCAGTCGGAAGAGTTAAGTTCGGAAAAAGAAACACCCATCCGATTTACGGTGGGTAAGGCAGATTATATCAATAACATTGGGAAAAATATTGTATTTGAAGCTGGCGCAAAAGGTGCTTTTTCCAGTTTTGACAACAATATCAGCCTGCAAATGCTGGAGCCGCAGGGTTGGGTGACAGACCAAGATTTTACGGCAGATTATGAACTGAACGAAGATATACTGGCCGCCTACTCGGCATTCAGCTTGAAGTTGAACAATAAGACCGACTTGAAATTCGGGCTGCGTTACGAACACACCCAGTCCAACCTGGGCACCACCGAAGAGCCTGATATCGTTGACCGTACCTACGGGAAATTTTTTCCCAGCCTATTCATTTCACGGGCTATCAACGACAACAACAAAGTTCAATTCTCTTACAGCCGCCGCATCAGCCGCCCTGATTTCACACAATTGGCGCCGTGGGTCATTTTCATGGACCCTAATACTTATACAACTGGTAACATTGCCCTGCAGCCTTCCATTACAGATGCAGTGAAGACAGATTATAGGTACAAAACCGTTTTGTTTTCCCTCCAATACAGTTTCGAAGACGAGGCTATTACAAGAGGCCAGCCTTCCGTTGACCCGGCTACCAATAAACAGGTGAACACTACTGCAAACCTTGACTTTTCACAAGGGGTTTCGGCCACCTTGTCTTTTCCGGTAGAGGTGGCGAAGTGGTGGCGAATGCAGAACAATTTCATGGCTTTATGGCAACAGGACAGGAGCAGGTTTGAAGGTAGATTTTTGACGAATGAACAAAAGAGTTTCAGACTGAATTCGGTTCAAACCTTCAAGTTGCCCAAAAACTTCACACTTGAAATCTCAGGGAATTACAGGTCGCCTGGCCAGCGGGGTTTTGTCAAACAAAAAGCAACTGGGGCATTAAACGCCGGGCTACAGAAAAACCTTGGCGGCAACAATGGAAAGCTGAGCCTGAATGCAAATGACATTTTAAAGACATTCGATTTTGAATCATACACCACCGACCCAACGCTTGGATTCGAGTATAGCGGTTATTTCAGGTTTTCGGAAAGAGCCGTCCGGCTAACCTATACCCGCAACTTTGGTAGCAACAAGGTAAAAGGAAGCCGAAACCGGGAAACCGGCTCGGCAGAGGAGCAAGGGCGGGTGAATTGAGTGAATGAAGGCCTCCGAGGTTCCAAAAAAAAAACAAGTCAAAACCTCGGAGTTCTATTTTCCTACTTCTTTATCAAATCCATTTCATAAAACAACTATTAACCGTCATGAAAACTCTTCTCAGTATCGCTTTGCTTGCTGTGATGCTATGTCAGCAAGCCATCGCTCAATCCAGTATCTCAGGAAAAGTCAATGAAGACAGTGGCGGGCCGCTTCCCTTCGCCAATGTACTCTTGCTCAATCCTGCTGATTCTTCATTGGTAAAAGGCGAAGTCACCGATATGGATGGAAAGTACGCCATCCAAAATGTCCCCGCCGGCAACTACCTTCTTTCCGTCACGATGGTCGGTTATGCCACTTTTTATTTCAAGCCCTTTTCATTGAACGGGAATGGCACGAAAGACATGGGCGCCACCAGCATCAGTGAAGACGTGGCGCAATTGGACGCCGTGACCGTGACGGCCCGAAGGCCCTTGTTTGAACAAAAAATTGACCGCTTGACGGTGAACGTGGCGACCAGCATTACCTCCGCCGGGGCCACGGCGCTGCAAGTGCTGGAGCGCTCGCCCGGCGTGTTGGTCAACCGCCAGCAGGGCGGCATTTCGATGGCTGGGAAGGACGGCGTGGTCGTGATGATTAACGGAAAAATCAACCGGATGCCCCTCTCCGCCGTGGTGGATTTTCTGGATGGCATGCCTTCCAGCAACATCGAAAAAATCGAACTCATCACGACGCCTCCGGCAAATTTCGACGCCGAGGGCAACGCCGGGTTCATCAACATCGTGTTGAAACAATCGGGCGACCAGGGGCTGAACGGCTCTTACAACTTCACCGCTGGTTATGGCCGGGGGGAAACCGGAAACGCCAGCATCAATGTCAATTACCGGTCGGGCAAACTCAACCTCTACGGCGACTACACTTACCTGCGGGATGGCTCCAACCAGTACATAACCACTGGCAGGTGGGTTGATTTTGAAAACGTACGGACCGAAACCCTTTCCAAGTCCGAGCGGAACCCGCTGCGAAGCAATCATACTGGAAGACTGGGGCTTGATTTTCAATTGAGTAAAAAAACGGTGCTCGGCGCACTCCTCACCAGTTACGACACCAAGTGGACCATGGATGCTGAGAACAGGGCTGTGTTTACGAAGAACGGCGTTCCCGATGAATTTATCACCGTTGAAAATGAGGAACTGAACCAATGGCGGCACTATGGCGCCAACCTGAATATGCAGCACGCTTTCCGACCGGACGAAACGCTGACTTTCGATGCGGACTACCTTTATTATCGGGACAACAATCCGAACGATTACGTGAACACCTACTTCGATGGGGCGAACAATCTCGTTTTAGAGGAACTGACCCACAGCGGTAAAATCACACCGCTCAACATCGGCGTGGGCAAGTTGGACTATGCCAAATCATTTGGTAAAAATATCAAGCTGGAAACCGGGCTGAAAGGTACGCTCTCCCATTTTACCAATGATGTCAGCGTGACCAACAACATCGGCCAGGGCTGGGTGGAGGACCCAGATTTGACGGGGAAATATGACCTGGACGAAAAAATCCTGGCCGCCTACACAGCACTCGATGTGAAGTTGGATGAAAAAACAAACGTGAAAGTTGGGCTGCGGTACGAGTTCACCGACTCCAACTTGGGTTCGGAGGAAGAAGCCAACATCGTGGACCGGGAGTATGGCAGATTCTTCCCCAGCGTGTTTATTTCACGGCAGTTCAACGAGAAAAACTCGGCCAACCTTTCTTTCGTCCGGCGCATCACCCGGCCCACGTTCAACGACATGGCGCCGTTTGTCATCTTCCTCGACCCCACAACTTTTATGACCGGGAGCGCCGCCATCCAGCCTGCCATTTCCAATGCGGTCAAGTTGGATTACCGCTTTTCGACCGTGCTGCTGTCGGTGCAATATTCCGTGGAGGATAGCACGATTGCCCGCTTCCAGGTCAATGTTGACCCCGCCACCAACAGGCAGCTCTATTTTCCCCAAAACCTGAAAGACCAAAAAACGGTCGCCGTCACCTTGTCCTTCCCCCTCAACCCCGCCGATTGGTGGAGCATGCAATTCAACGTCACGGGCCTTCGGACGGCGCTCCGTACTTACTACAGCGGCGAACTGCTGGACTTTACACAAAAAAGCCTGAATCTTTTCGCTTCGCAAACCTTCACCCTGCCCAAGGATTTCACCTTCGAAATATCAGGGTTTTACAACTCCAGGACGCTGTCCGGTTCATCTACCAACAAACCATTCGGCTCACTGAATGTGGGATTGCAGAAAAAATTCAAAAACGAGGGCGGCTCTCTGCGGTTGGGCTTCGACAACATGTTGAACACGATGGTTTGGAGGAGTGAATTGGACCTGACCGACCGGGGCCAGTTCCTCTACGACAGTTATGATTTCATACCACCCACTGTGAAGCTCACCTACTCCCGGAGTTTTGGCAACAAAAAACTCAAGAGTACCCGCCAACGGGAAACCGGGTCGGAGGCAGAACGGCAACGGGTGAATTGAGCCCCAGCTTATTTCACCTTAAAACCCATATTTCATTCACCTTTTAAATTTTTTAAACAATGAAGACATTCATTTCAATCTTAACCGTGGCTGTATTCAGCCTCTTTTTCAACGAAAACCTCAGCGCCCAAAATCCAGATAACGACTACGTTATAGTGGAATACATGAAAGTTAAACCCGGCATGACAGACAAATACCTTGAATGCGAAAAGGTCTGGAAACTCATCCACCAAGAGCGGAAAAAAGCAGGTTTAATCATTGGTTGGGAAATCGAAGAAATGATGTACCCAAGCGGCACCAGTTCCGAATATGATTACCTCACCATCACCCACCTGAAAAACTGGGATGCCATTGGCAAGCTCGAAGCCAGTTGGGATGACAAGACTTGGGCTATGCTGACGAAAAACCTGACCGCCGCTCAAAAGGAGACCGCCAACAACGCCCCCCTATACCGGGATTTGGTAAAAAGAGAAATCTGGACTGCTGGCGACATGGTGTTCGCCCCGGGCAGAAAAAATCAAAAATACCGGGTAGAAAACTTCATGTCGATACCAGATGGCGGCTGGGATGAATGGACAGAAACGGAATCTAAATTCGTGAAGCCCGTCCATGAAAAAAACATCGCCAAGGGAAACCGTGCTGGCTGGCTCATGGGCTTTATGGTCTTGCCACGTGGCGGCGACTCCCCTTACCAAGCTTCCACCGTTGACCTCTTCAACACCTGGGAAGACATGAACAAAAATGAAGGCCAAGCTTGGAAAGAAGTCTATCCTGATATGAGCGATGACCGTATCTGGAAACGCATTGAGGCCACCAGAACCATCGTCAAGACGGAAGTACGGAGGCTGGTGGATTTTGTGGAATAGAGGAGGATGAGCAGATGGTGTGAGCCATTCACTCATTTGAAATAGTCGAAAACTTAATGTTTTCATTCGTGGAGTGGCAGCCGGGCCGGCATTTCGGTTGCCCTCCATTTTTGTAACTGCTTAGGAGGGGCAAGCCTGATTTAAAAAAGTATTGCCATCAAAAGCATTTTTAAGTTCATTGAAAACGCTGTGTTGATGCTTGCGGGTGGTGGATATGAACCCAAATATGCGGGCATATATACTTGCGCCCTCGAATGTCCTGAAGGCCCCGGCCACCTTTTGCTTGGTCTTGGCCGGGCGCAAGTCCCTTTCTGCTTGGTTATTGGTAAAGGGCACAGCCTCATTGAACGCAAATGCAAGCACTGCGGTCTTGTGTTCCCTCAACCGAACCAGCAGGTTCCGTCCTTTCGTTGCCTTGGGCCTTCCCCTTCCGCTTTCAGATTTTTCCGGGGGAGGTTCCTCCAGTTCGGCGTATCCCAATATCCTCTCAAAAAGGAGCAGTGCTTTGCGCTGTTCCTCAGTGCTCACCTTTCCAGTGCCTTTTTCGGATAGGTGGTACAATGCGAGCAGGTACCTCCTGAACCACGTTGCCCATGCCGTGCCCTTTTCTTCCAGGGCGGCCAGTTCCCGCAGCAGGTGCGCCCCGCATATGGCATGAAGGCACCCCTTGAACTTGAAGTAGCTGCCCCAACAATCGTGGACGGCCCAGCCCTTGAACCCCGGCAGGTTGGAGGCGGCGCCCTGCAGGGCCTCCGTGCCCCGTTTTGTGTGGACGAAAAGGTAGGTGAACAGCCCGTTGCAACAGGTGTGGAGCCAGTGCAGGCTTCCCGCCACCCTCAGCCCCGTCTCGTCGAAATGGTTGACCAGGCTTTGCAAGAGGCTGTTCCTGAGCAGCTTTTCCACCGGCCCCAACAGGTCAAAGCACTTCCGGGGTCGAGCTGATGATGGTGGCCGGGTTGATGGCAAAGCCGTACAGGTCCCCGAAGAGGAGCTGCACCTTTTTCACCGGCAGCTTGAACGCCACGTTCAGAAGGACAACCAGCGCCCGCACCCCCGTGCCGTACTGCAGGCGGGCGTTCACCCCGTCCGGGAAGCTGCCCTCGTTGTAGCTGCCGCACCTCTCGCAGGTGCAGCCCAGAAGGACGTGCTCCGTCACCTCCAGCCTTGGCTGGGGCAGATCGAACACCTGCCTGACCTCGACGACATTTGCCTTTGCCTTGTCCAGGGCATGCCCGCAGCCGCATTTGTCGGGGAGCAGCTCGTTGAAATGGTCGGGCTGCTCGCAGATTTCCAGCGTCTTGCCTTTGTGGCCAGGCTTGCCACCGGGCTTCCTGCCCTTGCTCCTGCTGAACGCAGGCCTTGAAACGGGCTTTTGCAGGCCATCGGTGGAAGGTGGCTTGCTGCTGTTCCTGCTGTTCTTGTTCAAACGGTCGGTCAGCTCTGCCTGGTTTGCCAAAAGGATGTTGACTTGCTTTTGCAAGGCTGTGATTTGTTCTTGTTGCTGCAAAATCAAATCGTGACAGGATGATATGTCGTTTGGCAAGTTCAATTTAATGGCGCAAAAATAAAATTTTAATCCCCGTTTAGATGGGGTGCTAAACTGTTACCCATTTTTTATATTTCCAGCCACCAAGTTTTGTGCATCTGGTATTCCCAGATTTCCGAATCCCGCTGGTTCAAGTCTGAAGACCTGGCCGTGCAGGGCAGGTGCGGAGGTAGCAATTAAGTGCCAAAATGAAAGTACTACAAGTGCTTCCCAAAAAACGCCAGCGTCCGCTCCCAAGCCAGCTTCGCCGCCGCCTCGTTGTACCTCGCCGTGGAGGTGTCGTTGTGGAAGGCATGTTGCACGCCGGGGTACAGGTGTTGCTCGTATTTTACGCCCGCCGTTTTCAACTGCTCCTCGTAGGCGGCCATTCTCGCATTCACCCGCTCGTCCATTTCGGCGTAGTGCAGTTGCACGGCGGCCTTGATTTTAGGCACATCGGTAGCTTCGGGCTGCCGACCATAGAAGGCGACGGCGGCTTTCAGCTTGGGTACATTCACTGCCAGGTTGTTCGACATGGCCCCGCCCCAGCAGAAGCCGACGCAGCCAAAGCTGCCATTGCAGTCCTCCCTTTTTTCCAAATGGTCAAAGGCACGAATGAAGTTTTGAAGGGATTCTTCTGGTTTCAGCGTGGTGAACAACTGCCGAGCATCGTCCTCGTTGGCGGGCGTGCCGCCGAGCGGGGCGAGGGCGTTGGATGCCAGGGCGAGGTAGCCCGCCTTGGCGGCTCGCCGGGCCACGTCTTCGAGGTGGGCGTTCAGCCCCCGGTTCTCGTGGATGACCACGACGGCGGCGTATTTCTTCCGCTTTTTCGGGCGGGCGAGGTAGCCCTTCATTTCGCCGTTGACACCTGCCCAGGTGACGTATTCAGTGTGCAGGTTGTCGCCCTGCGTTTTTGCGCCAGCGACACAACTGGTTTCAATCAATGGCAATACGGCCAATGCCGCCGCCATTCCGCCCGTGAGCTTGGCGAGGCGTTCAAGGAATTCCCTGCGGGGCAGGGGCTTGTGGGTGTACTCGTCGTAGAGGTTGATGATTTGTTGGTCCATAATGGCTGTTTTTTTGAATGCTGACAAGTGAATAGTTGCTGATTTGTGCTTTTACCATAAAGATTTAAAATTCATTTTTAAATTTTCATGGCAAATGTTAGTTTTGTCGAATGATAAAACGATTGCTTTCAAATAAGATACTCCGAGAACTGACTTGGTCGCCAATCGTGGGATTGGTTGGTTCGAGGCAAGTGGGCAAAACTACGCTGGTAAAGAGCCTGATGCCTGAAATCCAAAAACCTACGCTATATCTCGACCTTGAACTTAGGGAAGATTGGTTCAAACTGGAAGATGCCCAATCATACCTGTCCGGCCATGCTGACAAATGCGTCATCATTGACGAAATTCAGGTGCGCCCTGAATTGTTTGCACTGCTTCGGGCACTGACCGACCAACAACGGGAGCCTGCCCGTTTCATTTTACTGGGTTCTGCATCGCCGCATATCGTCAAGCTCAACACGGAAACGCTGGCTGGGCGCATTGCCTACCATGAGTTGCCGCCTTTTTCATTTTCAGAAGTCAAACATATGGTTTCTCAGGAAGAACATTGGATTCGGGGCGGCTTTCCCAACTCGCTGCTTGCCAAAGATGCTTTCATTAGTCGCAAATGGCTGGATGGTTTTGTCGAAACTTTCATTCATCGTGACCTGCAACGGCTGGGGTTTGCGGTGCCCGCTGGGTTGCTCCGCAATATGTTTTCAATGCTTGCGCACCTGCACGGAAACCTTTTGAATGCAAGCAGTTTGGCGACTTCGCTCGGCGTATCCCAGCCCACTGTCCACAAGTACCTCGAACTGTTGGAGGGCAGTTTCCTTATCCGCCGCCTACCACCCTACTTCGCCAACATCGGAAAACGGCTGACGAAATCGCCCAAACTTTTTCTTCGTGACAGCGGGTTGCTCCATTCGTTGCTTCGGGTTTTTGACATGGAAACCCTGCGAGGAAACCCTGCCATCGGCGCATCCTGGGAAGGTTATGTCATCGAGCAAATCATTCGGGAAGCACCCGAGTTCTCAGATTTTTTCCACTATCGGACCCACCAGGGAGCAGAAGTTGACCTGCTCATGATTACCCCAAATGGGAAAAAAATCTGCATCGAAATCAAATTCTCCACGTCGCCAGTCATTTCCAAGGGTTTTCATCAAAGCATCACAGACATTCAATCCGATTTAAACTTCGTAATCACGCCGAGCGGCGAACGTTTTGACCGCAGCGATGGGGTGCGCATTTGTCCACTGGACTTGTTTTTGGAGAAGGAATTGCCCAGTTTTTCGTAAAAACCTGTGCCGTTCGTTCCCGAAAAATCATGCTTTTACTTCAAATACTGCTCAAAAAACCGCAAGTACATTTTCCCCAAGTTCAGCTAAGTTGTAGAGGGTGTACTCGTCGCAGAGGTTGCTGATTTGCAGCTTAATGAACACACTAATTTGATGTTGCTTTTCCCTGACTTCGCATCCATTTTCTATCAATTGTTTGAAAAAATGACTTCGCAAATTCCAGAAAAAGCCTATTTTTGAAAAAAAATCATTCAAACATGATTGCCGTTCTGGAAAAAACCTACACTGTCAGTGAATTCCTCGAAATGGACGATTTCGAAGCTGGCTTCCTGTACGAACTAATCAATGGCGAAATCGTGAGAAGAGCTTCACCCTCCACCGACCACCAGCGGGCATCCCGCAACCTTTTCCGTCAAATTGACAGCTTTGTTTTGAACAACAGTAAGGGAGAATGTTTCTGCGCCCCTTACGATGTTCAATTTGATGACTACAATTTCCTCCAACCTGACATCATTTTTGTCGCCCAGCAAAATTCGGGCATCATCACGCCCGGATGCATCAAAGGCGCACCCGACCTCCTTGTAGAAATCCTTTCCCCTGGCACCCACAAGGACGACCGGGGCGACAAGATGAAGGTTTACCGCCGCAGTGGCGTCCGTGAATACTGGATTGTTGACCCCCGCAACAAATCCATTGAAGTTTATACCTTGAAAGAAAGCGACTACGAGCTTTCCTTTTTTGCCATGGAATCCGGCGAAATAGCATCCAACGTGCTCGATGGTTTAAAAATCGCCGTGGAAAAGGTTTTTGAGGGTTAAATTTGCTGGAGCAACTGAATGTTTCCCCCACTTTGGCCTTTAAAACCTGGAAGTTGTTGGGCATCGCCGCCTAAAGGCGACGTTACCTAAAAATCGCCGCCTTCTTCCATTCCCCCACCCTTCTTTTTTTGCTGGTGCAATCGGTAACTGAACGTCAGGTTCACCTGCCGCCTGCGCCATTGAAAGTCGTTTTCCGTATAAAACGTCTCGCCTTCCGACACGAAGCGGTGGCGACGGGAGTTGAACAGGTCGCTGACGTTGAGCGTGAGCGTGGCGTTGTTCTTCAAAATGTCCTGGCTGAGGGCGATGTCCAGGAAGTAGTTGGGCTTGCGATAACCCTGGGTGGTCTGCTGCTTCGCTTCGTAGTTGCCCCGGAGTTGAAGGTCGGTTTTCTTCCAAAAAGTAAAGCGGGAAGTCAGGCGGGTAAACCAACTGTAGGTGTCCGCTTCGAAGTCGGCACCGAGGTTGGCACCGTCTGTGATGGAGCGGAAGAAGTTGAAGTTGCCGTCCATTTTCCACCACTTTGCCAAGTTGTAGGCGGCGGTGAACTCCAAGCCGAAAGCATCTTCCGTGCTGAGGTTTTCAGGTCTGGTGGCAGCGATTCCTTCTGCATCTACCCGGCGTATGCGCTCGATTTTGCCGGTCGTATGGCGGTAGTACAGCGAGGAGGAGAGTGAGCCGTCTTGCATGTATTTGATATGGCCAAACTCGTAGGCGTCCGTAAATTCAGGGTCCAAATCGGGGTTGCCGCTCCAGTAGTTGCGCTCGTCGGAATAGGTGACGAACGGGTTGAGGTCCCTGTATCGGGGGCGGCGTACCCGTCGGCTGTAGCTAACCTGCATGGCGTTTTCGTTGGGCAAATCGTAGGTCAAGTGGACACTGGGAAACAGGTTGTAGTAGTCCCTGGCGTTTATGCTATCGGCCGCTACGAGCCTCGTGGTCACGTCCGTGTATTCCGCCCGTAGGCCAACCTGATAGGAGACCTTGCCTTTTTTGTCCCCAAAAATGCCGTAGGCGGCATGGATGTTCTCGTCATACTGGAAACGGTCGTCCAGTCCGTTGACTACTTCCCAATTGCCATCCTTCAGCTCCGTCACCTTGAATTCATTGTCCAGGTCCCGAAACGTGCTGCGGAGGCCGCCTTCGACTTTTCCATTCTTCGAAAAAGGATGCACGTAGTCGGCTTGGAAGAGGTATTGCCGTTCCGTCTCGTAGTTGTAGGAGCTTTGCAACTTATCTATTACACCACTTGGCGAGCCATCTGGCAGGTAGAATTTTTCAACGAAATCTTGGTCGCTATCCTCCCAGTTGTCGAGCAAACGTGCCTCGGCGATGAACTCGTGGCCCTGCTTGTCAAACGTCTTTTTGTAGGTCAGCGAGTATTCGGAGTTGGGTTCGATTTCCTTCTCAAACTGGGTGCGGGTGCTGATGCTGGTCAGGTTGTTTTCATCGCCAACAAAATCACGGTACTCGATGTCCATCGTGCGGTCGCCATCGGTACGGCGCAAGGTGTAGGCGGCGGTGAGGATGTTTTTTGGGTTGAAATAATAGTCCAGCCCGCCCCGTATGTTCTGTGCAATCACCTCCTGGTCACGGGTATTTTTTTGGCGATAAATAAAGGTGGTGTCACCAGTAAAGCTTCGTTGGTAAATAGAGCCGCCGCCTGGCGAGGTGCGGTAGGAAATGCCGTAGTTGATGAAAAAATTGAGGCGCTCGTGGCGATAGTTGAGGTTCAGTGCCACACCGTAGTTTTCGGGATGCCCGGCGATGAGGTCGAAAGCACCGTTGAAGCCGTTGCCCTGCTCCTTTTTCAGTATGATGTTGATGATTCCGCCCACGCCCTCAGCCTCGTACCTTGCACTGGGGTTGGTGATGATTTCCACCCGCTCGATGAGGCTGCCCTGCAACTGCTGCAAGCCCGCCGCTCCGTTAAAGCTGACCAGCCCAGAGGGCTTGCCGTCAATGAGGATGCGCACGTTGCCGCTGCCCCGCAGGCTCACGTTGCCCTCCACGTCCACCTGCACGGAAGGAATGTTGGAGAGCAGTTCGGCGGCGTTGCCCCCGGCGTTGCCGAGGTCCTTGCCCACGTTGAACACCCGCTTGTCGAGCGACATCTGCATGCTGCTTTTTTCGGCCTGCACCACGACTTCGCCGAGCATCGTTGCCGCTGCCTTCAATTCGATGTTGCCGAGGTCGAGCGGCGCTTTTTTTACTTCTATTTTTTCAACAATAAAAGGCTCGTAGGCCAAAAACTCGAACTTGGCGAAATAGCTGCCGGGCTTCGCCGATATTTCAAATATCCCCAAATCGTCTGTGATGGTGCCATCCACGAGCAGGCTGTCCGTTATTGAAAACAGGCTAACAGTGGCGTAGGGCAAAGGCGCACCCGTTTGGCTGTCGGTGATTTTGCCCTTGATTTGGGCATGGAGGTTTATTGTCAATATAGCAAGGACGAAAATGGAATAGGCTCTCATGGTTGGGAAAATTTATAGTGTAAAGGTGATTTCTGGTCAGGTAGGCATTTTCAACGCAAAAATAAGGTGGTAAGGCAGTGGCATGGACCAACTTGTCGGCCAAGCCGGGAATTGTGAAGATGAAAAAGCACTGCGGGCCAATAAGCCGGATTCTGTACTCTCCACGCAAGCAGAGGCTCCATCATTTATCTGGGACCAGCCTCACGGCTGGCCTCTAGCTGCCTACCCCCCGGCTCGGGCGAGCAGCCCTTCCACCCTGCGGAGGATGGAAATTAGGAAATTTAGAAATTAGGAAATTTAAGGTACGCAGCCATAATTTCTCAATTTCCCATTTTCCCAATTTCCGCCCCCCGCAGGGCATCACCGGTGTACATGACATTTCAACCCACAAGGTTTATCCGCCCCGCTTGTTGCCAAACGACGCCGTGCGCTCTTACCGCACGTTTTCACCCTTACCCAACGAGGGGGAAATTCAGAAATTTGGAAATTGGAAATTGAGGGCGCCCCCAATTTCTTAATTTCCCAATATCCCAATTTCCACCCCGCCGGGCGGTAATTTTCTGTGACACTCTCTGGCCTCCGTTTGACCGGAGTCCCACCCGTTAGGTGGTGTGGCGCTCTACGTTGTCCGGACTTTCCTCCCACCCCCTGACCCCAAAGGGGGAAAGCGGCGCAGGCGATGGAGTAGCCCGCAGTGCAGCGCAAAGCTAAAGCAAGTTTCGGGTTCCGAGTTTTGAGTTTTGAATTGAGGGTTCACTGATCCGTCAATTTCATCAAAAACTGCTTCCAAAGCACGTAGGCACGAGCCAAGGTTGTGCCTTGCACCTGGTCGTACCAGCCTATGGTCACTGTCTCCACTTGGTGTTCGGGTTCATTGCCGAAAGGCCTGTGGAGGAAGGTTTTTCCCGGCTTCGCCGGAATGAGAATGGCCAAGCATTTTTTGTCGGGAGTGGTCTCGATTCGCAGTTTTTCTAGGTCAATATCCTGAAAGTGGAGGTAGTATTTGCTGCCGCCAATTATCGAATCTTTCTCCAGGGTGCGCCGCAGCACTGGAATTTCGAGCAGGGTGCTGTCAGCCCTTGAGAAGTTGGTGGAAAAGGTTTTCGAAAAAAGTTTCCCATTGAGCGAATCGGGGAGGCTGGAAGGCAACTGTAAGCTGAGCAAGTTGTTGAGTTGCCAACGAAGGTCTTTCAGGCTGGCATCGGTGGGCGTTGCCGCTGGCTGGTTTTGTGCATGGCAACCAAGTGAAAGTAGCAGGAGCAGAAGAACGAAGGAGGTAGTTTTCATGAAATTAAATTTGTTGGCTGCAAAATTAGCTTAAACTGTGCCGTGTTGGCGAGGCATTGCAAATGATGGAATTCCTTAACACAAAAGATATAGGATTTTCACTAAAATTGCACCGCTTTTTTCATAAACCGGTTCTCTGCTGAATATCAAAATGAGAAGTGACGAATGCCCAAGAACCCGTCCAAGTGTGATTAACGAACAAAGTACTATACTTCGCATTAATAGGTTTTGTGCAAATAGGGGTTTGGGGCGGAACGCCCCAAAAAAAACCTCTCCCCCGACGAGCCGCCGGAGGCGGCGAGGAGGGGCAGCAGTTTATAATTTGTAATTTGCACAAAACCTATTAGCGTCGAGTATAAATGCAAAAGGACCATTCATTGTCCAATTTGAAAAATCTGCTGAAAAATTTAAATCCTGTTCTTCACCGTTGGCGTGAGCGCTATCGGCAATTTCAAGGCCGGAAACCGATATTGGCCAAATCTTTATTGGGGGCAGGCCTTGCACTTTGTCTGTCACTTGTCGCCATTACTGCTTTTGTCCTTCTTTTGTTCAATGGTGCTTTCGGCCCCATCCCCACATCGGCTTCCCTGAAAAAAATTGACCACAACTTAGCTTCCGAAGTGTACTCGGCGGATGGCGTCCTGCTGGGCCGGTACTTTTTTGAAAACCGCCTACCCTCCAGTTTGGAGGAGATTCCGGGTTGCTTGAAAAACGCACTCATCGCCGCAGAGGATACCAGGTTTTACGAGCACCACGGCATTGATTATTGGGCACTGGGAAGGGTTTTGGTGAAAAGTATCCTGATGCAGGAGGACGAATCGGGCGGTGGCAGCACCATCACGCAGCAGTTGGCCAAGAACCTTTACCCTCGAAAAAAATTCCGGCTGATGAGCTTGCCCATCAACAAGGCCAAGGAAATGGTCATTGCTTCTCGCCTCGAAAAAGTGTATTCCAAAGAAGAAATATTGGCGCTCTACCTCAACACCATCCCCTTCAGCGGCAACGTGTTTGGGATAAAAACCGCTGCCAACCGCTTCTTCAACAAAGAACCCAAAAAACTGACGCCCGAACAGGCTGCCGTGCTGGTCGGCATGTTGAAAGCCACCACAGCCTACCACCCGTTCAAAAATCCAGAACGCTCCAAGGAACGTAGAAACGTCGTGCTTGGAAGGATGGAGAAACATGGCTATCTGAAAAAACCTGAACTGGATTCCCTCCAAAAACTGCCCCTAAAGCTCGATTACAAACCCCAAACCCACAACGAAGGGGATGGAACCCACTTCCGGGAACACCTGCGGCTTGAACTCGAGGAAGCATTGAAAGAATACACAAAACCTGACGGAAGTGATTACAATCTCTACACCGATGGCCTGAAAATATACACCACCATTGACTCCCGCATGCAGCATTTTGCCGAAAAAGCGGCGGAGACTGAAATGCGGAGGATTCAGGCCAATTATTTCAAGCAAGCAAAAAAGGATAAGCTGACCAAGTCATACGGCAACGAAGACCTGCTCAACCAGCATGTCAAATTGGCTGACCGGGCAAGAACGATGAGGGACCGGAAGGCCAGCAAGGAAGAGGTGGCCAAAGCGCTCAAGACCCCTGTCAAGATGACGATTTTGAACTGGAAAACTGGGCAGGACATTGATACGATGCTCTCGCCAATAGATTCGGTCAAATACTACCTCTCGCTGCTGAACACCGGATTCCTTGCCGTGGATTACAAAACCGGAAATATACTGGCCTGGGTGGGCGGCGTCAATTTCAAGTACGCAAAGTTTGACCATATCAAATCACGGCGGCAGGTTGGCTCCACCTTTAAGCCCATACTTTATTCCCAAGCCCTCGAAAGTGGCATAGACCCTTGCAAACACTGGCACAACGAGCATATTACCTACGAGGAGTTCGACAACTGGGCACCCAAAAACGTGGACGAAAAATACGGCGGCTATTACAATATGGAAGGTGCGCTGCGGCGCTCCATCAATACCATTGCCGTACAGGTCATTTTGGAAACAGAAGCGAAACCTGTGGTGGAAATGGCCAAGCGCATGGGCATCAACTCCCCCATACCAAAGGAAGCAGGCATCGCACTCGGTGGCGTGGATTTGACGCTGTACGAGATGGTCAACGCCTTTTCGACCATCGCCAACCGGGGCAAACGGCCCATCCTTCACCATATTACCAAGGTGGAAACCAAGGAGGGCGAAATCCTCAAAGGCTTTGCGTCACCCAAGCCAAAATCCTTTGTGGCTGCCATGTCCGAAATGCATGCGGACATGATACGCTACTTCCTTATCCAGGTCATCGAGGCCAAGGATGGAACGGCGCACCGACTGCGCAGCCAATTTACGCTAAACGTACCCGTGGCGGGAAAAACCGGCACCTCCAACGACAACCGGGACGGCTGGTTCTTCGGTTTCACCCCCGACATCTGCTTTGGTGCCTGGGTGGGCGGCGAACACCCACAAGTGCGGTTCAGTGAGACAAGGCTTGGACAGGGTTCCAGCACGGCTATGCCCATCTGCACCAATTTCCTCAACCAAGTGTACGGCTCGAAGCAATATGTAAAATGGGGGAAAAACACCTTCCCGGAAATGGACACCATCACGCTGGACAAGCTGGACTGTTACGGCCTCCGTCACCCAAAAGACTCAATTTTGATGGATTCCATCGTGGAACCACCTGCTACGGCTACGCCAATTTTGGAGAAGTTGAAGGAGCAATAGTTTTGACGATTGAGCGATTGGCGCAGTCCCCATCGTAAATCGTCAATCGCTCAATCGTCAATCAATCACTTTCATCAGCTTGGCCGCCCGGCTCAATTTCCCGTCAATGCGTAAGCAGACAAAATAAGGTGCTGCTACCTCGTTTATCAAATCCAGTTTGACCGTTCCAATCGGTGCCTCGAATGCCAAATCCCGAATGATTTGTCCCCAAACATTGACCACCAAAAGGTGCAGCTCTTCAAAAGGTACTTCCACTTTGTAATCAATGGTCAAGAAATCGGCACTTGGGTTTGGGTAAATCCGCATTTTGGCCAAGTCGTCGCTGGTCGTAAACAGCTCATCGGGCAGCCCTTCTATGATTGTGAAATTGTCCAGGCCAGCCTCCACGACGTTGGGCGTGCCGCTGCGGTCGGATGCTGTGAAGCTGATGCGCATGTCATCCGTGATTTCAATATAGCTCTTAAGGTCAAAAGTATCAGTGGGCGTCCATGCTTGCACATTGGCGGAGTCGGTTGCGATTACGGCCAGCACTTTACTTTCCAGCCCGTTGCTGATGCTCACCACCAGCGAGTCGTTGGCCGGATTGTTCGAGATGGCATCGTACCACCAATAGGCGAAAGCAAGCAGCGGCCGGTTGTAACGGCTCCGCAATTGCATGGGCGGAGAGGTCAAGCGGGTTTCGCCGTTGTCCACCTGGTCGTCGTGAACGAGCACGCCCTGGTTGCCAGTGACAAAAGCCTTCGTGCTGCTTACGATGAATGGGGAGTCGCCCTCCGGGGCAAACTGCTTGTTGGCCGCCCGAATTCCCACGGGCTTGCCACGTTCCCAAATGCCGTTGTCAGCGGTGCCTTCGACCTGCCAGCCGAGGTCGTTATCGAAGCCGTCCGAATAGCCCTGCTGCTTGAGATAAATAAGGTCTTTCTCCGTAGGCATTTCCAACGGACTGCCTCCATTCGACAAGTAGCCCCAAAGTCCTGCAAACAACGTATAGCTGCCCTGCAACACACCTTGCACCTCGAAAACACCATTCGCATCAGTCTTGGTGGAATAACTAAAATCGTTGTTTTCAATTAAAATCTCTACATCGGCAATCGGTAGAAATGTCTCAACATCCAATACCTGGCTCGTGAAAGTAAACTGGGGCAGCGGTATCATTTCCACGTCCAAAATGGTCAATTCACCTCCTACCAAAACGGCCTCAGCGGTAAGGTCGAAATAGCCTTTTGATGTAAAAAGTACATCGAAGCTGCCCGCCGAAGCCTGCCCAGTTTTGTAATCCCCAGTGAAGCCGCTCGTCGCAAAATTGGCATCGCCCGACTGGATGCTGACCTTTGCATTGCCAATGGGCGCACCCGTGTTCTTGTCCGTAATTTTTCCTTCCAAATAAGCCACCCGTGGATAGGTCGGTTTTAGGATAAAAAGTCCGTTTTCGATGTCCGTCGCAGCAATCAGTCCGGACGGGAAATACGGGTAAGCCCCCCAGCAGCCGTGAAATCCTTCGCTAAACTCCGTGTTTGTGTCATAAGATTCCACTTCGATGAGGTTGTCGGGGTGGGTGGCGTCCACCACCACGCAGCCGTCGGTGTAGTTGGAAATGACGACGTAGTTCCCAAAAGCATGGGCGTTGTGCGGGATGACGCCCGTACCGAGCGTGGCCATTGGCCGAAATTCGTCGAGCAGTTTTATGTCATCAATGTTCGTCAGGTCGAAGGCGGCGGTCGGCGCATTGGCCCGCTCGTCGGTGGTGTAGAGCACCGTGCCATCCGCATTTGCCCATACGTTATGGCAAAACTCAAACGGGGTGGACTGCGTGGCCAGCAGCACGGGCGCCAACTTGTTGGAAACATCAAAAACGCTGAATTGGCCTTCGTAAATCTCCGCCGTGTAGAGCAGGTTGTTTTGCACAAAACAGTCGTGTGCATAAACCGGGGGCGTGTAGCCGACAAACTGCGGTTTCCCCGGCACCGAAAAAACGTCAAGGATAATGGGCCCTCCGCTGTTTTGGTCACAGCCAGAGAGGTAGCAGTAGCCCTGCTCGTCAATCCAGAGGTTGTGGCAAGTGTAGAGCGAGTCGGTGGTGCCGGGCAGCACGGGGCGCCAGTTTTCCCAGGTCACCCCGTTCGGTAGGCCGGAGAGGTCAATGACCAGTACGCCCTCCGTCGTGCCGGGCTGGTCGGTGGTCACGTAAGCGAAATGGCCCCAGGTTTTCAGGTCACGCCAAGTGGATTGCCCACCGGGTATCATTTGAATTTCCATCGGGTTTGCCGGGTCAGCCAGGCTCACCACAGAGACGCCGCCCCGCAGGCCCACCAGTGCGTACTCCGTTCCATCAGGGGCGGTATAGCCCCAAACGTCGTTGGCCAAGGAAACATAGTCCAGGTGGGAGATGAGTTCGAGTTGTTTTTGGGAAAAAAGACTTGTGGACACAAGCGCAAGGCAGAGCGCTGCGGTGAATTTGAGCAGGAAGGTAAAAAGTTGTTTCATGGAAAAAAGCATTTAATCAAAATCCGTGTCCAATCCGTGTCATCCGTGTTCCACAAAGAAAGCACACGGATGACACGGATTGGACACGGATTATTTTCGAGGCAATTTGTTCAGCCCAACATCGCCAAAATCATCAGGGGGCTGGTACCAATACAAAACCATTCTGGGCAATCTCGCCAAAGTCATCGAAATCAATCCAAAGGTAGCCGTTGGAGCCCCATTCTGTTCCCCAAGAGCTGAGCACTTCGAAGGCTTCCAGCTCCAGGTTGTAGCCCACCACCATGAATGGCAGTGTAATCCGCTCGGCGGTGGAGCCGATGGCTGACCAGAACCGGGTGTTGTTCACGTTCTCGAAACTGCGGGGCACGTTCATCTCCACGATGACGGGATTGCCCCGCATCAGGGCTTTTTGCACCTCGAAAACCTTCTGCGGCTCCCGATGGGTTTCCTTGAAAATTTGAAGGTAGTTGGCAATCCTGAACTTGTCCGTTGTGGTTGCGTTGCGGGGAATGTTCGGCGAGTCGTAGGGCATAACGTCGGCGCTGACCGTGCCGTCCGTCACGAGGAAGCGAAGTCCGTTTTTGATGTCCGGCTTGCCTTCCTTTACCAGGTTTAGCGCCAGAAAATCGGGGCTGAGGTTCACCTTGTAGTTCTTGCTGAAATTGGTGTAGAACTCCATGCAAGCCGAGAGGATGTAGGTCGTGATGGTGCCCCTTTCGCCTACTTTTCGGGGAGGCATGAGGTAGGTCTTGATGCTCTGCTCGTTCATCATGGCCTTGGCGTTGCTGCCGAGACCGGGCATGGTGACCATCATCTGGTCAATCATCTCCGGGGAACTGATGCCGATAGCCGCCCCCTTTATCGTGAAATCGGGCGGGATGGTATCGGTCTGTGCGGTAGTTTTTACGAAGAAAAAGAAAAGGAGAAGGCCAGCTAACGAAAAACGGGTTTGCATTTAATATGATTTTGTTTCAAAATAAGTAGCCACGGCCTTAACGCCCGAAGCTGGGGTTTTTGTTTTCCGAAGCGAAAAAAAGAATCGATTTTTAACAGCCGAAGCTACTGCTTGGCACACGGATTTTTGGTTGCCAACTCTAAAGAAATCCGTGTCCAATCCGTGTTAATCCGTGTGCCAAAATTAAATCTCTACTTGCAAATCAGCGGGATCACCTTTTCCACCACGTCGAGATAGACCGTGGCCCTCACTTTTTTGAAGTCCTCGCAGGCTTCAGTTAATCGGTTCATGTTCATGTATGCCTGGCCCCTCAGGTAGAGAAAATTGGCATTGCTGGGGAACATGGCCAGGGCTTCGGTCAGTTTGGCCACGCCCGCCTCCTGGTTGCCCTCGTTGAAAAGGTCGCTTCCTTCATTGGCAAGCGCTGTGGCTTTATCGTACTTCGAAATGGCTGCTGGGCAGCGGGCAGCTTCGGGCCGGAAGGTCACGGTAATCTCCGCTGAGGAGGGTACTTGCCGACCTTTCCGCACGGCGGGGTTCCATTGCCCCCAAGTTGCAGTGGCAGCCTTCACCGCTTCCCAGCGGAATTCGTTCCCGAGGTTCCAGTAGTCGCTGAGGTCGAGTACCCGGACGTAGCCATCGGGTTCGGCAAGGAGCGTCATGTCCATCGTACCGATGATGCAACTGTCCTTGTAGCCCTTTGGATAATTGAGGTTTTTGGCAAAAAATTCCTCCAATGCCGCATCGCCGCCCTTGTAGGTCACCGAGTCGTCCACCACCACGTACACCGAGTCCCGGTTGTCGAGGATGACGAAGTCCGACGGCTCCTCCAGCTTGAACTTGATGGGGAAGGAAACCTGCGTGCGCACCGGTTTGCCCTTGTTTCTTCCGGGTGCCCAGGTGAGCTTGGCCTGTTTCAGCGCCTCGTTCATGCCGCCCATTACCCGCATGGCCTCTGCGCCGCAGCCGCTGCCAATGTCTTTGAGCAAGGTGGGACTGGAGATGTACCCGTCCTTTTCCACCACAAAACTGACCACCACCGTGCCTTCCACGTTTTGTTCACGTGCCTCGATCGGGTAGTTGATGTTTTGGTTGATGAAAATCAGCAGTGCCCGCTGGGCACACTGGTTTTTCACGGCAATGGTCGTGTCGAGTGTTTCGCAACCTGGGAAGCGGGGGGATTCCTCCACGATTTTGTAAATGGTAGTATCAATTTGGGCAAAAATTGGCAGTGCAAACGCCAAAATGCAGATGGTCAGTAGCTGTTTCATGTTTGTTTTTGAAAAAGACATTAGACGATAGACAATAGACTTTAGATGGATAATTGTCAATGTCTAGCATCTATTGTCTGATGTCTATCGTCTATCATCTATCGTCTCCAAAATTAGCTGGCAAAAGTACCAATCCTGCATCAATTCCAGCACTTGGCAAAAACTTCCCTTAAATAGCTGATTATCATTTGGTTGTGAGAAATGCAGAAACCGCCGTACATTTCGCCATTGTTTTTCATAAAATTTTAGCCTAATGAAATTGCCATCCATTCCCTACCTCGCAGACGCTTTTCTTGGCGTAGTGCGCCGTTTTCCTTTGGTGATGCTTGCCGCCGCTGCCGGCGTTGTTGTTTCTATGGTTTTGATTGAACACGACACAAACATTGACGAAGATGAATGTATAAAAATCTTGATGACCTGCTCCCTTGGGCTAACCAGCTTGCTTTGCGCCTCCATCATTTGCGAGCGCTGGAAATTAAGCTTCCCTGCCGCTTTGGCCCCCCACCTTGTTGTATTGGGATTGCTCGGATTATACTATTTCACACTGGAGTCAATTGATGATATTGGGACAATCGTGACGCCAGTCCGCTTCTTCGGCTTGAACCTAGCTGCGCACTTGGCCGTGGCCTTTCTGCCCTACCTCGACCAGTCGCCAGTGGAAGATTTTTGGGAGTACAACAAGCGGCTTTTTGGCAACTTCATGGTTGGGGCTTTTTACAGTCTGGTAATTTTTGCAGGACTGAGTTTTGCCATCCTGGCAGTCAACGAGTTGTTCAACTTGGATATTGACGAAAAAATCTACGCCCATCTGTTTGTGGTGCTGGCTGGTATTTTCAACACGGCTTATTTCCTTGCCCATTTTCCCAAGCGATTTGATTTCGAAACAGAATCCGTTGAAAATCAGGAACTTGCAACGCCAACCAACCTGTTTACTGGCCCGTTAAAAAACTTGACAAAGTTCATCTTGATACCGATTGTCGCCATTTACTTCTTGATTTTATACGCCTTTTCGGCAAAAATCCTCATTCAGTGGGAACTGCCCGAAGGTTGGGTAGGCAAGCTGGTACTTGGCTTTTCGGTGGCAGGCATTTTCACCTACCTGCTGAATTACCTGATGGTCAAGTTTGACGAAAGTTTCGCTGTGAAAGGCTTTCGTCGTTGGTTTTTCTACGTTCTCCTGCCGATGGTAGTGCTGCTTTTCGTGGCCATTGGTCGCCGCATGAGCGACTACGGCGTTACGGAGGCGAGGTTCGTCGTGGCCATTTCCGGGGTCTGGCTGCTGCTCATGTCAGTCTATTTCATATTTTTCAAACGGGACAACATCAAGTTTATCCCCATCAGCCTGGCTTTTTTCTCGCTGCTGACGGTGCTGGGCCCGTTCAGTGCCTTCAAGGTCTCAGAGCGCAGCCAAGTCGGGCGTTTGGAGGCAGCTTTGGAAAAGAACAACATGTTGAAAGACGGCAAAATTGTGGCTGCCACGGACTCGCTGGACAAGGCCGATGCCGAAATCATTCGCACGACCATTAACTATTTGCAAAACAATGGGCACCATGAAAAATTGGTGCCGATGCTTGGACTTTCAGGTGAAGCTTCAAAACCAGATTGGCAAACCATTAGCGACTTGCTTACCAAGCTTGGCATCGAACAAAGCATGGACAACACCAACACTTGTTCCGTCTATTTTGACACCAACAACGAGCAGGTAATTGAGATAACCGGCTATAACCAGCTCTACAGGATAAATGCTTACCAAAAAGCCAAACTTTCCGATGACTTCACCGGCTTTCAAATAACCGATGGCATGACTGGGCTTCAGTACGTCAAAAATGGACAAAAGCAGGACAGTTTTGACCTTCGGCCTTATTGCCAAAAACTGCAAGAAAAAGGACTTTGCAACGAAGGAGTCCAACACGACTCTTTGTCCGTCTTCGAGGCAAGCGCAGCGGGTTTCGACCTGAAATTCTTAGTGGAAAGTTTGTCGTTTGAAGACGATGGGAATTGGAAAATAAGAGACTTTAACGGACGGGCATTGCTTCGGAGCAAGCAATAAAAAATTGACAGCCAATCAGTTACAATTGAAATTATAATTTGTCAATAAAATACGCAACAGCAAATCAACAGTAGCCAACGTCGCTGTAATCGTCCCAAAACAAGTCACGGGGCTGCTCGATGGCTTGGCCGCTCGACTGAGCTGGGGCTTGGACTTTGACTTCTCTTGCGTTTGCTTTTTTTGCGTTTGGAAGCGCCTTGTCTTCACGCTCCTTTGTTCGGATAAGTTCAATAATCTTCTTCATGGGTAACACAATGGTTTTTCGGCAGTCTACATGAATAGTATTTCACGATGAGTGCCCGGTTTCAGTTTAACTCGCCAACAATGTTTTAGTTACGGATGTTCGAGAAAATGGAGGGTATTTTTAGCAATTCTTCCTAAAAAATTTCATATCAAATTAGCTTTGCCTGAATTGCCGAATTGACTTGCAAATTGCACCAATTATTTTTTAAAGTCAAGCACCGAACAATTTATTGATTATCAACCGTTAACGATGTGGAACTTGGTTGTTTTTTAGCACCCAGAACCAATGAAAAACTGTATTTATGAATCTGGCGCTAATAGCACACGATGGGAAAAAGCCCGAAATGGTCGCATTTGTACTCCAAAATAAAGCGATGCTGATGGGTGCTACGTTGTTCGCTACCGGCACCACGGGCGGTCACATCGAACGGGCTGGTATTGACGTTGAGCGGCTGTTGTCGGGGCCAAGGGGTGGCGATGCCCAAATTGCCGCTATGGTGGCCGAAGGAAAGCTGGATGCCGTAATATTTTTCCGTGACCCACTGGACAAGCACCCCCACGAACCTGACGTCCAAATGCTGATGCGCCTCTGCGACGTGTACAACGTGCCGTTGGCTACCAACCCAGCAGCAGCAAACATGATGCTTGCTGGGCTAAAAGCATTTGCCAAGTCCAAATAATGCTTTTTTAGGCCTTAAACTCTCAAGTTTTCAACTAGACAGTTTCGGATAATTAAGGAGTTCATTACCTTGTTGATAAAATTTCCCAGCTATGTATAAATCATATTTTACCCTATTACTGGCAATCCTCTTTTTTGGTACATCTTCCTTGTTTTCTCAGAATTGTGAAGGCAAAATCGTGGAAGATAAAGTTGTTGGTGGCACACAACTGATCAAGACAGTGCAAGAAGTGATCATCGTGCGTGGCACTTACACCTACAGCCTTGACTTTCGCAATGAAAGGAGCGGGCTGTTCGCCAGGGTCTATTCAAAAGGTGGGGAAATATTCAACCAGAACGATGAACTTATTTTCATTGACGAAAATAGCACTCGCCGCAGTTTCAGGTTTGTCGAAATGGGAGAAATGGCAAAGGACGGCGGCACCCCAACCCATCAGAACACCTTGGCACTGGACCTTGCTTCCATGGAGTGGCTTTCCGAAAACGTGATAACCACCGTTTTCATCAAGAACAATGTGAAAAACCAGATGCTCAAGTTCACGGTCAACAGCAACCGACAAGCTGACTTCCAGAATATTGCTAAGTGTTTTTATCAAAAACTGGATAAGACAATGGTGAACGACAACCCGCTCGTTTCCAACGAGCGCCAGGTTAGCGGCAATGACCCAATTAGTCGAACCAACGACGGTTCGCCCGTCTCACAAACAGGCAACAGCGTCAAGCGGGTGGCAGATATTAGCCAACTCAACGACCAAGAACTGGCCGACCTCTACGACGAACTTAGACGCACCAAAGAGCGGGTCAGGCAGGAAATTGCAGCTGAAAAAGACCGGCTTGACAAGTACAAATCCCAAATTCAGCAAGAAATAGCCAGCGCTAGGGAATTGGCGCAAGCCGAAAAAACCAAATATGCCCAAGAAGTGCTGGAAGCCCGCAAGCGCTCGCAGGCGGAAGTTGAAACCGCCCAACAGGAAAGCGCCGCAGCCGTGATTTCAACCAAAGAGAAAGCCACCACTGAAGTGGAGAAAATCAACGCCTCTGTGGGAGATGCCAGGAGACGGGCGAATGAAGAAATTCAGAAGGCCAAACTAGAATCCGCAGAGCAAGTGGCAGCAGCCAGGGCGGCGGCAGCGGAGGAAATCAAAAAGACAAAAGAAGCGATGGAAATGGCCAAACTGCAATACGCAGACGATATTTCCTCAGCAAGGGAAACCTCTGCTTCAGAAATGAAGCGCATCCGGGAAGAGAATTTACAGCAGGTGGAATTGGCACGAAACCAAGCCAAGGTGGAGCGTGAGCGCACTGTCGAAGAAGTGGTGGGCACCAAAAGAAGTGCCTCGGATGAAATATTGAAAGCCAAGGAAGAATCCGCCGAAGCAGTTGCGAAAGCAAGGGAAGCGGCGGTGATTGAAAAGGAACGACTCGCATTTGAAGTAGCGGAAAGCAGGCGGAAAGCAGCGGAGGAGAAGTCGCAGTTCCAAGAAAAAAATGCCGCAGAGATGGCAGTGATACAAGAAAACATGGCTCGCCAAAAGGAGGCCGCCGCATTGGAAGTTACAGCCACTAAGAAAAAGGCCGCCGAAGAAATCCAACAGACTCAAATGCAGGTGGCCGAGGAAAAGAGCCGGGCAACCGAAGAAATTGCAAAAGCGAAACAAGCAGCCGCACTGCAAGTGGCAGCCGCAAGGGAGGTAGCCGAATCTGAAAAATTAAAATCGGCAGAAGCTGTCAAAGCGGCCAAGGACGAGGCTACCCGCCAAATATTGGAAATTGGAAAACAAGAGGCCGAGAAAGTAGCCGCCGCCCGGTCAAAAGCAGCGGCAGAACATCTCAAAATTGTGCAGGAAATTGCAGAAGCAAAAAAACTGGCCGAGGCAGAAATCAGCAGGATTCAGCAAGAAGTGGCCAAGGCCATTGAAGCTGCCAAAGCCACTGAGGACAAGATAAAACAACAGGCTGCACAAGAAGTAGTTGCTGCAAAACAAAGGGCGTCGGAAGAAATTTCAGGGGCACAAAAAATGGCCGCACAGGAAGTGCAAGCGGCACAAAAACGCTCAAACGAGGCAAAAAAAGATTATGCTTCTGACGTAGCCGGTGCCCAAACCACGGCACAGGAACGCATCAAGCAGATTCAGGAAGAGGCTGCCAAGTCAGTAATCGAGGCGAGGGAACGGGAAAAACAGGCCAAGGAAATGACCGCATCAGAAGTGGTGGCAGCCCGTGACAAAGCCGCCGCTGAGGTCGCCGCTGCTCAGGAAAAAGCTGCCCACGACATTGCGACAGCAAAGGAACAGGCCGCCCTTGCGCAGCAAAAATCGGCAAACGATGTGGCCGAAGCGAAGCGCAACGCCACGGAAAACATTTCAAAAATAAGACAGGAGGAGGCCGAACAAGTGAGGGCAGCCCGTGAAAATGCTACCAACGAACGCCAAAAACTTGCTGGCGAAGTGGCCGCCGCCCGAGAAGCGGCAGCCCGTGAAACCTCCTTGGCAAAGGAACAAACCGCCAACGAAATCAAGACTGCCAAAGAAACTGCAGCCAAGCAGAAAGAAGCCTCGGCGCTGGAAGTGCTTGATGCCAGAAAGGACGCTGCCGAGAAAATTGCGACCGCAAAAGAAGCCGCCGCCAAGGAAGTGGCCGCTACGCAAAAGCAAGCACACGAAGCCATCTCGCAAGCCCAACAGGAGAAGCAGAGCAAGCTCAACGAGGTAGCGGTACAAATTGCAGATGTGGAAGCCGCTGCCCAAAAACAAATCACACAGGCACAACAACAGGCCAATGTTATGATTCAGCAGCACTCGAAGCAAGTGGCCGAATCAGAGGCGCAGTCTCGTGCCGACATTGAGGCTGCCCGAGTACAGGCCAAGGACGAAATCGCCAAAACACAAAAGGAAACTACGGACAGGAAATCACAGTTCGCCAACGAAGCAGAGGATGCCCGAAAACAATCGCTGGAGGAAATAAACAATGCCAAGAAGGATGCTTCGGACGCCGTTTACGCTGCCAAACAGCAAGCCACCGACCAAGTAACAAAGGTAAAGGAAGACGTAGCAGCCCAGATTGCCGAGGAGCGAAAATCACTAGAAGCGGAAAAGACCAAGGTCACGGAAATGGAACAGCGGAAAAAGGAGTTGGAGGCCCAAATCAAGAAGCTGGAGGAAGACCTTGCAAAGAAAAAAAATGGGTCGAATTGACGCCAACAATGTCATAAAGTA
>CAZDSU010000060.1:0-42032 GCA_964508135.1 uncultured Saprospiraceae bacterium
ACATTAGTATAACTAACTGATATTCTTTGACTTAGATGAATTTTAACTACGCCAAGTTAAACTGGTCGAATTGGTTAAACTGGTTGAATTAGGCAGGTCCGTCCCAACCAATTCAACCAATTTCCCAATTCAACTACTTCAACCATCGATAATGAGCATTTTCAGCATAAACATAAGCAAAGAAGCCGTCGAAGTCATCAACGCAGACGGCATCGCTGCATTCCCGAACGAATGCTGCGGCTTCCTCTATGGCAACGAAACGGGTGGCAGGCAAATCACCCTCGCCGTGCCCGTGACCAACAGCAAGGACGGTGACCAGCGCCGCCGCTTCGAGATTTCGCCGCTGGACTACCTGCGAGCGGAGCAGTTTGCCTTGCAAAACGACATCCAGCTCCTCGGCGTGTATCACTCGCACCCCAACCACCCGGCCATTGCATCGCAGCATGACTTGGCAGTGGCAATGCCCTATTTTTCTTATGTCATCGTCTCGGTGATGGATGGCGAGGTCGCCGACCTAAAAAGCTGGCGGCTGAAGGACGAGGCACAGGAGTTTCAGGAGGAGGTAGTGCTGGCTGAAGTCCCCACAGTATCCTAACAATCACAGCAATTTCAACAATCAAACAATAAATTGAATCATGGCAAAAATTATCATCCCGACGCCTTTGCGTAAATTTACCGAAAACACGGGCGTTTTCGAAACGACGGGTACCACCGTCCACGAGGCTATCCAAGAACTGACGCAGACGCACACTGGCTTGGAGCGACACCTGCTCGACGACAACAAAAACCTCCGCTCCTTCATTCGGGTGTACGTCGGCGAAGACGACATCAACGCACTCGAAAAAGGCGCAACCGCCGTGGCGAAGGACACGGTGATTAGCATCGTGCCAGCTATTGCCGGAGGTATCTAACGGAAATTGGTTGAATTGGGCAAATTGGTTGAATTAGTTGGGGCGTACTACCCAATTCAACCATTTCACCCAATTCAACCAATTCCTCAATTCAACTACTTCAACCAATTCAATATGAATACCAACCTTTCTCCCGCCGAAATCGCTCGGTACGCCCGGCACATTGCCATACCGGAATTCGGTCTGCCGGGGCAGAAAAAACTCAAGGCGGGCCGGGTGCTCGTCATCGGCAGCGGTGGGCTGGGCAGCCCCGTGCTGCTATATTTGGCGGCTGCTGGGGTGGGCCACATCGGCATCGTGGACTTCGATACCGTGGATGATAGCAACCTCCAGCGTCAGGTGCTTTTCACCACCGCCGACATCGGAAAATCCAAAGCTGAAACTGCCAAGGAGCGCCTACTGGCCCTCAACCCACACCTCGACATCACGGTGTTCAAGACCCGTTTCACCCGAGAAAATGCGCTGGAACTCGTCGCCAACTACGACGTGGTGGCCGATGGCACGGACAATTTCCCCACCCGCTACCTCGTCAACGACGCTTGCGTTTTAGCCGGGAAAGTGAACGTGTACGCTTCCATATTCCAGTTCGAGGGACAGGTCTCCGTGTTCAATTACCCGCAGGCCGATGGCAGCCGTGGCCCCAACTACCGGGACATGTTCCCAGAACCACCCCCTCCGGGCCTTGTGCCCAATTGCGCTGAAGGCGGTGTGCTTGGCGTACTGCCCGGCATCATCGGCTCCATGCAGGCCAGCGAGGCCATCAAGGTGTTGACGGGCGTGGGCGAACCACTGGCCGGACGGCTCTTCCTGTTCGATGCGGCGACGTTCACCACCCGCATCCTCAAGGTGCAGAAAAGCCCGGACACGAAGATTACCGAACTCATCAACTACGAGCAGTTTTGCGGCCTTGAAACGCCCGGCGAGCTGCGGCCCGTGAAGGAAATCACGGTGCAAGAACTTTACGAATGGCAAGTGCAAGGCGCTGATTTTCAACTGATTGATGTGCGGGAGCCACACGAGTTCGCCACCGCCAACCTCGACGCCGAGTTGATTCCGCTCGGCACGGTCAGCGCCGCTGCACACCGTATTTCTAAAGCTAAAAAAGTGGTCATCCACTGCCGCAGCGGGGTGCGCAGCGCCAAAGCCATCCGAGAGTTGGAGGACCTTTTTGGCTTCGAAAACTTGTACAACCTCAAGGGTGGGATACTCGCCTGGGCGAAGGAAATTGATGCAGGAGTGGTAGTGGTATGAGTTATTTTTGACTGAACACAGGGCTACAAATAGGTGGCAGTGCCATTTCCCCAATGCTATACTCAGTGCTAATAGGTTTTGTGCAAATAGGGGTTTGGGGGCGAAGCCCCCAAAAGCCCCCTCCCCCGACGAGCCGCCGAAGGCGGCGAGGAGGGGCAAATGCGCTATGCTTTAACTCATTTGCACAAAACCTATCAGCGCCAAGGAGCCGTGGGTTGCCATAAATTCTTGGTCAACTCGCAGCTCATGGCTCGAATCTCGAAACTATTCTACCACCAGTTTTGCCCAGCCGCTGCGACCGCCATTCGTGATGTGGAGGAAATACAGGCCAGCGGGAATTGCCGTCAGGTCAATATTGCGCTGCTGCGCAATGTTGGCCGCTACCTCGAATTTTTCACCAAAAACAACACGCCCTGCGAGGTCGGTAATTCGCAGACTGGCTGAACCAGTTTCCACCGCCTCAATTTCAAGGGCAAAAAGACCAGCCGAAGGGTTAGGATGCACGGAAACATTGCCGAAAGGCAACACCTCGCCCGCTGCGCTAACCTCTACCGTTACCGTCACCGGAATTCGTTCGCTGACGCAAATCTGCGGTATCGCCTCTATTTGCCAATCATAGAAATAATAGTAGAAACCGGAACCGAGGTCGCTGTTCGTGATGGCCATGACGTCCGTCACCGTGTACGGGTAGGTCACGCCCTGGTTGCTGCGATAAAGCCGTGGGCTGGCCGTGCCGAGTACGGCAATGTTGTTGGCGCTGTTGGTCACTAAGCGGTAGTTGCCCGACTCCAGTATCTCAAAACCGAGGTCGGCGACGGTCTGGCCCACTGGCAGGTCAATGGATTGGCTGGCCACCACGGTGTTGGGTTCTTTTATCAGTTCAATTAGCCGCACCCCTTCTTGGTCTGTGTTCATTGTGACCTGGTTGAGCACCATCGGCTGGTACACCTCGAAGATGGTCTGGCCGTTGAAGTTGGCGCCGTTGTAAAAATTGCTGCCTTGGTGCTCCGGCATTCCGGCCTCAAAACTGCCGCCGCCGTAGGCATGGGCATCCTCCACGTAGTAGGTGGCCGTTGTTGTCACATCAGGCGTAACGAAGCTGGGGCCGTTGAAAAGTGGCACCGTTGCCACCGGGGAATCGTACCAGTACAAGTTTTCGCCAGCGGCTTCCAGCGTGGCCGGGCCGGGGATCGGAATGTACACGTTGCTGGCAACCGGCGCTGGTGCTGGCAACACTTCGACGTGGACGGCTTGGGATGAAAAATCGCCACAAAAGCCCACGATAGTTACGAAGTAGTCGCCTGTTTGTGTCACTGTGATGGACTGGGTAGTTTCGCCCGTTGACCAAGCATAGCTGGTCGCCGTTGTGGAGGTAAGGACTGCACTGCCTCCTTGGCAGAATTTATCGTCGCCATCCAGTGCCAGCGTGGGCGTCTCGTCTGGGTTCACCACGACTGCCAACACGTAGGATGTTGCGACACAACCTTGAGCATCCACAATAGCGACGCTGTAATTGCCAGCGCTCGTCACCGTGATTGTCTGTCCAACCAGGCCATTGTTCCACAAGTATTCGTATCCCGCCGGGGCTGCGATGTTCAACGATTCTCCTGGGCAAAGCACTGCCGGGCCGGAGGTGCCGAGCGCAAAACCTGGCAGTGAGCAAGTCACACCTTCGGCGATGGTATTTTTTTGGTTGATGGTCGGGTTTTGCACCACGTCCACCGTGCCGGAGGGCCAATACACCACAACGTACTCAACCGCTGTTTCGGTGCCAATGCCAAAGTATTGCGTGAGCGAATTCTGGATGCCGTAGCTCTCGCCAGCCCTTACTTCCCGGATTTGGATGCCCCACGGTCCGTGAATTTCTACCCTCGCACCCACGCCCATGCGGTTGCTCACATTGCCCTGCAAATTGAAAGCGATGTAGTTGTTCCCGTTGGTGGTCGTGTTCATCCAGAGCTTGTCGGGTATGTTGCATGGGTTGCCGATGCCACAAGCATAGGCGGCGTAAATGTCCTGAAACCCGTCGTTGTTGAGGTCGCCAGCAGCGAGCGTACCGAGGTCGGTGCCACCGAACGGATTGGCGATTTCTGTGAAAGTGCCGTCGCCTCCGTTGTTCATGAAGACATGCGTTGGCTCCACGGTGATGATGTCCACGAAACCGTCGTTGTCGAGGTCGCGCATGATGCCCTGCAAGAACCCGCCGTTGGTGCCACCAACGCCCGCTTCCATTGAAATATCGGTGTAATGGCCGCTGCCGTCGTTGCGCAGCAACTGGAGGTTGTGGTCGTGGTTGGTCACGAGGCAGTCCATGTCGCCGTCGTTGTCAATGTCTTGCATGTCCGCTGTCCAGGACTGCCACCCAATCTTCAGGCCATATTCCCCGGCCTGTTCGGTGTAGTTGTTTTGGCCATCGTTGACAAAAAGTGCATTGATGCGGCGGGGGTCGGCGGGGTTGTCCACGCCCTGGCGGCACTTGGCAATGTAGAGGTCGAGGTCACGGTCGTTGTCGAAGTCTGTCCAGACTGAACCGTAGTTGCCGGAGTTGTCGGAGGCGGGGGTGGTTGCCATGTCGATCCAATCGTCAGCAGTGACAAAACCGCCCAAGCCATCATTGCCCCAGATGCGGCTTTCGCCATCATCGTGGCAGGAGAACACATCGAGCCAGCCATCGTTGTTGATGTCGGCAAAATTGGCACCCTGAACAAAAATATCGGCACCGGGCAGGTTCTGCGAGGTGTAAGAAGCACCGCCGCCTGTGGCCGTCAGCACCTTCACTTTGTCGTAGTATCCGCCAGCCATCACGTCGCAGAAACCGTCGTTGTTCACATCGCCGACCACCATCGCCCAAGCTTCGCCCGGCACTGTACCGTAAGTGTAATTGGCAAAAGCTTGGCTTGGCTGGCCTTGGTACTGGATATTGAGCATGGAACCGTTGCCGAGCCGAACGATGTCGTCAAGTCCGTCGGCATTCATGTCGGCCACTGCCACGGCAATACCGCTAAAAAAATCAGTAGGATTGGCAAGCAGGGTTGATTGATTGGAAAACGTTACTTGCGATTGCGCAAAAGTGGCCAACGCAAGCATCAAAATGGTGTACAGGTGCCTCATGTTTAAATTGATTTTTTTTTTGGTGAAAAAACGGCTGGAAAAGTACAGCGAATGATTTGCATTTGCGAAGCGGAAAATAAAATGGGAAGCGGGGCGACAAGTATGGGAAGGAGGGAAATAAAAAAACCCGCCCCGAATACCAGGCGGGCACAAAAAATCTAAAGCTATGAAAACTAAATCTTTATTGTTGAATTGCTGGATTGTTGAATTGTTATCCGAGGCATCCAAACAATAAAACAATTCAACAATAAAACAATCACAAATGCAACCGCTCCTTTCGGGCCAGCAGTTCGTCTTTTGATTCCGGTCGGTCGGGGTCTGGTACGCAGCAGTCCACCGGGCAGACGGCGGCGCACTGCGGCTCCTCATGGAAGCCCACGCACTCCGTGCATTTGTCGGGGGTGATGTAGTAGTAGTCATCAGAGACGGGCTTGTGCTTGTCGTTTGCCCCCGTTGTTGAACCATCTTCGAGGGTGTATGCACTTTTTATGCTGGTGCCGTCGGCAATGGCCCACTCCACACCACCTTCGTAGATGGCATTGTTGGGGCATTCCGGCTCACATGCACCGCAGTTGATGCACTCATCGGTAATCATTATCGCCATGTTCGTACAGTTTTTTTGTAGTTTGCCGAGGCCGGACCGATTCATTTCACTTCGGCCAAACGGCGTTAGGGCAAAAATAAGCCGAGCCATCAGATTATCAAAAAAAAGTTCGGTCTCCATTCATCATTCATCATTTATCGTTCATCCTTACCTTCGCTCCTGACAATGCCACAGGAACTCACATACGACCACATCCTCACCCTTGCCCCCGATGCTGGCACAGCACAGCGGGCAAAATCGGTGGCGCACGCCCAGCGCTGGCACTCGCTCGAAGGCAATGGCCGGGCCATCTGGGGCACGCTCGGCGATCCCGCCGACCCCTACCGCACGGCGGTGGATTTCGAGGGGATGGGCTTTCGCTGTACCTGTCCCGTGCGGCGGTTGCCGTGCAAGCACGGCATCGGGCTGCTCCTACTTTTTTCAAAAAACAACGATGCATTCCAGCTCGCCGAGCCGCCTGATTGGGTAGCCGACTGGCTGAAAAAACGGAGCGAACGCTCCGCAACAACCCCAGTCGAGCAGCCTGCTCGCAGCCCCGAAGCCGACCTCGCCCTCGCCGAAAAACGCAAACAAAACCGGGAAAAGCGCATCCTGCAAATGTCCGCCGGCCTGGCGGAACTGGAAAGCTGGCTGCTCGACCTTTTCCGGCAGGGCCTCGCCACACTGGAAGGGCAGGCTGACACTTACTTCAACGACCTTGCCGCCCGCATGGTGGATGCCAAGCTCGGCACGCTCGCCCGGCGCATCCGGCAGTTGCCGCTGCTAATGAACTCCGCCAATTGGCACGAAAAAATCCTTGCCGAACTCGGCGAGATTTACCTGCTGCTGCGAGCCTTCCAGCGCTTGGAGCAATTGCCCGAACCGCTCCAGGACGACCTGCTGTCGCTCGCTGGCGTCAATTTCAAAAAAGAGGACATCCTCAGCCTCGAAGCCGTGAGCGACCAATGGTTGGTGGCTGGCCAAACCGAGGAGGCCGAAGATGGCAACCTGCTTGCCCGGCGCACTTGGCTTATCGGCGAAGCCGCGGGGCGCACGGCATTGCTCCTCGATTTTTCATGGGGCGGGCAGAGTTTCGAAACGGCTTTTCGGCTCGGCACAGTGCTGCGGGCGGAGGTAGTTTTTTATCCATCGGCGCACCCGCAGCGGGCAGTTTTGAAAAAATTCGAGTACAGCGAGGCGGCTTTTTCGCTCCGCAATGGGTTCCCAGAATTGGCCGCCTTTGCCGATGCCTACGCCGGGGCGCTGGCCGAAAACCCTTGGCTGGGCAGGTTCCCGGCATTTTTGGAAGGGGTGGTGCCCGTTTTTCACCAAAAGAAATTTGTGCTGGTGGACTCGCAGCGAAAGCAACTGCCCCTCGATGCCAGCGACGACCTCGGTTGGAAGCTGGTGGCGCTCAGTTGCGGCAAGCCCATCGGCGTCTTCGGCACTTGGGACGGGGAAGTTTTTTCGCCGTTGAGCGTGGTGGTGGATGGGCAGTTTCGGGGGCTGTGAGCGCGAGGAGGATAGGACGCAGATGGAACTGATAAGACTGATTCACACTGATTTCTATGAAAATTAAAATCTGCGAAAATTAGTCGTACTGGTTCCATCTGCGTCCTATAAAGTCTAATTAGTTTCATCCAAAAATGACAAAAACCCTTATCCTCCTCGGCACCTCACGAAGCAGCGGTAATACCCGCATAGTCGCCGATTTTGTTCGAGAAAAACTGGGCGCTGACCTGCTCGATATCAACGACTATGCAATCAGCTACTACGACTACGAGCATAAAAACCAAGGCGACGATTTCCTGCCGCTCATGGAAAAAATAGTCAATAATTACGAAGTTGTTGTCTTCGCCACCCCCGTTTACTGGTACAGCATGAGTGCGGTGATGAAGACGTTTTTTGATAGGCTTTCTGACTTGCTCACCATCCGAAAGGAACTTGGCAGGGGATTGCGGGGCAAGAAAATGGGTGCCATCAGTTGCGGCTACGACGAAGAAACGGTCGAAGAATTGGAGATGCCGTTCCGGGAAAGCGCAAAATACTTGGGGATGCCGTACCTTGGCCACGTTTACGCTTGGGTGGAAGCTGGCGGCATTGCGCAAGCACCGAAAGCGCAGTTGCTGGCATTTTGTGAAAAAGTAAAAACGACCTGAATTATCTCTGATTTTCATAAACATATCATCGGACGCCATGTGGGCAACGCACCCGGGCCGCTCTTCCTCTGCATCGCCGGGATGCACGGCAACGAACCCGCCGGGGTGGAGGCGCTGGAGACGGTGTTTGCCCTGCTCGACCGCGAGCCGTTGGTCAATCCTGACTTCCAGTACAAGGGGAGGTTGCTTGGTCTGGTAGGCAATCTGCGAGCCTATTCCGAAGGCAAACGCTTCATTGTCAAGGACTTAAACCGGCAGTGGACGCCCGCAAACATCCAGCGGATACTGTTGGCCAAACTTGAAGAACTCGATTCCGAAGACCTTGAACTGTATGAACTGTTGCAAGCCGTGAAGGCCGAAATAGCCGACTGTCAGCCCGACCGGGTGGTGCTGCTCGACCTGCACACGACCTCGGCCAGTGGGGGCATCTTCGCCATTGCCACCGACGACCCGGAGAGCGTGCGGATTGCCAGTGGCTTGCACGCCCCAGTGGTAACTGGGATGATGCGGAGCATCCGTGGAACGACGCTGCATTTTTTCACCAAGCAAAACTTCAGCATCCCCGTGGCGGCAGCGGCTTTCGAGGCCGGACAGCACGAAGACCATGTGTCGGTCAACCGTACCATCGCCGCCATCATCAACTGCATGAGGAGCATCGGCGCTGTGCGGCCCGAGGACGTGGAGAATCGCCACGACGAGATTTTGGTGGAGTATTCGAAAAATTTGCCGAAAATCGCAGACCTGATTCTAGTCCACTCCATCAAAGCGGGCGATGATTTTGAAATGTGGCCCGGCTACCGGAACTTTCAGCCCGTGGTCAAAGGCGAATTGCTCGCCCACGACCGCCACGGTGCTATCCATAGCCCCGCCGACGGCCTAATCCTCATGCCGCTCTACCAGCCGCAGGGGGGGGACGGATTTTTTTTAGTGAAAGCAACCCATTGAATTGAAAATGGAAAATGGAGAATTGAAAATGCCGCACCTCTCCATTCTCCATTTTCCATTCTCCATTTTCCATTCTCAAAATGTCAAACGAGCATCTCGACCCAATTCAAGAACCAGAAGAAACAACCCCGGAGCAGCCCGCCGCCCCTTCAAACGTCGGCGAGGTTCAAAACCTCGCCGACGTTGGGAACCCAATAACCCCCGCCTGGCAACAAAACCGCCTCGACCTCTCACCCGTGTACAACGCCGTGGGTGCGGTGAAAAACGAGCTGCGAAAGGTAATCGTGGGTCAGGAAGAAATGATAGACCTGCTGCTGGCCGCGCTTTTTTGCAATGGCCATGTGCTCATCGAGGGCGTTCCAGGCATAGCTAAAACGCTGACTGCCAAGTTGTTGGCAAAGACCTTGGACGTCGGCTTTTCCCGAATCCAGTTCACCCCCGACCTGATGCCGAGCGACGTGGTGGGCACGACCGTGTTCAACATGAAGACCTCGGACTTCACCTTCAACGCCGGGCCGGTGTTCAGCAACATCATCCTGATTGACGAGATAAACCGTGCCCCTGCCAAGACGCAATCGGCGCTCTTCGAGGTGATGGAGGAGTACCAGGTGACGGTGGACGGTACGACCCACCAGATGCGGCAGCCGTTTTTCGTGATGGCCACGCAGAACCCCATCGAGCAGGAGGGCACCTACAAACTGCCGGAGGCGCAGCTCGACCGTTTCCTCTTTAAAATCAAGGTGAACTACCCCGAACTGGCGGAGGAAAAGGCCATCCTGCGCCGCTTCCGCAGCGATTTCAGCATGGCGGTGAAGGACGAGGTGAAGCCCGTTTTCAGCGACGCCGGCATTGCGGCTTGCCGCAAACTGGTGGAGCAGGTGCAAATCCGGGAGGATCTACTCGACTACATCGCCGCCGTGATACACAACACCCGTGAGCACCCAGACCTGTTCCTCGGTGCTTCTCCAAGGGCTTCGCTGGCCATCCTGAAAGCCTCGAAGGCCATCGCTGCCATGAGCGGTCGGGACTTCGTGACGCCCGACGACATCCGCTTCGTGGCTTATCCGGTGCTCAACCACCGCATCATCCTGACGCCGGAACGGGAGATGGAGGGGTTTGATACGAAGGACGTGATTGACGATATTTTGAAGAAGATTGAGGTTCCACGATAATTGTTGAATTGCTACATTGTTGAATTGTTTTTGGCCACAAAAACCAATTTCCAAAATGGTAATGACATGAAAAACACCCGTCGCAATTTCATCAAGCAGGCCGCCCTTGCGGGCATGGCCGCTACCATCCAGCCCATCCCGTTTTTCACGAGGGGGCTGCCTTCCAAAAAAATCAACGTGGCCGTGATGGGCATCCGAAGCCGGGGCATGGCCTTGGCGGAAAATTTTGCGAAGATGCCCGACACGGAGGTGACGTGGATTTGCGACGTGGACCAAGGCTACCTCGACACAGGCATCGCTGGCATTGCGAAGCTGCAAAACCGCCCGCCCAAGGGCGAAAAGGACATCCGTAAACTACTGGATAACAAGGACTTGGACGCCATCTGCATCGCTGCGCCCGACCATTGGCACGCTCCGGCGGCCATCATGGCGGTGAAGGCGGGCAAGCATGTTTACGTCGAAAAACCGTGCAGCCACAACCCCAGTGAGGGCGAACTGCTGGTGGAAGCGGAGCGCAAATATGGCCGCATCATCCAGATGGGCAACCAGCGGCGCTCGTGGCCGAACGTGGTGCAAGCGATGGACGAACTGCACAGCGGCGTCATCGGTAAGGTCTATTTTGCCAAAGGCTGGTACGCCAACAACCGCCAACCAATTGGTTTTGGAAAGGAAACGCCCGTGCCCGCTGGCCTCGATTGGGACCTCTGGCAAGGCCCTGCCCCTCGCACGGCTTTCCGGGATAACGTGCATCCGTACAACTGGCACTGGTTTAAGCACTGGGGCACGGGCGAGGCGCTGAACAACGGCACACACGAAATTGACGTGGCCCGCTGGGGCATGGGGCAGGACTACCCCAGCCGGGTGGTGGCCAGCGGTGGCCGCTACCACTTCCACGACGACTGGGAGTTCCCGGACACGATGGTGCTGACCTTCGACTTCGAGGACGGGCGCACGATGACCTGGGAGAGCCGCAGTTGCAACGTCCACCCCATCGAGGGCGACGGACGTGGCAACCTTTTTTATGGGGAAAATGGCACGATGCTCGTCATCGGCAACGGCTACAAAATTTACTCAAACGACAATCCGGTGAAGGTTATCAAGGAGGTGAAGCCAACTGACTCAGCCGCCAATTCCACCAACACGGCCAGCCCCGATGCCAACCTCGATGGGGTGCATATCGCCGACTTCCTCCAGGCCGTGCGCACGGGCAAGCCGCACACCAGCCCCATAGCCGAAGGCCACAAGAGCGTGCTGATGTGCCAACTCGGCAACATCGCCTGGCAGACGGGGCGGGTGCTGAACATTGACCAGCGCAATGGGCATATCATCGGGGACAGCGAGGCGATGCGGCAGTGGGGCAGGACGTACGAGCGGGGTTGGGAGGTGACGGTGTGAGCGGGTGAGCGAGTAAGCGCATAGGAAATGGACGAACTGCCTTCACGAAAGAACGAACAACCGTTGCGAGCGGCCTTACGACCGTCGCAAAAGTACGATAGTGCTTCCCGACAACACGAACTGGCTTCGCAAAAGTACGATCGGGTGTTGCGAAACCACGAAATGGCTTCGCAAAAACACGAACAGGTGCTGCGAAAATACGAACTGGCTTCGGGAAATACGCATCTTGCGAATAGGGGCGGTGAATGAACTGGGAAAATGGCCTTTTTGTCACCAAAATAGTGCGAAACGGGGATTTGGTGAAAATGGGGAGTGATGGACTTGATAGTGGCGTGGGGATACAGTATGATGGGTAAAAACCGCTGAGATATTTTAGTGACGAGTTGGAGCACAGTTTCGTTGTTTAAGTCTGCGCAAGCAAGTTGCAAACTTGCTTGAACTTGGATACAGTGACAACTGGGCCTAACAGCAACTACCTCGCAAAAGGTAAGCCCGGCACCCAAGTCATTATGTAAGCACAGCTATCCAGAATAGTGAAGTGGGTGACAGGGTACGCAGTATCAGGCTTTTTTGCAATAGATTGAAAGTCAACGAGTTACAACAATGACGAATGACGCTTCATGACCAATGACTACTTCATCCACCCCCGCACCAGTTTCTCCGCCTCCACGGCATGAAACACAATGGCAGAGACTGCAAGACAGCCCAACATTTCCTTCCATGTCAATGGCTGCGTGGAAAAAATCTCCTGTAGGAAAGGCACGTAAATCAAAGCAAGTTGCATCAATGCCGTGACCAGCACAGCGCCTATCAGTTCCGGGTTGTTAAAAACGCCCTGGCGGACTAGGAAGAATTTTTCGCTGCGTATTGCCATCACGTGCCCCAATTGGCTGAAGCACAGCACGACGAACACATAGGTCTGCCACTTGGGGTCGCCATGCGCCATCGTCCTAGCCTGTACTCCTACACAGATAGCGCCCATGAGCAGCCCGGCAATCAGTACGTGAAGCCCCAGCCCATGGGCAAAGATGCTTTCCCCGGGTTTGCGGGGAGGCACCTGCATGATGTTTTTTTCGGCAGGCTCGTTTGCCAGCGCAATGGCGGGCAGCCCGTCCACCACCAGGTTGACCCAAAGGATTTGGATGGGCAACAACGGGATGGGCAGCCCGACGAGCGGCGCCAGGAAGATGGCCCACACTTGACCGCTGTTGCCCGAAAGGTTGAAGCGAATGAATTTCCTGATATTGGCATAAATGCGCCTGCCTTCCCGGACCGCCTTGACAATGGTGGTGAAGTCGTCGTCCAGCAGTACCATGTGGGCGGCTTCTTTCGACACGTCCGTGCCGGTGACCCCCATCGCCACCCCGATGTTTGCCCGGCGCAGCGCGGGGGCGTCGTTCACCCCGTCGCCGGTCATGGCGACGAACTGGTCTTTGCGCTGCAAGGTCTTGACGATTTGGAGTTTTTACTCCGGCGACACCCTTCCATAGACTTTTATGCCCTCTATTTTCTGCTCGAATTCCTCCTCTGGCATTTGATGCAAGGCAGCGCCGGTGACCACCAAATCTGTCGGGCTGCCCAGGATGCCCAATTGCCTGGCAATGGCGGTAGCCGTGATGGGGTGGTCGCCGGTAATCATGACGGGGACGATGCCCGCCGTCTGGCAATCGCGTATTGCTTGAGCCGCTTCTTCCCGCGGGGGTCTATCATGCCTGCCAGCTCACAGCATTGAAGCTGTTTTTCGAGGGTGCCGTAGCAGGTTTCCTCCGGCATCTCATCCACGACTTTGTAGGCATAAGCTATCACGCGCAGACCGTTCTGTGCCATGCGTTCCGCGGCAGCGTTCACGTCGGCTTCGCCGGCATCCCGGCAAGCTGCCAGTCGGATTCCACCGCCCCTTTCGACACGATGAGGTACTGCCCGCCCTTCCATTCATGCACCGTCGTCATCATCCTGCGCACCGAATCGAAGGGGATTTCAGCTACTCTTCGGCAACTTTCAAATTTGTGCGAGTCGTATTTTTTCCGGGCGTAGGCTGCCAAGGCGAGCTCTGTGGATTCGCCAATGAATTCGCCTGCCTGGTTCTTCTGCACGTCGTGGTTGAGCGACATGCACAGCAGCAGGGCTTCTTCGGGCGCTCCAAGCGTCACCGCTTCGGGTGGCTGAGCGGGTGACGCCCACGTTTCCGTCACCGTCATGCGGTTTTGGGTCAGCGTCCCTGTCTTGTCGGTGCAGATAAAAGTGACGCTGCCCAGCGTCTCTACGGCTGGCAGTTTTCGGATGAGCGCGTTTTTGCGCGCCATGCGCCTGGCACCCAATGCCAGGGCGATGGTTATCACCACGGGCAACGATTCCGGTATGCCCGCCACGGCGACCGAAATCGCCGTGAGCAGCATCCGGACGGGGTCTTCGTCCCGGAACATGCCAAGGGCAAACACAACGACCGCAATACCGAACACGGCCAGCGAAAGTTTCTTGCTGAAATCGGCGAGCCGCTTTTGCAGCGGGGTGAGCGTTTCGCCTTCTTGCAGGATGGTTGCGATGCGCCCAATCTGGGTGTCCATGCCTGTAGCTACCACCACTCCGTTGCCTCGCCCGTAGGTAGCCAATGTACTCTTGAAAGCCATGTTGGAGCGGTCGCCCAAGGGCAAATCCTCGCCCTGCAATTCATTGGTATGTTTGTCAACGGCATGGGATTCCCCCTTGAGCGATGCTTCTTCTATTTTCAGGGAATGGGACTCCAGCATTCGCAGGTCGGCGGGCACCATGCTCCCTGCTTCGAGCACTACCACGTCGCCCGGAACGAGAGTGGCGGCGCTTACCTGTACGGTGGCGCCGCTGCGCAGCACGGTCGCCAACGGCGCCGATATTTTTTTCAGCGCCTCCATTGCCCGCTCCGCCCGGTGCTCCTGCACGAAGCCCACAATGGCGTTCAGCACCACGATGACCAGGATGACGATGGTGTCCTTTACGTCGCCAATCAGCCCGGTAGCGATGGCTGCCGCCAGCAGTATCAAAATCATCGTGTCCGTGAACTGGCGCAGGAATTTGAGCCAAGCGAGCTTTTTCTTTTTCTCCAGTAGTTCGTTGCGCCCGTGCCTGAGCAGTTTTTCCTCCGCTTCCGACTCCGTCAGCCCGGCGGGGCGGCTGCCCGTGAGTTGTAGAGCTTCTTCCTTTTTGATGAGATGCCAGTTCATATTCTGTTAGAGGGTAGTTAACAATTTGATGGTTCAATGCTTGTCGAAATCTGGTTAATTCACACATCCCGCTTTGGTCTCCTCGTACTTCGCCTCAGATTCCGCCCCCACGTAGATGAACACGCCAATAAACACCAATCAAGCAGGGTGATTTGCTTTGTGGCGAAGTGGAACCGACTAGCTGCTAAGGCATGACACAACTCATGCAAGAAAACGCTGCCAACCAAGGCGAGAATAAACCAGACGCTCTTGAACGCTTCTGCTGTACTCTGGTTTTTCTGATAATAGCTGAAGAAAATCCAGCCGATGAGGATGAAAAAAGTCCAATGGATGTACAGTTCGATGCCGGAAATTCAGCCGATGAAAAATGACCACTTCATAAGGTTTTTATTTGTTTCATAATTCAACCATTGGCTTTTGGCCATAGGCTGGAAGCCAACAGTTAATGGCTTTTCCTGCACAACTCCTCCACTTCGTTCAAAATTGCTTTTTCACGCCCCTGCGAAACACCGATTATCCCCAGAATATGTGGTCGTTCGGACAGGTGCCTGCACAGCACGATGCCTTTTTTGAGCAGTGCGGTTTTTTCATGCCGGGTCAGCGACGAAATGCAGGTGACGGGGTGCAGGGCTGTTTCGTCAATCAATTCGCGCAGACCTTTGCCCACCGGATAGTCCCAAGCGATGAGGTGCAGTCCGGCGCAATGGCCATAAGTCATGGCATCGTCGGAAAAACGGGTGTTGGTGGCGATGTGGAATTGCAGGTTCCGCCCGCCCAAATCGCGCTGAATGTTCGGACCTACAGCCAAATCGAGAAAACGGGCATGAAGATAAAGCGGCACTTTCACATCGGATACGCTGCCCGGCAGGGGATGGTATTTACATTCGACAAAAATCAGGTCTGTCGTGTTTTCTGCCACCACGTCCATTTCGTGCGTGATGCATTTCCCTTTCAAAATCAACCCGGTCTGAGCCGAAAACCCCTGTGATTTGAGGATTTCGGCATAAAAACGCTCAAACGGAAAGCCCGAAGGCCCCAACTCCATCATCGCCTGCTTGAGCGAATACCGGTCGGCGACGGGCCGGTCGAGCCGTTTGAGCTGCTTGTGCGCCATTTTATACAAGCCTTTGGTGGGTATGTTGTCATAGACATGCCCCCGGATTTCCTGTAGAACCAGGTTCACCAAGTGATCGTTGGCACCTGAGCGGCGCAGCGAGCGGCGGAGCTTGGTTTCGTCAAAAGGCGCAACCTCCCCGGATGCCTTCCGGACGGAAAAACGGGAGAAGTCTTGGTTGTTTTTCACTGTAAATCAGTTGGATTTTTATCGTTTACGAACTATGAAGGGCATAAAAAACCGCTGAAGCAACGGCCCCGGAAAAATTCAAAAGTGAATCCTTTTGGGCATCCCATACGTCACCGCCGCCATCGAAATCAACCCAATCCACACCCGCCCCAACCCGCTCAACTCCGCAATATGGTCGCCGTGGAACGCCAGCGGCTACCGCTCACCACTACGAGCAGGCGCAAAACAGGAAACCAAACACGGCTGTGGTCATGAGCCTTGTTTGAAAATCAACAGTGGGATTTTGGTCTGGTAAGATACGCCTTTCGTCAGGCTCCGGTGCAGGATTCTTTCGAAAAGCCCCCGCCTGCGCCTGAACATGACCACCAAGTCCGCCTTTTTAACCTTGCAAAACTTTTGGATGCCCTGCACCACCGTTTCACCCTTCACATCGTGGAGAGAAATGGCGTTGTACCTGTTCTCTTCCCGAAGCTGCCACTCCAGCACCGACTTGTTTATGTTGCTGGGGGTATTGGGCTCTTCCACGTTCAGCACGTAGAGGTGAGCCTCGAAAAGACGGACGAGCGGCATCAGCATTTTCGCCTCGCCCGGGGCATCCCGCAGGTCGGTAGCATAGACGATGGCTTTGGGCTTGCCCATGCTTGTCCGTTCTGGCACGAAGATGGTCGGCAGGCTGGTCTGCTCCATTATCTCAAAAGCCGTCTTGCCTACCCAGATGTCCGGCTTGTTGCTTTCGCCTTTTGTGCCCATGACGACGAGGGAGATGCCCTGCTCTTTTGCGAGTTCTTCCACCGCTTTCCACAACGGCTGGCGCTGAACCACTTTGCACCGCAAATCGGATGGGTTTACACCTTGCTCAATCAAATCAGCTTCCAGTTTTTTCAAGCCTCCGTTGGCTTTGCTTATCCAGAATTCGTCGTTTCTCTCCAACAGGGGGTCTCGCCTCGGTGCAGCGTGGAACAGCAGGATTTTCGCCCCCATTTCTTTCACCAGCATGGTGGCATACCGGGCGGCGGCATGGGAAGGATTGGAAAAATCGGTTGGAACGAGGATGTTCATAGTTGAGTATTTGGCATTAATCCTTGACAACCAGCAAGGCTGTCTTGGTTTGATAAGCAATGGATTTCGTGATGCTCCGATGGAACAGGTCTTCAAAGAAACCCCTGTTGTGCTTGAACAGGACGAGCAAATCCGCCTCGTTGGCTGAGCAATAATCATCAACTGCCTGCTCAATGTTCGGGCTATCAAGCATGACGACAGACAAGTTGTCGTAACCCGTCTTTTTGACGAGCTTTTTCTGCAAGCTGGTCAGGTTGAGTGCTTTTTCGGGAGGAGTAGTTTGCACATGAACCACGTGCAGGCGGGCGCCAAACTGACTGGCGAACGAGGCAACCGTTAACACTTCCCGCTCGATGTTTTGCAGGTCGGATGCATAAACGATTTGCCGTGGCTTTGCCTTTTTTGCTCCGATGGGAACGGTGATGACAGGCAGCCCCGTGTGCTCGACCATCTCGGCAGCCGAGCCGCCCAGCCAGACGCCGGGGTCGTTGGTTTCGCCTTTGGCGCCCATCACTATCAGGTTGACGTTGTTCTCCGAGAGATAATTATTGACCGCTTTTCTCAGCGGGAAATCATGCACGACCTTGTGGTCTACGGAAGCAGGGGGCAGTCCGTTCCGTATCAATGCGTTTGCCATTCTTTTCAGGCGTTGCTGATTTCTTGAAGTCCAATAGTGGTCTATTTCCTTCAGGACGCCCCCTCTTCTTGGAATGGCATGGAACAAAATTATTTTCGCCTCGGCTTCCTTTGCCAGCATGTTGGCATACTCGATTGCCGCTTTTGCGGAGTTCGAGAAGTCGGTTGGCACGAGTACTGTCATCATGGTGAATAATTTAAATTGATTTTGATGAAAAAAATAGCCTTATTGTGCAACTCATTGGCAACCTAGACAGGCGTCAGGCAATCGGAAGGTTTTTTGAGTGGTTTGAGCGCCCTACCGGCACCTCATCGGCTATTTTTTTTACGCTCAATAAGTTCCCTCCATCCTATGTTGTTATAATTGTTGGCTAATGATTTTTAGGCATCGGAGTTATTTCTTTACAGGCAGTGCAAGCAAGGGTATTTCGATAAGCCCGGCAACCTTTTCCGTGATGCTGCTGTCAATGATTTTCTTAAAAAAAGAGCGCTCATGCACGAACATGAGCAGTGCTTCGTTTTTCAGCCCTTTGCTGTATTCCACCAAATCCTCGTAGAGCGGTGTTTCGATGGGCGAAGGGACTATCTTGAAAGGAATTGGACTTTTTGCGCCTTGCCCTGTAACTGGCAGGGCGGTGATATAGAAGGCTTCCGTCTCGCATTTGAGCCAAGCACCCCATTTACTGGCAAGCTTTCCATGGCGGGAGGCCTGCTCCGGCGTTGCGCAAACAGACAGTTTCAGCAACGTGGAAGGTGACCATTGGGGCGGAATTGCCAGCACTGGGACTTTCGCCTTGCCGATTAAGTTGGCAGTATTGCTGCCGAATATTTTATCTGCCATCCCGGTAACGCCATGCGTGCCCATCACGACCAGTTTTGCTTTTGCCTGTCTGAAACGCTTTATAATGCCGTCAAAAAAATTCTCGGCGGTATAAATCAACTTGACCCGCCAACGGATGCCTGGCTCAATGCCGAGCGCAGCGATGCTCTCATGGGCGAGGTTTTTTAGGTTTGCCTCTTCCTCCTTGCGGTCGTTCATGACCATCTCTATGATTTTGGGCATCCCTGAGAACGCTGTCAAATCAACTACGTGAAGCAGCTCGACCTGGCTGCCCGTTCGGTACGCCAATAACAGCGCCGCATCAAGCGCTTTTTCTGCATTAGCGGAATAATCTATGGGGACAATGAGGAGTGACATGATTCAATGATTTTTGTTTTATCTATTATGCGAATTAGGGATTGAAATATGCCATTCTCCCGATAGCTATCGGGAAAGCACTTCCTTGGCTCCATCTACTACTTCAGTTGGTGGGAGAAAGTCACTTTGCAGGCTTTCTTCGATTTGATAAATTGCTTTTGTAGGCTCAAGTTTTTGATTTTAAGGAGTTTATAATGCTGTAAAATTGGCCGATGCATGCTTGCTTGAAAATGATTATAGTCAGGTGTGTAGCTGCTAAATGTCATTGGTAGTAACCTCCCCGCTGGCTCAAGGTCTTCTTTCCAAAATTAACAATGGCACTGCTGGCCCCGGTTTCCAAACCGGACATCACTATCGGCACGACTCCTGACGTGCGTATGTTTTAATTTTCAGCCAACTAACTACTTGCTGCTGGCATACGTCTGGTGACGTTGAAAAGTGGTATCCGGTCTGGAACCGGAACCAGCGTGGACCAGCAGGATTCCTGCTTGAGTGCATTACCGCCAGAATCTCAACTTCGGAAGGTTTCACTTTGTAAATCATCACGTATTTCTTGAAATTCATACAGCGATAGCCTGCCGCCTGGAGCTTTTTATAAGGACAGGGATGGTAAAATTCAGGGTTGTCTTCCAGCTTCTTTGACTTGGCCATGAATTCATCCACAAATTCATCGGCAAAATAGTCGGAAACACTGTAGGTCAGGTACTCGTGAATTTCGGCCAAATCTAAGAGTGCTTGGAAAGACCGGTTGATTTTCAATTTATATGACGCCACAGCCTTATGAATTTTAATACTTCATCGTGGGAAAGCGAATTGCCATTTTCCATGTCAACTTCCCTTACCTTACAAGAGGGAAAGCAATTCGGATTCAGTCAATGGATTTCCTTCTTTAGAAATGCTTTCTTTGCCTTGAAATGAAAGCAACATTCCAATGTTTTTAAGCGATTGGATGATTTGAACGACGTCCGAGTTGCTTGCTTCTTTTACCTCAACTTGATAAATCATGAGCCATTAATTTTTACGCAAATTAAGCATTAAATGCTTCCCCTCAAAACAACTTCCCTTGCCCGCTCACGTCAAAATCAATCGTATCCCCAGCGTGGAACTTCTTGTCAGCCTCCGCACTTTGAGGTTCCGACACCTTGGACCCCACGGGGGCAGGCTGCCCACTGTTTACCCCCTTGGGGCCAACTGTCGAACTGCCAACTTTTTCCTCTAGCTCTTTAACCCCCAACAGCTTCTGGTCGCTAAGCCTGTTGCCTGCCGCCTTCCAGCCTTTCACGTCCATAAACTCGCCGAGGCTCACCTCGCCGTCCAGTTTTTTGCCCTTCACTTTCACGCTGTACTCGATGCGGGGGTTCTCCTTCACACTGGCAAACAGCAATTTGGAGTTCTTGTGGTCACTTATAAAGCTGAATTTTTCGCCCAGCTTGGAGGTCTCGATTTTGAAGCGCTTGACCATCGTCCATTCCTTGTTGCCGTCGAAATACACGGCGTTGACCACCTGCTCCGGGTCGAATTTGCCGATGTAAAGTAGGGTGTTCACATCGTAGCGGCGGGTCAGGTCGAAGTCGGTAAGTTCGTAGGAGCCGTCATTGTAGAGGCACATCACCAGCACGCCCGTGTCGAAAGCGCCGAGGTACTTGCCCCGCTCGTCCGTGTTCAGGCGGCCAGAAACCTCGTCCATGTAAACCTTGATGGCGCCGATGGTGCTTTGCCCTGCCTCTTTCAGCACGACTTTTTTCACTGGGTACTTCGTCACAGTGTTGCCCTGCGAAGCCCGCCCCTTGATTTCGAGGTCGGAGAAGCCGAAGTCGAAAACCTTAATGCGAGCTGGGCTGGCCGGACTGAGCGTGATGCTCACAAGTTCTGCTTCCCCATTGGGGTTTACCGAAAAATACAGCGTCTTGGAGTTCGGATTGCCCATCGTCAGGTCGTATTCCTTGTCACGGGTGATGGCGGTGACGTTGAAACGCTTGGCCTTGCTGACGCCGCTTTTGGCGTCCACATAAATCATGTTGTAGGTGGTGCGCTCGTCGGCTTTCTTCCAAACATCCACGTGCAGGATGTCTTTGCCCACGAAGGTTTTGTCGGCGATGCGGGTCACGACCATCTTGCCGTCCTTGCGGAACACGATGATGTCGTCAATGTCCGAGCAATCGCAAACGAACTCGTCCTTTTTCAGGCCCATGCCCACGAAGCCCTCCTTGCGGTCCACGTAGAGCTTGGCGTTGTTGGCCACCACCTGTGTGATTTGAATGGTCTCGAACCCTTCGGAAATGGTGGTGCGGCGCTCCCGGCCCTTGCCGTATTTGTCCAACAGGTTTTGGAAATAGGCGACGGCGTAGTCGGTCAGGTGCGCCAGGTGGTGCGCCACGTCCTCTAGTTCCTCGATGAGCCGCTCGATGAGTTCGTCAGCCTTGAAGCCGTTGTATTTCGAGATGCGCTTGATGCGGATTTCGGTCAAACGGGTGATGTCGTCGTCCGTCAAGTTTCGGAAAAGCTTCAAGCGCTTGTCCCCTGCCCCACCTTCATCTGACGGCGTCGCCACGTATTTTCGAAGCTCCCGATAAATGACGGCCATCACCTCCTCCCAGCTTTCGCATTCCTCGATTTGGTGGTAAATGCGGTTTTCGATGAAGATTTTTTCGAGGCTGGCAAAGAGCCATTTTTCCTCCAATTCATGCCGCTTTATTTCAAGTTCCTGCCGCAGCAAGTCCTTCGTGTTCTCCGTCGAGATGCGCAGGATTTCTTCCACGTTTGTGAAAATCGGCTTGTCCTCCACGATGATGCAGGCGTTGGGCGAGATGCTCACCTCGCAGTCGGTGAAGGCGTAAAGTGCATCAATGGCCACGTCGGGCGAGATGCCCGGCATCAGTTCGATGGCGATTTCCACCTCGGCGGCGGTATTGTCGTCAATCTTTTTGATTTTGATTTGGCCTTTCTCCACCGCCTTGCCGATGCTCTCGGCCAAGGAAACGGTAGTGACGCCGTAGGGCAGTTCCTTGATGAGGATAATATGCTTGTCGGCCTTTTCAATCTTGGCCCGGCACTTGATTTTGCCGCCACGCTGCCCGCCTTGGTAGTCGGCCACGTGGATGCTGCCCCCGGTCATAAAGTCGGGGTAGATTTTTACGCTTTTGCCATGAAGCAAATCAATGCTGGCCTTGCAAAGCTCGATGAAATTGTGCGGCAATATCTTGGTGCTGAGGCCCACCGCAATGCCGTCCGTACCCTGTGCCAATATCAGCGGGAACTTCATGGGCAGCGACACCGGCTCCCTTTTGCGACCGTCGTAGCTGACGGTCCAGTTGGTGGTCTGCGGGTTGAAGGCCACCTCCAGCGCAAACTTGGTGAGCCGTGCCTCGATGTACCGGGAGGCCGCCGCTGAGTCTCCGGTGCGGTAGTCGCCCCAGTTTCCCTGTGTATCAATGAGCAGTTCCTTTTGTCCCACGTTCACCAGCGCATCACCGATGGCGGCATCACCGTGCGGGTGGTACTGCATCGTGTTGCCGATGATATTGGCCACCTTGTGGTAGCGCCCGTCGTCCTTCTCGTACATGGCGTGCAGAATGCGCCGCTGCACGGGCTTCAGGCCGTCCTCGATGGCTGGCACGGCCCTTTCGAGTATGACGTAGCTGGCATAGTCGAGGAAGTAGTTCTCGTACATGCCAGAGATGGTGATGATGTGGCCTTCGGTGTGGGCGTTTGAGCCGTTTGAGCCGGGTGTGCCGTCAGCGTTGCTATTTGGTGATGTTGCCATTTAACTATTTCAAAAATGGTACTTTGCATTATTTGAATATACCACGCAACGCGTGGTGAGTTCAGAAAAAAATCCGTCCGGTTTTACCCGCAAAATTAACAATTCTTGCCTTTTTTATTCAACAAAATGTTTTTAAAAACAAAAATAATTTTTATTTTTTGTTTTTAAAATGCCTTAATTTGTGTTAAATGTCAAGACCCTGACCATTACACTTGCCAATTTCCAAAAATATCTTTCTACCTTTCCCCAACTTTTGAGAAAAACGGAACAAAGTACCCGCAACTACGCAGCAATCATCCGTCACCTCACGTTGTACACTGGTGAAACAGGCAGTGGCGCCGGGAGGGGCACAATCAGCAAACTTGCATGGATATTGCATTAACCTTCATCTCCGAGGAAAGTACCCTCATCGAGGCCTGCCTCCGCAAAGAACGCTGGGCACAAAAGGCGCTTTACGAGGAGCATTATCCGAAAATTATGGGCGTTTGCCTACGCTACGCAGGCAACCAAGATGAGGCGCTCGACATCATGCACGAAGGCTTCATCAAGGTGTTCAAAAACCTGCACCGCTACGAGCCAGGCACTTCGCTCAACTCTTGGATCCGGCGCATCATGGTGAACACCGCCATTGATTACTACCGGAAAATGGTACGCCGCCGAACGGAGGACATCGAGACAGCCTACGACCTCAGTGTACCCGACGCCGACGCACTCTCGCAACTCACTGAACAGGAAATCCTGAAATCCGTACAGGAACTGACACCCGCATATCGGGCCGTTTTCAACCTGTACATACTCGAAGGCTACTCCCACAAGGAAATCGCCGATTTGCTGAACATCACGGAAAGCACCTCTCGCTCTAACCTCGTAAAAGCGAGGACAAAATTACAGGAAGCGCTGCTCCGCAAGAACCCGTCCCTCGGCGCAAACGCAGTAGATTTGAAGACGCAATGAATACAGATAAACACCTCGACGAGCAGATTAAGCAAGCATTGGAGAAGTTCCAGGCCAAGTACGATGGCCAGGCTTGGGAGGCATTTGAACAGCGCCTTGACCAAGATGACGCAAATGCCAACCCCTCTGGCGCAAACACTCCGTTCGACGACGTGATATCCGGTAAACTCAACAGGCTCGAAGTGCCCCTCGCCACCAGCGACTGGAGCATGATGGAGAAGATGATAGAGGCGGACGAGACCGCCGAACTGCTTGAGGACGAGGCAGGTGTGGACAACCTCGTTTATGAAAAACTGGAAAAATTTGAGGTTCCCTTCCAACCACACCACTGGCAAATGATGGCCCACCGACTAGAAGAAGAGTTCTTTTTCCGCTACCACCTGTTGCGCTGCAAGGCTGCCGAGGCCGCCCTGATGCTCCTCCTGCTGCTGACCATTGTGCATTACACGCCAGTGCTCAACAACCATCCCGATGGCAATTTCGACCAGCCAACCCAACCACAGCAACCTAGCGCGGTTCCGTTAGAAAAAACGGGTTCACCCAAGCTGAAATCACCAGCAGCAACTCAGCCTAACGTGCCGATTGCAGCCAGTACCCCGGCTTCGACAAAACATAAAATTGTTGCCCCAAAATTAAAAGCCAAGAACATTCCACCCGTGGAGACCATTTCCCCAGCAACTACTTCGGATGCTTATGATTTTAGCGGAAATAGCAGTATAGTCGAGGCGCTTCCTTCGCTCCCACTTAGCCCAGTAAGTGCATTGGACGCTCCAGCTACCCTGTTTGAGTCCATGACTGAACAGCGTTTTTTGAAAAACACCCTGACCACCTCAGGCATGAGCGACGATGCCCTCGGCAAAACAGCTTTGTTAGCCTCGCTGGATACCCAGCCGGTTCAGTCGAAGTACGCTTGGGAAGTGCCACAGCTTCCGCAACGGGTCTTTGAAAAGCAACATCAACTGCGCTTCAACATCTTTACCAGCACGGATTTCGCATACGTTTTGACACCGCCCAACAAATACAGTGTTTTCGATACGCTGATTGCGACAGACCAAGACACGACCATGGCCAGTGGCTATGGCGGCGGCATCACGGTGAGCTGGAAAAAGGACAAATGGGAATTCCAGACGGGCGGAATCTATTCGTTCAAGCGGTACATACCGAACACGCCGGTTTTCCTCTTTGAAACGGTCAATTACTACATCAGGGAGGAGTTCAATGGCGTACAGCTCGACATCCTGCAAGTACCGCTCAATGTCGCCTACCACTTCAAAAACGAGGGCAAGTGGCGGATGTACAGTAATATTGGTGTCTCCGGGCATTTCATCACCTCGTCGGTATACGAGATAAAAACCAATCGCACCCCTTCGTTCAGCAACTTTGCCATGCTGCCCACCCCCGCCGGACTCCCCGATGACAACAAATCCATCCGGGAGGAGAAGGAATTTCCTGACGGCTTGATAGACGGTGGCAGCATCCACGACAATTTCTACGCTACGGCCAATCTCGGCCTCGGCATAGAGAGGTTTGTTTCGCCCCGCTGGAGTGTGTTCTTCCAGCCGAACTACCAGCACCACCTCCTCACCGACGGCATCGGTGTGAACGGCGAGAAGCTCTACAATTTATCATTTTACCTAGGCACCAAGGTCAGCCTGAAATAAGGTTTTGATTTTTCAAAGTTCAAGCAAACTGGTTGACATGCGTCTCGTGGAATGCAGCGATGTTCAGGGTCATGTCAAAATTTTCACCAGTTATCCCATCAAGAAATGAAGCCCGAAAATAAGGGTACACCTGCCTCGCAAGTGCTTCGGTGTAAAGTTCCGAACAAATGGCAAGGGCCAACTGGGCTGCACCGCGGCCATCATTTCCCCAGCCAAAACCGTGGATGGAATGGGCTTTGATTTTGAGGCTTTTTTCCAAATTTAGCAGTTTGTCGTTGAGCCAGACTTTGGGCGGAATAGCTGCAGCGCTTGGGTAACGGACGCCACGCAGCCGGACGGCGGAAGGGGGTGGTTTTTTCATAGTTGGTTGTGTTTTGAAGTGAAATTCAAGCTAACCTATGGAATCAGGACGTATTGCACAAAGAATTTTTTTTGGTATGTTTTGTATCGAAATCTCTGAAACCAATTTCTCCAAAAATAAGCGTACCTCTCGACTTCATCGAACCATTTCATTAGGTTTGCTACTCATCAAAATTACTTGGGCCATGAAAAAGCTATTTTCCTTCCTCCTACTTTTCTCCAGCACGATTTTTTGGGCGAATGCCCAAACCAACATTGTCTCCATCAACCCCGTGGCGGAGCAAGTCATGCTTGGAAATTACGACCCTGCGGCCTACACGCCCACCGTTGTCATCAACCATCCGGACGACCTCGTGCCAGCCATTATCGCAGGCATATCGCCCGACTCGCTCAAGTCGTACCTGCTGAAACTCAGCACCTTCGAGAACCGCAACACGGGTGCCGACACGGTGTCGAATCTGACCGGCATGGGTGCAGCAAGGCGCTGGGTACACCAGCGTTTCACGGAAATCGGTGCCCAAAACGGTGGTCGGCTCATCCCGTCCTACCTCCAGTTCGACATGGACATCTGCGGCATGGGCCAGCACCGCAACGTCTTCGCCGTGCTGCCCGGCATTGATACGAGCGACCACGGCGTCATCCTCATCGAGGCGCATTTGGACAGCCGCTGCGAGGTGCTGTGCGACATCAACTGTCCGGCGCACGGCATGGAGGACAATGGCAGCGGCACCGCCCTCGTCATCGAACTGGCCAGGATAATGAGCCAGTTTGCCCTCGACCGCACCGTGGTTTTTGTGGCCACCATCGGCGAAGAACAGGGGCTTTACGGGGCCGAAGCTTTTGCAAAATATGCCAAAGACAAGGGCATCCCGCTCACTGCCGTTTTCAACAACGACGTCATCGGCGGCATCATTTGTGGGCAAACATCTTCTCCACCCTCCTGCCCCGGCTTCAACCAGATTGACAGCACACAGGTGCGGTTGTTTTCGCAAGGCAGCTTCAATTCCAAGAACAAGCAACTGTCCCGTTTCATCAAGTTGCAGTACCAAGAACAGGCGCTCGCCCTATCCGCCGTGCCGATGATGGTCACCATTATGTCCGCCGAAGACCGCACGGGCCGTGGCGGCGACCACATCCCGTTCCGACAGGAAGGCTTTGCCGCCATGCGCTTCACCTCCGCCAACGAACACGGCAACGCAGACGTCACCAACCCCAACTACCATGACCGCCAGCACACTTCCGATGACTACCTCGGCGTGGACACGGACGGCGACTTAGTGCTTGATTCTTTCTTCGTGGACTTCAATTATTTGTCGAGGAATGCCGTCATCAACGGCGTGGCAGCGGCCATGGCCGCCATAGGTCCAGTGTCGCCGGACCTCAACGCCAACAAGAGTGCCGACTCGGTTTACGTGGACATCATAGACCCGCTGAATTATGGCCTTTACCGGGTTTTCGTGCGCTCCACCACCCATGATTTCGACAGCCTTTTTACCACCACGCAAACGCATTTTGTCTTTGCAAGGCCGAGCGGCACCTTCTTCGTCAGTACCGCCAGTGTGGATGAAAACGGCATAGAAAGCCTGTTCTCAAAGGAGGTGAACCCGCCAGTGGTAAACGCCACCGGAGAAGTGGTTGGACAGGAACTGCCCGCCATTGAGCTGCTCCAAAATCGCCCTAATCCCTTCGACGAGGCGACCATTATTTCATTTATGGTAAACCGGAATATGCCATATAAAACAGCTTATATGGCCGTGTCGGATATGCAGGGTAAAATATTATGGCAGCAGGATTTGCAATTAAAAATTGGTATGAACGAGGTGCTGTACGAGCATGGCTATAATGTGACGGGCGTTTATGCTTACAGCCTTGTGGTGGATGGAAAGGTGGTGGGGGTGAAGGAGATGGTGTTTGCGAATTAGGCGGGAAAGGATTGGAAAGCCCGATCGGGCTTTCCAATCCCTGTGCTGCGAGTCCCTGTTAGTAGGTGTTTTCAACATGGAAAATAGGCTTTTTGTTAAAAAACAGTAAGCTCTGCAATAGGCTGATGATAAAGGAGGAATTCCCAAAGGGGGGTAAAAAAACGCCACGGACGCAGCTGCATCCGTGGCGTTTTTTGTTTTTTGAGGTGCCGAGATGTTTGGACACCTGTCTGATGGCACTGAGTATATAAAGTGACTTATGCGACCCCCAATTCCTTTAATCGCTGCACATGCGAAGCCAGAGCATTAATAAACGTTGGTTTAACGATATATGGATAACCATATTCATGCGCTGTTCGCTCAACAATGGGCGCAATATGGCGATAATGCACGTGGCAAATATGGGGGAATAAATGGTGCTCAATCTGAAAGTTAAGCCCACCAGTGTACCAGCCCAAAAAGCGGTTGTTCCTGGCAAAGTCGGCGGTCGTTTGAAGCTCGTGTACGACCCAGTCGTTCTCAATGATGCCCTGGCTTTTTTCCAAGGGCTGCTCCACGCCTTCCACCACGTGGGCCAACTGGAATACGATGCTCAAAATGACGCCCGTCACCCAGTGCATGATGAAAAAACCTGCCAGGACCTGCCAAACATTGAAACTGGTCATCAGCAGCGGCAAGCCGATGGTGGCGAACAGATAACCTGCTTTAAAAACCACCAGTTTCACCAATTCGAAAGCTGGATTGCGCCGTTGGCCACGGGTCAAGCCTTTCTTGTTGAAATCGTGCAACTGGGAGAAGTCCTTCACCATTTTTGACAATGTCATCAATCCATAAAGGAAGAAGGCGTACACATGCTGATACCGGTGCATTTTCAGGGCCGGCGCATGTTCGCATAGGCGAATAGGGCCTCGTGAATCAATGTCACCGTCCATTCCATCTATGTTCGTGTAGGTATGGTGCAAGACGTTGTGCTGTACTTTCCAGTTGAACACGTTGGCACCGAGGAGGTACATATTGGCGCTCATCAGGTCGTTCACCCAGCGCTTTCGGGAGTAGGAGCCATGCGCAGCATCGTGCATTACGCTCATGCCAATTCCCGCCTTTCCCACGCCCATGATTATCACCAGTGGCAATGCCAACCAAGCGCTCATTGGCACAAAAAGCAACAGCACAAATGGCAGCAAATAAATGGCCAGCATGGCTGCCGACTTTAGTTTCATGTTCCAATTGCCTTTCGGTGAAATCGCTTTTTCCTTGAAATAATTATCCACGTTCGTGCGCAATGCAGAGGCAAATCTTGCCTGCATTTCATCGTGGCTCTTAAATTTTATATTCCTCATCTTTGAATTGATTGTTAATTGATACCCAAAAGAATAGGATATGCGGGCAAAAAGTAGAGCAGAACTTATTTGTCAATAAGCATTTTCACCACAATAACCCCCACCTCAAATCATCTGCGTATGTGTTCAAAGGCGCAGCATCAGGTTGCCAATCACCCCATCAGCCAACTGTGAATATTACGTGCGTTTTGGTGCTTTTTTCACCGTGATCGCCATGCCGTTCATATCAGAGTTGTGCAGCTGCTCGATGGCATTCGTTGCCTCGTCTTCGCTGTCCATTTCCACAAAACCAAATCCCCTGGACCTACCGGTCAGTTTGTCCACCATAACCTCTGCAGAACTTACACTGCCGAATGCGCCAAACATCCTGAGCAGCTCTTCGCTTTGAGTTGTGTTGTTGAGCTTGGAAACGAAAATGGTCATAAGCTGAATTAAAAAATTTGATGAAAAGCCCTTTCAATCCTGACAAAGAATGCCCTCGAACCGCCAACGCCCAGAGGAGTTTTGGCTTGAGAAACCACGCTCTCATGTTAGGATGAAAACGGAAACAATAATGATTAACGGGAAATTTTAAGTCTTTCGACCTTGAAAGGAAGGAAGAGGAAAAACCTTTTTGCTAATTTAATTGTCAGCGCTAGGCCGGGTTCACATGAACCCTACTGAACTGCAAACATGCAGGCCAACATTATAGTTGTACAGGGTCAAATATAACTGGACATCGCAAGCTAGCTAGCGATTATTTCTTCGATGCCGACAAATCCAGCAGTTCCACCTTCCTGAAATGAATCGGGTGGCTTTCGCTCTGCAACGAAATCGTGCCGCTGGTCAAGGGCTTGCCATCAATTTTTACCGCTGCGTCGTAATTGTTGACCACACCGCCACCGATTTGGGGCTTGCTGTATTCCATCACCACTTCCCCTTCGAGGATATGCTGGATGAGTGAATCGCCCAGGACAAGGAATTCTGCTGTCACCCACTGTTCGCCGTGGTAAGTCTTGGAACGGGAGTCAATGCAGTGAGCCGTTTCCAGCTTGCCGTTGATGACGACGTTGGTGCCGGGGGTGCAGAGGTTGGAGGTATGGCGCTCATCCTTGCCATTGCCGCCGAGGAACTGTGCCTCAATGGAAATCGGGAAGTCCTGGTCTTTCTTCATGCTGGCAGCGGACTGGCCGTGCAGCATGACCCCGCTGTTGCGCAGCGCCCAACCCTCACCGCCTGGTGCTTGTTCGTCCACAAAGCGGTACTCCACTCGCAGCCGATAGTGCGAAAACGGTTGCTTGTAAAACAGGTGGCCGTAGCGCTGGCCGAACTCCTTGTAGCCGCCGTAGCCGACCTTGATCATGCCGTCCGAGACGGTGAAAGTGTTCCGGTAGTTATCGTTGAGGTCGTAGCCCGAAATCTTCAGGTCCCAGCCGTCGAGGTTTTTGCCGTTGAAAAGCTGAATCCATTGCTCATTTTGCGAAGCGGATGAAGCAGCCGAGGCCGCTTTGTTGCAACCATTGCCAACAGCGATGGACAATGCCAAAAAAATGAAAGCGAACTTTTGACTGCTCATGTGAAGCGATTTATTTGAAAAATTATTTCTGTTACTTGTACGCCTTCAGCGCCTTCCTTTCCGACTCCGTAGCTGGCCGCAAAGTGATAGCCGCACCACCACCATTTGCCAGCAAAATTTTCAGCACCGTTTCTTTTTTCACCAGCCAAGAGTTGATTTGGTAGGCCATCGGGTTTGTCTCCCAATGCGCATCAGCGGCATCGGCATAGACCGTGGCGATATAGCTTGTGTTTTTGTCCAAAAAATCGAGTGGCAGCGAAGCTGTGCGGGAGTTCTCGTCGGTGATGGCACCGAGAAACCACTCGTTTTTACCCTTCGCCTTGCGGGCGATGGAGAGGTAGTCGCCCGGCTCGGCTTCCAGGTAGCGGCTGTCGTCCCAGTCCACCGCCACGTCCTTGATGAATTGAAAAGCGTCGAGGTGCTGCTCGTAGATTTCGGGGAGGTCGGCGGCCATTTGCAGCGGGCTGTAGATAGTGACGTAGAGGGCGAGTTGCTTCGCAAGGGTCGTGTGTACCTGCTCCTTTTTGTTGGGGTCGAAGTAGTTCAACTTGATTTGGAAAATGCCCGGCGTGTAGTCAATCGGCCCGCCCATCGAGCGGGTGAAGGGCAGAATCGTCTCGTGTTCTGGCGGGTTGCCCACGCTCCAGGCGTTGAATTCGTTGCCACGGGTGGCCTCGCAGGCCAGCCAGTTGGGGTAGGTGCGGTGCAGGCCAGTGGGCCGCACGGGTTCGTGGGCGTCGAGCATGATTTGGCGCTCGGCGGTCTTGGCCGCCACCCGGTTGAAGTGGTTCACCATCCACTGACCGTCGTGGTGCTCGCCACGGGGGATTATCTTTCCGACATAGCCTGTCTTCACGGCATCGTAGCCGTATTTTTTCATAAAATCATACGACTTGTCCATCCAGCGCTCATAATTCGTGACCGAGCCGGAGGTCTCGTGGTGCATGATGAGCTTTACTTTTTTTTGCTTCGCATACGCTGAAAGTTCCGTCACGTTGAAGTCGGGGTAGGGCGTCACGAAGTCAAAAACATCCTCCTTCCACTTGCCGAACCAGTCTTCCCAACCCGTGTTCCAGCCCTCGACCAGCACGCCGTCGAAGCCGTGCTTTGCCGCAAAATCAATGTACGTTTTCACCCGTTTTGTGGTGGCACCGTGCCTGCCGGATGGCGCAACCGTGGCGAGATCCCAAGTGGAGGCGCTCTGCGTCCCGGCGTAGTCCCAAGTGGATTTCCCGACGTGCATTTCCCACCAGACGCCGACGTACTTGGTCGGCTTTATCCACGAGGGATCGGCGATTTTGGAGGGTTCGTTGAGGTTCAAAATCAACTTGGAAGCGAGGATGTCAGTTGCCTTGTCGCTGACGACGATGGTGCGCCAGGGTGTCCGGGCGGGCGCTTGCAGGTAGGCTTTGTTGCCCACCGCATCAGGCACGAGTTGCGAGGTCAGCTTGAACGTAATTGTATCAATTTCGAGGTTCATGGCCGGGTAGTTCACCAGCGCAGCCTCGTGGATGTTGAGGTAGAGTCCGTCCGCCGATTTCATCATCAAGGGCGTCTGCACGAAATTGGTGCCAATGGCTGTGCGGGCGTGAATCTCGTTGGCCACACCGCCCGCCAAGCCGTTTACCTCGCTGAGTTTGGTGGTGTTGTACTGGAACTCGTTGCTGTCGTAGTCGCCGGGAATCCAAAACGTCTTGTGGTCGCCCGTGAGGTCGAACTCGGTTTTTTCGTCCAAAACAATGAAATGGTTGAGGCTTGGCTGCGCCGGAAATTCGTAGCGGAATCCCAACCCGTCGTCGAACAGTCTAAACCGGATGACGAGCCGACGGTCGTCCGCCACGGCTTGTTTTAGCGTCAACGCCAATTCCTTGTAGTGGTTACGGATGCTTTTGGTTTCGCCCCAGACTGGCACCCAGGGTTCATCAAAAACCGAAGAGTCCACCTGCACGACCATAAAGCCTTGGCTGAAGGACGGCGCATCTTTTATTATCACGGCCATTCGGCTGGGTTGCACTACTTCTTTTTTGCCAAAAGACAGGCGGTAAGTCGGCTCGCCCGCAGTGTTTAGGGCGAAAGTGAGGGCCAGTTTGCCGTTGGGGGAGTGGATGGTTTGGGCAAAAAGGGAAATTGAAAAAAGGAGAAAAACAGCTAGTGAAGTGAGTTTTTGCATGGCAATTTTGTTTAACAGCAAAAATAGGAAATGGCAGGTGCATTGAATTGAAAGAATTGTGGGCGCACTATTTTCCAACAGGTATTTTATACATTTGACACCTACAAATCTTCATCAACAATGAAAACAACCCGTACCCATTTCTTCGCTACCGTTCGCAAAGCCTTCAACCTCGCCCTTCGGGCGGAAAAGCTGCAAACCGACACTGCCGAGGTCATCGGTCAGGCCAAGGAAGCCGCCATCAGCCGCCGCAAGTTTTTGGAAAATTCGGGTAAAACCCTGCTGGCGGGTGCTATCGCCCCAAGTTTCATCATCAACCCTTCGAGGTCGTTCATTGCGCCGTTCCTCGGCGGCGCAGCGCCCCGCATCGTCATCGTCGGGGGTGGCATCGCTGGCCTGAACGCCCTGCACCACCTGAAAAAGCACAACCTCGACGCCACCATTTACGAAGCCTCCAACCGAACCGGGGGGCGCATGTTCACGGTACAAGGGGTGATGGGCGAGGGCACATGGACGGAGTTTGGCGGCGAGTTCATTGACACCAGCCACCAGGATATGTGGGACTTGATAAAGGAGTTTGGACTGGAAGACATTGACTATGCCCAAGAAAGCGAGGCCGCATTGGAAGCCGAGGCATTCTTCTTCGAGGGCAAGCATCGGACGTTGGAAGAGGTGGTGAACGCCTTCCGAACCTTCGCCCCACGCATGGCCGCCGACATGGACAAGCTGCCGGAATACTCGGAAATCAACTACCTGAACAAAGACCCATTTGTCAAGAAACTGGACGAAATGAGCCTTTGCAAATACCTCAAAAAAGTGGGGGCAAAGGGCTGGATAAGAAAGTTCATCGAAGTGGCCTACGAATCGGAGTACGGCCTGTCGGCAAAAGTGCAGTCGAGCCTGAACCTCACGGTGCTTATTTCGCCCGATACCGCCGACGGCCACATCGCACTTTTCGGCGAAAGCGACGAGCGCTACAAGGTGCGGGGTGGCAACCAAAGCATCCCTGACGCACTTGCCAAAAAATACGCCTCGCATATCCAGTTGAACCGCCCGATGGAGTCGCTGCGCATGGACGGCAGCGGCTACAAGCTCCACTTTGGCGGCATGAGCGAGGACGTGAAGGCCGACTACGTCATCCTCGCCCTGCCCTTCACCGTGCTGCGCCAACTGGACTTTCCCATCGAAATGCCCGCCATCAAGCGGGCGTGCATTGACAAGCTGAGTTTTGGCACCAATGCCAAGCTGATGCTGGGAATGAAGTCGCACTTCTGGCGCAAACAGGGCTTCGGTGGCTTGGTGTACAGCGACAACGGAATCCCCAACGGTTGGGACAATGCCCAACTACAAACCAAGGACAACGAGGTGGCGGGCTTGTCCATCCTCTTCGGCGGGCCTTCGGGCGTGAAGGTCGGCGAGGGTACGCCCGATTCGCAGAAGAACATTTTCCTGCCAAAATGGGAGCAGATTTACAAGGGCGCCACGGAGCAGTTCAACGGCAAAGTGGCCCGAATGCACTGGCCCAGCCACCCGTTTACGCAGTGCAGCTACATCTGCCTGACACGGGGGCAGTACACCAGCCTCGTTGGGATGGAACAAACGCCCGTCGGCAACATCCTCTTCGCCGGGGAGCATTGCGGCGGCGATTCCGCTGGCTTCATGAACGGCGCTGCGCAAAGCGGGCGAGAGGCAGCGGAGGAGATTTTGAATCGGCTGGATTAAGGGCTGTTTAGTTTCAACCTTTGTAAGGCCCCAAAAACTTATCCCCGTTGAAATGAATCAAATGGTCAGGATTTTCGGCAATCCAAACCTCGGTTTCCCAAGCTATTTCCGCTGCCCATTTCCGAAACTCAGTTTTGGTGAGAAATGCGGTGACAAAGATGATGTCCGCCGTACAAGCAGCCGTCAATCGCTTCAATTCTAACATCCTGACTTCGCTGATGGAGCCGCTGCTGTGCACTGCTTCTATCAAATAAAGCCAGTTTTTGGTTGCATTGTAAGTGATTATATCCGGCAATTCATCATGCGCCAATTCAAAGAAATTCAGCGACCTTAGTTTTGCTTCGTCAATATGCAACAGTTTATTGGCCGTGTCGCCAATATAAAGTACCTCACAGCCTTGGCCATATCGTGGCAAGAACTCCTCGATAATGGCCTTCTGCAAATCGTTGTGGTGCCCCAGAGATAGTTCAAGTAGTTTGCCGTTGGACAATTTTACGGGTACTTTATCAATCGTTCTTTTCCGAGCAAGCAGGTCTTCCAATGCCTCTCTATCGGTCATGAACTTTGTTAGGTTTGCCGCCCAAGTTTTTGTGCCATATCTGTGAATCAAGTTCTTGAACTCGCTGTTCAAGCTATATCCTCTCGTCGGGTCGTTTGTGGCAGCGGTCGGCTTGTCGGAACTGTTGAGCACCAAGCCCGACAGCACTAAAAGCTTCAAATCCTTGCGCCGAATATCATCGTAAGAGCCAGACGATATGTTCTCCCCGAAATGCTGGTTGATGAAATTGATGATGTCCCTTGTTTTGAGGAAACGAGCATCTGATGCTTCCGACCAAGCTTCTGTCACACCTGCCACCGCTATAAAAGACATGGCCATCCGTTCCAGCTTGCGTTCTGTCTTGTCCGTTATCGGTATTCCGACCGACACCAATATATTGATGGCGTCCACCAAGAGTTGAACGACTTGAGTCGGTTTCTGACTTTTTGAAAAATAGGACATTAGAAGAGTTGCATTTGTTTTCCAGTTGGCGACTGGTGGACTTCCAGTGCAATATCCTCCGCATCTACTGTCTCCTCCAAGTACGCCCTGACCGACTGGGCAAGCTGGTAGGCCAATAGCGGCGGCACTGCATTGCCTATTTGGTAGTATTGGTTGGTCTCCGTGCCCGCAAACTCGAACCAATCAGGGAAGCTCTGCAAACGGGCGGCTTCCCGCACAGAAATCCTGCGCCTGCGGCCATCCTTCAACTTCACCCGCTGCATATCGCCCGTGGGGGCGGCGATGTTCCGACAGGTCAAGGTCCGGGCGGGCTTTTCCAAGTGCAAATCCCTGGGGTTGATGCAGCTTGATGCCTTCTCGTACTTGGCGACATAAACATCCATCGAAGCGGTGAGTATCTTGCTCTCGTCCACAGTGCTGTCCACCATATCGCCGATGGCCTCCCCGGCAGTCACTTTGCGCAGTTGCGGCTTCGGAAAATGGAACTTCGCCTTATGCCCCACCACGAACAAGCGCTCCCGGTTCTGCGGCACACCAAAGTTCACCGCATTCAGCAGACGGTGCTCAATGCGGTAGCCCATGCTGCGCAGGCTTGCCGTCACCTCGTCCAAGTACCACTTGTTGGAATACATCATGCCCCGCACATTCTCAAACAGGAATAATCGAGGCTGCAATTGCTCCACCGCCTTTATGAAAATGGGGAACCCGTTCCGCTCGTCCGACATTCCCTTTTGATGCCCGCCCACACTGAACGGCTGACAAGGCGGCCCGCCTATCACCACGTCAAATCCTTCCTCGTATACCGTACCAATGTCCAATTTTTGCGTAAAACAATGCCCTATTAGGTTGTTGTTATAGGTCTCGACGGCTTTTTCGTCCATCTCGTAACCCACACTGTGGAACCCCACCGCCTCGAAACCCAGCGACAAACCACCACAGCCAGCAAACAAGTCCAACATTTTGAACGATGAGTTGGGCTGCGATACCAGTTGATTGTTTATCTGTTCGATGTAAGACATGGAGGTGATTTTGTGGGGGCTAAGATAGGTGTTTTTGGTAAAGTTGGCCTTACACAGGGTAGCCTAAGGCCGCAACCCAAGCCCATGTGACAGTAAAAGCTGTCAACAAGCGGGGATTTGCTCTCAGCTATTGCCCAAACTCTACTACATACTCCGACATGTACTTGCCCAAATCGGCATACTTGAAAAACAGCCTTGCCTTCTTGCCAAGCCGGAGGCAGGTGTGCTTGTTGGCCACGTCTTCCGGCGTGTTCATGGGCTGGAGCGAGGGGTACCACAGGATATGGCCCGGCTTGTCCACCAGCAGTTGGGGCGTGCTCCAGTCCTGCGAATTGTTGCCAACGCCAAAGTCCTGCTGCGTGTTGAAGGAAATGTAGAGGCTGCTGCCCTGCCACGAAGTTCCAGTCACCTTTCCCATCAGCATCACCCAACAGTTGAGGTAAGTGTTCCAACTGACCGAAGGCCCCCAATGGAACCCACCCGTGGGGGAAGATGCAGCGCCGCCACCTTCCGCCACTGGAATTTGCAGCGATGCAATGGGCTTGCCGACGCCATCCCACGGTGCATTGAAGCCGTTGCCACCCCATCGCAGGGCCTTGCCTTGCGGGTTGTCGAGGTCAGTTAGGCGGATGCGGGCCACGCTGATGCACTGGCCGCCCCACTCGGTCGTGCGGTCGTAATTAGAAGCATCGTAGGTGCCTGGGTAGCCGTATTCGCCGTAAAAAAGGTAGAGGTACTCGCCGATGGCCACTGCCGAGGGGTCGCCGACGCCCCCCGCAAAAGTCTTCGAAGTGTTGTGCGGCTTCAAAATCATGCGGGGCTGTTTGTCCTCGATGAAAAGGCCCTTGTTTTCCCAGCTCCAGCCGCCGTCCGTTGATTTCATCACGCCAATGCGGCAAACCGCTGCTGGCGTAATCCTTTCGGTCAGGCCAAGCGGCCAATCTTTGTCAATATAGCCTTCGCCAGTGGCTGCGTCATAAGGCAGTGTTTCTGGGTAATTTTCATTGTGGTAAACGGCGTACAAGGTGCGGCCAGTCGCATCTTTGGCATCCTGGTAAACGGTTTCAAACCAAACCGCACCGTGCAGCCCTGGTGTACCGAGGGGCGCATTGGGAGGCATCCGAGGCTCGGTAAAAGCCGCAGCCGGACTGCTGAACGCCTCGTCGGCATGTTGGCCATTGGCAAATTTCAACTCACGGGAAGGGCCTCCCCAGACCGGGTCTTCGCCATATTTTCCGGGGAAAATGCGAAACGTGTCGCCAATCCACGCCTCGGCCATGTTGCAGTCCACGAAGTTGTTGAAATGAAAAGTGTCAATCGCCGTGAGGGTAAACTTTGGCGTTGCAGTGGGGGCATTTTCAGCCGCTTCTTTTGTCGTATTTGGCTGGCAGGAAAACAAGGTGGCCATGATAGCCAAAAACCCGATGGATAGTAGTGTTCGCATGAATTGATTGTTTTGGGTAAAGGTATTTTATTCCAGCAAAATGCCAAAGCTGGTTTGTCAAAGCGGCCTCCTGAACAAGTTTGGCGAACCACAACATTTTTTATCAAAACCTTAACCCATTTTAGAAATCCAAATGAGGGGCAATGTGGTATGTTAACTGTCAAGTTGATGAACCTCATTGTTGCATTTTGAACATAAAGACAAATTGAACCTTAAAACTTGAGTAGCCTATACGGAAAGAAACTACCTGACCAAATCACTTGTCAACTATGCGTAGAATAATTGCCATCCTAGCCGCTTTTGCAGTACTTCTCTTTTGGGCAAGCCCTGCCACCGCACAGTATTTTGGGAGGAACAAGCCCAAGTACGAAAACTACGATTTCAAGGTACTGCAAACCCCGCATTTCGAGATTTACCAATACCTCAACAACCCGGAACTGGAGCAAGCATTGGCCAATCAAGTCGAACATTGGTACACCTTGCACCAAGCGGTGCTGGCCGACACCTTCGCACAGCGCAACCCGCTGATTCTTTACAACGATCATGCGGACTTTCAGCAAACGAACACCATCGGCGGGGAAATCAGCATGGGAACGGGTGGCGTGACGGAGGCGCTGAAAAACCGGGTCGTGCTGCCCATCGCTATGTCGAACGAGCAGACGAAGCACGTGCTGGGGCACGAACTCGTACACGCCTTCCAATACAACATGGTCATCAATGGCGACAGTACATCGCTGCGCAACATCGGCAACCTGCCGCTTTGGATGGTGGAGGGACTGGCCGAGTACCTGTCCATCGGGAGGACGGACGCCAACACCGCTCTCTGGATGCGGGACGCCGTGCTCAACGACAAAGTACCTCGGCTCCGTGACCTCGACAACCCACGATTTTTCCCCTACCGCTGGGGGCAAACCTTCTGGGCTTTCGTGACCGGATTGAAGGGCGACGACATCATCCAGCCGCTGTTCATGACGACTGCACGGGAAGGCTTCGAAGTGGCCTGCGTGAAGGTGCTGGGCATGAAGGAAAAAGAACTTTCCAAACTTTGGGTGGACAGCATCAAAGAACATTTCGGCCAATACCTGGGCGACAAAAAAGAGCGCTTCGTGGGTCGCCTGCTCATCGGCAAGGACGGCCCAAAACAGGGCAGGTTGAACATCGCACCCGTGCTGAGTCCCAACGGAAAATATGTCGCCTTCCTTTCGGAAAAGGACATTTTCGGCATTGACCTTTTCATCGCCGACGCCGTTACTGGCAAGGTGCTCCGCAAAATCCACAGCAGCACGAGGGAAAGCCACCTTGACGACCTCAGCTTCATCGAGAGCGCTGGTACTTGGTCTCCCGACAGCCGTGATATCGCCTTCGTGGCAGTCAGCAAGGGCAACAACGTGCTGGTTATCAAGGACTTGAACGGAAAAACCAAGGAGACTTTCGACATTCCCGGTGTGCCCTCCTTCGGCAACCCCGCATGGTCGCCGGACGGAAGGAGCATCGTGGTGGCCGGGCTGGTGAACGGTCAGGTTGACCTCTTCCTAATCCAATTGTCCAGCAAGAAAGTGGAGCGGTTGACCAACGACCGCTATGCCGAGATGCAGCCCGCTTGGTCGGCGGACGGCAGCCAGTTGGTCTTTTCCACCGACCAGTTGGCCTTTGAAAAAGGGGCGGCCAAATGGACGTTCAATCTCGCCATCCGCAACATAGCCACGGGCATTACCACGGTCACCGATTTTTTCTACGGCGCCGACAACCTCAACCCCGTTTGGGACAACGAAGGCAATATCCTTTTCCTCAGCGACCGGGACGGTTTTCGCAACCTCTACCGCTACGAACCCGCCTCGGGCAAGCTGCTGCAATTGACGGATTTTCTGACGGGCATCAGCGGCATCACCCCATACGCTCCGGCACTTTCGGCCTCGACGAAGGAGACCCGTGACCGCATCATTTTCACGCATTACATCAATGGCGGCTATAAAATTTACCGAGCAAAATCGGACGACTTCATCAACCGGGAAGTGGCACCGGGTGCCGTGGACATGACGCCCGCCCAATTGCCGAAGCTCAACCGCATGGCACCAGAATTCGTCAGCAACAACTTGGCGCAGTTGAACAAGCTGCCTTCACTGCCCGATTCCGTCATGCGGGGCGTTCCGTTCAAATCCAATTTCAAGCTGGATTACATCGCTGGCGGTGGCGGCATCGGCGTGGGCATCGGCAACACCTACGGCGGCCCCGTGTCTGGCATCGGCGGAGGCGTGGACTTCATTTTTGGTGACATCCTTGGCGACCACCAAGTGTATGCCAGCGCATTTCTGAATGGTGAAATCATTGATGCAGGACTTTCCACGGCCTATTTCAACCGCAGGCACCGCTTCGGTTGGGGTGTCGGGCTGTCGCACCTGCCCTACCAAAGCGGGCAGTATGGATACGTTGGCCTGGACACGCTACCGATTGACGACTCGCCAGACCTCCTGTTCGACCACTATGTTTTTGACCAAATCAGGACGTTCGAAAACAAGCTGAGCCTGTTCGGTGAGTACCCGTTTTCCAAAACGTTGCGCATCGAGGGAAGCGGTTCGTTTGCCTTTTACAACAACCGCATTGACCGCAATGACCTCTACTACGACGGCATTGGCAACCTCGTTTACCAAGACCGGGAAAAAATCAGCGAGCAGGAGGCGGGCGTGAACCTTTTCAAGGGTAAGCTCGGTACGGTGGCGTTGGGCATCGTCGGCGACAACTCCTATTTTGGCATGGCCTCTCCCTCGAAGGGTTACCGTTTTCGACTGAGTGGCGAGCGCTATTTTGGTGACGTCAACTTGTACAACGTCACCGCTGATGTTCGGAAATACTTCTTCGTGAAGCCCTTCACCCTTGCCGTACGGGCCATGCACTACGGTCGTTACGGCCCCGACGAAAATGCTTTTTATAACCTTTACCTCGGGTATCCGTGGTACATGCGGGGTTATGAGTACAGCAGTTCTTATGAAATTTTGGAACAAAATGGCCGCTCCGTGGATGACCTCTACGGCAGCAAGATGCTGCTCGCCAACGCCGAAATACGCATCCCGTTCACTGGCCCCGAACAGTTGGCGCTGATAAAAAGCAGGGCCTTGTTTACCGAGCTTGCCTTCTTCACCGATGGCGGCTACGCATGGGACGTTTTCGAAAAACCGAAGGACGACAGACTGAGGGAGTTCAACCTCGACCCATTGTTCAGTGCGGGCGTGTCGTTGCGCATCAACCTGTTTGGTGTGTTGGTTTTAGAGCCATACTACGCTTGGCCGCTGCTGAAGAACACGCACGGCTCGTTCGGGCTGAACATTGTGCCGGGATGGTAAACTGGGCGGGTTGCATTGGCAAATCGGCGTTGGAACAAGCGTCTCTCGATTTGTTCCGAAAATCTTTTCGACTCCGATGAAAATAAGCAGTTTGGCAAACTTACACCTGTCAGGGACAGGCGAATATCCGGTTCAAGGATGGAGACGTTGAACCAGCGTTGTGGGAGAAGACCCTACACCAGCGGTGAAATGGGCGGAGCCGGAGGTCTGGCAATTTGATTCTTGACCCAGGGTGCAGCAGCGTTTTGTCCCTCTTTTATGATGCAGCGACAAAGTTGTTCATCATGATTTTCCACCGAAACGAAAGCAGGATTCCCCTGAGGAAATAAAGGCATTCCACGTTCTCCTGCTTCCAAAAAGCGGAAGCGTTTTTAAACCTCAAGTTGATGACTCTGCGAATGCCGGACTCAATGATTCCACTGCCGCACACCAGTTTCTTGGCCCTAAAATCAGCATACTGCATCCTGTCCTCGTTCTTTGACAAATAGCCTATATATTGCTTAATTTGGCGTAAGTAAATCTGTTGTAACTTGCTGATAATGAGCTAAATGTTTCCAATACACCGTGCAAAAGGTCTATTTTTCATGGAAGAAAAACAAGGCATTTTCTTGTAAGAAAAAATGCCTGGTCCCTGAATCTTATTTTGAAAGTTTGAGACATCAACAAGCACAAGGGTTTTCAAAAGTCATGGCCAAAAACATTGGCGAACCAAGTGGATTTTTGAGGTTCAAGCAAGGAGGGGTTTTGCAAGCAAGTTATTGAACAAGATGTTGATTCTCAATAAGTTACAACAACTTTACTCACGCCAACTTAATCTCCTTGCCTGGCTTTGCAAACAGCTTTCCACACTTATCTACAATGGAC
>CAZDSU010000061.1:0-41345 GCA_964508135.1 uncultured Saprospiraceae bacterium
AAATATGTCGATAAAAATGGACTTTAAAAGTACATCAAATTGGAGCCGCACCCTGTTGAAATGGTAGGGTTTGTTCTATTGCCAAGGCGCTGGGTGGTTGAAAGAACATTTGGTTGGTTTAATCATTCCAGACGATTGAGCAAAGACTACGAGTTTTGTTCAAAACATAGCCAAAGTATGGTGTATATTGCATCAATTAGGATAATGATGAATAGGCAATAATAGGTTTTAAAACAGCCTCTTAACAACTTTGAGAAGGGACATCCAATTGTGTCCATTTACCAATGTAATCTTGCTACTGTTTACAAAGAATTGGGAGAGCCACATTTGGCTCGTGAACTATTGGAGAATGCATTATACAACGACCTCAAAAATTTTGATGAAGATAACCCCACTGTTGCCATTGTCCAAAGCAATCTTGCTACTGTTTACCGACATTTGGGAGAGCTAGAAAAAGCTCGTTATCTGTCAGAAGCAGCTTTGGCCAACAGCCTTAAAAATTTTGTAGAAGGCCACCCAACTGTTTCCATTCGCCAAAGTAACCTTGCACTTGTTTACAAAGATTTGAATGAGCCACAGAAAGCTCGTGACCTATTGGAGGCGGCCTTGGACAGCGATATTAAAAACTTTGATGAGGGTCATCCTCAAATAGCCATTTACCAAAGTAACCTTTCTAATGTTTATATTGACTTGGGAGACCTAGAAAAAGCACGTGAATTGTTGGAGTCAGCCTTGGCCAGTGACTTCAAAAGTTTTGGTGAAGGGTCTTTAAATGTAGCTATTCATTATAATCACCTTGCTTGGATATTTCGTGACTTGGGGCAATGGCAGCAAGCATTACATTATTATCAAAAAGCCTATGATATTTGGATAAAAAAACTGGGCAATGAACACCCAAACACTATTAGCGTAACGAAAAGCCTTGCATTTACCCAAGCCCAACCCTCCAAAATAACCCTCCCCAACTCCAAACTCAGAAAAAAACACAAAAAGCCCTAACCCCCACCCAAAAACAAAAAAGGGCCGCTGCATCGCAGCGCCCCTTTTTTGTTTTTATGTGCCAGTCAGCTCACTCGCAATTCTGGTTATGCTCATACACATGCTCATCGAACTGTGACCAGTTGATTTTCTCGAACTTGTTCTTGAGCGGGGAGCAAAAGCCGAAGACCTTCATGAAGTCCTCTTCGTAGTTTTTCTTCATCAATTTGAAGGCTGTTTGGTCCCGCACTGAGACGTAGTAGGATTTGTCGTCGCCACCCGCCAGTGTGAAACCACCGATGCCTACTGATGCGGACTCAGTGGCGTAGGGGTCGTGGTACACCTTTATTTTGCTAGAAAATGATGGGTTCAGGAGCTGCATCATCAGCGTGAGCTTCTCCTTTTTCACCTGTACTTCGGCTTGCTCGAAATAGATATAGCCATCGGCCACTTTGCTTTGGTCAATCTCTTTGTTGTCCCATTTTTGCACGTCGTGGATGAAGTCCATATCCTTGGAAAACTTGTCAAAACCACTTTGTGGGAGGTACATGAACTTGATGTCTTTTGGCTTTATCTTCGATTTGTTGCCGACTGCGTCCTCTACTTTTAGCTCTTCGATAAGGCCTTTTTCCCGTTTGATGCTTTTCAGGAAAACTTCTTTTACACTGCCATCCATCATGGTGAGGTAGCTGACTTTTTTGGGTGAGAATGTCTCAGATGGCTCCAAAAAACGCTGTGCCGTTAGGCTGTTCATGGCGAGCAACAGGAGCGCCATGAGGGCGGAGAATTTTGAAAGTTTCATTAGCAATTGGATTTTAAATGATAAGGAATAGAATGAATGATAGTTGGTGATATGGTTGATTCAGGGGTTGGCAAATATCGTGATTAATCAAAAAAATAAGCGGGCAGCAATCTTGGAAGCCCGCTTATTTGACGAAATGCCTAAAATATTACAGTTGGCCGCTATCCGCAACCACCACCTTCTGTGAGGTAGCACCGCTGCGGCTGCCGACGGCTTCCATTTTCTGCACCACATCGTAGCCTTCGATGACCTGACCGAACACGACGTGCTTGCCGTTGAGCCAAGGCGTCGGCACGGTGCAGATGAAGAACTGCGAGCCGTTGGTGTTCGGGCCTGCGTTGGCCATGCTCAGGATGCCTGGGCCGGGGTGTACGCCCGCCTTGCCTGCGAAGGTTTCATCGGCGAACTTGGAACCGTAGATGCTCTCGCCGCCCGTGCCGTTGCCGTTGGTGAAGTCACCGCCCTGGCACATGAACTCGGTGATGACACGGTGGAAGCTGCTGCCCTTGAAGTGCAACGGTTTCCCTTTGGTGCCCATGCCCTTCTCGCCCGTGCAGAGTGCCCGGAAGTTCTCGGCAGTCTTGGGGGCGGCGTCGGCGAAGAGTTCAAAAACAATGCGTCCGGCTGGTTGGTCGCCGATGCTGATGTCGAAGAAAACCTTGGGGTTGGCAGCGTTTGGTGCTACTGGGGGGGCATAGGAAGTACTTGTCATAGGTTTTGAAGTAAGTGTTTGTGCAAGAAGTGAAGAAGTCCCAAAGGCAAGCATGAAGATACCTGCGAGAAGAGAAATGCTTACTTTTTTCATTGATGAAAATGGTTTAAATTCATTGGAAACTCAAAACCGAGCTATTCCGGGCTGCCATTTTTGTGGATGCCCCAATTTCTCAATTTCCAATTTCCAATTTCAAGTTTTGCCGATTGCTAACGGGATTCAGCTGCTCCGCCCTGCGTTGTTGGCTGCTGGGTCGCCAGTTTGAAGGCGCAAATATAGGTCGTTGACGATTGGGACGTCTTGTTTTTTCTGTCCCAAAATTAAATGCGACCGCATTTTGGTTGAACGCCGAGTCATTTGTCGGTGTACTTTTTAGGAACCAGAATGGGGGTAGCGACCTTTTTTCTGCATCTTTTTTCAACCGCTTGTAAACGCAGTGCGGTCATGTTTCTTGTACCCGACTTGTTAATCAAATTCAAAACTATTACATGAAGACCCAACTGTTCCCCAAGGCGCTTGGCTTTTGCTTGGCACTTTTTGGCTTTTTCCAACCCGTTTTTTCCCAAAACCAAATCACCGGAACCATCACCAACAGCAAGGGCGACGGCATTTTCTACGCCACCGTGGCCTTGTACCGACATGCTGACAGCACGGTTGTCGGTGCCGAATCTTCTGATGCGGCTGGCAAGTTTTTACTGAAGAACATTCCCGATGGCCAATATTTCCTCGACGTGAACATGCTTGGCTACCTCGACGAGCGGGTGGGCGACATCAACCTGCCCGCCGACAACCGCAAGGACTTCAAGCTCAGCCTCGCCGACGATGCCCTGACCCTCGCCACCGTGAACGTGACCGCCAAAGCGCCCCTCCTCGAACAACGTGCCGACCGTCTCATCGTCAACGTGGAAAACAACATTGCCAGCATGAACATGAACCTGCTGGATGTGATGAAAAGAGTGCCGGGCGTACTCGTCGTGGGTGACAAGTTGCGCATGGCCGGGCAGTCGAACGTCACCATTCTCATCAACGGCAAAACGACCAAGTACATGGACGTGGAGGCGCTGCTGAAAGACCTTCCCGGTGACAATATCAAGCGGGTGGAGGTCATCCACCAGCCGGGCGCCGAGTTCGAGGCGGAGGGCACCGGGCCAATCATCAACATCATTACGAAGAAAAACAGCTTGTTTGGCACGAATGGCACGGTGTCCGCCGGGGTAGGGAAGGGCCACAATTGGCGCTACCGCAATGGCCTCAGCCTCAGCCACTACCAGGGCAACCTCAACATCAGTGGCAGTGCGAGCATGGGCCGCAATGCTTGGTTCGAAGAGCTGGATTTGGTGCGCCAAGTGGGCGACGATGTCTATACCCAACAGAGCATCAACCCTAATCCCAGCAACTTTCTGGAAGGCAACCTGGCGCTTGACTGGGACGTGACCGAACGCCACCGCATCGGCTTCTCTTCCCGCCTGACGGGCAACAAAAAGGACTATTTTATCAAAAACATCACCGATGTGGACTTCGCCCAATCCAGCGACGCCGACCTGAAACTCCTCACCGACAACCGAGTCGTGTCCAATTGGAACATGGCCAGCTTCAACCCCTACTACACTTTCGAGATTGATACGATGGGGCAAAAACTGGACTTCGACGTGAACCTCGTCCGCATCAATTCCGATGGCACCAACCTGCTCCAGCCCCGTGAGGTCAACTCCAGCCTCGACTTCCCCGGGCAGAAGTACGAGCAGCCCGGCCATACGGACATCTTCACCTCCAGCATTGACTACAAATACCCGTTCTCGAAGGAGGTAAGCTTGCAATTCGGTGGCCGGTACAGCGATGCCGACCTCGACAACGACCTACGCTCCTTCGACGAGGACTCGACGGGCGTCTTCGTGCCGAATTTGCTCCAAAGCAACCACTATCTTTTCGAGGAAACCATTTGGGCGGGCTACGGTAAGCTGGACTGGAAGCAGGGCAAATGGGCAGGTACGTTCGGCCTACGCTACGAGGACAGCCAATCGAACGGCTACTCCGTCACGCTCGACTCCTCGCAGGAGCGGCATATTGGCAAGCTGTTCCCCAGCGCCAGCTTCAGCCGTGAAATCACCAAAAAAATCGGCACCGCACTCGCTTACAGCTACCGCATTGACCGCCCGCACTACGGCGACCTGAATCCCTTTGTCTATTTCCTAGACCCCTACACCTCTGAACAGGGCAATCCCCGGCTGCTGCCCTCGCTCACGCACAGCGCCAAGTTCAGCCTGACTTACGAGAGCCAGCCATTTTTCAACGTTGAATACAAATACACCAACGATGCCATGGTGGAGGTCACCCAGCAGGACGACGCCACGGGCGAGACCTTTCTCACGAACGTCAACCTCGATGCTTTCAAAGTGCTGAACATCAGTATGTTTTTTCCCCTTGATTTCATCCCGAAAGTATCCGGCTACGGCGGCTTCATCGCCAACCACGGGCAGTACGATTCGCCATTTCTCGGAGAGCAGTTTGATAGGGAGAAATGGGACTACACGGCGTTCATGCAAGCCAATTTTACACTGCCCTTCAAAATAGACGTGGAGGTTTCCGGGTGGTGGAACAGCGGCCCGTTGGAGGGCATCATCAACTCCTCATGGCTCTTTGGTACGGACATCGGCATCAGTCGGAAGTTCCTCGACAACAAGTTGAAACTGAGCCTCGGCGTTGAAAACCCGATCAATCGCTTTTACCACGGCAGTGTGCAGTATTCCAACATGGACTTCACTGTAGTAAGCAAATGGGATGCTCCAGTCTATAATTTTCAGGCGAGCTACAAATTCGGCAACCAGCACATGAAAGGCAAGGGCGGCCGACAGAGCAGTGCCGATGATGTGATACAACGGGCGCAGCAGCATTGAGAAGCTGGCGATGAAATTGGAATAAAAAGATTAATCTGTGCAATCTTTGCCGCTCCACTTCTGGATGCCAGCAAAAATTGAACAGTGAACCGAGAATTCCTCCTCAACGCCGCCTTCCTTGTCCTCGTGAACGTGCTCATCAAGCCGTTCTACGTCTTCGGCATCGAGCGGACGGTGCAGGAGCGGGTCGGACCGGAGCAGTACGGGCTGTACGCCACGCTGTTCAGTTTTACGTTCCTGCTGTTCATGGTCAACGACTTCGGTATCCATTATTTCAACAACCGAACTATCGCCCGGCACCCGCAGCTCATCGGCAAATATTTCCCCAACATACTGGTTGTCAAGACATTGCTCACGGTGATGTACTTCGTGTTGGTGTTTGTGGCGGCACTCGTGCGTGGTTTCGAGCCAGCCATTTTCCACCTGATTTTCTTCATTGCCCTCAACCATGTTTTCATCTCGATGGTGGCCTTCCTGCGCTCCAACATCAGCGGGCTGGGCATGTACCGCACGGACAGCCTCGTGTCCACGCTCGACAAACTGCTGCTGATTGGCGCTTGCTCGGTGCTGTTGTGGTCCCCATTCTGGAGTTCCCCTAACGGGGATGACAAATTCAGAATCGAGTGGTTCATCCACGCCCAAAACCTGACCTGGGCACTCACGGCGCTCACGGCATTTTTGATTGTAAAAAAACACCTCCACCAGCCCCTCCGATTCCGGCTGAACTGGCCGCAGATGCTGGTCATCCTGAAAGCATCCGCCCCCTACGCCCTCGCCGTTTTTCTCATGACGGCCTACACCCGCTTCGACATCGTGCTGCTCGAATGGCTGCTGCCCGACGGACGCCACGAGGCTGGGGTCTATGCCGCCGCCTACCGCATCCTCGATGCCTTCAACATGGTCGGCTACCTCTTCGCTGGACTCCTACTGCCCATGTTTTCCAGCCAATTGCGCCAGCAGGAAAAAACCGTCTCGTTCCCTCAACCCCTCAACCCCTCAACCCCTCAAACTCTCAAGTCCTCAAACCCTCAAACCCTCAATCTCCTCCGCTTCGCCCTCCAACTCATCTGGGCCGGCACGGTGACGTTTGCAGTGTCGTGTTTTTTCTTTCGCACAGAACTGATGTTGTGGATTTACCCGCAAAACGGAACGGGCTACTACGGTGAGGTGCTGGCTCCCATCATCCTGACGCTCGTGCCGTTCAGTGGCATTTTCATCTACTCGACCCTGCTCACCGCCAACGACAGCCTGCGCAAAATGAACGGCCTGTTCCTCGTTGGAATCGTGGTGAACCTGGCGCTGAACCTGCTGCTCATCCCGCAGTGGAAGGCGGTCGGTGCGGGTATGTCGGCATTTTTTACCCAAACCATTGTGCTAGTGGCGATGATGTTTTTGGCAAAAAAAGAACTGCGGCTGTCATTGGAGCTTCGACAATTTTTGAAAATAGCGGCCTTCGTTTTGTTGGTTTGCTTCGCAAATTGGGCGCTGTACCGCCTCCCCGGTTTTGACTGGCTGCTAAAATTCGGCGTCGGTATTGCGGTCGGGCTGCTGCTGGCGTTCCTGCTCCGCATGATTAATTTGAGGGCAACTTTAGCGATGTTGAAAAAATGAGGGCTTGCCAGAGCACCTGACCCCCTCACAACCAAAAATCCTTCACCATCAAGCGCAGGTAAGCCTTTCCCTGCCATTGCTCTTCCTCAATTTTGTACGCAACATGGAACGGTCGCTTAGAGGTAATCCGAGTGAAATGTTCACCCATCCCGAAGGCCATGCCCGTGGCGGGGGGTGTTCCATCCTGCCGCAACGAAAGCCGCAGGTGGTTGCCTTTCAGCAGGCGGGAATGACCGGTGTCCACCACGTTTTTTGACACAAAAACCGGGCTGCGGTTGCCGGGGCCAAACGGGGCAAACTGCTTCAATATCCGCCAAAACCCTGGCGTGATTTCCTTCAAATCCAGCACGGCGGATACCAGCGTTTCCGGCACTTGTTGTTCCGCCGTGATGCTGCCCCGCACCGCCGCTTCGAACCGCTGCTGAAACTCCGGCACGGCATCGAGGGGCATGGTAAGCCCAGCGGCGTGGTCGTGGCCGCCGAAGTTGGTGAGCAGGTCGCCGCATGATTTGATGGCCTTGTAAACATTGAACCCCGGCACGGTGCGTGCCGAGCCGACGGCCATCCCGTTCGACTCAGTGAGGAGAATGGCGGGCCGATGGAACCGCTCGACCATGCGGGCAGCGGCGATGCCAATGACGCCCTTGTGCCATTCTGGCTGGTACAGCACGAGGCTCCGCAGGGCTTCCCAGCCGGGCGTTGCTTCGAAGCGGCGAATGGCCTCGTCCTGAATCTGTTGGTCGTGTTCTTTGCGGAGCTGGTTGCGGCGCAGCAGCACCTGGGCGATGTCGGCAGCCTCCGTTTTGTCAGTGGAGACTAGCAGCTTAACGGCTTGGTCGGCATCGGCGAGGCGGCCAGCGGCGTTGATGAGCGGCGCTAGGCCGAACACCACGTCGCTGGTGGAGAGCGGGAACTGCCTGCCGCTGAGTTCGATGAGGGCTGAGATGCCCGGCCTTTTTGCTCGATTGATGCATTGGAGGCCGAGGTGGGCGAGCACCCGGTTCTCCCCAACCATCGGCACGATGTCGGCGGCGATGCTGAGGGCGAGCAGGTCGAGCAGGGGGTGCAGTTCGGTGTCGGGCAGCTTGTTTTTTTGCAAAAAAGCCTGTGCCAGCTTGAATGCCACGCCGCAGCCACTCAAGCCCTTGAAAGAGTAGGGGCAGTCGGGCCGCATGGGGTCGAGCACTGCGATGGCATCCGGGAGGGGTCCATCGGGCAGGTGGTGGTCGCAGATGATAAAGTCAATGCCGTGTGCCTTTGCCCATGCCACTTGCTCCCTGGCGTTCACGCCGCAGTCCATGGCGATGACGAGTTTGGTGCCGTTGGCAATGGCGTGGTCAATGCCCGTCATGCTCACGCCGTAGCCCTCCCGGTAGCGGTCGGGGATGTAGAAGCTGAAGTGTTGGTGGCGTTTGGAGAGGAAGTCGTGCATTAGGGCGACGGAGGTGGTGCCATCCACGTCGTAGTCGCCGTAAAGTAGAATTCGTTCCTTGTTTTGGAGCGCTTGCTGTAATCGCATTACGGCGGCGTCCATGTCTTTCATCAAAAATGGGTCGTGGAGTTGCGACCATTCGGGTCGGAAGAATGTCCTTGCCTCATCGAAAGTGGTGATGCCCCTTTGCGCCAGCAAACGGCAAAAGACGGGTTGGATTTTAAGGACTTGCTGGAGGTGGCTGACAACTGCCTCGTCGGCGGGCTGGAGTGTCCATCGTTTTCTCATAGGGGCTTTGTTTGGTGGTTTAGTGGATACGAAGATAAAGAATTGTCAGGAATTGATGTGTTTCACAAAAAAATTGTCCAAAACGTGCCACAACACGAATTTTCATGAAAATAACTGTCCGATTTCATTTCTTTGCTTTCACAACGAAAATTAATGCTACCCCCCTATGATTAAAGCTATGTTGATTGACGATGAACCAGACAATTTACAGTTCATTTCTTCCATGATTAGTATTTTTTGCCCGGCTGTTTCGGTGGTTGGGGCTTACTCCGACCCCTTTGAAGGAATGGAGGCCATTTTGAAGCAAAAGCCTGATGTTTTGTTGTTGGATATCGAGATGCCGGGGATGACGGGGTTTGAACTGCTGCGGCGCCTACCGGCTGTTGATTTTGAGCTGATTTTTGTCACGGCGCACAACCAGTATGCGCTCAATGCCATCAAGCTCAGTGCCCTCGACTTCCTGTTGAAACCGGTGGACCCCACGGAATTGGAGGAGGCACTTGCGAAAGTGGAGCAGAAGCTGAAAGAAAAAAGGACGGTGGAGCAGTTCAACGTATTGGTCAATTTGTTGAACCAAAACCAGGACAGCCCCAAAATGCGCCAGCACAACCGGATTGCCCTGCCCACTTTCAATGGGCTGATTTACGTCAACATGCTGGATGTCATCATGATTGAAGCAGAACAGAATTATTGCAAGTTCATCATCGAAAACAGGCAGAGCCTGACCATCTCCAAGAACATCAAGAATTACGAGGGTTTGGAGGAGCATGATTTCATGCGGGTGCATCGGTCGTCCATCATCAATTTGAACCACGTGAAGGAGTTTGTGCGGCACGACGGGGGGTATGTGGTCATGACGAACGGCACCCGGGCCGACGTTTCGAAGCAAAAAAAGGATGATCTGCTGGAGCGGCTGGCGAGGTTGTAGCTGATTGGGCGCTAGGGCTTGGTACATTGAAAAGGGCGTTTCGTGAATTGAGAGAGGGGATTCGTGGAGTGGGTGTTGTGGGGAGGGGGATTTTACATTAGCATTGAAGCGGCAATTCGTTGCTTTGGGATATAATTATTCACCTAAAATCTTAAAAGTCATGGCATACACAACTATTTCAAAAGTCACTTATGTCACTCCAATTAAGAATGACATGAATGCACCCTATTTTCACCTGCAAGACATTCTTAACGTGATGAACCAAGGAGCTATCGGTGTTCAATTAATTCAAGTGACCATTAAAAGTGTGAAATTATTTGCCCTTATTGGGGTAAAAAAAATTGCGGTAGTAAATAGTGTAGAAACTGCTACCGAATGGTTGGAGGCGCATGAAAACATACTCGCAGTAGGGTGTCCCCCACTAAACAAGACAGGTGGACAACTGCTTTTGGACCCCACACCTATTGTTCCATAAGGTTGGCCTCGAAGTTTCATTGCGATTGCCCCCTGTGGCTGGAAATGTCAAGGAGTATAGTTTAGTATTTGCATGGATGTTCAATTGTCAAATCAGGCATTTGGACTCAATCATAATTATAAAAAAATGAAGGCAAAGATTTCAATAAACGACCTAAAGAATATACAAGCCAATATTCTGAAGCCTCATGGGAGAGAACATGCGTGGTGCATTTTCATCCAGTTTACGCCTGGAAAACCTGTAATCGTACAAGATTGGGTCAAGCAATTTTCTCAAAACGTAACTTCAGCCCAAAGGCAACAAGAGCAAAAAGCAGTGTTTCGGACCGAATCGCCTTTGGACAAAGGAACACTAACTTGCTTTTTCCTTTCTGCAAAAGGATATGGCAAGCTTGGGTTCACAACCGAAGATATGCCCCAAGACCCATCATTCCTTGTAGGCATGAAGCACGGCAGGGTAAACAGCAAGCTCTCTGACGTACCATCTGGCTATTGGGAAGAAAACTATCAGAAGGATTTGGATACAATGATACTGATAGCCAACGATGATATTAACGAGATTGAGCAACGCTTTAAAGCAATTATTGAAGACCTGAGTATGTCTAAGGCAGGAGAATATTTGTACACTGAAAAAGGTGAGACACTTCCCCGATTAAAACAAGGTGAAAAACCAAACAGTAGAGTGAGAGTCGTTGAACATTTCGGTTTTTTGGATGGCATTAGCAACCCTGAATTTCTTGATAAAGAAGGCAACTTCTCAAAAGAAGATCCGCAGATGGTATTGGATGCCAATTCTTTAGGAAGTTATTTGGTGTTTAGGAAACTTGAGCAAAATATTTGGTCTTTTAATCGCCAAGTCAAGCGGCTGGCTGATGGCTTAAAAATAAGCCAAGAATTAGTAGAAGCGCAAGTAATCGGCCGCTTTAAAAATGGAAAACCCCTATTAAGCGAGCAGGCAGATGATTTCCTGGGCAACGACTTCGATTTTAAAAACGATGTAGATGGACGCTCCTGCCCCTTTCATGCTCACATCAGGAAAACCAACCCAAGGAATGAAAGAGACTTTTTTGAAAAAGAGCCAAAGACAAATATTGGACGCATCGTCAGAAGGGGCATAACTTATGACTATACTAAAAACAAAAGAAATGATGATTTGAGCGACCAACCAAAGAAAGACGTCGGGCTTCTGTTCATGTGCTGCCAAAGCAGTATTGAGCAGCAATTCGAGCAAATTCAGGCAGGCTGGTGCAATAATAAGTTATTTATTTCTCCAAATCATTTGAAGCAGGGAGTGACTGGAATTGACCCCATTGTTGGTCAGCATATTTCTGGCCGACAAATGCAAAACTGGAACGCCCAAGGTTCAAGCAAGCGACGGAGTTTTTCCAATGTCGTCAAGCTATTGGGAGGCGAATATTTTTATGCCCCTCCCAAGTCATTCCTTGAGCACCCTATTCCCCCTCCCAATACCTCGCCGAAATTACCAGACCAACCAACAGACACATCTCCGGGGTATGGGGGCGTTAACTATTCTACAACGGGCTTTTACCAGCCGAGCTATTGAATCAATCATTATCAGGATTCAGGCAACTCTCACAGCCGACAGAAGCTTGGATAAAACAAGAAAATACAATTGAAAGCAGCATACTTCATTTTGATGTTGTTTTTACCCATAGTTTCGTACTTACAGGAACCTACCACGCTATGGTTTCAAAGCCCAATCAACTTACCCAACTACGCCCCCAGCTTCAACTACTTCGTTTACCACGACTCCGAAGGCTTCGTTTGGATAAGCTCTACTGCAGGGCTGAACCGTTTTGATGGAACTAGGGTGAAGCATTACAGCTCCGACCAGGCCGATTCTACTTCGCTTTTTACAGATGATAACATCCAAAGCAGTTTTTTTGAAGACCGGCAAAAGAACCTATGGTTTGCCACGGAGGAGGCGATTCATTGCTACAACAGAAAGACCGACAACTTCCGGCATATTCAAGTCAAGGACAAGGACAGTGTAGTTGTGAAGACAGACTACCGGGCGTTTTTCTTGGAAAAAGACAGTTTTCTTTGGATCACCGCAGATTCAGCCATCGTTCGGCTAAATATTTATCAACCTGACGAATATACCATTATTGCCAACAGTGACAACTCATTTCATCGGGCGGACACCTTGGCTGATGGTAGTGTTCGGGCAGTTTACAGAATGGGAAATATCCGAAATACCCGTTCTTCCTATTGGGTGATAGACCATGGGAAATTGAAGCAACAAAAGGCATGGTTCAAGGTAAGCATAGGGCAATCTGCACCTTTTTTCATTGAAGACATAGTGCCTGATAATGGCACACTCACCTGGCTAAGTACAGACAAAGGCTTGGTCGCCTGGAACCCCAAAACGGGCGATTGGCGAATCATGGGTGGACTGGATGTCGGACGTTGTTTCATCGAACCCTTGGGCAAGCAATTCCTCATTGTCTGGTCGTTAAGCAAGGGGCTGTTTGTCTTTGATAAAGGTAAAGAGGTGTTCTCTCCTATTGAAATCCGCACGATAAATGGCCTTCAAGTTGCCACTGATGATGTCTTTGATATTTACCTTGACAAAGATGAAACCCTATGGGTTTCGTTCATGGGTAGCGGGTTGATTTATGCGAATTTTCATAAAACCAAGTTCCAGTCAATCCCTAAAAAACCGGATAATAATGGCAACACTACCTATGCTTATTGGACAAGTCTTTGGGATAAGGATGGCAACTTTTGGCATGGCTCAAGCACCAACGGCCTATTTATGCTAAATGCCAAAGGGCAAATTTTGAAACAATTCCGGCATAAGCCTGGGATGCCCAACTCGTTGCCAGATGATTGGATCACGAGTCTACTCCAGGACAATGATGGAAGGATTTGGGTAGGAACCCAAAAAGGACTGGCGTGGATGAACCCAAGACAATTAGGTGTCTTTCACCAGGTGCTTCCAGAAAATAAAGCGGATTTGTTCATTATTGGCCTTTGCCAATTAAAAAACAGTGCAACTATTCTAGCTCCAACCTATGGGTCTGGAATTTTCATGGTAAAGGAAAAAAACGGCAAAACCTTCCTCAAAAATGCCACCGCCATCAATGATTTATACGTCCTCATTTACGAAGATGCTTTTGGAAGGATTTTCAGCGGCCAAAATGGCGTAGGGATTGATGTTTTCAACTTCAGGAAAGACACTCTGCTTTTAATAAAAAAAATTCAGTCAGATGGCTTCATCAATGGTTTTTATGAAGACTTGGACAGGAAAACGCTATGGATATCGTCTTTTTCTGGGTTAATAAAAGTAGGCCTCGACAGCCTACAAGTGGATACGATATTTACCGAAAAAGACGGCCTGCCCGACAAAAACATCCATGCCATGCTGGCCGATGATGAAGGAAACCTCTGGCTGGGCACACCCAAGGGACTAACCGTTTATCAGCGCAAGGATGGAAGATTTCGGCAATTCAGCCTTGCTGATGGGACGCAGTCAACTGAATTTCAATTGATGGCAGGTGCCAAGCGCCCCAATGGCGAACTCTGGTTCGGCGGTGCCAATGGAATTACTATCGTTCCAGCAGGTAGGGTAGATTCAATTAAAACCAAATCCGTTGTAAAAATCACGGCCATTAAAATCAACGACGAAGATCCCGTGGATTTGAGAGATGAAGAAACAGGGGCTACCAACATCACCCAAATACATCATATTAGCCTACCTTATGGCCAAAATACAGTCTCCTTTGAATTCGTAGCGATTGAATACAGCGACCCAGCCAACAACAGGCTTCGTTACAAATTGGAAGGTGAAGACGACAGTTGGGTAGAACTCAAGAAAGGCGAACCCGCCTTTTCCCGGTACTCCAATTTGTGGTCAAGAAATTACACATTTTGGTTGCAAAGTGCCAACAGTGATGGGGTCTGGAGTGAGCCTATTGAAGCAATAAAGCTTACCATCCGTGCACCGTTTTGGGCAAGATGGGAATTCATCGCCGCAGTTGTTATTGCGCTGGCGGCCATCGCTTGGCTCCTCATCCGCTACCGCATCTCCCAGATCCGTGAAAAGGCAGAACTGAACACCCGCGTCGCCGAGAACAAAATGGCCGCCCTGCGCTCCCAGATGAACCCCCACTTCGTGTTCAACAGCCTACAAACGGTCAACGTCTTCATCACCAAGCAAGACCTCCGGGGCGCCATCGAGTACGTCAACCAGTTTGCTAGGCTGATGCGGGTCATTCTGGAAAACAGCCGGGTGAACGTCATCCCGCTCGACAACGAAATCGAGTTGCTGGAGCTTTACCTTAAAATAGAGTCCCGCCGTTTTAGCCAGCCTTTCACGTACTCCATCACGGTGGGAAATGATTTGGACACGTTCAGTACCGAAATCCCGCCGATGCTGCTCCAGCCTTTTGTCGAAAATGCCATCAAGCACGGCTTGTTCCACAAAAAAGAGCAGGGGCATATTTCCATCACTTTTCACCGGGAAAACGGTAGCCTGAAATGCTCCGTGGAGGACAACGGCGTGGGCAGGGCAAAAAGCGCTGAACTGAACGAGCAGCAAGGTCGCAACCACAAATCCAGGGGAATGGAAATCGTCAAGGAAAGGCTTGAAATCATCCGGGCATCCAATCCCGGCAAATATGAGGTGAAGATAATTGACCTGGCCGACCTTCAACAAAACCCGACCGGTACCCGGGCCGAGATCACCTTGCCGTTGGAGGTGTGATTGGTTGTTGTTACATTGGGAATATCCTTTCGTTCATCCAACCTGTCGTTTCGTACAATCGGCCTATGACTATTGATGCGCCTGATATTACCTTGCGGTAGAATCGAGCAAATAACAACCACACACTGAACTCGCAATCCTGATTTGCTTGCTTCATCCCTAAAAACCAACATCAACCCTATAAAAAAGGACATTTGTAGCAATCTGTCCTGTTTATCCCCAAGAGAACCAATCTTGCCCGGCCAAAAACCGGGCATTTTTTTTCAATACTGGTTTGTCGTTCAGTGAAACTGCTCTGTCGTCCATTCATCCACACGCTTCATACATCCGTTGTTTGATTCCTTCTAAAATGGCCTCAACTTGTGTGGGAATTAAGCAAGGACATTCACCCGAAAAACTGCCATCCGTCATTGTTTAGTTCATCCTAAAAAACCAAAATCAACCCGTTGTTTTCGTAAAGGAAATAAAATACCAATTGAACTCAATTTAAACATTTTACCCTGAACTTATCCTAGGCTCGGTCTTATCAACCGGGCTTTTTTAATGCGTTTTCTTCAAAACCAATATAGACTTTGAAGACCAATGGCTAGCATGCCAGTGATGACTACATCAACAGGAATTGTGTTTTGAGATTGGTTCAATGCAAAATCTCCCCAAAAGCTTTCGGCACCATCACCCGCAGCGAGCTTGGAACAATGGTGAAACGGGCTTCACCCGTCAGGTCGAATCCCTCGCCATCGAGGTGGTAGCAGGTCGGAATGGCAGGAGTTATCACAACCTCCCGGCCAGTGAAGCTCTCCGATAGACCGCTTTTGTGAAACGAGCGGTTGAGGAAGCGCCAGCTTTCGAGCAGGTAGCGCCATTTGGGAGCGGCTTTTATCACCAGCACTTCCAGTAGGCCGTCCTTGAAATTGGCATGTGGCACGATGCTGAAACCATAGCCGTAAATGGGCGCATTGGCCACTTCCACCAACAGGCAACGGCGGCTTATTTTTTGTCCATCTACCTCAATATCAAACTGTTGCATCTTGTAGGCCCATACCTCTTCCAGCGTATAGCGCAGGTAGGCCCAAAATCCCCGCACGGGGCTGTCGTGCAGGCGCTTTGCCACCACCCCGTCGAAGCCGACACCTGCCAGGTTGACGAACGGGCGACCGTTCATGCGGCAGGTATCCACTAGGATGACCTTGCCGTTATTGAGCAGTTGAATGGCCTTTGCAATGTCACGCCCGATCCCTAGGTGCCCGGCGAAGCCGTTCCCCGAGCCGCTCGGCACCACCCCCAGCACCGTGTTCGTGCCGACGAGTGGGCTGGATATTTCGTTCACTGAACCATCGCCGCCGCAGGCCACGACCATTGAAGTGCCGTGGTCGGCGGCTTCCTTCGCCAGTTGGACGGCGTGTCCGGCATACTCGGTCAGGCAGATTTCGACCTCGAAACGGCTGTGGTCAATGTTTTTTTCGATCAATTCGGGCAGACTGCGCTTGTGGCTGACACCGGAGCGTGGATTGATTATGAAGCGGATTTTCTTTTTTTTGTCCATCAACGAAACACAAAATGCTTGAACATCAGGTAATTTACGGTCAGCCCCATCACGACTGCTACGATGACTTTTGATATAACGTATTGAATATCAAAGGCTTCTGTTAACAGCCAAACGCCCGATGTGTTCAAAACCAAACTCAAGCCGGAAGCTAGAACATAGCGCACCGCCTGTCCGTGCCACCGCTGGTCGTGCCGCTGGAATGCCCAATGACGCAGCAAGGCAAAACTAACTATTGCTCCGCAAAGCGCCCCGGTGGCATTTGAGGCCACGTACCACAGCTCGGCGAGTTCCTTCAACCCAATGGTCACGAGGAAGTCCGTGCCAGTGGCCGTGAGCGCTGCAGCTTGGGAGCGCATCCACGAGGTTTTGGTGGCGGGTTTAACTTGTTTAGCGGTCAATCTGGTAATTTTTGCGGCAAAGAAACGCAATATTGGGCAACGGGTGGTGGTGGTCTTGGTACTCGTCACGGTTGTCGTAATACGGGTTTGTCATGCTGCAAGCACCCGTCCACGTTAAACGAGCAATCGTGACGTGACCGGGTTGCTGCGCAATGACAAAAGCGGCGCATAGCGGAGCGTACACCGTGACGAGTACGTGTTTGCCTTCAACAAAATTGCACCGCTCAAAACCAAACCGACACCTCCTCCAAACCTTTCCTTCGCAAATCCGGCACAGTGGCCCCCTCCGCCGGGTAGCCGACGGGGATGAGCAAAAATGGCCGCTCGTTGTCCGGTCGGTCGAAGATTTTTTGCAAAAAGTTCATCGGGCTGGGCGTGTGCGTCAGCGAAACCAGCCCAGCGTTGTGGATGGCTGCCAACAAGAAACCCGCTGCGATGCCCACAGACTCGCTCACGTAGTAGCATTTGCGCCGCTCGCCACCCTCCATCTCGTAGGCTTTTTTGAAAACGACGATGAGCCATGGGGCAATCTCCAAAAACGGCTTCTGCCAGTCGGTGCCGAGCGGGGCGAGGTCACGCAGCCACTCCTCGCTCATGCGGCCGTTGTAGCTTTCCCGCTCCTCCGCCTCGGCTGCCTCCCGGATTTTCGCTTTGATGGCTGGGTCACTCACCACGCAGAAGGTCCAGGGTTGCTTGTGCGCTCCGCTCGGTGCTGTGCTTGCTGTCATGATGAGGTTTTCGATGACCTCCCTCGGCACGGGGCGGTCGGAGAAGAATCGGAGGGATCGGCGCTTTTGCATGTGGGAGAGGAAGGATTGGGAGCGGGCGAAGGTTTCGGCCTCGGTGAAGCTTTGGGAGGAATAGTGGATGTGTGGGTATTCTGTCATGTCAGTTTTTTGGTAAAAGTAGAATTTTGGCTTCGTTACTCTCGCTTAAACCCAATCTCCCGCCTCGGCTCGTTCCCCAGCTGCACGAACTGCCGGATGACCTGCAAGATATGCTCGATTTTCTCGCCTTGTTCCCCAAATTGAGCTTCCAGTTCGGTCAGGCGCAGTTCCAGTTCCTTGTACATGCCAATCATGTTTCGCAATTGCACGAAGGCTTTCACCACGTAGATGCTGGCTTGTACGGCGGATTCGGTGTTCAGGACGCTGGCGGCCATGACTGCGCCGTGTTCGGTGAAGGCGTAGGGCGGCACTCGCCTCATTGAAAAATTTGCGGTCGCAAATTGCGACCGCAAATTTTCAAACTCTTCTTCATTCAATTGAAATACAAATTCAGGCGGGAATCGCTTGATATTGCGTCTAACTTGTTCATTTAGCCGTTTGGTTGTTGTACCGTAAACCTCGGCCAAGTCCATATCCAACATGACCCGCTGGCCTCGAATTTGATAAATCTGGGAAAGAAACTCCTCGGAGAGTGGTGTCAGTTTTTCCAGAGTAGGGTATTTGTTTATGGCAGACAAGGTACGGCGGCAAATTTGCAACCTCAATGCTAGGAGACAACTTCAATCCCTCAACATCAACCAAACCTGCATACACACCCCCGCCGCCACCCCCGCCGCCACATCGTCCATCATCACCCCCCAGCCACCAGAAAGTTTTTCCAACTTCCTGATTCCCAAGGGTTTCCAAATATCGAACAGCCTAAAAAGGCCAAAGGCGAGCAGCAAATTCAGCCAGTTGACGGGGACGCCGAGCATGGCCACCCAGACGCCGACGAGTTCGTCCACGGTGATGCGGGAGGGGTCGTGGCCCCATTCGGGTTCCAGTTTTTGCGCAGCTTTTACCCCCAAAAAAAAGAAAACAAGAATGGCCACCAGCAACCAGTGCGCTTGTGGCCATCCGCCAGAAAACTGTCTCGGCAATGCTTCACTCATGCCCCAGAGCAACAGGCACCCAACCGCCGTCCCTGCCGTGCCCGGTGCCACAGGGAAATAGCCACTGCCGAAGGCGGTTGCGATGAACTTCCAAAACATCGAAGGTGAATTGTGAACGGTAAACTGTGAATTGTGAACGGGCGCATAGCACTGAGCCGTTCACCGTTAACAATTCATAGTTCACCATTCGCTGATTAATAGTAGTAGTCCAGCCCCAAGTGCGTGATCAACTCCTCGTCCATCAGGTGGCGCAGGGTGTTGAGCAGCTTTTGGTTTTGGAGGAAGATGTCGTGCATCGGGTGCAGGCCCTTGGCGGCTTGCGGCGACTTCAAGTAGAACGACAACCATTCCTGGATGCCGTAGAAATCGGCACGTTTGGCCAAGTCGAGGAACAGCGCCAAGTCGAGCACGATGGGTGCTGCCAAGATGGAATCCCGGCAGAGGAAGTCAATCTTGATTTGCATTTTGTAACCCAACCAGCCGAAAATGTCAATATTGTCCCAGCCCTCCTTGTTGTCGCCGTGAGGCGGGTAGTAGTTGATGCGTACTTTGTGGTAGAGGTCGCCGTAGAGGTCGGGATTGGTTTCCGGTTGCAGGATTTCTTCGAGGACACCGAGTTTCGACACTTCCTTGGTTTTGAAGTTGTCCGGGTCGTCGAGCACCTCGCCGTCACGGTTTCCGAGGATGTTGGTCGAGAACCAGCCGTGAATGCCCAAGGCACGTACTTTCAGGCCAGGTGCTACGATGGTTTTCATCAGCGTTTGGCCAGTCTTGAAGTCCTTGCCGAAGATGGGGGTGCGGGTCTGCTTCGACAGTTCGACCATCGCATCCACGTCGCAGGAAAGGTTGGGAGCGCCGTTAGCGTAAGGTACGCCCATTTTCACGGCGGCGTAAGCATAAATCATGCTTGGCGGTATGTTCGGGTCGTTGTTTCGCAAGCCCGCTTCCAGTTTTTCAACCGTAGAATGCACCTCGCTTTCTTCCATATAAATCTCGGTAGAACCGCACCAAACCATGACGAGGCGGTCGCAGCCGTTCTCTTCCTTGAAGCGGCGCATGTCTTCCATTACGGCCTCAGCAAGTTCCATTTTGGTGGCTGCTTTCTTGACGTTCGGACCGTCGAGTCTTTTTACAAAATTGCGGTCGAAGACGGCGGTCATCGGCTTGATGGCCTCCAGTTCCGGGCGGATTTGATCGAGGAGCGACTGTTCGAGCACCTTGGCGTTGAGGGCCGATTCGTACATGTTGTCCTCGAAAATGTCCCAGCCGCCGAACACGATGTCGGTGAGTTTGGCGAGCGGCACGAAGTCCTTGATGAGGGGGTTGCGGTTTTCGGTGCGCTTTCCGAGGCGGATGTTGCCCATCTGCGTGACCGAACCGATGGGCTTGGAAATGCCCTTGTTGACGGCGATGACGCCCGCCATGAACGTGGAAGCGACGGCACCCATTCCTGGGGTCAGGATGCCCAACTTGCCATTTGCTGCTTTAACTTTTGTCATGTTGAATTATTAGTGTAGTTCAAGTTCAGGGCAAGGGAGTTTGAGAAATTAGAAATTGGGAAATTTGAAATTATCGAAATCGGGCGATGCCGTGTTACTCAATTTCCAATTTCCAATTTCATATTTTCATTCTCAACCCGTTTGCCATGAATATCAGGTGTTGAAAAATCTTATTTGGAAAAAGCGGGGCAAAGATAGGCAATTGCATTTACCTGTTTGCTGCATAATAATGCCTCGAAATGAAATTTCGTTGCGTTGGGTAGCGGGTTAAGTCGTTGTTCGGTGAAAAAAAGTAGATGGAGAGGGTGGCGGGGTAGAGGATTGGCCAATTGCCTTCTTGTCGATTTTTTGAATCGAGTGCCATTTTGCTAAATTTGCCAAAAATCAAAATCATGAAAGCCATTTCCGCACAGCGAGAGGAGACTCCCCACTTGCCCTCCTCAAACGGGGCAAAACTATCCAAGCGGGTTTCTTGGGACCATTTTCAACACAAATACTTGTCACGGGAGGATGGCTTCAAGTACGAATGGTTGAATGGAATCGTAGTCAAAACAAAGTACACTCTGACGTACTCGAATTTTTTTATTCTAAACAACCTACTTGACCAGTTTGATGCACTTGGGCAAGGAGGACAGGCAGATGGGATGTTAATTGCAGGTTGTGACACCTTCTTCCTCGAAAACCACCGCCGCCCCGACATCGCTTGGTTCACCGACGAGCAAATCGCACTGGCAAAAAATGGTGTCAAACCCATGCCCCTATTCGTCATCGAAGTCATTTCCACCAGAGACCAGATGAACTTGGTGGAAGACAAAATGGAGAACTACCGGGCAGCAGGGGTACAGGTGGTCTGGCAGATTTTTCCAAAATTTGAAAAAGTCCATGTTTACGCTGGCGAAAACCTTGATTCGATGACAGTCTGCAAGGGAGACAGGCTCTGTTCTGCTGCGCCCGCCCTGCCTGATTTTGTGATGTCAGCAAAGGATATTTTCATAGGATAAATCCCATCCAAAATAAAACCAAAAACAGGCCACCCGAACTCCCTCGGGTGGCCTGTTTCGTTCATCCCTAATCCCTCACTCCTCATCCCTGATTCAAGGCTTGTTCACCGCATTCACCCCGCCCGGCGGGCAATGCTCCTTCAAGTATTTGCTGACCATCGTGCTGAGGTGCAAAGAGGTGCCCTCGCCCTCGCTCAGCCCGTGCGAGCGCATCGGGTAAGCCATGTACTGGAACTGCTTGTTGTGCTTCACCAGCTCGTTCACCAGCATTTCCGCATTCTGGAAATGCACGTTGTCGTCGCCCGTGCCGTGGATGAGCATCAGGTTGCCCTTCAGGTTTTTGGCGTGGGTGATGGATGCCCCGGCGGTGTAGTCTTCCATGTTCTCCTGCGGCAGGCCCATGTAGCGCTCGGTGTAGATATTGTCGTAGAACAACGAACTCGTCACCGGGGCGATGGAGATGCCCGTTTTGTAAATCTCCGGATACTGGAACATCAGGTTCAGCGTGGAAGAGCCGCCACCACTCCAGCCCCAAACCGCCACTCGACTGGTGTCCATGAACGGCCATTCGAGGATTTTCTTGGCCCCCATCGCCTGGTCACGAATGTTGATTTGCCCGATTTTTCGGTAGATGGCCTTGCGCCAGTCACGGCCCTTGGGCGCAGGCGTTCCCCGATTGTCAATGCTGACGTGGATGTAGCCGTCCTCGGCCATATCACCGTCGTAGATGAAGTCGTTGGCAGCGCCGTAGGCGTCCTCCACCGTCGTGCCAGCAGGTTCGCCGTACACGTAGAACACAACTGGGTATTTTTTATTTGGGTCAAAATTGGTGGGCTTTTTCATCCAGCCGTCCATTTCCACGCCATCCTCGGTGGTCACCTTGAAGAACTCGACGTTGGTGGAGTCCTTGGCTTTTGGGTTGAACTCCTTGGCAAGGTCTTTTTGCCCGGCCAGCGGCTTTTGAGAGGGCAATTCCTCCCAAGTCGTTTTCAGCGGGGAATAGTAGTTGGAAAAACTGTGTCGGGCGTATTTGCCGCTCGGCGAAATGGTGTAGCTGTGCGTGCCGGGCAAGCTGGCCGGGGTCAGTTGCTCGGCCTTGCCCTTGCCATTCAGCGGTGCTTTGAACAGGTATTTTTGCACGGCACTGTTTGGCGAAGCCGAAAAATAGACCAAACCGCCCTTCTCGTCAATGCGGTCGAGGCTGATGACATCGTAATTGCCTGCGGTCAGCAGCGTCTCCTTTTTGCCGTCCCGTGAAATGGCGTAGATATGCCGCCAGCCATCCTTTTCGCTCATCCAGATGAAGCTCTTGCCTCCCTCCAGCCAGTCCCAGCCGATGGAGCTGTTCGACCACTCGTTGATGGTGCTGACCCACGCCTCGTCGGTTTCCGTGAAAATGGTCCTGGCCTCGCCCGATTTTGGCTCGCAGAGCATAATTTTGCTCTCGTTCTGCTTGCGATTCAGTTGCTGGAGAATAATTTCCTTGCCGTCTGGCGCCCATTCCATCCGCACGAGGTAGTGCTGGGCAGGGTCGCCGGGCACGGCCATCCAAGTCGTTTTTGCATTGGCGATGTCCACCACGCCGATGCGGGCCGGGCTTGGCGGGTCGCCCACTTTGGGGTATTCCACCGGCACGATTTGGCTGTACACCGAGTCCGTGTTATTTATCATGTAGAAATCCCGGATTTTGTTGGCGTCAATCTGCCAATAGGCAATGCGCTTGCTGTCCGGTGCCCAGCGAAAGCCGTCCCGGCAGAAAAACTCCTCCTCGTACACCCAGTCGAAAGTGCCGTTGATGAGCTTTTTGGTGCCGAGGTCATCGGTCAGTTTTTTGATGCTGCCGCTGGCGAGGTCTTCCACATACACGTTGCGCTCGCTCACGTAGGCGGCCTTCGTGCCGTCGGGACTCAGCTTCGCAAACATGAGACTGGAGGCTGGGCGGCCTTTGCCAAGTTGCGTCAGCGACTTGGTTTTGAGGTCGAGCAGCCAATAGTCACCACGGGTTTTTGCCCGCCACACCCGCTTGCTGTTGGTGTAAATGAGTGCCCGATTGCAGTCGTCGGTAAGTGAAAAGCCCTCGACTTTCAAGGCGTTCTCGACGCCCGTTGCCTTGAGCATGTCTTTGCTGACGACCACGCTTTTTTCCAGTGCTGGGAGGGTGTATTTCACGATGCCGCCTTCCTCCGAGGTGAGGTAGCTGTTACCGTCGGCGGCCCATTTCAGTGGCTGGCCAAAGCTGTCCAAGGCAAGGAAACAAAAAGCGGCGAAAAATATTGACCTAAAAATGTTGGGTCTAAAATTCATGTTCAGTTTTATTTTGATGATAAAATTCCGATTTCAATGCCCGCAAATGTAGCTACCTACTGCCAAACAAAGCCTAAAAGGCCGTGTTTTGTCTGCCACTCGGCTGGGTTTGTGGAAACGTTGCGCTCCGTTCCTCGTTCAGTCACTTGTGGCCGCCAAACTTGTTTGGCAGGCCGTGTTAAAAAATAACGGCCTGCCAAACAAGTTTGGCGGCCACAAGGAAAGTCAGCTTGCGTAAAAAATGGTTGCTTTGTGTTAAATTTTTCCAATTGCAAAAGCCAAACTGCTGTATGAACAAAAAGTTATTTCCACTACTGGTTTCAATCATGTTTTTGGTAAAAATGGCACACTCTCAGCCGCTCGTGACCGAGTGGGCGGGCGAGGTAACGCAAGAGGGAAAAACCAGCAGCTTCCGCTACACCCTCAGCCTGACGCAAGTGAACGACCTGGTTTCCGGCTCGGCCACCTCCAGCAATGCGGACGGGAGCGGCGCTGCCAAGTTCGAGGTTGGTGGAAAATTCGATGGCAAGCTGCTAATCCTCCAGGAAGTCCTGCAACTCGAACCCAAAAATGCCCGCTGGTGCCTCAAGCACATGCGGCTCCAACTTGTTGAAAATCAAGGCGTTGAAACCCTCGAAGGCAACTGGGAAGCCGATGGCTGCAAGCCGGGTACGATGAAGCTTCGGCAAGTTGGCAGTTCGACAGTTGGCAGTGGGCAGTCAGACCCCAGCCAATCCCCAGTCTCCAATTTCCAAATTTCCCAATTTCCAAATTCTCAATTCCCCGCCCGCTTCTCCGGCCACCTCTCCCAATCTGACCGGGACTACGGCTTTTATTTTGAAATGAATTTCGAGGCGGGCGGCACGGGCACCTCCCAAATCACCTCCGACGGCGAGGGCGGCAACGCCACACACCGCCTCCGCTGGACCTTCGACGAGGCGGCGCAGCGGTTGGATTTTGAAGAAACCGACCTCCTCGAAGAGTCCGTGCCAAGCTGGCGCTGGTGCATGAAATCGGGCAGCCTTTTTTATCAAAAAGAAAAAAACCGCCGCTCACTGGCGGGCAACTGGCAAGGGTACATCGAGGGGCTTACGCCAAAAACTGGCGCTTGTGCCCCCGGCAAGTTGTACGTTGAGCAGCCCATTTTTGACCAAGATGAAACGGTGGCGAAGGCCGGCGAGCCTGCGAAACCAGCCCAGGTGGAAATTAAAGCTTACGAGACCAAAACCAAGCGGGATGTTGATGTGGAGCGGGTACTGGAGGTCAAGAGCAAGACCGTCCGCATCCGGGTCTGGGATAATGGCACGGTGGACGGCGACGTGCTTTCCCTCTTCCTCAACGGCGAGCAAATCGTCAAAAACTACCGGGTGACCCGCCAAAAGCATGAGACCATCGTCAAGCTAGACAAGCCCACCAATTTCATTATCCTACATGCACTGAACGTGGGCAGCATCTCTCCCAACACCGTCGCTGTGTCAGTGGACGACGGGTTTCAAGAGCAGGTAGTCATCATCAGTTCCAATCTGGATAAAAGCGGGGCGATAATGATAAGGGAGTTTACCGTCAAATAGAACGGTGAACGGTGAACGGTGAACTTGGCGCCGTTCACAGTTCACCGTTCACCGTTCACAATTCACAGTTCAACCGCTGTTTCAAAATTGCCCATCAGCAACGCTGAGAGGTCGTCGTTGGCTGGGTTGTAGGTGGAGAGGTTGGCTGGGTCGGTGAAGTCAATCGTTTGATTGTCAGCGCTTTGAAGGAGTTTCAGTACGTCCACGGACAGGTCGAGGTCAACGGTTTGTCTATTTTCCAAGGTAAAAGTTTTGAGCAGGGTCAGCGTCTGGAAGTTGCCGTTCTTGGCTGGGAACAGTTCGAACGGATTGTCCTCCGGCGAGGTGCCGTAGCTACCGTCGCCGTTCAGGTCGTACACACCGGCGAGCTTCATGAAGAAAAAACTGTTGCCGTCCTCCCAAAAATGGGTGTCGAAAGCTTGCTTCAGTGGGTGGCCAGCGCCGTAGGTCTGCACGGAGGATTTGTTGAGTCCCGACGGTACGCCGATGCTGATTTTGATGCCCCGGTACTTCACCGCTGGCACGGTACTGAACTCAAAAGTGGCTGGCTGTACGTTGGCGGGGCTTGTGTTTCCGCTGAAATCTGCCAGTTCCACTTCCAGCAGGTCGGTCTCGTCCTCAGTCTCGGCCTCCAGCAGTGTCACGTTGCTGATGAAAAAATTGAACTGGTCGAACTTGACCTGGTTGGCGCTGCCGAACAAATACGGCTGGTCCAACACGAGCGGATTGCCCGCAAACTGGGCGTGGATGTTCAGGTTCACATTGCCCGAAGGGCCGAGGATTTGCTGCTCCTCCACGCAGGATGCGAAAGCAATCAGGAGGATGAAGTAGAATAATTTTTTCATTGTTGTTGATGTTTAAACATTGAGGTGACATCTTTTTCCAGCCACAACTTAGAAACTGGTAGCAGAATAGTTCTTGGAAAAAGGTGTCATCTCAATGTGGCCGCCACGGGGGACCGCCATGAGATTACACCTTTTTCCCTTAAACTGTCTCCTGAATTTGAAAGGGGTAGTGGGGAAAAAGATGTCACCTCATGGCTGAACTATTTGCCCAAACTCACCCGAAAGGACATGATGAAATTTCGCCCCGCAGCGCTCATGCCCGAAGCAAACGGGCGGTAATGCAGGTCGAGTATGTTTTCCACGGCAAGGTTCACAGTGAAGCGTTTCGACAAGGCCCAGGAACCATAAAAATTGTAGGTAGCCCATGCCAAAGTGCCATCGTACACCACCTTGCCGTTGTCGGGGTTGATGTGCCAGTAGGAATACTCAAGGTTATCCTCCGTGCCGCCCCGCCCAGTGACCGGGTTGCCGTCGGTATCCAGCGTCACGTCCGAAACGCCGTATTGGGCAATGGCTTTTTCGCCTTGGTAGCGCACCACGCCGGAGAGTTTCAGCTTTTTTGTTTTAAAGGTCAGGCTGGTGAAACCATGTACCGGCGGGATGTGGTCGAGCGGGGCAAGCGTGTCGAACACCACCACGCCCTGGTCGTCCTTCACCTCAAATGAGGAGCTGCCTTTCGTAAAGCTCAGGTTCGATTCCAGCGACCATTTTTCCCCAAAACGCATTTGTACCTCGCCGCTCACGCCCCGGATGATGCCCTTGTTGGCGTTCACCATCGCCCTGGTTTCGTAGTAAATCCCATCAACTTCGACGAGGTTGGTGCCATCGGGCAGCGGAAAAGCCCGTCGTGTCATCAGCCCCTTGACGTAGGTGTAGTAGCCCGTGAACGCAATTCTCATGCGCAGGCCGTTGTCGTTTTGACCAATTTCTTGGGCGATGACAAGCTCGCCGTTGTACGAACGCTCTGGCAGGAGGGCTGGGTTCGGAATGGAGATAAATCCGTTTTTTGGCCGGAACTGCGCGTAGTCGTCAATGTTCGGCGAGCGGAACGCCTTGCTGCCCATAGCCTTCAGTTCCGTGCTTGGCGTCGGGTGCCAAGTGCCGCCAATGGACCAGGTTATGTCGCTGTTGGTGGAGCCAACGCCAGGTTCGTAATAGTGGGTCGGCCAAATGGTGTTGCTGTCGGTTTCGGAGTATTTCGAGAGCAGCTTGGCCCTCGTGAAACGCAGGCCAGCATTGAAGGCAAGCGAGGTGTCAGCCGAGGCAATGCGGTAGTTGGTGTAGGCCGCCAACGTCGTCACCGTGTTGTCGGCGGGATAGCGGGAAAGTGCATTTTTTGTGGTGGTCTCGTCCGTGATTTTTACCCGCCCCGATTCAGAATATACATCGTTGTGGTTCACGTCCACACCATACATCAGCACTTGGTTGCCACTTTCGTTCAGGTTTTTGTCAAAATCGGCGGTAAGCGAATAGACATACACATTTTCCAACTGGAAGGTACGCTGGCTCTTGTGCAACACCCGCTGGAGGCGGTTTTCGTGTACCCGCTGGAACGATCCGATGATGGTAGCCCGGTCGTAAATGGCCGTTGCCTTCGTCAACCTCGACTTCAACGAGGCCATCAACCGACGCTGCGGGCCGTAAAACCACTCGGCGTAGCGGAGGCTGGTCGGGTCGGTTGGATCCTTCAGCTCCGTCAAAAAGTCGTAGCGTGGCACGTCCGTACTGGTGGACTGCTGTAAGTTGAGGATGGCGTAAAAATGGCGGTTCGGCTGGTATTTTATTTTTTGCGTAAAATCAATTTGGCCGTAGGCCGTGCCTATTAGCACGTTGTAGTTCGGTTTGTAACTGCCGTCGCCGTTCTGGATGACGTTTTCGATGACCTCGTCGTTGTTGCCGTTGCGGCGCACGAAATACAGCCGCTTGCCGAAGTCTTCGTAGCCGGTCGGGCGGTTGTCGCCGCTGCGCAAATCGTTGTAGTCCGTGAAGGTCAGGCTGGTGAGCGAGGCCCAGTTCTTCTTGCCGTAGTTCACGTCGGCGTGGATGGATTTTTCTTGGTTGGCCGAGGAGTAGCGGGTGTAGAGGTTCGATTCCACCACTGAACTGTTCGGTACATCGTCGAGGCTCAGTTTCGGCTCTTTTGAGCGAAAATGGATGACGCCGCCCAGTGCATCGCTGCCGTAGAGCAGCGAGCCGGGGCCGAAAATCACCTCCGTGCGCTCCAGCATGGCATTGTCCACCGTGATGGAATTCTGCAAGTGGCCGCTGCGATAAGCGGCGTTATTCATGCGCACGCCGTCCACCACGAGCAGTACCCGGTTGGCCTCGAAGCCCCGGAGTACTGGGCTGCCGCCGCCCATCTGTGTTTTTTGGACAAAAACCCCGGCGCTATTCCAAAGCGCATCCGCCGTGGTCTGCGATTCGTGGAAGGAGATTTCTTCCTTTGTTATTTTGTTGAAAGAATAGGGTACCTGCGAGGGCAGGTCGTCCCGTCGGCCAATGACCACGACCTCGTTTAATTCAGTGGCGGCCCTGGTCATGCGGATGATGCCGTTGCGCCGCCGGATTTCATAGAAGGGCAGTCGCAGGCTGTTGTAGCCGATGTAGGTGAAATTGATTTCCTCCTTGTTGTCCACGTCCTTGAGCGTGGCCTTGCCTTGCACGTCGGTGGTGGTGGCCACTTTTTGCTGGTCGTTGGTGAAGACGTTCACACCGAACAACGGCTCGCCCTTCTCGTCGAGCACTGTCACTACGTATTCGTAAGCAGTGGGGCTGGCAAATGCGGCTTTTTGGAAAAGGATGCTGAGAAGTAGGCACAAAAGCCCAAGTCTGGAGGTGCAGTGCATAAACATGTATTGTCGGATGATAATTGAAAGCCCGGTGGGCAGACTGGAGGGAAGGATGGCTGGACGGGTGGAGCCTTACTTCGGCAATTGAATGGTGAAGGTCGTTCCCTCGTTCAGCACCGACTTTTTTACAAAAATCTTGCCGGAATGGTATTCTTCGATGATTCGCTTGGTGAGCGATAGGCCCAAGCCCCAGCCCCTTTTCTTGGTGGTGTAGCCAGGTTGGAAAATGGTCTTGAACTTGGAGGCGGGGATGCCCTTGCCCGTGTCTGTGAGGTCAATGAACACATGGCCGGGGTCTTGATAGACGGTAGCACTGATGCTGCCCGTGCCTTCCATCGAGTCGAGGGAATTGCGGAGCAGGTTCTCGATGACCCACTCGAATAGGTGGGAATTTAACTGTACAGTAATTGGCTCAAAATCAGTGGGTTGCGGAAAGTGGAACTCGACCTTGCGGCTGGCCCGGCGCTGCATGTACTGGTGGCATTTTTCGAGTTCATCGAAAATATTGACGGGAGAAAGCTCTGGTGCGGAGCCGATTTTGGAGAAGCGGTCGGCGATGAGTTCGAGGCGCACCACGTCGTTGCCAAGCTCGTCAAGGACTTCGTTCACTTCGGCGTCATCTTCCCGGAGTGCCCGCAGGTGCTCTATCCAAGCCACGATGCCGCTGATGGGCGTGCCGAGCTGGTGCGCCGTTTCCTTGGCCATGCCCGCCCACACTCGGTTCTGCTCCGCCCGGCGGCTGGTGCTGAAACCGAGGTAGCCGAAGGCGATGAAGGCGGCGATGAGGATGAACTGGAGGATGGGGTAGAGCTTGAGCAGTTGTAGAATCAGCGAGTGCTCGAAGTAGAGTCGCTGACTGCCCCAAGGCGTGGAAACATTGATGGGTTCCGATTTATTTGATTGAAATTCTAGCAGTTTTTGCTTCAAAAATGCTTGGTCGGTATCCTTGGTTGGGCCAAAATTCCTGCCCTCCTGTGGGTTGCCCATTTCGTCCACCAATAGTATCGGTACGGTGGTGTTCTCGGAAAGAAAATTGGTCTGAAAGCTCACATCGCACTGCAAGGTGTCTTCCATTGCCAAGGTGAGCGTTTCGAGGGCCGTCTTCAACTGTTGCACCTTTTTCAATTCCTCCTGCTCCAGCTTGCCTGTCAAGTACTTGGTGTAAAACATGGAAATCAATACGATGACTATCCCCGCAGCAGCGAGGTACCATTTCCAACGTGATTTTCTTTGATAGATATCCATGTTCGTACGCAACTACGTTATCGGCTTTACAAAAAACGATTCAATTAAGTGCTTTCGGATTGGCATTTCAGATTTGCTCATCTTCTGGATGAACTCAGCAAATTTGATTTCATCAATTTTTATTTGACCTAAATACAAATTCAAATCTTGTGCGCCAACCATTCGATTGAGCATTCTCGCCCACCAGTATATTTTCTTCTTGAATCGGAATTCCTTTCCAACTTTTAAGGAAACGAATTTCTGGCTATGAATGGAAAACGGGTACGCAATCATTATCTGCTCCCATTTTATTTCATCTTGATTGGTTGTCCTGTCCCAAATTCCATTTTCATTTATGACAATCTGTGCTCGTCGGTCAAAAAGGTGAAAAAAACCAACCACATACCCCAACCCAAAAAAAACGATGACTAACCAATTGATAAAGCTGTTATCGCCTTTTGAAAATGACCAAATTGCAGCAGCCATAAATGGGGTTGCCAATAAGGGCAATTGAAGTGCCTTCCAAGGTGATTTATAGAGCTTGATTTCAGTCATTTGAGGCCGCTGAATTTTCCAATTGCAGCTTTGCAGCATTATTGCGAATGTCAATGTTTACCAAAACCGCCATGCACAAAAAGAAAAACGACCCAATCTTGTCCGTCTCCACCAAGTCGTTCATCAGTAGCAGGCCGTCAATGACCACGGTGGTCAGCATCACCATCATCACCAGCCGCTTGCGGTCGGGGTCGGTGGTTTGGTGGTAGATGATTTCACCCTTCAAAAGTACGATGAAAACCAATGCCGCGAACAAGAACGCTCCGATGTACCCCTGCTCCACCGCCGTCATCAGGTAATAGCAGTGTATGCCGGAACCTTCTGTGTTGTCACTGACGTAGGTGCGAAAGCCGTGCAATGTGTAGGTTTTGTAAAATGCCGTAAACGTTCCCGGCCCAAAGCCCAGCAGTGGCCGCTCGCCGAGCATGTGCCCGCCGGCCACCCAGCGGTACACCCGCTCCATCGTGCTCACGTCCTGTCCCTTGGTCGTGGAGTTCAGCAGGTCGCCGAAGTCCTCGTGGGTGATGGTTTTTTCGTAAACGGGCTTGTGGTCGAGGTAGCTGTTGTGGCGCACCATGCCCACCACATAAAGCACGGCCAGTATGGCCGCCCCTACAAGTACGAGCTTCATCAGTCGCCATTTTATCACGAAATAGGCTCCGACGGCCATCCCCAACGTGAGGTACGCCGCTCGGGTGTACGAATATTGGATGCCAATCAGCAACAGCACAGTCACCCCGGCCAGTATCGTCCACTGCCATGACCAGGTGCGGTACATCTGGCGGGTGAACCAAACGAAAGGCAAAAAGATGCTCAACATGCAGGCGTAGGCCACTTTGTTGCGGTAAAACGGCTGCACGATGGTGTGGACTTCGGCGAAGCTGAACCCGATGGCGGCGTGTTTGACCAGCACGTAAAAAACGGTGCCCACTAGCGGCACCAGCACCACCCACGTAAGCTTGCGCAGGTCATTTTCTTCTTTCAAAATGCTGCCCGCCAGAAAGAAAAACGTGGTGACGTACCAGATTTTTGCCAACGAAAACTTTACGGAAATCATCAAGTCCTGAGAGGTGATGGCCGTGACGAACAGCCAGCCGAGGTGCAGCAGCAGCGCAAGGGTGATGGGGTGCTTGAGGAAGTCGGAGCGGAGATTGCGCCCATTGCGGAGCGTGTAAACGAAGTAAATCCCCATCAACAGCACGGTCATCAGCTCGGTGGGCATATCGGTCACGGTGCCGTTGGGCAGCCAGACCTCCACGGTGAGGGGGATGAAAAAGAAGAGCAGGTAGAAGATTTTGCGGAAATCAACCAGGGCGAGGTAGCCGTAAAGCGCCAACGCCGGGATGCCTGCCAGGAACCACCAATTGCCAGCGGCGCCCACCAGCAGGCTCACCACCACGATGGCGGAAAAGCCGATGAGCAAAGTGCGGGTTTGTTGGTCGGCGAGGGTCATTTTGGTTGTGGGTTCAGTACTTCCCGCCAATTCACGTCACGGTACGTGTCGAAAATCAGCACGCCTAGCACACTGAAAATGAACGCCACGAACGTCGAAACTACCACCATCATCGCCCGCTTGGGCCGTTCTTTGATGACTGGCACCTGCCCCGGTTCGAGCAGGAACAGTGCCGGGAACTCCGAATTGAAGGCAGCTTTTGACATCTTGTAGTGCTCCTTGTCCTCGGCCAGTTGTTCGCTCGCTTGGAGTTGCGACTCCACGAGGTAGTCCATCAGTGACATGCCCTTGTTGAAGGTGTCGAGGCGGACGTATAGCTGCTGCAGCTGGCTTTCGTAGCCCGTGATATTGGCCTGGAGCAAGGTCAGCGAATCCTTTTTGTTATAGCCAGCATTCAGCAGCGACGAGAGTTTCGCCTTGGAAAGGTTCATTTTTGCCTCCCCCGTCGCTATCAGTTCCGAAAGGTTTTCGGATTGCGCTTTGGTGTTGTACACGCCGAAGCGGAGGCGGATGCGCTGCATCGAGTCGTTCATCATTTTCATGTCGGCCTCTTTCTGCGCAATGTTTTCCTCGAAAGTTCGCACGGTCTTCGACTGGCTTTCCTTGATGATTCTTTGCGCAAGCATGTTGACAAAGTTGCGGGCGGCATTGGTCATCTTGGCCGCAGTTTCCTTCTCCTCGTCTTCGATGCTCAGCTCGATGGCATCGTACTTCGTTTTCACCACATCGAAATGGCCCTGGAACTCCAGCGCCACGTAGTACGACCCTCGTGGGCTTTTTGGGTCAATGTCGTAGCGCTCGTACAGGTCGAAGCTGTCCACCATGAACGCTACCAGTTCGCCCGATTTGGCGATGCTCAGGATGCGGTCAATATCGTTCTCCGTTCCATAGTAATCTGGTGGTTCCCCACCCGTGCCAAAGATGGCCTCCGGGACGGCCAAGTCAGGGCTGGCCGCATAAAAAATCGTGGTGGATTTGTAATAAACCGGCAGCACCAGCGACACGATCGCCGCACCAACGGCCGTCAGGGCACAGGTGAGGAGGATGATTTTCCGCCATTTGAAAATGGTCGAAATGACGCCGAGTAGGTTGTCTTTATTGTCCATGAATGTTGAGGGTTTGAGAGTTTGAGTGTTCGAGCGTTTGAGGGGCCTCGTCTCAAGCCCTCAAATTCTCAAATCCTCAAATCCTCAAGAAAGCTGCAAATGTAAAGAGAAACCCCATCCAGCCAATTCTCCCAGATTTTTTCATCCATCCTTTCTCGGAAAACGGTGGTGGTGGAGATTTTAGTACAAACCCATTACTAGTCGTTGCCGTAGGCAAAGCAAGGATTTTTAACAAATAGAAATAACGAATAGCGGACGCCCATTTCTAAAAACTATTACTATCTTTCCCACCTCATTTTTCACCTACAACCACCACCTGCAAAATCCAAGACACATGGAACGCTCCGACCGAATGCCCTTCAAACTGCTGGGAACAATATTGCTCCTGTTTTTTTGCCCAAGTATTTTTGCGCAGAACATCACCTACCAAAATCCTGCTGATTTCTTTGCCTGCGACCAGGCCAGTTTCAGTTTCACCGTGCAGAACACCACCGGCGCTACCCTGACCAGTGCAATGGTGACGACGAATTTCACCACCACCCTCGGCACTTCCTGCGGCATCGAGTACGTGCAGGGGTCGGTGAGCGGGGGCGTGGTGGAGGGCAACCTCAGCAACCTTTCCGCTCCGCAATTCATGCTGCCCAACCTTTCTCCGGGCGCTTCGCAAACCTTCACGCTGCTGGCCAGTGCCAACTGCCAAACCGCCGCCTGCATTGACAACGCCGAGATTTTTGTGAACAACATCAGCCTCAGTTGGAACGGCGGCAGCACCTCGGTCACCACCAATCCGTATGTAATCGAGCGGGCGCTGCTGGTCATCACCGCAGTGGCGAACACCGTGATGATGGGAACCCGGGGCGATGTTTTGCACCGCAAAATCACCGTCCGAAACACCCGCCCCGGAGCTTTGTCGAGCTTCACGTTCAAGGACGTGTACCAACCGGGCATCAGCATTAGCTCGCCGCAGGGCACGATGGTTCCGTCGGGGCCGGGCGATTTCGAGTTGCTGTTCGATGCCTCCGATTTCAGTGCGGTGGGCGACGGTGACGGGCTGTTCGAGTTCAACGAAACCATCGTCATCAACGAGGACATCGAAATCGTGACCTGCGGTCTGGACGAACATTCCTCCGTGTCGAACATCACGGTGGCGTGGGGCTGTGACGGCGCCGAGTGCCAGCAGGAATCGGTGAATGCGGTGGTCACTTTCAAATTGTACACCAAAGCACCACAGCTTGCTTGGGAGCCAATCATCACGGTGCCGGAATGTTTCTGTGGACCGAACGGCTATGCGCAGGGCATGAAAATCACGAACGTGGGGACTGGCAAGGCGCTGGACATCAGATTTTTTGTGCAGCAACCACTTTCGACAAATGTCTACTTAAGCGGGATGGTGGACACAACCTCCATCCATGTGGACAGCTCGAACTTTGCCATTGATTTTGACTTAAATAGTTTTGCCGAACCGGGCTTTGGGCCACCATGTGATGGGCCATCTGGCTTGACAAGTTCCTTCAACGTTGTTATCGCCAGCTTGGTACCTGGTGCTTCTGTGATAGTGCATTGGGACTTGTATTTCTGCAATCTGGAATGTCCGTTCCCATTGAAACCCAGCACAGGATGGGAATACAAGTACAGTTATTTCAAAGAGTGCCCGCCTAATATATTTATTCAAAACACTGATTTCATTTTGGTGAGCAAAACTGGCCTTCAACTAACTACCACAGCAGATATTAACAATGGGCCCATGATAGATGGTGGTATTTATACCGTTTTTTACGAAATAAATTATGACAGCCTCTCGCTACTTGATGTGCCGCTCACCATCAATATCGAGCTACCATGCGGTATGGAATGGGTGCCAGAAAATGAATTGCTGCTCAACGGGAATGCCCCAATCAGTGTCCAAGTCAATGAAACTGACACGTTAACCACTGTGACGGCAGTGTATGACATGCCACTCACGGTTGACACGGGAGCTATGCAATTTTATTTTATTTTTGATTGCGAGGCACTTTGTTTTGATCAAGCCGTCTGCAACCATGAGTATGTTAGCACCTGTAGCATTTTTGATGATTGTTTTATCATTTTACCCCCCTACCATTTTGGTAATATTATGACTACGCTAAGCAAATGTGGCGATTATCCAATTGATTGTAATATTAAGGATTGTACATCATTTGGAGATAGCTATGATTGTCTCATTGACTCCACTTGCTTAGACCAGCCGCCGGGCTACATGGTGTACGAATTCACTGCGGTGCGCAAAAACTATGGTTTGCCAGATAATAACAACGACCGCTTCGCCGACGCACCGACCGGGCAGCCAGACATGAACCTCGTGGAGCGACAGCGCTTCATCGCTGGCGATACAGTCCGTGCGACGCTACGAGGCGCTGTAGTGATTGATGTTCTAGGGGCTACATTGCCACTTGGGTTCATGAATATCAGTTTTTCTGGAGGAGACAAGATGAGTATCGTAAACATCAACGAACTTTTTACGCCCGTTCATTTCTCGGCGGTAGGCTCATTGATGCGCATCTACGACAAAAGCACCAATACCTGGTACAATTGTCCAAATCCTCAGTTTACTACGAATAGCAAAATAAATTACAATTACGACCTATCACAACTCATTGGTACATGCTTACCTGCCGGTTTCGCCTTTGACCAAGGAGACTCTTTGGTCTTTGTGGGTGATTACCGTATTGGCTACAATCCAAAATTTGAAATGGACGCAACTCCACTATTAGGCAATATTTTTGTCAATCCGAATGTATCCATTTTCGATGCCGATTCGAGCGAATATACCATCCTGAATTGCCACTGCGGAGGCACAGAACTGGAGCTTTCATACTACGAGTTCAAGATAATCCCCGGCACGTTCGGGATGCCTCCCTGTGAGCCTTCCATTTTCAACACTGCAAGTTTGGTGAGGCTGCAACTGCACGAGGGCAACTTTTTCCCCTTCGAGCACCGCAACTTGATGGTGGTTGAAGACCTCCACATCACGGTGCCGCCCAGCGTTCAGGTTTGCACCACCCGGATGGTCAACCTGCGATTGCAAGATGGTGCGCAGCTTTTTACGCAGGTCTCGTTCACCCCAAATTTGATGAACGGCCAATATTTCCACGACCTCCTCCCTTACCAAACACCATCGCTTGACGAGGGCTTTTCGGGTACTTTCCAGTACATTTTCAAAAATGAGTGTACCAACAAGTTCTCGATGCCGATGGTACACGGCACCACTGTCAACTTTGCGCCCAGTCTGCCCGAACCGATTGACCCGCTGGATTTTACCATCCAGACAAACGCCTTGCGACCGCTCATTGCCAATCTGGCCATTGATGCCCCGCTGTACGACCTCATCAGTTTCAGCAACCAACTCTTGTTTGATTTTAAGTTGAAAAACACGCCGACCATCGTCGGCAGCCAGTCGAGCGGGCCTGCCCTCAACACCTGGATGTACGTTACCTCGCAAACTGGTCTGGTGACGGGCTTTCAACTGATTGACCAGACCACAGGGCTGCCAGTGCCTGCCGTCAACGGCGTTTGGCAACTTGGCACCTTGCCGGAAAACCCCGACGGCTTTCCTTACCGCCTGCTCGCCACCAACAATTCCTGCCAATTGGAAAACCTGCAAATCCATTTTGGCTGGAACTGCGACCCATACCAAAGCATCGTGCTGACGCCCTGCTACGAGCAGGTGACGCCGCTCACCATCGAGTCGCCACCGGGAGAAATTGACATGATAGTGACCAGCCCGATTGGGTGCAGCGCACTCTGCGACACCATCCCGTTCCACACGCTGGAGGTGTTCAACGCACAGCTCGGCGCCGTGTACGACCTGCGGGTGAAGGCGCTTGTGCCGCCCGGGATGAACGTCATTTCCGGCTCCTGCGAGGTGGAATACCCAACGGGCAGCGGCCTGATTTTCCCCATCGGCGACCCGACCATCGTTGGTTCGGGCGTGGTGGAATGGAACCTCTCGATGCTCTTCGACAGCATAGCCGGGGGGCTGCCGGGCGTGAGCGAAGCACCGCTCAACTCGCTGACGCTCCGTTTTTTGGGGGAAACCACTTGCGACTTCATCGCCGATGCCTACGTGCTGTTCATTGCGGCAGCGGAGCAGAATTGTGGCACGCCAACCAACACCATTGCCAAGCCGGGCGACCCACTTTGCATTGACGGGGTGAGCGGCACATTCACCATGAACATCAACGTGAACACCGTGCCGGGCTTCGGCTGCAACAACGATGTGAGCTTCGAAGTCACGCTCTCGGCATCCGACACGTTGCCGCCAGGCGCTTGCCTCATCGTCACGCTGCCGCCGGGCATCACCTACGAACTGAACTCCTGTGAAAGCACCTGCGCCGCCGGGCTGAACTGTACGCCCACGATTGACGGGAGCCTCGTCACTTGGCAGTTGCCAGCGGGCGTTTTGCCCAGCCAGCTCCTCTGTTTGAACTTCAACACACAAGGCTGGGCGGGCGTCGGCTGCGAGAACGGCGTGGTGCTTTTTAGGAGCGCTGCGCAAACGCAGGCCATCTGCGCCCTTACCGGCGACTCGTGCAGCACCAAGGTCAGCACGGGGTCGCTCATCCTGCCATTTGACGTGATGCGACCGGAATATGACCTGAACGATTTCAACATAACTGCCTCAGCGTCAGGGCCAAACGACTTGGTGAACTTCAGCGTTGACGTGACGAACAACGGTGCCGACAACCTGCCGCCGCTCGAAATCGAGTTCTACCTCGACACCGACGGAGATGGGGACGGCGACCAACTCGTACACACGGAGAACTACGCAACCATGATTTCAGCCGGGCAAACCGTGACCGTGACGGGCAGTTTTTCATTGCCTTCGGCAACAAACTTGTGCAGCTTGATAGCCCTGATTGACCCGACCCAGCAATGCGCCTGTTCCGGCGACCTGGTACAGGTGGCCACCCCCATCGAGTACGAGACTGGACAAAATTGGACGGTCTGTTCCGGCACCGACCAACCCATCGGGGTGGCGGCTATGCCTGGTTTCGACTACCAGTGGACGCCCGCCGATTGCCTCGCAGATGCCCAATTGCCCATGACCATTTTTAATTGTGTGAACGACGGTGTGGCACCAGTGGACTACCAGTTCACGCTGGCCGAGGGCAATGGTTTTTGTGAAATCCAAAACCTGATTGCCGTGACGGTGCAGCCCGTGCCGGGTATTGCCTACGCCGACTCGCCCATTTGCCTTGGCGAAAGCGCCAACCTCGCCGCCACGGACGGCGTCAGCTTCAACTGGCAAGGCCCCGGCATTGCGCAGCCAAACCAACAAATCGTGACGGTGACCCCGACCAGTACGAGCAGCTACTCGGTCACGGTAGTGGACGCATTCGGTTGTGCTGGCTCGGACACGGTGATAGTCGTGGTGGCTCCGCTGCCAATCGTCTCGGCTGGGCCTGACGATACATTTTGCCCCGGCGAGGTGGCTCAACTGAACGCCACCTACGACCCCGATTTTGACTATTTCTGGAGTCCCGTGACCATTGGTGGCTTGCCAGCCCTGAGCAACCCGACCATCAGCAGCCCACAGGTGCTGACGAACCAGACGACCACGTTTTCGCTCCTAGTTTTGGATGAAAATGGTTGCTCCGCAATGGACGAAGTGACGGTCAGTTTCGCCGATTCCCTCCTGATTATCATGCCGCCCGACGTGACCATTTGCACGGGCAGCAGCACCACGCTGGTGGTCACGAGCAACGTTCCGGCCAATTTCACATGGTTGCCCGATGGCATTTGCGTCAATCCGCCGTCTTGCTCCACCTTGCTTATAATGCCCTCATCCACAACGACTTACTTCGTAAATGCCACCTCCGACGACGGTTGCTCCGCCACGGGCATTGTGATTGTCACCGTCGTCACGGATGTAATGGTTGAATTCGGAGATTCCCTCACGATTTGTGAAGGAGAAACCATTGTGATATTTGGTGAGACGGTGAGCGTCCCAGGAATTTATTGTGACACCTTCACGGTGGCGGGCGGCTGCGACAGCTTATTCTGCGTGGAGTTGTTGGTGAAACCGGGCATTGATACATCACTCGTATTAGATACCATCTGCCTCGGCGAAAGCGTGGTTTTTGAGGGGGAAACGTACACGGAGGAAGGCCAGCATTGCGTCACCTATCCAGCACCCAACGGGTGCGACAGCACCATTTGCTTAAATTTGACGGTGCTGGACACGGCCATTTTTGAGCTAGTTTTTGCAACGGACACCATCAATCTCGGCGACTCGCTGACCCTGAGCATCCCGCCCGGTGGCTATACTTCCATCATCTGGCTGGCCAACGATTCCCTGTTGGCTGGTTGTACGGACTCGCTGGCCTGCACCGTTTTCCCCACCGAAAACACGACCTACTCGGTCTCCGTCACCACCCCGGATGGATGCGGCGGCTCTGCTTCGCAGGTCATCGCTGTGATACCCGACTGCGACCCAGAAAAGGTAGAGGTTCCCAACGCCTTCTCGCCCAATGGCGACAGCAAAAACGATGTTTTCAGGATCGTCGGGCCCGGTTCGGAGGCTATCCTGAACATGCGCATCTGGAACCGCTGGGGCGAAAAAGTGTACGATGGTGCTGGCCCCTGGGACGGTACGCAGAAAGGCAAGCCCGCTGCCAGTGACGTGTATATTTACCTGATAAAAGTGGGTTGCGCCGTGGCTGTGGAGGAAATGGAGAAGGTGTTGAAGGGGGATGTGACGTTGCTGCGGTGAAAACAACGTGAATTCGAAAATTAATGCATTGAATATCAATGCATTAGCTCCTTCGAAACTACATCTTTGTAGCATTTTCGATAAAAGAGGTTTCCTGCGGGCCGTAGGCTCGCCATCTTCATTTTAAATAGCGAGCCTACGGAACGCCAAAGCGCATTTTCTCAACGTTTTACAAAGATATAAGTCCTACGGACTTGATTATCAGGCACTGCCATAACTCATGTTTATTTACTGAACAACCAGTTTTTGCTGGCCAATTGGCAACGAAGTTTTGTCGTAAATGGTGACGATATAAAGCCCAGGCGTCAATCCTTCCAAATCAATCTCGTTGCTTTCGAGTACACCCTGCTTGGCGATTTGGCCAGTGAGCGAAAACACCTTGACGGACGCCATCTCAGCAGTAGCATTTTTTACAAAAACCTGCCCTTGCGCTGGGTTGGGGAACAACTGCAAAGCCTGCAAACTGGATGGTCGTGTTGAAGTCGAAGAAACCGTTTGGAACAAATTGAGCACATTGTAACCAATCGTTTGCCCCAAATAACTGCCGTTTTTGTTTCCAAAATCGTAGTGGATGCCGCCATACAGCCTGGAAACGGCGGTCTCTTCGGCACAGGACTCAAAGTCGGTGAAAGAACGTACGCCGAGCGTGGCCGAATAGGTGCTGTCGCTGAACGCATAATCCTCCCCAAAAAGGTCGGTCATCACCACGCTCCACGCACCCGACTGGCTGGAGTGGCCCGAAGGATACTCCGGGAACGGCGGTGTGCCGATAAACGAACTCCAATTCGGGTCAATAAGCGTCTTGATGTAGGTGACCGGGCGGCAAAGGTTGTGGATGTATTTGGTTTTCCAGCAAGCGAGGAAGGCATCGCTGACAGAAATGCCCATTTTGGCGTAGGCAACGGCGGAATTTCCCAAATCCCAATTTTCCTGTCGCAGCAACTGGCGCAACATGCTGATGCTGTGTCCCGGCGGGGTATACGTGTTACCGCCGTCTGCCCAAAAACTGGCAATGTCCTTTTGGGCCTGCGTAAGGTTTTGGCCAGTTAGATAGACTTCATTGGCATAGGCATAAAACGCAGAAACCGCCTCCGTGCTGAAAGTGGGCGGTGGCGGTGGCAAGGTGCCTATACTCACATTTTCGGGCATGAAGGCACGGTTGGTTCCCCAATAGGGCTGCAAGGCATTTTGGCCGGTTAGCGGTGTCCAAAACTCATCGCCAGCTGGTGGGACATAGGTGGTGGGGAAGTTATTGTACTGACAGCGGTAACCACTTTCCGATTTGCTGTAATAAAAAATGGCTTGCCCAATTTGCTCGCCAAAAACAACAGACCTATCGTAAACATCTGCGGGCAGTTGTGCCTGCAACGCAATGTTGAAGTCGGTGCGGGCTGCATACAGCAGGATTTTATTGTCCAATGTTTTATTGTCAAAAAGGCTGTCCAGCACAAACGCCAAGGCGTTGTTGGCGACCACCGACCAATTGTAGGTAGCGTTTTCTGGCAATGGCATGGTA
>CAZDSU010000062.1:0-40325 GCA_964508135.1 uncultured Saprospiraceae bacterium
AAATATGTCGATAAAAATGGACTTTAAAAGTACATCAAATTGGAGCCGCACCCTGCCTGAAAGTGCCTTTAAATTATTTTGTCAAAATAATTTGGATTTTCTTATTGCAAGAATTCTTCAGGCACAGATAACTAATTTACGAACACTCTTCTTTTACTTTGACAGTCTAAAAACGATTGTGGAGAAAATACCTTATGACTTATTAGAAAACATGAGTCAACATGTTATTATGTCAACATTGATTTTCTCTCATTATTACAAATCAAACGACATTAAAAATATCAAATCAATCAAAGAGTTTCCCTTTTTTCAATATGAAAATCAATTTCTACTAATGACTAAATCCTCTTCAGCATATGTTAGTCCTTCTGATGTTATTCCTTCTGATGATAAAATTGAAAAACATAAGTTAGAAAGAGATTTCTATAAAAAATTTGGTCCAAATGGAAATGATAAGTACTTTATGATAACATCTATTTTTGAATTTATTTTCTTTGGTAGGATTGACAAAGAAGAGCTTATTAGTTCGATAGAAGTTTATTTACCAAAAGAGGAAAATGAAGAAACAAAGGCAATAAAGAATCTTGCATTTGCATTCCAACTTAAAAGTGATGAAGAATTCAATTTTGCTCTTGAAATTGCAATAGGAGCTGTCAAAGAAGGAAAATTAAATTTGTTAGACTGTTTTTCTGTGTATGTGATTTTATGTGATTTGTTGCAAGAAGAATGGTTGAGCCAAGAAAGTCTAGATAAAATGTTTGATGATGAAAAAATGGATGCTTTTTTCATCCAGCATTTTGATTTGACAAAAATAAATACAAATATATTGCTTCTAGGCCGCCCTTTAAATGAAAGCATCAAAAAATTTCAAAGAAAGCACGGAACTGGTCATATAAACTTATTTTCAAAAATAGGAGAAATAAAAAAACAGTTGTTCTCTGAAAGCTTAATGAATGATATTGAATACACCTTTTCCTTAATCAAAGGTGAAAATGAATTGCCTTCAGAAGAAAAATATGCAGTTAGCTTTGGATACTTGGTTCAAGAAAAACATCTTGAACTTACTGAAATGCTAAAAGACTCATTAGGGAATGACAAAAACTTGTTTCGTTCATTAGTCAACGAATTTGATATTTGGATTGATTCAAGACCATTTGAAGGCTCAAGCCTTGACTTGAAGAGAATAGTTGATAATTTGTCTGAAATTAAAAGTGCTTTTTTAGAATATTTAGAAAAGATTGACTTGACTGACAAGGTTGTCACTAAAAATCTATCAAGAATCTTCATGAATATTATAGAAGAAAATATTGAAAAAATTACCAGCTTAGTGGCTGCTAATTCGATAAGTCAAAATCAGTAGTATTATGGTTTCGTCACTCTTAGTTTCAACTTTTCATCCTCCTAATTTGATGCAACCCATCAGTGCGCAGAAGGCGTATGGCAATGCGGTGACGAAGGAGGATGTGTTCTACTACGTCTATGGCATCCTGCACAGCCCGGCCTACCGTACCCGCTTCGCCAACGACCTGAAGAAGACCCTGCCCCGCCTCCCCCTCGTGGACGAGGCCAAGGATTTCTGGGCCTTCAGCAAGGCGGGCCGTGCGCTGGCGGATTTGCATTTGAATTATGAAACGTTGCCGTTTCCAGAAGGCGTCACTGTCACGGGTGCGGAGGCTGTTGCGGACAAGTTAGGAGGTAACTTGAAGTTACCTCCTAACTTAACCCCCGGCCTCTACCGGGTGGAAAAGATGCGCTTCCCAAAGAAGGGCGAAAAGGACAGCATCCTGTTCAACAGCCAAATCACCATCTCCAACATTCCCCTCGAAGCCTACGAGTACACCGTGAACGGCAAATCCGCCATCGAATGGGTGATGGAGCGGTATCAGGTCACCACGGACAAGGACAGCGGGATTCGGAATGACCCGAATGATTGGGCAAAGGAGGTGGGGAATGAAAGGTATGTGCTGGATTTGGTGTTGCGGGTGGTGAGTGTGAGTGTGGAGACGGTGGGGGTGGTGGGGGGGCTGCCGGAGGTTAGCCTTTAAGTGGATTATAAATTCCAAAATATCTAGCTGAGTAATAAAAATTCTATCATGATTTTAAGATTGACAATAGTTCCCTTTTTCACGTTTCTATTTGGCTTTGCCCAAATCAAAGCCCAAGGCATTCCCAAGCACATACAATTACCGTCATTGCCATATTCCTGGTTAGATACCATTCCAAAGCATAAATCTAAGATTGAAATTGCAGTTGGCTTTAAGAATGGTCAGGAAGGTGATTCAATAATTTATCATTTTGATGGGAAGGATTATCCATTTTGGGCGTTGGAAGAATACATTAATGCACTAAGTCAGATAAAAATTATTTCTCCTATGTGTATTCTTTCTATTGACAAAAGAATTCCGTTTGGACAAATAGACATATTGATACATGAGTTGAAATATTTAGGGATAGAGTCAGTATTTTGGAGGATAGATGGGAACAAAGGCATCACCCCAAGTAAGCTTAACTCAAGTTATACAGTTATGCATTATTATTATGAAAAAAGGAAATCGCTGCTTCCTCAATTGTCAAATCGTTATTCTATAAGATTTTCGTTCGAGGGTGATAATTTGTCGGCAATGCCCCCACCACCTAGAATGTCGAATGCGATGTTAGAAGTAATTAAGTCTAAAAAGATTCGTAAAAGATTTGGACCGATGTGTACCACTTTGGTAGAAATTAATAGTGATAAATCAACATTGTTAGATGGCATTGAAATGGATTTACAAAAACTCACAAGTAATTGCATAGCCAAATTGGAGTTATGCAAAAGTGTAACGGCCTTTACAGTTATTCCACAAGCTGATGCCACTTTTGAAGATTATATCTGCTCTTACAGTGCAATTAGGGACGCTTATGAACAGGTTTGGGAAAAAGCTGCCTTGGAAAATTATCAAAAGCATTTCCATCAGTTAAATGGAGTAGATGCAAGGAAAATTTACAATGATTTTCATTTATCTTATAAAGAAGCAGGATCGCTATATAATAAGTTTGGAAAGGCAATTTATGAGTTTTGGCCTATCGATTTGGAGAGTGAAAAGACTGAGAAATAGGTGCGTAATGTTTTGCAAATATTGCAAAATTTGAAAAAGCATCGGACAAGCTGGTAGCTGCGCTGAATGCGGACAGGGGGGAGGAGCGGGTGGTGAGTTATTTGTGAGGGTGTCGCCAGACTGCCCCTGACCCCTAAAGGGGAACCCACGGATGCACAGGAGTAGGGACTTCAAAACGATGGAGTTCCTAGGAATGGACAGTTTTAGGTTCCCCTTTAGGGGCCAGGGGCCGTGGTCGTGATGGACTGGCCCGAAGCTGCGAGGTTTGAAAAGGCATCGGATGCGCTGGTGGCGAGGTTGCCTGCGGCAATGACAAAAAGGGAGAGGAGCGGGTGGTGTGTTATTTGTGATGAATTTAGAATATTATTTACAACTAAAATAAAAAGCGATGACTGACTTTTATCCATTTAAGATTTCTAGCGAGGATGGCAATTATTCTATTCTTGCAGACCTAACCAACGAGGATTTGTACCCGAAGTACCATGACTTCTTCGACGAGCAGGAGTACGAAGGCAACGGCTATTGCTGGGAAGGGCATATTACGCAGATACTTGAAAAGCTGGACCCTGAACTTTTGGAGCATATCGAATTTGACCCAGAGGCTGGGGCGTTCTTTGCTTATGCCGATTCGGAAGCCAATCAGCGCAGGTTCGTGGAACTGCTCAGTCCTATTTTCTCGGATTTGTCCAAGTTGGAGGCTTATGTTGCTTCGGCAGATAGTGACAGGATTGATTGATAAGGGATGTAGCCAAACGTCGGGGAGGTTCGGAACCCTGTTGATTACCCATAGAATAAGCCATTAGACTAAAGACCTCGGAGAGGTCGCATATTGGTAGAAATTGACATCCCACCAGGATTTTCGACCTCGGAGAGGTCGCATATTGGGTCAACATGCGACCTCTCCGAGGTCGAGATTGCATTTTGGTGCCGGTTTCTACCAACATGCGACCTCTCCGAGGTCAGAAGTCCAGTCCCACTCATTCTGTGGGTAATCAACAGGGTTTTGAACCTCCCCGACGTTGCTACGCCTTGAAAGCCCCAGCGGGGCGAGAATATTTGTAGAAACGACAAAAACCGATTCATTAAGCCCCAGCGGGGCGATGATTGTTCAGATTTTTTCCCAATCATCGCCCCCCTGGGGCTGAAAAAGGGGGGCTAATCCAATTGCTACAAATATAATCGCCCCGCTGGAGCTTCTAAAATATTGAAAATCAATTGGTTATTCTGTGGGTAATGGGGAGGGTTTTGAACCTCCCCGACGTTGCTGCCCGAAGCTGGGAAGTTTGAAAATGCATTGGAGAAAAAGTAGAACTAAGCCTAACAGGATGTGACATTGTGGCTGCTACCTGACGCCAATGAAGCTAAGGACGACTACCGCCCCCCTTCCCAAATATTTTTCCCAAAACCCACCCTCCCCTACTTAGAATTCCCAATCTTTGCGCCCACCGTTGCCAACAACTTAAGCATACATGATACAGGTTTTCATCACAGGGGGGACTTTCGACAAGGAGTACAATTACATCTCGGGGGGGCTGTACTTCAAGAGTACCCATGTGCCCACCATGCTCGAAAGGGGGCGCTGCACTATTGACCTGGACGTGAAAACGCTGATGATGGTGGACAGCCTGGAGATTCAGGATGCCGACCGGGAAATCATCGCCCACAACTGCAAACGCTGCCAGTTCGACAAAATCCTCATCACGCACGGGACAGACACGATGGTGAAAACCGCCGAATTCCTGGCATCCTACGGTTTGGAGGACAAGACGATTGTGCTGACCGGGGCGATGGTTCCGTATGCTTTTGGCACTTCATCCGATGGGTTTTTCAACCTTGGGAGTGCCCTGGCATTTTTGCAGACCCTGCCTCCGGGCGTTTATGTGGTGATGAACGGGCGGTATTTCCATTGGAACAAAGTCCGTAAGAACACAAAAACGGGTTATTTTGAGGAAACAACTTGACCAGCAGCCCTTTGGGAGGCCAAGTTTTTTTATTATTGCAGATTGATTCAAACTGTTTGCTTTCAAACTTATTTTGAAAACAGCTTTTGAGGCATAAACCATTGATTTTCAAATAATTATTTGAAAACAAATCTGATAATTGACATTTTCAAACATGAAGCATTTTTCACTATCCCTGTTTTTTCTTTTGTTCGGTGGTCTTCAAATCGCCATTGCGCAGACAAAACCAGCACCTACCGACCTTTTCGCCACTGAGAAGGTGCAAGACATAAACGTTTCCTTCAAACAAGCCAACTGGAGCTACTACCTCGATTCCCTCCGCTTCAACGGCGACGGGCTTTTGCCTGCGGTGGTAGAACTGAATGGCCAAAAGTATGAAAATGCGGGTGTGCGTTTTCGGGGGTTCAAGTCTTTTGCCCCCGGCACCCCTCGCAACCCGCTGCACATCGTGCTGGACATAAAGGACAAAGCGCAGACTTATCAGGGCTACCATGTGCTGAAACTCTCCAACACACTCCGTGACCCCAGCATGTTGCGGGAGGTTTTGGGCTACGAGATTGCCCGCTCCTACATGCCAGCGCCTAAAGCCAACTACGCCAAAGTGACCATCAATGGCAAATACTACGGCCTCATGGCCAACGTGGAATCGGTGAACGAGGAGCAGTTTTTGAGCCGCTATTTTGCCAGCACTGACAATGCGTACTTCAAGGCCAACCAAGATGCTGGCCCCTCCCCCGCCGGATGTAAGAACAACCTCTTCGGCTCGCTGGAGTACGACAAACAGGTCAGTTGCTACGAGAACAATTTTGAAAAAATCTCGGAACACGGCACGAAGGAACTGATGGAACTTGCAAGGATTCTCAACGAGGATCCCGACAAAATCGAGACGGTGCTGAACGTGGACGTGACGCTCTGGATGCTGGCCTTCAACAACATCATCGTGAACCTGAGCAGCTACTCCGGCCAGCACAGTGTCAACTACTATTTGTACCAAGATGACGATGGGCGTTTTTTTCCAATTCTTTGGGACCTTAACTTGGCTTTCGGAAGCTTCAAAAACATCGGCACTGGATCAGACCTCAAGTTGAAAGCATTGCAGGAACTCAACCCGCTACTGCACATTGACAACACGACTAAACCGTTGATTAGCAAACTGTTGGAAGACCCCAACTATAAAAAAATCTACCTCTCTCACCTGCGCACAATCATGCAAGATTGGTTCATCAGCGGCAAATTTGAGAAGCGGGCCAAGGAGCTGCAAGCGGGCATCCGGAAGGAGGTGGTCGCCGACCCGAACAAGTACTACACCATTGCTGATTTCGATGTCAGCCTAGCCAAAACCGTCGGCAAAAAGAGTAAAATTCCAGGGTTATTGGAGCTGATGACCCGTCGGACCGCCTTTTTGAAAACACATCCTGAGCTTTCTGTTTTTCCGCCAGATGTGTTGGAAGTCCAAGTGGAAGGTCGCAAGCCCCTGTCCAACCAGAAAGTGGAGCAATTTCATATTACCGCCAAGGTGGACAAATACCCTCGCCGTGTGGAACTGTTTTATCGCCTGGACGGCAAAGGCCCATTCAGCCAAGTGACAATGCTGGACAACGGCAAATACGATGATGGCACAGCGAACAACAATGTTTTCGGCGTGACCATCGTGCCACAAAACGGAGAGCAGTCGATAGAATATTATATCCTTGCAGAAAACCCCGGTCTGGTAAGCTACAGCCCGGCAAATTATATGTGGGAGAAGCATAAATCCACGCTGGAAGCGTTAAATAAATAAAAAGAGGATTGAAAATGGAGAATGGAGAATGGAGAATTATTCAATGGCTATTTTTAATTAATTCTCCATTCTCATTTTTAAATTCTCCATTCAGCTCTTATGAGAAAATCACTGTTTTTCCTCCTCACATTTCTCTGTTGCTCAACGGGTTACGCACAAGACCTCTACAGTCCAGACCATATCCCGGTCATAAAAATCAACTTTGATATTTCGGATTGGAACAAAGAACTCGACTCCCTAAAATCGGCTGGGAAAAAGGACCGCATGGCCGCCACTGTCGAAATTGATGGGCAGGTTTTTAAGGGCGTGGGTGTGAGGTACAAGGGCAACAGCTCCTACAAAAACCCCCGCAAGCGCAACAAAGCGAAACTCCCATTTAACCTAAAGGCCAACTACACGGACAAAGACCTCCGCTTCCCCGGTGGATACGAGACGCTGAAACTGAGCAATGTATTCATGGATCCCAGCTTTGTTCGGGAATACCTTTCGTACGAGATAGCTCGAAAATACATGCCTGCCCCACTCTGCAATTTTGTCAAAGTTTATGTCAACGACGAGTACATCGGTCTTTTCAACAATACCCAGGCCGTGGATGAAAAGTTGCTGGAAGATAGCTACGGCACCTCCGAAAGCACCTTTTTCAAGTGCGACCCCGAATGGGAGGACGTTCAGACTGCCCCAAACGGCTGTAAGGAAGCCGAATTTTCCTCGCTTTTTTATATCGGCGACAACCCGAAATGCTACGCTGGCTGGTACGAACTGGAAAGCAAAAACGAAAAGCAAGGCTTCGACGACCTGATCAATCTCTCAAAAACGCTGAACCAAAGCCCCGACAAAATCGAGTCGGTGCTGAATGTGGACATGACCCTCTGGATGCACGCCTTCAACCATGTCGTTGTCAACCTCGACAGTTACACCGGTCGTTTCAGCCACAATTTTTACCTCTACAAAACTCCCGATGGACTGATGACACCCATGGTTTGGGACATGAACATCAGCTTCGGCGGCTTCCGCCTTGACGGCGAAAAACAGGGCGAACTGACCAACGAAGAGCTGCAACAGTTCAGCCTTTTCACCCATTTCAAAAACAAAAACCCCAAGCGCCCGCTCATCACCAACGTGCTGACCAATCCTTTTTGGCGCAAAGTGTATATCGGGCACTGCCGCACTATTTTGATGGAAAATTTCGCCAACGGCGAGTACCTGAAATTGGCAGAAAACATGCAAGCCTTTATCCGGGATGAAGTAAAGGCTGATCCCAACAGACTCTATTCCTTCGAAGACTTCGAGCGCAACCTCCGCACTACGACGGACGTTGGCAACACCACAATCATCGGCATCGAGGAACTGATGAGGGTACGCACGGCATCGCTGCTCAACCACCCCATTTTCAAAGGAAATAACCCAACGGTAGGCGAAGTGAAGCACAGCGTCGCTGGAGGAAAAGTGACCATTACGGCCAAAGTGAAGGATGCTCAAAAGGTCTGGCTCATGCACCGCAGCAGCCCAAAAGAGCCATTCAAACAGGTTGAAATGCCAACCGCTGGCGCACTTTACGGCATCACGCTGGATAAGCCCGCTGGCTTCCAATACTACGTCATTGCCGAAGGCGACAGGCTCGCCGTTTGCTCACCGGAGCGGGCTTCGTATGTTTTTTACGAAGTGAAGTGAGAGAGAGTGAGAGATTGAGAGGTTGAGAGAGTGCGCAAGTGAGCGTCTCACTAGCTCAACCCCTCAAACTCTCAACCCCTACTTCGTATAAAAATGCGTGATTGGAATGTCCACCGAAAGGAGGAACCCGAAGCGCCAAGCATTCGTCGTGCTCACATCCAATCCAAGTTCGGGGTCTATTTTGCGCAGGTTGGGACCAAGCTGCGCCCCGACGCCGAAGGAAACCGGAATGTTGTTCCCAAACCCATAGATTAAATACCCGCCCGGTGCCACAATGTTCTGGAATTTCAGTTCGGGAATCTGCTCGGTATCGCTGCTGAAACGGTAGGCGAAAATGGCGCCCACGTCAATCACTTGGGCGTAAATGCTCAGGCTTCCCGCATCATTTTTAAGTCCAAAATTGAGATCAATGCCCAAAGGCGCATAAGTGGAAAGCACGTCTTTGTCTTCAATCGCATCGTCCACCATGTCGTTCATGTCATGCTCCCAGCCGTAGGCCAGGCCGCCGTAGGAGTTCAGCGACACGCTCACTGCCGATTGTTTTTTCATCCTCGAACTGCCTGGCGGCAATGCGAACAGTTCAATCGCAGCAGCCACTTCCCTCGAATCCCTGGCCTCGGCCACATTGGCCATGAAGTTCACGTGCTTGAGAAATTTTTGCTTGTATTTAAAGTCGTCTTTGTTGAGCACCTCGCTCAAAAAGCGGGTAAGGTTGGCCACGGCGAGTGTGTACCGCTCTTGCCGGATGTTGAATTCCAAGTCAAAAATTTGGTGTAAAATGGTAAAAATCTTGTGCTCCATCGTATCCACTTGGACTTCCGTTTGGACAATTGCTTCTATGGTGGTAGGCTGCTCTACTGGCTTGCCATCCAAGATTTTCCAATCGGGTAAAATTATCTGGTGCCGAAAGCTGCCTGTTTGCTCCAAGAAGTCGAACAGCAAGCCCGCAAAGCGCAGGTAATCGTCGTTTAGGAAGGATGCGGTATCCGATTTTGCAAGCAAATTCTTAAAGCTTTTCTCCACCATCTTGCCCGTTTGCGCCAGCGAAACCAAATAATTGCGAAGCGCAATAGGCGTCTGCGTCATGGTAGCCATCTCACCGAGCGAGCCACGAAAATCAGCACCATTGCTGAACCGAAGCCCGTTTCCCTGCTGCCAGAGCAGGCCGAGGTAAATATAAACATGCGAGATGTCCCGCATCTGGTCGCTCACTTGCTCGGGGTTGACCCAGTCACCACTTGGGGTGGTCATGGAGGTAGCCAACAAGTGCAGGGTACGCAGGCTGATGGCCATATCCTGCATCGCTTGACGGGTTTTGGGCTGCGGAATATCAGCCCAGCGCAGGCTGTCCTGCATCGCTGCCGAGGTGGCCAGGAAGTCCAAAATGTCCATCGGGGCAGTGCCGTCAAAAATCATTTGGGATGTGCCCAACAAGTCTTCGAGTGCAATGCGGAACTCTGGTTTTTTGATAAAATTGTTGTCCATCGAATACTGGCGGACGTTTAACGGCATCACCTTCAGGTCGTTAATGAACCCTTCTCGCAGCGTCTCGATATAGGCGTTGTAGTTGTAAATTTCCGTGCCGATAACGTAAAGCAGGTCGTAGGTTGCTGGGAACAAAGCCTTGTAGGTCGGCTCTTTTCCCATGGCCGTGCGCAGCCCGTCAAAAAAAGCGGCATTCAGCTCTTCCTTGGTCCGCCTTACCAAAAAAATCGCCAGCCCGTCGGCGAGGTTGGTGATGAAACTGCCACCGGACAAGCCGCCGCCAGGTCTGCTTTCCTGAGTACTTGGGCCATCGGACTTCAACAGCCGAGGCAGCCGGTTGCTGAAATCGGACTGGGCATACTGCCGCAAGGAAAGGAACGGATTGCCCTCAAAACATTTCGTAAGATTAACCTTGAAATCCTCACCATCCGGCGAAACCGCATCCACGCAATATCGGGCAGCGATGGCCATGATAGCCTCCTCGTCCACCTCCGTCGAGTTGTCAATCTCTGCCCTAAACCGGACAGGGTCGAACTCGAAGTACTCGTTCAGTTTCACGGCATCTTGCCAAGCATTTTGAGCCGTTAAATAACTGGAAATGAGCAACAGCAATGTGGCGGTGATGAAGGTTTTCATTGGAAAAAGAATTTGTTGGATGGTTATGCAAATCGTTGATTACCAGGAATTTCGTCATTCATTTTGCTCCGCAAACTTTATTGCCGAGCTTGTTTCAGGTACGACACCACGGCCTTTCGGATATCGCCCCGCAAATCCTTGGGGTCGCCCTCCTTTGCCGTTTCCCAACTCAGAAAATTCTTTTGGTTGAAAAAATCGAGGCGAGATTCTTTGCCCTCAAACACGTACTGCGAAATGACGATACGGTAGGTTTTCCCCTCGTTCAGCGGTTTGCCCGCTATTTTCCACGATTTGCTGGCCGCTAGGTATTCAATGCCGTGCCACTGCAAATAACCGCCAAGGCCCGTGTTCTCTATCCCGGCGTTCAGTGCTTTTTTCAGGATACTGCCTTTTAGTTCCACCTCGTACAGACCTCCTCCAAAGGGCAATGCCCTGAACACGTCCACTGCCGTGATGTCTCCGCTCAACTGGTCGTCCAAACGGATGGAGCCACCGTTGAAAAAGGCAGCATCAACGGGCTTTTTGGCCGAGGCTGCCATCCCGGCGGCGATGATTCCGCCGAGGTTGGTCTGCTTGTTTCGTACCGATTTTTCAAAGCCATCAAGCGGCGTTTTTGCTTGGTAAATCACCTCATCCGGGTCGTCAACGATTTGCGAAATCTGCTGCGTCAGCACAGCTTGCCATCGTTGCACGATTTCGTCCACCACTGGCTCAGAAGGTAAGGCGTCAGTGATTGGCACCAACTCGGAAGCCAGCGAAGTCGTTTTTGTATCGGGGTAGTAGGTAAAGCGGTGTACCCAAACCGACTTGGCATTCGCATCGGCCTTGGCGATGACAACGTTGCCGATGGAGTCCAAGCTGTTCTCGTGCTCGTGGCCGCCCATGATAAGCGCCGTTTTGGGAAGAAGTGCCGCCAATTTCATGTCCTGCCCCAGTTCCAAATGGGTCAGGCCAATGATGATGTTGCAGTTTTGCACCAGTTCCAAATAGGCTTTGGTGGCCTCGGCGTAGGGGTCTTCGTAGTAAACCCAAGGCTGCTCGTTCGAGTTGATGGTGGCGCTGTAAAAACCTACCCGAATCGGCTCGCCACCGTAAATGTTTTCAATCTCCCAGACATAAGTCTCTGGCGCAAAGTACTTGTAGTCATAGCTTTCCTTGTAAAACGGCTCGATTTTGCCGCCCTTTTGGTGCAAAACATTGGTGCCGAGCCAATCAAAGTACGACTCGTTCATCCGCTCTTGCAGTTCCGCCTCCTTCACGTCGAACTCGTGGTTGCCGAAGGCCACCAAGCCCACGCCAAGGGCGTTCATCACCTCCACCATCTGGCGGCCCTTGATGGATTTGCCCTCGTACTTCATGGTGCCGAGCAATGATGGACTGAGAAAATCGCCAGCCAGCACGGTCATCAGGTTGTAGTTTTCCTCCAAAAGTTGGTTGCGGAACGTGGCGACCCTCGCCATGCCACCTACTTTTCCCTTTTCGAGCGGAGCGATTTCGTACACGTCGTTCAGTTGCATGATGTTGAAACTGATCGGCGTAAAATTCTCCTCGCCTGGGTAGGGGTAATCTAAAATCGGTGGTTGGTCGGTGCCCATGCCGCCCATCAGCGTTGAGCAAGCAGTAATTGTCAGGAACACCCCGCTCACCAGCATTGCGGCAAGGCTCTTCCAATAAAAAGTCGAACTGTTTTTCATGGATAAATCTTTTGGTAGATTCAAAAGTAAGAGAATTTCTAATTTTACCTTTCGTAGCAGGCGGATACTATTCGCTCAATCTCCCAATAACTCAATATCTCAATCAATAAATGCTCTGGCAACCATCCAAGGATTTTATTCAGCACTCACACCTCCGCCACTACTTCGATTGGTTGGCACAAAACTACAATTTGAAATTCCAAAACTACCATGAAGCTTGGCAGTGGTCGGTGGAAAATATCGAAGACTTTTGGGAGAGCATTTGGAAATACTTCAAGGTCATCTCGCACAGCCCCTACCAGCAAGTATTGCTGGAGCGCAAAATGCCTGGTGCGGTTTGGTTTGAGGGAGCTACGCTCAACTATGCGGAAAACATTTTTGAAAGGCAGACAGGAGACGATAGGCAGAAGACATTAGACCATGAAATCGCCATTGTTTTTTCCTCGGAAAGGCATGATTTGGTGGAGATTTCTTGGGGTGAAATGCGCAGCCAAGTAGCATCCATGGCCGCTTATTTACGCAGCATCGGCATCAAAAAAGGCGACTGCGTGGCCGCTTATTTGCCCAATATCCCCGAAGCGACGTATGCTTTTTTGGCCTGCGCCTCCATCGGCGCCATTTGGTCGAGTTGTTCGCCAGACTTCGGCACCAACAGCATCGTTGACCGATTTGTGCAGATTGAACCGAAGGTGCTTTTCGCCGCAGATGGCTACACCTACAACGGGAAACCGTTCGACAAAATACAGGTTATCAACGAGTTGTGCGAAAAATTGCCAACCGTTAGGCATCTCATCATCGTCCCTTACCTCAACCCCGGTGGCCTAAAATTTGGCAAGCCAAACAATGCCGCTATCCCAATTTCCAATTTCCAATTTCCCAATTTCAAATCCTGGCCCGACACCTACCGTTTCAACGCCCAACTGACCTTCGAGGCCGTGGCCTTTGACCACCCGCTCTACATTCTCTACTCCAGCGGCACGACCGGGATGCCCAAGGCAATCACCCACTCGCACGGCGGCAACCTGCTGGAACACCTGAAATACCTGCATTTCCACAACGACGTACACCCTGGCGAACGGTTCTTTTGGTTCAGCACCACGGGCTGGATGATGTGGAACTTCGTGAATGCCAGCCTGCTGGCAGGTGCGACCATCGTGCTGTACGACGGCAGTCCCGGCTTCCCCACCCTCGACCGACTTTGGGAACTTGCAGAAAAAGCAAAGATTGCCCATTTCGGCACCAGCGCCCCGTTCCTCAGCGCCTGCATGAAACAAGGCATTGAACCCGGAAAAACCAACGACTTGAGTGCCTTGCGCAGCATCGGTTCCACCGGCTCGCCGCTCCCGCCCGATGCTTTTACTTGGGTGTACGAACATGTAAAAAAAGACCTCTGGCTCAGTAGCATGGCTGGTGGCACCGATGTCTGCACCGCTTGGGTCGGTGGAAATCCGATGGGATCTGTCTGGCTCGGCGAAATCCAGTGCCGCTGTCTCGGAGCGGCCATCGAAGCTTGGGACGAATCGGGAAAGCCAATAAATACTGGTGTCGGCGAACTCGTCGTGACGAAGCCCATGCCCTCCATGCCCGTGTTTTTTTGGGGCGATAAAAACCATGAACGATACCTCGCCAGCTATTTCGACACCTACCCCGGCGTGTGGCGGCACGGCGATTGGATTGAAATTACGGAACACGATGGCGTCATCATCTACGGCAGGTCGGATGCCACGCTGAACCGTCAGGGCGTTCGCATCGGCACTGCTGAAATTTACCGGGCGATGGACAAAATCAAAGAGGTGAAGGACAGCCTCATCGTCAACATCGAGCTGGAGGGCGGCGGCGACTACATGCCACTTTTTGTCCTGCTGAATGAGGATGAAAAACTGACCGATGAGCTGCGCAAAAAAATCAACCAAACCTTGCGCTCAGACTATTCACCGAGGCACGTGCCAGATGACATCATCGTTTGCCCTGACATCCCGTACACCATCAGCGGTAAAAAAATGGAGGAGCCAGTAAAGAAAATATTGATGGGAATACCTGTGAACAGGGCTGCAAACCTTGATTCCATGCGCAACCCGGAGAGCCTTGCGTTTTTTGAAAAATTCTAAAAACAAGGATAAAAATAGCTTTGCTTGAAATCTATGGGCTTGGTTTGGTTTCTTTGCTGCACAAATCAGCATTTTTAAAATTAAAGAACATGAAAAAAGAACTTCTCTTCATTGTTTTCATCTGTCTGGCCGTTCAGCGGCTGTTGACTGCACAGGTCGCCGACCAAAAAGCATCCGAAAAATGGGACCCCAAGTTCACTGAAGCTTGGGAAGTTGTGCCAAAAATCGTCACACCGGGCACTGGCACCAGTGCGCCCAGCGATGCCATCGTGCTGTTTGATGGCACGAACCTGAATGAATTCACCCACGAAAACGGCTTGCCAGCGCAGTGGGAAGTGAAAGATGGTGCCATGACAGTGAAGCCCAATTCAGGTGGAATTTTTACCAAGAAAGTTTTTGGCGACTGCCAACTACATATCGAATGGCGGGCGCCCGTAGTTGTGAAAGGCGAAGGCCAGGGCCGTGGCAACAGCGGCATCTTCCTGCAAGGCAAGTACGAGGTGCAGGTGCTTGACTGCTTCAACAACGTCACCTACCCCAACGGGCAAGCTGGCTCCATCTACAAACAAAGCGTGCCGCTGGCGAATGCCTGTCGCCCGCCCGGGGAATGGCAGGCTTACGACATCATCTACACTGAACCTCACTTCAGCGTGGACGGCGTAAAAGTTGCATCGGGCCGAGTAACGGTCATCCACAATGGTGTGGTGATTCAGAACAACACGGAAATCAAGGGGACCAGTGAGTACATTGGGTTGCCCAAGAACATCGCACATGGCGATGGGCCGATTTCCTTGCAAGATCACGGCGATTTGGTGAGCTACCGGAATATTTGGATACGGAAAATGTGATTTTGATTGATATTGGGTTATTGGGTTATTGAGATATTAATAGCCCAATAACCCAATAACTCAATATCCCAATAACTCATCCTGACTTCCTCGCCACAAAATTCACCCCAAAGAAAAAATATTCTCGCAACAAGCCATACCGCTGCCAGAGCATTTGCTCCCGCTTCATCACGTCGTCCGGTAGTTTTCTTTGGAAAATGGATGGCGGGAACAGCCGGACGTAGTTGAGTTTGTCCTCCTCCATTTCAAAGCCCGCCTTTATGAATTCTGCCCGCCAAAGCGGATAAGGTCGAATGTTCTCGTTGCCCATCGTCACGGTGCGGCCCAGGCCTTCGTCGTAATAGTCAATGATGCGGTTGTTGCCACGTTGGCGGTACAGTTTGAGCCGTTGGATGAGGTTGTTGCCATTCTCTTCGATGGCGATGAGCTTGCCACCGGGACGCAGGGTTTTGTGAAAAATGGACAGGCTGTTTTGCAGCGGTTCAAGGTGGTGCAGCGTGTCCTGCACGATGATGATGTCCTCGGAGTTTTCGTTGATTTTTGTATCAAAAACGTCCTCGTAGCTGACCTTGACCAGCTTCATGTCACCATATTTTGACCAATAATCCAGCCGCTTGGGAATCTCCTTAAAATAAAATTCGAGGGTTGTGCCACGGGTTGGTATGCCGTTGAGCGCCAAAAAAATCTGTGTGGTGGCATAGCCGCAGCCGCAATCCCATATTTTTGGGGTTTGAGAGGGTGAGAGCCTGAGAGCGTGAGAGTAGGATTGAATTTGGTCGAAAACATACTGCAGCCGCTGGCAAAAATAGGCCTTGCGGAACGGGAGTTTCGAGGGGTCGTCATGGAATTTATAGTACTCCCGGAGCTTGTCACGGGATTTCAATTCTTCCAAAAAAAGCTCAAAAAACTGTTCGACGGACATAAAGGCAAATTGGCGTTTTAGCGTGTTGGCGATTTGGGATTTGCTGGGCAAAAGTAGCAATTAGCGCCAAAATCAGTTTTTGGGCTTTTTTAACACAGCGATTGTCACAAGTGACCAAAATGCGCCCTTTCTTTGCCCAAAACAAAGACCGCCCAAATGCAATCCACCACCACCACGCCGCCACCACCGTTCAGTTGCACCTTCACGCCAAATCTACCAGAACTCCTTCGTCAATTGAACTGCACAATTGCCCTCAGCACCTTCCAAGCGGGCAAAGTGATTTTCCTTTCGGCAAAAAACGACGACGAACTGACGCAACTGCCCCGCAATTTTGCGAAGCCAATGGGCATCGCTTTGCATGGCAACAAAATGGCCATCGCTTGCCTAGACGAGGTAATTGTGTTGGCAAACTCGCCACAACTTGCTGCCAACTACCCAAACAAACCAGCGATTTACGATGCGTTGTACATGCCAAGGGCCAGTTATTTTACGGGGCAAATTGACATCCATGACCTAGATTACGGCGCTGACAATCAGTTGTTTGCGATAAATACCTCCTTTTCCTCCATCATAAAAATTGATGACAATTACAGTTTCACGCCTATCTGGAAGCCCAAGTTTATCACAAAACTGGTCAGCGAAGACCGGTGCCACCTGAATGGCATGACCTTGCAGAACGGAATGCCAAAGTACGTAACAGCATTCAGCGAATCGGATACGCCTCAGGGCTGGCGGGAGGTAGTGACCACGGGTGGGATTCTGTTGGATGTGGAAAGCAGAGAGACCATCTCCCGAAACCTGCCAATGCCCCATTCTCCAAGGTTGTTCAATGGAGAACTATACCTTTTGCTTTCTGCCGTAGGGGAATTGGTCCGCTTGGATGTCAATACAGGGAAATATGACGTGGTGACCCAACTTAACGGCTTTGTTCGGGGTCTTTGCAAACATGGCGACTATGTCTTCATCGGCCTATCGAAGCTGCGGAAAAGTTCGTCCACCTTTGCAAAGCTAAAATTCGCAGAAAAGGCAACAACAGCGGGTGTTTCAGTCGTCCATTTGCCCACTGGCGCATTGGTCGGCGAAATCAGGTACCAGACCTCCGTGGACGAAATCTATGACGTGCAGGTGCTGCCCAATTGCCATCGTCCCGGCATTTTGAACACCCAAAAACCGGAATACAAACTGGGGCTTTCGACACCGGAGGCAACTTATTGGGCAGCTCCAACGAAGGATTGAATTGCCATTTTTTGCCAAAAAATTATTTCTTCACCTTAAAATATTCAACCAATTATGCACGCAAGCCACGTACCATTTTCGGCGCAAGTAAGGCGCTACAAGCACCTTGCAAAAAAGGTCAGCCGACTACTGAAGGACGGCACCTTTCAACTCCTTTCCCTTCGGGAAAAGCGGACATTATTGACCAAGTTACAAGACCGACTCAAGCGAATCGGCCACCTGATGCCGCAGTCCCGGCTAAAAGGTGCTTTGGCCGGAGTCGCATTGCTGCTTGGAACTGCATTGGGTGCCCAGACTTTCTCACCTGTGGTTATCTCACCATTCGGCATTGCATCAGGCTCTACCTACGGCTACCAGTCCTTTGCAGACTTGGACGGTGACGGAGACCTTGACCTATTGATTAACAGCTACGACGGTGCTTCGTATTCGCCTGTTTTCTTGTTTTATGAGAATTTGGGAACACCGCAAGTTCCGGTATTCACTGCCGACAACTATGAAGCCAACCCGTTCGGCATCGCACCCGGCATACTTGCGCAGCCGATGCTCGCCGATTTTGACAGTGACGGCGATTTGGACTTGATGTCTGGAAATCTGTATGGAGGTGGTTTCCAATTTCAGGAAAATACGGGTTCTGCCACCGCACCTGTTTTTGCGGCTCCTCAATCAAACCCATTTAGCCTTACCTCAAGCCAATATTTAGATTTTGCAACCACCGCCGACCTGGACGGTGACGGTGATTTGGATATTTTGGGTGGTGGGTTTTACGGCCAACTCCAGTATTTTGAAAACACGGGAACTGCTGCCGCACCTTCATTTGCCACTCCACAAGCTAATCCTTTTGGAATTGCAGCAACAGGTTATGTAGTTGTTCCAAATTTATGCGATTTGGACGGTGATGGTGATTTTGACCTGCTTTACATGTCCTTTGTAGTAGGTTCGAGCATTTTTTATGCAGAAAATATTGGCACTGCAACCGCACCAGCGTTTGATACTGGCTTCATAAATCCTTTTGGAATCAGCGCTAATGGATTGGATGTTTCAATCCCATCTTCAGCGGATATTGATGGGGACGGCGATGTTGACGTTTTCGTGAACGATTATTATGGGAATTCCATCCATTTCTACGAAAACCTCACCATCAACGTGAGCTATCCGCCTACGTCTGCGGACAATTCCATCATCATGCCGGAGGACGGAATTTACCTGTTCCAGCCCGATGACATCAGCTTTGCCGATGGCAATCTCAGTGACCAACTTCAGGCCGTTCAAATTACAGCACTTCCAACGGCAGGCGAACTGAAAATTGGTTCCATAGCGGTCAATGTCAACGATATTGTTCAGGTAGCACAATTGCCAAACCTGATATTTGAGCCTAGCCTGAATGAGTTCGGCCCAGACTACGCCAACTTCAAGTTCAAGGTTTCCGACGGTGGGCTTTGGAGCGTGGATGATTACACGATGACCATCAACGTGACCCCTGTGAACGACGCTCCCGCTTCGCAGGATGCAGAAGTTACCGCCTCAAACGACTTTCCGTATGTTTTTGAGGCGGCTGATTTCCCGTACACAGACGTTGAAAACCAACCTTTGGTTGACCTAAAAATCGTGAGCCTACCTACCAAGGGTAGCCTTCAACTGAGCGGTAATGCCGTCACTGCTGGCCAGAATGTTCCTGCTGCGCAAGTAGGTGACCTCAGCTATTCGGCTATTGCTGGTGAGTTTGGTGCTGCCTACACCTCCTTTGATTTTCAAGTATCGGACGGCATTGCCTTTTCCACGATTTCCACCATAACCATCAATGTGCTGGAAACATCTGGCAGCAAAGACCGGACGCTCCAGGCCACAGTGATTTTGTCACCAAACCCAGTTTCGGACTTGCTCAACATTCACTTGGAATCGGTCAAGTCGCTAGCCAACCCAAGGGTTACGGTTTGCGATGCACTCGGTCGAGCCGTAACTTCCGAACAGTTGAACGGTGAGCTGCAAATCCTTGATTATCAATTGAATGTGAGTACAATTGCGGCAGGTTTTTACTTCGTAAAAATCGAAGCAGACGGCAAGGCTTCCCTGACGAAGTTTGTCAAAAAGTAAGCAATACTGTGCGTTAAAATGTTTTGTGCAAACAGGGGTTTGGGGCGCTTCTTGCATTCCCAGCCAAAAGCCCCCTCCCCCGACGAGCCGCCGAAGGCGGCGAGGAGGGGCTGCACAATACCAATTAGGTGCGCAGTATAGATTCAGCATGAAAATGGCCTTGCGAAGCAATCCGCAAGGCCATTATTTTTTTGTGAAATGAGGGAAAAATCAGTTTCTCACCAATTTTATAAGCTTTCGGACAAATGGATTGAGCGCCGTGCCTTCCACTTCGGCTTCGGCCTCCAGGCGATACTCAGAGTTAACGGCTCGCATTTTCTTGGCAAGCGAGACAAGGCCACCTGTCAGAAAATTTTTGTCCCCGAAATCATCCACGTTCGATTTGTGTAGTTGAAAGGGGAGGGAGAATTCAACGGCAATTGGGTCCTCGGCTGGTACCTCGATGCGCTGGTTCAGCGTGATTTCACCCACCAGGTACTCGTCCACCAGCTTTTCATGGCCACGCCCACGGCTATACTTTTCAATCATTTTCAGGTGAACAGAACGCACGAACTGCTGGTTTTTGGAATGAAAAACCAACTGACCACTTACCGCACCGACTTGCTCGAAGGCCATTTCGGGCAGCAATAGCTCCACTTTCACGCCTTCGATGCCAAGCCATTTTTTTACTTTTCCAAACATGGATTGAATTGCTGTATTGTTGAATTGCTGTATTGTTGAATTGCTGTATTGTTATGATGCTCCAAAACAATCATAACAATACAGCAATTCAACAATAAAGTCTTAGACAAACCTCCTGTGCCAGCTCTTGTTGAGCGGCTTGAGCCAATTTTCTTCCAACTCGCCTTTTGTCTTGACCAAATTGTCAAAAACAAGAGTGTCTGGGGTGATTTTGCCCGCTTGGAACAGACTTGAAAACTCTTCGTTTCCAGCGGTTTTTACGGCATCGCCGTCCATCCACGCAAAAGTCATCCGGTCAAACAAGTCAATGCCAAGTTCATTTTCGAGCTGTTTCAAAAAATGAACGCTCTTGTCAATGGAGCAGCCGCTTGCATCTGCCTGCCCTTCGTCCACTGCCAACAGGATGAACTGGTCGTGAAGCACATCGCCGTGCGCTCGTAACTGTCGGTTGTGGCTCACCCAGTTTTGTGCGAAGCGGTCAACGACGTCCTTCAATTTGGGGACTACCTCCGCTGGGAATGGCTTGTTTGACTGATAAATCCAAACCTTGGTGTCTGGTGGAAAATGCTGAAAACTGTCCATTGAGCATTAATTTTTTCCAAAATTACAAAATCCTTGACAACACTTGGATGGTCGTATCTATCTCGGCTGTTGTGTTGAAATAATGCGGAGAAAGGCGCAACGCCCACCCCACCCCTTTTTCCGTAAAATCAATCTGTGCATTGATGGCCGTGCCGATGCCTGCATGGATATTGGCATCGTCGAGCGCTTTCTTCACGGCTGCCGGAGTCTTGCCTTCGAAATGAGCAGTGACAATGCCGCATTTCTGAACACCCCTGTCGAGGACTCGAACGCCAGGCAGTGCCGAAAGTTGACTGCGGGTGTAATCCGCCAAGCCCGTCACCGCACCTTCGATTGCTTCCAAACCAAGATTGTTGGCATATTCAATCGCTGTTTTTGAGCCAAGGACGAGGGCGTAATTTTTTTCCCATTGCTCGAAGCGCTTGGCACTTTTTTCCAGTTCGTAACGGTCGGCCTCCACCCAAACGCCACCAGCCATGTCCGGGAAGATTGGCTCGAATCCTGCTCCAAGTGCTAAATCGGACACGTATAAAAAACCAGCACCACGTGGGCCACGCAACCATTTCCGCATGGTGGCGCTGAGGAAGTCGCAGCCGATTTTGGCAACATCCAGTGGCATCTGACCCGCCGACTGACAGGCATCCACGAGGTACCAGACGTCTCGTTCTTGGCACAATTGCCCGACTGCTTCCACGTCCTGAACCAGCCCAGAGTTGGTCGGCACGTGGGTCACGGCCACGAGCTTGGGCTGGTGAGCGTCCATCAGTTCCTTGACCGATTGCGGGTCAACGCCGCCTTCGGGCAATTTTTCGGCACGCAACAGCTTGATTTTGAACCTTTTTTGTAAAAAAAGAAAGGCAATCTGGTTGCTCACATAGTCGTCGTCGGTAGTGAGCAGCACATCGCCCGGCTCGAACGAAATGGACGACAGCGCCCGAAAATAGGCATCTGTGGCACTTCCGGCAAAGGCGATGTTGTGGGCATGGGCATTCAGCAAACTGGCGGTGGCATCATAAAATCCAGCGATTTGAGCTGCATGTTTCGCAGCAACTTCGTATCCACCGTGGAGCGATTCTTCGGTCAAATAATCCTGTACAGCTTGGATAACGGGCATTGGTTGGAGGCTCGCCCCAGCGTTGTTCAGGTGGGTATGCAGTGAGCAACCGGGGGTGTCATTGCGAAGTGCTTGTGTGTCCATTTTCAAGTAAAAAGTTGAAAGGTTAAAGTAAAAAGTGGGAAGCGGAAGTTAAGCACCTTACTTTTTCCTCACCACGAAACCCTTGCCGACGCTGTATTTCGTGTGCTTGAAAAGCGCAAAATCCAATTTGATGAGGATGTCGGTGAGCACGGTTAGGGCAGGTTCCTTGGCCGAAGGCCGCAGCTTGACTTTCTTCTCCGCCTTTCCAGAAACATTGCCGGCATTTTCTTTAAAAAGCCGCTGAATCAAGCCAGTCCAATACATTTCGAGCAGGGCGATGAGGTAGCCGCTGAGGTTTTTTTCTTCCAGTACTTCCATCCCGTACTGCTCGGTCCACTGCCGAAACAAGGCTGGATCCACGAGGTACTCATGCCCGAATGCGTATGCACCTTGGGCGATGGCCCGCTTTCGGAGCAAGCAATTGATGGGGTCGTAGGTAAACGGGAAATGGATTTGTGGAAAAGTGATGAACGCCAGCCCACCAGGTGCCAGCACCCTGGCGATTTCCTCGGTCATGCGCTGCGGCTTACCCACGTGTTCCATCACGTCCACGCTGGTTATCAGTTGAAAACTGCCATCGGGAAAGCTGAGGTTCAGTGCGTCTTCGATTCGGTAGCTGAGGTTTAGGACGCCGCTGTTCATTTGCTTCGCAAAGGAAATATCGTTCTCGTTGATGTCGCAAGCGATGAGTTTTTGGCAGCGTGCTGCAATCATCGGGTCGTAGTCGCCTTCGCCGGTGCCAAGGTTCAGCCCTTCGGCAAATTTTCGGCTGCTGCCGAATTTTACAAGGTTTTCACGAATGAAAAGATAACGGTTCCGGTAGGTTGGGAAAAGGAGTTTGTAATTCATTTTTTGAATGGGAATGCCTCGTTACTTTACAGGCATTTTCAGACTTTCGAGTAACGAAATCAGGGTTTGAAGCTCGTCAATAAGCTCCAGCCTTTCCTTCTCAGTGATGGCTTTTTTGGAAATTCTTTCCTCTATTGCTTCGCCAATCATCTTTGCGTTTCTCCGAGTTTCGGCCAAAATACCTGTGGTATGTTTTGCTTTAGAAGCATTCATAACTTTTTGAATTTAAGGCGATTAGTTCTTAGCGTCGTATTTTTCCAGCGAATCAAGTTTCTCTTTTAATTCATCGAGAATTTCGTCCTTCCAAGCTTCCAACTCCTTTTGTGAAACCCTTTTAAGAAAATCGTCTTGCTCAATCAACATCAAAGTCAGTTGTTTTTTGAGCAATTCGATTCTATTTATCAAGTCTTTTCGACTCATGGCTTTTTGTTTAGGTTTCTACAAATTTAAGCGAATTTGAGATGTTTCAAATAGCTTGACATTGATGGGTCACAGGTTCTTTGCTGCCTCCCGTACCTGCTGTGCATTCGCTGCATTTCCCTGCTGGTCGTAGGATTGCGCCAGCCGCTCGTAGGCATTTTTGATGTTTGGGAGCATGTCGCTTTCCAGTTTCATCGCTGCCCGGAAATCGTCGGCTGCACCCGCCAAATCTCCGCCGTAAAGCCCGGCAAGTCCACGGTAAAACAATCCAGTCGTATTGCCTGGCGCCACTTCGATAGATTTGGAAGCAGCTATTTTCGCTTCAGCCGGTTTGCCGAGATTCAGGTTTGCCATTGCCATTTTGAGCCAAGCTTGTTCATTGTCGGGGTACTGCTGGATTTCTTTTTGAAATGCAGTAATTGCACCTTGAAAATCCTGTGCTTTCAGCAATTTTTCACCTTCAAACACTGCGCCGCCGCCCTGTTCAATCGCTGTCAGCGGCACACCGTTGGCAGTAATGGTGTGGATGGTGCGCTTGTTCGGCCAACTGCCGGAACGCAGGTGTGGCCCCTTGATGTAACGGGACGGGAAGATGCCGTAGTCCCATTCCTTCTCATAGCGTGAACCGAATTTGACGTAGTTGACCTTCACTTTTCCATTGAATTTTTTGTCAACATAAGCATGAGCGACGTACGAAAACGAAGTACCAAGGGTCACCGTGTCCGTCATCGTTGGGCTGATTTTACCCTCGGCCTCCAGCCAGTCAATTGCCTGTTTCATGCTCACGCCCCAGTAGTCGGTCTCGTAATTGCCGTAGGCACCACTGATGCCGCCACTAACCGGATTAAAATAGGTGTAAGGAAACTTGGCGTTTCGAGCAATGAATACTGCTGGCTCCACCATCATCAGGCCAAGGACGACGCACAGGGCATATTGACCAACCTTGTTTTCTTTGAAAATGCCCTCCAATTCGAGGAAAAACAGCGCCGCAACTACCGTCATTGTGGGGTAAACAAAAGTCAAGTGCCGCCAACCATCATGGAGGATGCTGTCTTTGTAGATGATGTAAAACAGTGGGAACAATGCCGCAAAAAAGGCAATGAACACCGGCAGCGGCTGGTATTTTTTGAAAAACCTGCCCAAGAAAACCAAGCCGCCCAAAAGGCCAATCAAACTAAAAAGCGGTATCGTTCGCCATATCCAGGTGAGTGCGTAGTTCCATGGCGTCTCGTCCGACATCAAGTTTTCGCCACCAAACAACACCCGGATTTTCACGCCCAACTTCGAGAACTCGCCGAGTGCTTCGAGGGGGTTGCTGATGGGCGACTGCATCGCAAATGGCCAAAAAAGCAGTGCAAGTAAGTAACCAGAAACTGATATCCCAATCGTCCAAACAACATATTTCAGTAGTACTTTCCCATTTGCCATTCTCCCTCCAATTCCATCTTTCATAAAAAAATTCTGACCGGCGAAAAGTAACAAAAATGCTATCAGCAATAAGCCGCCCGCTCTTGTCGCTATCGCCAAGCCAATGCCCAGCACGATGCCAAGTGCGGTTTTCCAATGCGGCGTGGGCATTTGTTTGAAAAAAAGCGCCATGTAGTAAAGGGCGATGGCGTAACCGGCGGCGAAGGGGATGTCCTTTGGGTTCATCAGCGAGTCGCCAAGAAAGCGGGGCGAGAGGAACATGAAAAGCAGTGTGAGGATGCCCGCCCGCCAACCGGCGATTTCTTTGGCCAACAGCGCTGTGAACAACATGGCCAGCACCCCAAAAATGGCGTTGAAAATATGCCGGACCGAGTGGTACCCTGCGTCTTGCCAAGTGAAGCCGAGCGCCTTGTTGGTGAAGCCCGTTACGATGTCGAAGAAGCCGCCATAGTAGTGCATCTTGCCCTTGTCAATGTAAAGGGCCGAGCTGTCGGCGCCCATGGTAGAGTAGTAGCTGACGAGTTTGGTGGAGTAGTCATTTTGGTATTCGTCGTCGCCGTTGATGCCGCTGCCAAGCGCTAACACAATGGTTGTCAGCAAGATAGCAAGGCTCAAGCCGATAAATATCTTTTTGTAAAAGCCGTCCTGCTCGGTGGCCGTGGAAGCCCGGTCAAGCCATTTGGCTGGATTGTACATTGATTTTTTCGCACTTGGCGAAGCTTGGGGACGAACGGGTTTGGCAGGTTTCTTACTCATGATACGTTGTTGTTTTGGCGGCGCAAGATAGGAAAAACATGATTTTATTTTGGCAATTGAAGTTCGCTGACTGCAACGGCTCGCACGATGCTAACGCAAGTTCACAACTGCAAGGAAATCAAAAAGATGGCAGCAAGGAGTAAGTTGTAAGTGCCCCAAGTTTTCCAGTGAATATATTCTCTAGGGGAGATTTTCAGCACCTGCCAATTGTACCAAATCAGCACCGCCCGGTCTACCATGAAAGCCGCCACTGCGGCCCAGGCAATGCCCTCCAGGCCGAACGATTTCCCCCACCAAAAGCTTAGGCCGACCAACACCACCAACTCAGTCAAAGCACTGATTATCAAGATATTGTTCCTGCCAGCGCCCATCGTCACCACTTGTGGCAGCAGTATGCGGCTGGCCAGCAGCAAAGTGAAAATATTGAAAATACGAGCCGAAAGCTTGAAGTCTTGGTTGAAAAAAAACGGGAACAAAAACGGTGCAGCCAGCATGGAAATCATGCTGATTGGGTAAAGCCAGTGGGATAATTTTCGGGTCTGGTTTTTTATCCGTACTAGCCCAAGCATTTGATTTTCAGCCATTTCTGGGATGAGAGCGGTGGCAAGGGCGCCTACCATCAGCACCGCCAACGGTAGTTCACGAGCGCCGTATCGGAAGATGGCGAAGACTTTTTCGTCCTCGAAAAGCGTAGAAACTGCCACGCCACTAACGTATTCCGACCCCTTTCCGATGGCTGCAAAAAGCAAAAGTGGCCAAGCCAGCGACAGATATTTCTTCAAAAAAACAACATCGAACTGCCACTCCGCATGGCGATAGACGACCACAAGGCTCCAAATCAGTTTCACCACTGACCAAACCAACAATCCGTACATGGATTCCCGGAGGGAAAAATGCAGGAAAATGGGCACCAGAACCAGCACCAACTGCAGTCCAAAACTAACCATCCCGAATACGACGAGTTGGCGGTATTTTTTCAACAAAAGATAAAAAATCTGGAGTAAAAAGCTCGGCGAGTTGAGCACGAGGAACAGGGCAAGGAGGTTGAGCAGCGGCATTTGCTCAAAGTTCGTAAGGTGCTGACCAACAGGCTTTTGGAACAAAATAAGCAAGCTTCCAGCCACTAAGCCAGCCAACGAAAAAAGGAAAAAAACATTAAAAATTGCTCGTTTTTGAGTGGCTTCGTCCAGCTTCGCAAACAACTGAAGCAACGCATTTTGGCCACCCGCTACCCAAAAAAAACAAAACAGGCTCGCAATGAACATCAGCGCCTCGTAAACAGAAACCAGCGAAGTCGGCAGTCCGGCCTTGACCAGCAAAATGCCAATCAAAACTGCCGTGCCGAACTGCAAAACCTGAAAGATTTGCAGGGAGTTTATTTTGTCGAAACGAGGCATTTAAGCATTTGGCAATCAGTTGTTTACGACCTCCTCGTGCTCATGAAAAATCACGCCATACTGCTTGAGTTCTTCCAATACTGGTTCGTATATTTCCTTGCGCACGGGGATGTTGACGCCAGTTGTCACTATCTTGTTTGTCATCAGAAATTTGGCAAAAATGCCAAGTGGTAGCCCCACCAATCTAGCCATCGCCGTGTCCTCTGCGTCCTCTCCCCTTAGCGCCATGGTCGAAGTGAGGTGGTATTTTTTCCCATCCAATTCGTACTCGAATTGGTGCTGCATCAAGATGAGGTCCTTGTCTTTTGGAGCAAGTTTCCATTTTTCGAGCAGTAGTTCCTCTAAAATAAGTGCAGGCGTGGCATTTGGGATGGTGATTTTCTTTTTGCTGAAAAGTCCTAGCCAGTCCAGTTTTTTCATCACGGGCGAAAACTCTGTCTCGCCGAGCATCTCCGCCATCCGTTCCTTCACGGAAGCGCCCGGCCTACCCGGTTTGCTCAAAAAAGCTTCCATCAACTCGTGGTAAGTGATTTTGTCGGAGTCCATGATGGGGTACGTGCCATCGGTTAGGCCGATCTGCACCAACGCATTCCAGGCATCACAAAAACCCCGGTAGCGGATAGTGCCACGTGAAAGCGATGGAATGTCGTCGAGACCGTAAGCCTCCCGGTACAGCAGCGAATCACGGTTGGCGTAAACTTCAAACGGTTCGCTGTAGCCGGGAATTTCTATCAGTTTGTACTCCTTGAACAAGCGGTAGTAGGGGATGTATTTGAACTTGCCGTTTTCAAGGTATTGTGCAGTACCCTGGCCAGCTTTCACTACGTTTCGGGGGCTCCAGGTGAACTTGTAGCGCCAAGGGTTTTTCTCCAAATTATCGAGCGCCACCAGGCCACCTGCATTGGAACTGAAAGCAGTTATCTTGCCTCCCTTTGCCTTGATTTCGTCAATTTTTTGCATTGCCGACATGTGGTCTATGCCAGGGTCTAGCCCCATTTCTCCCATAAAAATCAGCTCTTTGTTCCGGAACTCATCGCTGAGTTTGTGGATGTCCTTGGAGACGTAGGAGGCCGTAATCAAGTGCTTTTTCAGGCGGATACAGTCGTAAGCAACTTCCACGTGCATGTGGGGTGGGAGCAGCGAAATAACCACGTCGGCCCGTGAAATAAGCCCCTGGCGCTCCTCGGCCTTGGCAGCATCGAGCCACACGGCACGTCCATTTGGATGACTGGCCACTTTTCGGGTGACTGTTTCAAGGTCCGAATCGGCCACTACGACCGACCAATTGTGCTCCTTCGCATTTCTGAGGACGTATTGAATGCAGGCATTGGCCGAACGGCCCGCCCCTAAAATCAAGATGTTATTCATTTTTCAAGCATGTGATTAAAAAGTGGCCGCAAGGTACACATTCGTTAAAACTCACAGCAAACCGAAAAAAGCAGCGGTTTTGGCCACCTTCAATTGATTTTCAACAATTACCTGTAAGTTTAGCCGTCTGACAACCTGATTTTCATGAAAAAACAAACGATTCATACCGAATTCACCTGCTACGACTCACTGGACGAGCTGCCTGAAAGCGATCGCCAACTCTTGCTTTTGGCCAAAAAATCACTCGAAAACTCCTACTCGCCGTACTCCAACTTCAAGGTCGGGGCGGCTGTGTTGCTCCGCAATGGGCAGTTGCTCGGCGGCAGCAATTATGAGAATGCCAGCTACCCGCTCTGCATCTGCGCTGAACAAACGGTGCTTACCACGGCGGCGAACATGCACCCTGGCGTGGCACCACTGGCACTCGCAGTGGCCGTTCGCAACCCCAAGCGGGTGATTGACAAGCCGGGCCTCCCCTGTGGCGGCTGTCGGCAGGTAATTTGTGAAACGGAAGTGAAGAACAAACAACCAATCCGTGTAATTTTGCAGGGCGAAACCGGGCCAGTTTTCGTTTTTGAAAATGGGCTGGACTTGCTGCCACTGGCATTTGACAAGACGTTTCTTTAAAGGTATGAGGTATGGAGGTATGAGGTATGAGTTGGAAGACGACGCCAATTTATTACCTCATACCTCCATACCTCATACCTCCATACCTCATACCTCATACCTTTCCAAAGTGTACAAACTCATTCTCAAGCCCATCTTTTTCCTTTTCAACCCAGAAAAAGCACACCATATCACCTTGTTTTTGTTGAAAATGACAATGGCCATTCCGGTAGTGGGCTGGTTGTTCCGTCGCAGCTTTTCAGTGGAGGACAAGCGACTGGAACGCCAGGTTTTTGGCCTAAGATTTCCGAACCCTGTGGGCCTGGCGGCAGGTTTCGACAAGGATGGGAAACACTACGAGGCCATGTCGGCGCTGGGTTTTGGCTTCATCGAAATTGGAACCGTGACGCCGCTCGGACAGCCCGGCAATCCTCAACCTCGGCTATTCCGGCTACCTGCCGACGAGGCGCTAATCAACAGGATGGGCTTCAACAACGAAGGTGTGGACGCATTGGTGCAGCGGCTGAAAAACCGCAAGCCAGGCAGCCTCATCATCGGTGGAAACATTGGCAAAAACAAGGCAACCCCCAATGAACAAGCCGAGCATGATTATGCAATTTGCTTCGAGGCGCTTTTTCCTTACGTTGATTATTTCGTGGTGAATGTAAGTTCGCCCAACACGCCGAACCTACGCGATTTGCAAGAGAAAGCGCCGCTCACCGCACTCCTTACGGCGCTTCAAAACTTGAACAAGCAGAAGCCAAACCCAAAGCCAATCCTCCTGAAAATTGCCCCGGATTTGACGGACAGCCAGCTCGATGACATCCTCGACATTGCGCAAGCAACAAAACTGGATGGCGTGATAGCGACAAACACGACCATCTCCCGCCATGACTTAAAAACCAATGATTCAGCATTGGAAAATATCGGCGCAGGCGGCCTGAGCGGCAAGCCCGTAAAAGCACGTTCGACGGAGGTCATTCGTTACCTGCACGAAAAATCGAACGGAAAACTGACAATCATCGGCGTGGGAGGTATTGCATCGCCGTCGGATGCACTGGAAAAAATCAATGCTGGCGCAGCATTGGTGCAAGTTTACAGTGGGCTGGTTTACGAGGGACCCATGCTGGTGAAAAAGATAAATAAAGGTATTTTGCGAGGCAAAAATTGAATGATTTGCAGCATTTTTCAGGCAAAAACAAATTATTAAAAATCCTGTTGGCATCCTATTTGAAAATAGGGCTTTATCTACCCGTCTAATTCTCCTTCCTCATTTACACATTTTCAGACAGCGTTGCCCAAAAGCAGGGCCCACGAATTCTTTATTTAACAAAAAACACAACACATGAACAGGCAAGAGACCATTCTGAAGGATGTACGGCTATGGATAGTTATCATTAGTGCCATCATTTTCTTTACCATGATTTTCAGGAGTTACCCAATTGGCTGAACCAGACTTTGGTTTTGCCAAACAGGGAACAGCCACTCAGATTATCAAAGTTTTACCAAAACGGAAAAAGCCACCAGGTTCGCACCTGATGGCTTTTTCTGTTAGCGTTGCGCAGCAATTATTTTATCTTCAAACTCAAATCAAGGCTGGTGGCTGAGTGCGTCAGCGCTCCCGCGGAAATATAATCCACGCCAGATAGAGCCACCCTGCGCACAGAGTGGATATTGATGCCGCCAGATGCCTCCGTTTCAAAACGATTGTTGACGGTTGCCACTGCCTCTGCCAGCAACGGCATCTCAAAATTGTCGAACATGATGCGGGTCACGTTGCCAGCTTCCAGTACCTGATGCAGTTCGACGAGGTTCTTCACTTCCACCGTCACGCCCAGGTTCAAGCCGTTTGCCTTTTGGTAATCGGCCACTTTGAGGATTGCTTTTCTCACCCCGCCACAGGCTTTGATGTGGTTGTCTTTAATCATGAACCATTCCGAAAGATTTTCCCGGTAATTGTAGCAACCGCCGATACGTACGGCATATTTTTCCAAAAACCTGAGCAAGGGCGTGGTTTTTCGGGTGTCGAGGATTTTCACGGGCAGGTCTTCCACCTCGAAAACGAACTCGTGCGCCAGCGTGGCAATGCCGCTCATTCGTTGCATGATGTTAAGCGCTACCCGCTCGGCACCTAGCAAGGCTTGGGTGTTGCATTCCACTTGAAAGGCAACATCGCCGTAACTCACGTGCGTCCCGTCCTCGATGAATTGGGTAAAAACGGCGCTGGGGTCAACTTGCAAGAAAATGCGCTTCGCAACCTCCACCCCAGCGAGGATTCCAGCATCCTTAACCAGCAGGTTAGCGGTGCATCTTGCATCCGATGGGATGCAAGCTTGAGAAGTTCTATCGCCTTGTGGAGCGTCTTCGAGGAGGGCATTTTTGATAAAATTGTTGAGTTGTTGCTCAAATCCGGGTTCAAATGTCATTGGTGTTTGTTTTTTATACAGACGATAGACTTTAGACCTTAGACTTTAGACCGGGCATAAGGCTCTGTGCCGTCTATTGTCTAATGTCTAATGTCTATCTTCTAATGTCTATCGTCTTTTCGTCTTTCAATGCAAATTAAGTATGTTTCCCATGCTGTAGCAAGTGCGGCAGCGGGGTTCGTAACTTTCCTTTTCTCCAAGCAGTACCGTTTTACCCTCATTTGCCAGCCTGAACGAGTGGGTAGCGAGGTTGCCGCAGTGTTGACAGATGGCGTGCACCTTGGTAATGTACTCCGCCACAGCCAGCAAGTTGGGCATTGGCCCGAAGGGCCGACCCTTGAAGTCCATGTCGAGTCCGGCGACGATGACTCGCTTACCGTCAAGCGCCAGTTGCTGGCAAACTTCGGGCAGCTCGGCATCAAAAAACTGGGCCTCGTCAATGCCGACGACTCCTACCCCTTCCACCATTTCGAGCAGCTTGCGTGAGTGGTCAATCGGCACTGCCAAGATGAAATTTTCGTCGTGGGAAATCACTTTTAGCTCGTCGTAACGGGTGTCAATTTTCGGCTTAAAAATCTCGACTTTCTGGTTGGCAATCTTTGCCCGTTTCAGTCGGCGAATTAGCTCCTCGGTTTTCCCGGAGAACATGCTACCGCAAATGACCTCAATCCAACCGCTGCGCTGACCTTTGAAATGTGGTTCGAGAAACATAGGTTCAAGTAAAAGGTAAAAAGGCGAAAGTAAAAAGTTCAGTCACAGCTACCCTCAAGTTGAATCGGGTTTTGGCTGATTTTAGGGGCTTTCGGCAAATATTTCCTGTGGCATGGGAGTTTGGTGAGCAGGAGACGCTGAACGAAAAATGCGGCAGTTGGGCGTTTGGTATGAAAATTCCTACCTTTCGGCCATGAATTTTGAATTGGGCTGGCGAAGGTAACTGTTTCCCATTTTTTTACAAATAGAAATGGAGAACGGGGTGTCTTGGCTGATTTCTGAAAGTAGCCCAATTCATCGGATTGCGAAAATGAGCGGCAACATAAATAATTGACAGTCAAATCATTAACTTGCAGATTGGCGCTTTTCCTGATACCTATTCAATTCAAAATAAAACACGATTCACATCATGGAATTTCAAAAAAGCAAAACCCTCCTCGATAAAATCAACGCACTTTACAAGAATATCAGCGGCGACCCACGCAATGTTTCGAGTATTGAACGGGACCTGATGCGCAGTTACATCCTGCAATTTTACGAGTCGTTTTTTGAAATGCCAACCGTGGCTGAAGCTGTAACTCCAGCACCCGTTGAACCAAAGGCGCCAGAGCCAAGGATCACTCTGCGCAAACCAGAAACCAGCTCCCCACCGCCACCGTTGAGGCCACAACCAGAGCCGCCAAAAGTGGAACGCACACCGGAACCTGCACCTGAACCTCCAAAAGTGGAGCGCACACCGGAACCTGTGCCTAATCCTACCCCTCCGCCGCAAGTAGAAAGGGATGCTTTGACAGTGGTACCTCCACCTCCTCCCGTGCATGTTGAGGCACCGCCAACTGCCCCGGCTCACAAAGCCCCGACAAGCACTGACCCAGAACTTGAGGAGCTTTTCGCCTTCAAATCGGCAACCGAATTGTCTGAAAAACTGAGTGAGTTGCCCATCTCAGACATCAAAAAAGCAATGGGTCTCAATGAAATGATTTCGTCGCAAAAGGAGCTTTTCGGCGGCGATGCTTCGGCTTTCGATGCCACTATTTCGACCCTCAACCAGCTCAAAAACTACAATGAGGCGAAGGACTACCTCTTGCGCAATGTAGCCGTCAAGTACAATTGGACGTCGAAGGAAAAGAAAGAAAAAGCGAAGAGTTTTATCAAGCTTGTGAGACGGAGGTACTGATTTTTCAGGTCGAACTTTTCAGGCTTTGACCATCTTCAAGCTGAAAATATGGGGCAGTCTGACGCCGAAATTTCCCCAAGCAAACCGACCCGGTTCTCGTTCAACCATGTTGGGAAAGCAATTGTATGGAGAGAAATCAAACTCCTGAAAATCAACTACTTGCAACCCATTTTTTAACAGCGGCGTCATCACTTCCGAGATACTGTGGTTCCAAAAATATTCCAATCCCTGCACACCTGCGTAGCGGTCGGCATACGTGCCACTGATTTCTTCCTCGTATGGATTTTTTTCGGTGAAATAGCCGTACTCGACCTTGTGGTTGTCAAAATTGAAAAGGTAAAAGGTCGGATGGAATTCCGCTAGGTAAAAAATGCCACCGGGTTTGAGGAAGTGGCTTACCACCCCCGCCCATTTGTCAAGGTCGGGAAGCCAAGGGATAGCTCCAAAAGTGGAAAAAACGATGTCAAATTGACCATCCAAAACTTCCGGCAAGGCGTACACATCAGACTGGATAAAACGTACATCAAGGCCAAGTTCTGCGTTGATTTGGCGGGCAGCTTCGATGGCTTTCTCCGAGAAATCAATTCCCGTAACCTTTGCGCCCTGCCTAGCCCATGACATGGAATCTTGCCCAAAATGGCATTGGAGATGGAGCAGACTTTTGCCGCTCACATCGCCCAGTGCATTCGCCTCGATTTCCGTCAAGGAGCTTTTGCCAGCCATGAAACCCGGCTGGTCGTAGAAGTCAGATTTCAGATGGGTCTCTACCCGGTCGTTCCAGACTTTTTGGTTTTGGTCAAAGTAGGATTGCCATTGGGTTTCCATTGATTTTGAATTTTAAGCTGAAAAAAATTGGTTTGAAAGCAGGCGAAACCATTGCCCACTGGAAAACGTTCCAAGATTTTGCACTCCCGGCAAATATGTAGATATTGCCGGACTTTTTAATAGAACCCGGTTCGTCACCAAAAATTAAATCATCCATGTCAGACAAAAAAATTGCACCCGGCCAACTCAATATCGAGCTTCCCGAAGACATTGCCGAAGGCCAATATTCAAACCTCGCCGTCATTTCGCATAACCATTCAGAGTTTGTGATTGACTTCATCATGATGGCACCAAACGTCCCAAAAGCCAAGGTCAAATCACGCATCATCCTCACGCCACAACACGCCAAGCGGTTGATGATGGCGCTCGCTGACAACATAAAAAGGTATGAAACGCAGTTCGGCCCGATACATGAGCCTGAAACGCCGCCCTACCCTACCATGAATTTCAATACACCGACTGCCCAAGCATAGTTGGGCCTCTCGTGGTTCGGGTTGATATTATCTTGTTTCAACCATTAATCCGAACCACCTGATACTTTTTTCAACGGCTTCGTTAAGTATCCGAATTCTTTGGAGCTATTTTTCATTCTTAAAGAATTTTTCAAGGCAACCCTTCACTTGGGTACAACGTCCTTTCTGCTTTTAGCAAACTGAGAACCAGTGAGACTTTGAAGTTTCTTTTATAGAACCAGAGTTTCGCTCCAAACCAACTGAATCTTATATGCCCACGTTTTCCAAACTTCCCTGGTCCATCCTTCTTTTATTATCGGTTTTGATTTTTGGCGCCTGTAGTGGCGGTGGCAAAGGAAAATCACAATCCAAAAGCCTTTCTACCAAGGTGAAGAAAGGTGAGTTCAAAATCTACGTAGCCGCAACCGGCGAACTAAAAGCAAAAAATTCCGAAGAAATAAAAGGTCCCAGCGGCATGAGGTCGGCGCAAATCTGGCAGGCCACCATCACCGACATGGTGCCCGAAGGAACTGTGCTCAAGGCTGGCGACTACGTTGCCACCCTCGACCGAACAGAGTTGGAGACCAAGCTCAAAGAGGCTCAAACCGAAATCGACAAGACGCAAACTCAATTGGAACAGGCCAAAATTGATACGGCCATTGAACTAAGGGGCATTCGTGATGACTTGGTCAACCTGAAATTTTCGATGGAGGAGAAAAAATTGCAAGTAGAACAGAGCAAATACGAGCCTCGAATGGTCATCCAGCAAGCCGAGATTGACCTCGAAAAATCGCTTCGTGACTACAAGCAACTGGAGAAAAGATACGAACTGACGCAGACCAAATCCAAGGCAAAAATCAGTGAAATACTGGCCTCGCTCACTCAGGTTGAGCGGCGCAGGCAAATGCTGGTTGACATCTCCAACCAGTTTGTGGTAAAAGCCCCGAAGGACGGCATGGTGATCTATGCACGGAGTTGGAACGGCAAGATTGGCCCCGGCTCGCAGATCAGCACCTGGGACCCCGTCGTTGCAGAGCTGCCAGACCTGAGCACCATGATTTCAAAAACCTACGTCAACGAGGTGGACATCAGCAAGGTGCAAAAAGGGCAAACCGTAAAAATCAAAGTTGATGCGTTCCCTGACCGTGACTATACCGGGCAGGTCATCACCGTTGCAAACGTCGGTGAGCAATTACAGGGTTACGACGCCAAAGTTTTTGAGGTCACTGTGCAACTGAGCGAAGTGGATTCCATCCTTCGCCCAGCCATGACGACGAGCAACGAGGTACTTACCTACACATTTCAAGATGTGCTTTACATTCCATTGGAAGCGATCCAGAGCGATTCACTTTCCTTTGTTTACAAAAAAATGGACGGCAAAATTGTGAAGCAGGAAGTCATCACGGGCGAAACAAACGACAACGAGGTTATGGTTGAGCATGGCCTGAAGGAAGGAGAAGATGTGTTGCTGATAATCCCAGATGACGCCGAGAGTTTGCCGCTAATCCCCATTGACAAAAAAATAAAAGAAGACCTGCACAAAAAGCTGGAAGCTGAAAAGAAAAAACGGCAGGATGAAGCATTGAAGAAAATGAAGGAAGTCAAAGAAGATTACCAACCCAAAAATGATGCTGGCGGTGGCGGCATGATCATTTTCGGCTAAACCATCTAACAGACTCCAGCACCTAGCTTCCAATTCAATGCAACGCACCATTTTCAATTTCATATTGGCCATCGAAGGCGTGAAGGACAACATACTCCGCTCTGTGTTGACGGCACTCGGCATCGTGTTCGGGGTGGCTGCGGTCATTGCCATGCTGGCCATTGGCACGGGGGCCAAGCAAGCCTTGCTCGACCAGATGAAATTGATCGGGACAAACAATATTGTTATCAACTCCTTGGTGCTCAAGGAAGGCGAAGGTGGCGAAGAAACCGCAAATACTGCCCAAGCATCGAGCGGTGGGAGCAGCAACAACGGCAAAGATGGCAAAAGACCCTGGTCGCCAGGGCTAACTTTGGAAGACTTGAAAGCCATCGAAAAAGTGCTGCCAGGCGTGGACAAAATAAGTCCGGAAGTGGTGGAACAAACCAACCTCGTGCAAGGTGGAAAGACTGGAAAGGCAAAAGTGGTGGGTATCACCAATGCTTTTTTTGAACTCAACAACCTCGGCCTTGCCACTGGAAACTTATTTCACGATGAACACATCGAAGGTGGAAAACCGGTCTGCATCATTGGGCAGACCGTGCAAACGAAGTACTTCCCAGAGACTGAGCCTATCGGCCAATGGATAAAATGCGGTACCTCCTGGTTCAAAATCATCGGAGTGCTGGAAAAACGGCTTGCGAGCAAAGAAAGCCTGGAAAACCTTGGCATCCGTGATTACAACGCAGATGTGTACATCCCTGTGAGCAGCGCCATGTTGCGCCTAAAAAACAGGGCAAAGGTGACCGCCAGCAAGCTCAAGCAAAACGATTGGGACGAGGGGGAAGGCAATAAAATGGAAGAAAGCTATCACCAATTGGACAAAGTGGTGGTCAGGTTGGAGGACTCTGGTACCCTGCAAGTTTCGGCAGAGGTGATTGCAAAAATCCTCAAGCGCCGCCACAAAAACCTCGTGGATTTTGAGGTGGAAGTGCCGGAACTGCTGCTCCAGCAGCAACAAAAAACACAGGACATCTTCAACAGTGTACTAGCCGCCATTGCTGGCATCTCGCTGCTGGTGGGCGGCATTGGCATCATGAACATCATGCTGGCCTCGGTGATGGAGCGCATCAAGGAAATCGGGGTTCGCCGCTCGCTAGGCGCACGTGAGGGCGACATCGTGCTTCAGTTCTTGTTTGAAGCCGTCATCATCAGCCTTATCGGTGGGATACTCGGCGTTGGGCTTGGGGTCGTTTCGGCTGTACTCGTTTCCAAATATTCCGAGATCCCGACGATGGTTTCGAGTTGGTCAATAGCACTTTCGTTTGGAGTAGCTGCCACCATCGGCTTGGTGTTTGGGCTTTTCCCAGCCCGAAAAGCCGCCAAACAAGACCCGATAAAGGCGCTTCGTATCGAATAAACGCTTCGTATTTCATAAAATCAAATCCTACGTTTAAATGAGAGCCACGTTTTTCTTCCTACTTTTTTCTGTTTTTTTTACAAAGAACCTTGCTGCACAAACCGACACGATGTCGGTTAGCTTGGAGGAAATCGTGACGCTGGCGCAAAGCGAAGCCCCAGATGCACTGTTGGCAGAAACGAGGATGAAGAACAGGTACTGGTTTTATCAAAGCATTTTGGCCGATTACAAACCAGGCTTGAACTTTGAAGGAACGCTGCCCGACCTCAACCGCTCTATCGGTCTGATTGTACTTCCCGACGGGACCAGCACTTTTGTTCAGCAGTCGCAGGTAGTAAACTCGGTCGGCCTTTCGCTGCAACAGCGGATTGCAAAGACAGGAGGAACCATCTTTGCCCGAAGCAACCTCCAACGCCTCGACCTGCTTGTTCCAAAGGCGCCCAACGAAACCTCCTATTTTTCCACGCCATTTTCCATTGGGTTCAACCAGCCAGTTTTTGGGTACAACCAGCTCAAGTGGAACAAAAAAATTGAGCCGCTGCGCTATCAGGAGGCAACTCGCTCCTATGCCGAGGAAATGGAAAATGTGGCCTACGAAGCCTCGGATTTGTTCTTTGGCGTCTTCATTGCGCAGCTAAACTTGCGTTCAGCACGTCAGGACAAGGCAAATTCCGATACACTTTTCAATATCTCAAAAGGCAGGTTTGAAGTTGGAAGGATTGCCGAAACCGAACTTCTGCAAATCGAACTTGGCTCCATGAACGCCGATGCTGCCGTGCAGCAGGCGCTGCTCGACCTTCAATCGGGGACTGAGCGCCTGCGCAATTTTTTAGGCGTCCGAAAAGCCGTTTTTTTTAAAATGGAGGCGCCGGAAGCCATTCCGGCATTTACGGTCAAGCCAGAAGAGGCACTTCAATATGCCAGTCAATTCCGCAGCGATGTGATTGGTTTTGAGCGGCGGTTGGCCGAAGCGGAGGCTTCAGTGGCCGAGGCAAAATCGAACCGGGGTTTTCAAATGGACATTTTTGGACAATTGGGCTACTCACAAAGCGGCAAAACCTTTAACGATGCCTACAATTCGCCGGAAGATTATGAGCGGCTTTCCATCGGCATTACGATGCCGATACTTGACTGGGGCCGAGGCCAAGCCCGCCTCGAAACCGCCTACTCCAACCGGGAACTTGAGCAAATGAACGTAGAGCAGGAGAAAGTCAATTTTGAGCAAGAAATTCTCCTAAAAGTCAAGCAGTTCGACCTCGTTCGCAACCAAGTGGCCCTCGCAAAACGCGCATACGATGTGTCCCAAAAAAGGGAGGAAATGACCCGAAACCGCTATTATATCGGCAAGATTGACGTGCTTGACCTCGGCATCGCCGTCACCGATAAAGAAGCTGCTCGCCGTAGTTACATGACCGCACTCCGTACGTTTTGGCTCGCCTACTACGACCTCCGCCGCATCACCTTGTACGATTTTGAAAGAAACGTCTCCCTCGTCCGACGAGTGGAAGGCTATTGAAACGGCGGCATTTTACAACATTCTGGTTTTGATTAAAATATTTGGCGCTCAAATCCTATCTTTGCCACCGATTTGAAAAGCTGTTGTTCAAAATCAGATTTTGTGGCAAAAAAAAGTATCAAACACCAGCAAACTTTCTGCCTGACTTCGGCTCGTCCGAGCCTTTGCTTTTCCAATTTTTTACCAAATTTTCAAAAAAAATTGAACGCATGACGCAAGTTCCAGCGGTACTACTCCTAGAAGACGGCACGGCATTTTACGGTAATTCAGCCGGTAAAATTGGCACCACGACTGGCGAACTCTGCTTCAACACGGGCATGACAGGTTATCAGGAGGTATTCACTGACCCTTCGTATTTTGGGCAAATCCTGGTGACAACCAATGCGCATATCGGCAATTACGGCACTCGCATTTCTGAAACGGAGTCTGAGAGCATCAAGATTTCAGGGTTGGTTTGCAAGAACTACACTTGGCAGTACAGCCGCCTGATGGCCACCGAATCCATTCAAGATTATTTCGAGCAGGAATCGCTTGTCGGTATTTCGGATGTGGACACAAGGGCCATCGTTCGGCATATCCGAAGCAAGGGGGCGATGAACGCCATAATCTCGTCAGAAATACATGATATCCAAGTACTTAAATCCCAACTGGCCAAAGTACCCAGCATGAACGGCCTTGAACTGGCCAGCCGGGTGAGCACGACCAAGCCCTACTTTTTGGGCAACCCCGATACACGTTTCAAAGTGGCCGTGATGGATTTTGGCGTTAAAAGGAACATCCTGAACTGCATGGTGGAGCGGGGCTGCTACTTGCAGGTTTTCCCAGCAAAAACAACTTTTGCGGAGCTAAAAAAATGGAACCCTGACGGCTACTTCCTCTCCAACGGCCCTGGCGACCCTGCCCCAATGGGCTATGCCGTGGAGACCACGAAAGCAATTTTGGCAGAAAACAAGCCGCTCTTCGGCATCTGCCTCGGCCACCAGATTTTGGCCCTAGCGATGGGCATTTCCACCTACAAAATGCACAACGGCCACCGGGGCATCAACCACCCCGTGAAAAACGTGCTGACTGGCCACTGCGAAATCACCAGCCAAAACCACGGGTTTGGCGTTCGAGCCGACCAGTTGATGGAACGCCAAGACATCGAAGTGACACATATCAACCTGAACGACGATACCATCGAGGGCATTCGGGTGAAGCAAAAAAACGCTTTTTCGGTACAATACCACCCGGAAGCGTCGCCTGGGCCACATGACGCCCGCTATCTTTTCGACAATTTTGTGCAAATGATTTAGGGGTGTACGAAGGATTAAAGTAATCAAAAAACCTCAATCCGTTCATTGA
>CAZDSU010000063.1:0-39955 GCA_964508135.1 uncultured Saprospiraceae bacterium
CCGTAAAGCCAAAAAAGCCGTATCCCAAAAAACCTAATTTAACAAAGTCAAGATAGTTAATTGATAGAAAAAAAAACCTTCGCTGGTGGTACCCTTCCCATGCTGCAAGTTTCCTCCACTTAAAAACTCTATTCTACTAGATTTTACATCTTTTCTTTTTAATACTATTTGTAAAACATTTACTGAAGTCCTGGATACAAGGCTCAAGGAAACTTTATTATAAAACGATGAATCACTTTTGATTTCATTTTTTACCATCCAATTATTCACCTCAACCATAGGCTTTAACCCGTCTAATTCTCTTTTTAGCTCATTGTACTGTTTATCTTTTTCATCCAGTCTTTTGTTAAATTCATCTAAAGCACTTTTCTGAGTAATTCCAAATTCTTTTGTAAATACTATCGTTTTTAAAACCTCATTTACCTTCTCCTCAAAAGGCCTTGTACCTATTAATTCTTTTTCTTTAAATCTAGTAATTGGCAGAGGAATTACAGACAAAACATCACTTCCTGATACTTTAATAAATTCAAGTTGAAAATCATATTCATCACTATTAAAAGCTTTATAGAAATTGCCATATGCAATATAATCAACCTGTGCTGCTTCAAATTTTTCCTGTAAATTGTTATTATTAAAATCCTTGCGAAGATTTTTTTCCTCCTCAATAAAAACTAACAAATCAGATAGTTTCTCTCGTTCAACAATGATTGGAGGATATTGCAATTTTTGTAATGTCCTTTTAAACGCTTCTCGTAATGCCTTGAGATTATCATCTTCTTCTCTTTTTTCATTGTTAATCTCAAAATTATTGCAAAAAATCCCAACATTACTTTGCGAGAAAAGAATTAGTGGAAAGCAAACAACGATGTATGAAAAGAACTTTTTCATTTTTCATAAATTTAGTTACATGGTGTAAACCTGACAGGGAAGTCTTTTTGTTTTCTCTTATCAAAAACCCTTTCGAGTTTACATGTATCACCTTCTTTTGTGATAATAATGATTTTTTGGATAATTTCAGAATTACTTTCTACCATAACACGAGGGTTCTTAAGAGTGGAATTTGATGAAAGTTTAGCATCATTTTCACCTAAAAAGACTTTATTGTACCCTTTTGATTTATCTGGTAATTGAATAGATATTTCCAATTCTTCTTTTTCTATTGGAATAATAGGTTTAAAATTACTAGACGATTTTTCAGGAACTAACTTTTCGTTTATTTTTTCACTTTGCCCTAAAATTGGTTTAGACATTTCTTCCTTTATTTGATTTTTGGAGTTAGGTGTTTGAAGTTCAGCAGTTTCTTCAGCATTTTCTGTTTGAATAGGCAAATCATTTTTAACAGGGTTTTCAGCTAATTGACATTGTCTAATTCCAACAGCTAAACCTCCGATAGCTACAAGCACACCTAGTATTCCAATCCTTGTATCAATCTTCATATTATTTCACTTTTTATTTACTCTACTGGTTACTACCAGTTCTCGCAAGTTTGCAATTTGCGAGCTTCCAGCAGCAGGCATAAGCAGTATCTTTCCTGCCCATGCCTACCATTTTTCAAAACACAAACAGGCTGCTTTTAGGCCATTTTATTGTGTTAGGTGTTCCCAAAGTATGTTTAGAAATCCCGGCATTTTCCAGCCAGGCAGTGTGCGCATCTTACGAGCGCCAAGGTAGCGAGCGTTTTTCATCCCACCAATACCGCAAGGGAGAAATGATAAAAAAAAGGAAAGGGAAGGGCGGGAGGAGGCAGGAAGGCCGAAGGTGACACCTCCAAATGGCTGCACAGGTTGTGCTATTTTACGGGGCAGTGAAGGGGAGCTACCAGCGGTATTCTTGGCACCACTGGTTTCCAGCACATTTCCACCTATCGCCAGGCATCTTTACGAGTTTGCCCAAATATATGCCAGGGAATTACAAGCGGGACAATAATTCCCACCAAACAGTTTTGTGCCGTTTCCAGGTTTTCCCGCTAGTCGCTAGCAATGCTAGTTGACGGGCTTTGGTTGAGGCCTCCAGTCCGTAGTGCGTAGGTCGAATTTGCGCTTTACCTAGTGTTGATATTCCCAAATTTTACAATTGCCGTAAAAATGCGACTATATCTTTTTTCTCCTGGTTATTTAATTGAGTCTGCTGAACAAGGTTAAAGAACTCCACCACATCTTCCAGCGTAAGCAGCCTGCCGTCGTGCAAATACGGCGGAGAGTCTTTTATGCCTCTTAATGGAAAAGTTTTGATTAGACCTTCGGGCCGAATAAATTGCCCATTAATGGTTTGTGATTTATAAAACCGCTCCACCTGAAGGTCGTGCATCAGGTTGTCGGTATAAAAAGGTGGTGCATGACAGCCTGCACAGTTGGCTTTCCCGAAGAACAGTGCTTCGCCTCTTAGCTCTGCCTCCGTGGCTTTCTTTGGGTCAAGTTTGCCGTAAATATTAAGTTTGGGGGCAGGAGGAAAATCGAGCAACTCCTGAAACTCGGCCATAAATTGAACCTGAGTTCCCCTATCCAGCACGTTAGCTCCTTTTTTGGCAGCCAATAAATGGTCGCCATCAAAGTACGCAGCACGTTGTTCAAACTCTGTGAAATCTTCCACGGTTTTAAGCGCACGCTGCGAACCATAAAGGCGTTGAATATTTACACCTCGAAGGGAAGGCGTTTCAATTCGGTTTCGGTTTGCCTGCGGACGAATATCGCCCACCAAATGAATAGCAGCGGAAGTATGGCCATTTGCATGGCAATCAAAACAAGTTACACCAATGCTTGGCTTCTCCGTTTTTCGGTCAGCGGTCGCATTAAACTGCTGTTGCGGAAATTGCGAAACCAAAAGGCGCAACCCTTCCAATTGTTTTGGGTTTAATAGGCCATTGAATAAATCATAGTAGTTGTCAATGTTTACCATCTCACCCTGTGACACATCGCCCAATTCTTTGTGCGTGGTCAAGTACATGGGTGGCGGGAATTCAGGCAAAAAATGTTCGGGAATATCAAAGTCAATATCAAAACGAAGTAGCCGGGAGAACAGTTTTATTTCAAGCTGGGGAAATATCATTCCTCCAACCGGATGATTTGGGTGAGGTAATGGGAGGTATGGAAATATCCCTTTTTCTTTAATTGTTTCTGGTGCCATGGCCGCAAGCTGGTCCCAAGTCACGTCCTTTAATCTGGCGGTAGGGCCTACGGGTAATGGTTTCCCTTTTGACATGGTAACTTCAGTGGTAACCCTTTTTGAAAGGTCATAGCGGGCGTTCAGTAAATCCAACTGGCGTTTCATTATTTCATCCTTCTGTGCCTTATCCTTTGCAAGCACTTTTGCAAATGGTTCTTCTATTACTGGAGAATAGCTGGATTCTCTTTTCTCCTGTGACTTGTCGGAAACCTGTGCCATAAAAATGGTAACCATTAGTATAAGCAATATCACGACGATGGCAAATCTATTTTTTTGAAGATGCTTCATGTTGTATTTGATTAAGAGACTGTTTTAAAACCCCTAACGAGGCAGAAAATGTCAGATTTTGAGCGGCAGACGAAGGGAGATTTTCAAGGGATAGTGGTTCTTATCGCTTGAAAATTTGCCACAGTATGACGCCAAAAGATGGCGTTTTATGTCCGTCAAGGGGTTTTAAAACAGTCTCTAAGGAAGAATTGAGTATGATGTAACAGTATTAATGTATTAAATTGAAATTGCCACCCAATGTGATATTAAATATTAATCAGCGCTTGCGGGGTCTTTGCTACATGACCAAAGTAAAATGGGGGGATTGAGTAAGCATGTGCCCAGTGAGCAAAGCCCCCACAAGCGCTTAATGGTTTTAGGCAGTTACATCCTGAGCTAACCTTGCCTCATCAGGTGTTGAAAGTCTATTTGTATTCATTATGGGTTTCTTATTATAATATTGCTTTAAAACGCCTCATAAAATGAATGTAAAAGCTACCGATTTCGGTAGCTTTTACATAGGTCGGCAAAAATTAGTGAGCATTCATAATCTTATGCAAATCCTCTTTTGTTTTGCCCAGTTTGATTTGAAGTTTCCCAAGCATTTCATCTTTCTTACCCTCATCAAACATCAAGTCATTGTCCGTCAATTGGGCAAATTTTTGTTTGAGTTTGCCTTTCTGCTCATTCCAGTTCCCTTTTACTTCTGTGGTATTCATCTTTATTAAATTTAATTGTGAAAACATTTTCACACCCCAAAGTTGGGCACTTCTAAAAGGAAATATATTACACAATTCCGTAAAATATTTTCATTATTCGCTTATTTTACAATTTGAGTTGCCTTCTTGCTTTTGCCAGAGTCCCCAATAAAAAAAATCACCGCTGGCGCAGGATCTTACAAAACCTATGACCAAGAAAGAGATACTACAACTTTTGGAAAACCGTTTCCAACAATTGGAAATGATACGTAATCTTTCGGGAGGAGTTTGAAGAAAAAGAGGGTAAAAGCGGCGTTTTAGAAAGAATCGACCGTTTGTTGGATGAGATAAACGAGCTGAAATGAAACTCGAAACTTTTGACAACAATTAAATTCAAGGCCATGCATCAAGTCAAGAATGATATTAACACGGAAGAAATACTTCGGGGTTTGGACGAGGGCTTTCAACCAATCCTGCAAAACATCAAAATCGAGCAGTTGTCCACCTCAGACAAAAAGGCCATCCTCGCCAAATTAGAACAACTGGAACAACTCGCACTCCAAGTCAAAAAGGAGTTACTGAAACCCTAGCCGCACCCGCTCTCACGCTCACGCTCTCACGCTCTCACCCGCTCACAATTCCACCACCGTTACCCCGTCCCCGCCTTCATCGCTGGCCGGGTGGTACACCTGCTTCACTTCCCGGTATTCCCGGATTTTGTTCTTCACCGTATTGCGCAGCACGCCCGTGCCTCGGCCATGCACGATGCGCAGGTTGTTGGCGCTCGTCATCAGCGCCCGGTCAATGAACTCTTCCACCCGTTTGAGTGCCTCGTCGGGCGTGAGGCCACGGATGTCCAGCTTGTTCTCGAAGCTGGCAAGATGGGCGAGGGTATCGGTGGAAATGCTTTTTTGTTTTTGGACGTCGAGCTGCTCACGGCCGTGCTCCAGGTCACGCAGCTTGACCGTCATGCGCATCTGGCCCATCTGCACGATGGCCTTCGTTTTGTCAATGGACTCCACGGTGCCAGTGGCGCCGCCGCTTTTCATTCGGACAAAATCGCCGGGTTTGATGTCGCCCGCTTTCGCCTTTTTGAACTGCGAAACTGGCGCCTCCTTGTAAATCTGTTCTTCCAGTTCCAGCACGGCCTTCTCGGCGGTTTCCCGTTCGAAGCGCACTTTCTCCGCCAGTTCCTTCGCCATTTCGATGTTCTGCGACTCCCGTATTTCCCGCACCAGTTTTTCCATTTCACGGGTGTCACGGGTCACGGTTTGGAGGGTATTCTCCTTGGCTTCCAGTTGGAACTTCTTACGGCGGTATTCGAGGTCACGGTGCAGTTCGTCGTAGCTCTTGATGAGCTTTTCGAGCTGTTTTTCCCGAAGGGACATCTCCAAAAGCTTGTCCTCCACCTCCTTTTTCTCCCGCTGCAAATCAATCAGCAGGTCGTCCACGGCAGTCTCGTTTTTGCCGGTGCGTTGGCGGGCGTAGGTCAGTATCTTTTTGCTCAAACCACTTTTCTGCGCAATCTCAAAAGCATAGCTGCTGCCGGGTCGTCCCGCCTTGAACACGTAGGTTGGGGCGAGGTGCTTTTGGTCAAACAACATCGAGCCGTTGAGGATGCCCGGCGTCTTGAAAGCGAACATCTTGAGGTTGGAGTAGTGCGTGGTGATGACGGCATAGGACTTTCGCTCGTTGAGTTCCTTCAAAATCGCTTCCGCAATGGCGCCCCCCATCTTGGGGTCGGTACCGGAACCAAACTCGTCAATGAGCACCAGGGTTTTGCCGTCGGCATGTTCGAGGAAGTTGTGCATGTTGACGAGGCGGCTGGAGTAGGTCGAAAGGTCGTCCTCCAGCGACTGCGAGTCGCCGATGTCGGCGAAGATGTTCTCGAAGATGCCCATTTCGCTGATTTCGTCCATCGGCACCAGCATTCCGGACTGCATCATCAGTTGCAGCAGCCCCACCGATTTCATCAGGATGGACTTGCCCCCTGCGTTCGGGCCGGACAGCACCACGATGCGGTTCTCCCCGTGCAGCTTTAGGTCAAACGGCACGGTTTCCCGACCGATTTTCTTGTTCTTGAGGTACAAAAGCGGGTGTCGCCCCATCTCCGTTCCGAACGAAGGGCTTTGCGTCAATTTTGGCATTTCGGCGTTCATCTGGTAGGCCAGCCGTGCTTTTGACATAATCACATCGAACTGCGTGATGAGCACCAGGTATTGCCGCATGGCCGGGGTGTAGGGTCGCAGCGTGTCGCTCAGTTCTTTGAGAATGCGCCAGATTTCCCGCTTTTCGTCCTGCTCCAGGTCGAAGATGTCGTTGTTGATTTCGATGACGGGTTCCGGTTCGATGAAGGCCGTGCGCCCGGTGGCGCTCTCGTCGTGGATGATGCCCCGTATTTTGCGCTTGTGCTCCACTGGCACGGAGAGCACCCGGCGGTTGTTTCGGATGGATTCCACGTTGTCGGTCAGCCAGCCGGAGTTGCGGTAGCTGTTGATGAGGGTGCGGAAGACCTTGTCGAGTTCCCGCTGTTTGCTCCCGATTTCCCGGCGGATGGTGAGCAGGGCAGGGGAGGCGTCGGGGCGGATGTCGCCGTTTTCATCGAAGACCCTGCCGATGGCGGCGTTCAGTTGCGGGTCGAAGTGGACGGGGCGGATAATGTCGTAAAGGCTGGGGTAAATTTGCTGGCGGTCGGGGGTGAAGAAGCGGAACACGTCGGCCATGATGACCAGTACCGAGTTGATGCGACGGAACCCATCTTCGGGCAGCACATAGCCCTCGATGTCGAGCATTTTCAGGTCTTCGGCGAGGTCTTCGTAGGTAGCGAGCGGGAACTGGTCGTTTTTGGAGAGGGCAAGCTTGTACTCGGAAACCTCCCGTAGCCGCCGCTCGATATCATCCACATTGGTCATGAACGGCATTCGGTGGATGGCCTGACGGCCCAGTTCGCCGAGGCATTCTTTGTCCAGCAGGGCGATTATTTTGTCGAACTCCAGTTTTTCAAGGAGGTCTTTCGGCTCAAGGCGCATGTAAATTCAGGTTTCGTTGATGCTGAATATTGTGGTCGCCCAATTTATTGGGCAGATCGATAAGTATTCATTTCGGTCTGCCCAATAAATTGGGCGACCACAATACCCGCAAAAATACGTGGAAAGGGAACAAATGGGTACGTTAACAGTTCCCGCAACTGTTAATTTTTGGGCAGATGGCCCAACGAACCCAAATTGCTGCTACATCGTGCAGATGGCCAACCTGCACTCGTTGGCTGCTTCCGTGGGTTGCCAGAGGTAGATTTTGCGGAGCTGGAAGTTGATGGCTACTTTGTACTGCCTCAAAAACTGGACGCCGAGTATTCCATGCAGTTGCACGGGCAGTTCCTGGCTCACCTCCTTAAAATCCGCCAACACCACTTCCAATTTATCCAGCGAAACATCGCCAATGCGCAGGCTTTTCACATAACCTTTCTCCTGTCGTTTAACCTTTGGGGAAAGGCCCGCCAGGTTGATTTGGCCGGTGGGTTCGAAGTTCTCCGCCTCCAGCATGTCGCTTTGCAGGATGTTCCGCTCAGAGCCAGAGTCAATGCCCATGCGAATGGTCTTGTCGCCCAACCGCACGACGAGGTAGGGGATATGCCCGCTCATTTTGAAATCATAAGCATCTGAAGAAGAATAGGGACTTTCCTGCTCCCGCCTACCATTGCTTTTTAAGCTAAAGAGCATGATTTGAAGGCTGTCGAAATCTATTTGCAGCTCATAGTCCTTCAAGACACTGTAGCCAAGAATACCAGCGATGGGCATTTTTTTGGCTTTTTCCATGGCCGATAAGTCCAGCACGAGGGCTATATCTTTTGCCACGGAAGTACCGGAAAGCACTATTTGATGGGCCAGGAAATGCTTGACAGAAATGACTTCTCCGTATAGCCCCACCACTTCCGATTGTTCATCCAAGCCCGTGAAATAGGCGCTGTTGAGTATCAAATCCGATGCGCCGGTGTCGAAGAGGAACGTACCGGTTTGATCGTTGATGGTGGCTTGCACGAACATGGATTGCCCCACCAGCTTGAAGGGAATAACTATGGGATTTACGATTGACGAGTGACGATTGGCGATTTGTTCATGCGGGGATGATGATGCTATTGTTGGTTCAGCGTTAAACAGCATCAGTAGCCCAGTAAATACTGGCAACAAAGATTTGTAAAATGCTTGCGCAGGGGCAAAAGTCTTCCCAGCAAGCCGGATGACATAGGTGTATCCAACTTTCATTTTTCAGGTGATTTAATACAGTGACAGGTCGACGCTTCGAAGCACTAACCAAATAATATGACCGCCTTGGCAAGCACAAAGGAAGTCCTAAATCGGACTACTCGCAACATCCGGTTTTTGAATACTTGGTAGTCCGGTTTGGCGTTAATTGATTTTCAATTTTTCGTAAAATCTGTTCGGTTAGAGATGTCATGCGGCGGCTAGGATTTTCGTCCCAGTATATTCTTACACCCGTAAAAGCCTGACTATCTGTGGGGTAAGTGCCTTTTGGCGAAATTGACAAATCAGTTGTGCCCAATGGTGAAAACGACTAGCGATTTGATTCGCTGGGTTAGTCAAACAGGAATTATTTGGTAGGAAAAAATTCCAGTTTTTATTCCAATCTTTGCGACCGAACTGCTCATGTTAAACAACAAACACTTCCTGTCCAAACATTCCAACCTTTCAATTTCTGCAGTTTATTACGAGATACATTTAGGCCTTGCGTTTTCCAAGACCGACTTTAAGCACAACTAAAACAAAATATCCACCTTTGACGAGGATGAAATATCCAAGGCTATAATTACACCATGAATTCACAATTTTCCCATCATAAAAATTTATTATTAATGAGGACAAAAATTCACCTTCAGTACCTGTTCCACCTTCTGGTGACACTAGTTTATGGCAAAAAGCATTTTTTTGCTGTTTCCAATCCCTAATGGGTAGTTTCTTTTTTGATAAAACCAGATTTCAGCCTCCCGCTTCCATCGTGAAATTTGAGTATTGATATCGCTTCTATTCCTAACTTTTAATCTTTAAATTCAATGAAACATGCCTTAACTATTCTCCTAATTGCATTTTTGCAAACATTGGGATACAGTCAATTGCTTACCTGGAGCTTCACAGGTCAGCCCGGCACGCAAAATAACCAAGCCTCAGCAACCAATGCCACAGGGATTAGCCCGGGCAACTTGTTGAGGGCAGCAGGCCTTACAGCCAATGCAGGCTCGAACTCGATGAATTCCTCAGCTTGGTTGGAATCATCTGGTGACGTTGACGATGTAGCTGAACAAGAATCTGAGACGGACTACTACGAATTTACGCTTCCCATCCAAGCTGGGTACACCGCAAACATTACAACCGTTGTCCTTGCTTTTCAATCATCTGGCACAGGACCTGACGGGGTGGCCTTACGGTGGAGTGTGGATGGATATGCTTCCAACCTGGGAACCCTTGCAACAGGAACAGGAACCTTGACTGCTACCATCAATCAGGTGCAAGGCCCCAATCTCACCATCACCTTTAGATTGTATGGAACCCGAGCGGCAGCTGGGGGAGGAACGACTGGAACAGGGCGGATAAACAGCCTTGCCATCAATGGTACCACAACCCCTGTGGTGAATACCGCCGACCTCAGCCTCACCAAAACTGTGAACAACGACCGGCCCGACTCCAACCAGGTCATCACCTATACCATCGTTGTGAGCAATGCTGGCCCCGACGATGCCACTGGTGTAACGGTGACTGACGTGCTGCCCAGTGGCCTTGTATTTTCTGGTGGCCAGACTGGCCCCGGTACTTTTGTCAACAACGGGCCGAACACCGGGGGCATTTCATGGCAAAACTTTTCGGTGCCAGCTGGTGGTTCGGCTACTTTTACTTTCAATGCAAACCCGCTTGCCTCCGGGGGCACCACCCTTGTCAACTTTGCGGAAATAACCGCCAGCGGAGCCACCGACCCCGACTCCACGCCCAACAACGGCAATATTGGCGAGGACGATGGCGACACGGAGTCAATTTACATTCGTATCCGCTGGCGGGTGACCATCACTTGCAATGCACAAACGACACCCATCACTTGTCCAGCAACCCCTGTTTTTTCCGACCCAACGGTAGCCGACGAAGGCTGCCTGCCGCTGACGGTTACATTCAATGATGTGACAACGCCAAATGGCGGTAGCTGCCCTCAAGCCTACAGTGTAACCCGCACATGGACGGTAATGGATGCCTGCGGCCGTTCGGCGTCTTGTAGCCGCACGATTGCAGTGGTGGCCCCAGTGGTGCTAACCTGCCCTACCAACACCACGGCGGCAGCTTGCCAGACCCAAGCGGCGGTGAACCAGGCCTTTACCAACTGGCTGGCCACGGCGAGCGGAACTGGCGGCTGCAACGGCGTTTTGACGAACAACAACACGGGGGCACCCTCCTTCTGCGGCGGCAGCACGACCGTGACCTTTACCTATACCAGCACCTGTGCGCCGTTGACGACCACTTGCCAAGCCACTTTCACCGTGACAGCAGCACCGCCTCCACAACTGACCTGCCCTAACCCCCTCATAAGGCCGGTTTGCCAGACACGTGCCCAGGACAGCATCGCTTTGCAGAACTGGGTCACCACGCTTAGCTTCAGCGGTGGCTGCAATGGTTCCATAAACTATAACGGGTTCAACGGCTCACCACCCAGCAGTTGTGGTGGCACAAAGACCTTGAACCTTACCTATACTTCCAGTTGTGCTGCACCACTGAACTGCTCGGCCACTTTCACCATACCGCCACCAGCACCTGTTGTGCTCACCTGCCCGACAAACACGACCATACCAACTGGGCAAACACAAATGGCAGTGAATGCAGCCTTCGCCAATTGGCTGGCCACGGCCAGCGGCAGCGGTGGCTGCAATGGTGTTTTGACAAACAACAACGTAGGCGCACCACCTGCTACGGGCGGCTCAACGACCGTGACCTTTACCTATGCCCAATCCCCGCCATCAACACCATGGAATGGGGCCTGTCCGTTTACGACGCAAACCTGTCAGGCCACGTTTACGGTTGCCTCAGCACCACCCGTGGTGCTGACCTGCCCGACCAACACGACCACGGCTGCCTGCCAGACCCAAGAAGCGGTGAATACGGCCTTCGCCACCTGGCTGGCCACGGCCATCGGCAGTGGCGGCTGCAACGGCGTTTTGACCAACAACAACATTGGCGCACCATCGGCCTGTGGTGGTTCCACTACGGTAACCTTCACCTATACCAGCACCTGTGCGCCACTGACCTCGACCTGCTCGGCTACGTTCACGGTAGCAGATGCGCCACTCGTTGTGCTGAACTGTCCGGCTGATACGACTGTATCCGCCTGTTTAACATTTGCGGGAGTTAATGCCGCTTTTAATGTCTGGCTTGCCCGGGCTTCGGCGAGTGGTGGCTGCAGCGGCATGTTGAATAACAATAACCAGGGCATCGCCAACATACTGTGTGGCGGTTCCACCACGGTGACGTTCACCTACACCAGTACCTGTCCGCCCTTCACTTCAACTTGCACAAGCACCTTCACGGTGACGGCAGCCCCCACGGTTATTTTAAACTGTCCGGCGGATTTAACCGTAGCCGCTTGCCAGAACGCTGCGCAAATCTCTGCTGCTTTCACTTCTTGGCTTGCTCAGGCTAATGCCAGCGGTGGTTGCAACGGCATGTTGGCAAACAATAACCAGGGTCCACCTCCTATTTGCGGTGGTTCTACCAGTGTGACTTTCACGTACACAAGTAACTGCCCTCCGTTAACATCCAACTGCACGAGGACATTCACGGTAGCCGCACCCCAACCAGTGGTGCTTACCTGCCCTGTGAATACGACCACAGCAGCCTGCCAGACGCAGGCAGCAGTGAACACGGCCTTCGCCACTTGGCTGGCCACGGCCACGGCGAGCGGCGGCTGCAACGGCGCTTTGACCAACAACAACACGGGCGCCCCGCCTGCCTGTGGCGGCAGCACGACGGTGACCTTCACCTATGCGAGCAGCTGCGCTCCCACGACGACGACCTGCCAGGCCACGTTTACGGTGGCGAATGCCACGCAACCTGTACTGACCTGCCCTACTGCCATTACGGTCAGTGCTTGCCTTACCCAGGCACAGTTGAGCACGGCCTATGCAAACTGGCTGGCTTCTGCTAGTGCCACAGGTGGCTGTGGAGGTGGCACAGTTACCAACAACGCACCAGCCACACCGCTAATTTGCAACCCGAACAGCAATACCATCACGGTAATGTTTACCTACGCTGGCGGCACTTGCCAAGCCACGCCCGTTACTTGTACTTCCACCTTTACTGTGCCCGCTTATCCGAACTTCACAGTTCCCCAAAATGGCGCTTCGCAAGTGGCCTGCCCATCGCAAATCGTGCAGCCCGTCCCGCCTGTTGTGCTGGACGCATGTGGTAAAACCCTGGCACCAACTGGCCTGGTCATCGTCAACAACCCGAACCCCATCACTTGCGAGGGCACCCGAACCTTCACATGGACCTTTACCGACTGTGCTGGCCATGTGAAAACGTGGAGCCATGTGACTACGGTCGAGCGGCAACCATTCGGCGTTCCCGCCAACGGCGGCTCAACAGTTGCCTGCCCAGACCAAACGGACGCCCAGCCGACCCCCCCGGTCGTGACGAGCAACTGTGGCGAGGTGCTCACCCCGGTCATCACGTCCACTGCCAAGCCCGGCTGCGAGGGCAACCGCAACTGGAACTTCACCTACACCGACTGCGAGGGCAACACGGCCACTTGGACTTATATCTACACCGTCGAGTACCTCGACTTCACCGTGCCGGCCAGCGAGACGATGACGGTCGAGTGCCCGCTGAACGCCAGCCAGCCAGTGCCGCCGGTGGTTAAGGACAACTGCGGCAAGACGCTCAACGCAATCGGGCCGGCCATCACCAGCACGAACAACGCCAGTGGCTGCGAGGGCAGCCGCAAGTACGCCTGGACGTACAGCGACTGCGAGGGCAACGTGCACACCTGGAGCAAGACTTTCAACTTCCAGTACACAGCGGACTTCTTCGTTTACCCTGATGGCGAAGACTTCGTGGGCTGCGTACTTTACGCCCAACCGCCCGTTCCGCCGACGATTTACGACAACTGCGGACAGGAGTTGTCGGTGACCGGCCCGACCGTGACGGAAAGCATTTCGGGCTGCTCCGGCACTCGCACCTACACCTATATGTACAGCGACTGCGGCGGGCACAGCCACCCGTGGAGCTTCACCTATCATGCCAACGACAACGAGCCTCCGGTGGGCAACTGCCCAGGCGGTTCGGTGATCAACAACGTGGATGTGACGAACCTCGACTGCATCGAGGACGTGCCCTGCCCGGACGACTTCGATTTTAGCGACAAGATTGAGGAGCTGCTCGAAGCAGGCAACATCTACGACGTGTGCAGCGGCGACGACCTCATCGTTGAACTCGACAGTTGGTCGGAACTTTGGCAGTGCTCCGATCCAGATGGCGACGGCGTCGGAACCTTCGGTCGCACCTTCTACTTCCGCATCTCCGACCAGTGCGGCAACGAGATGCCGAGCCTCTGCGGCGTCACCTATTCCGGCGTTTGCCAACCGCTGGAGACGTTCACGCAAGGCGAGTGGGGCAACGAGGGCGGCGAGCCAAGCGCATCCACCGTTGATTCCAACGACATCCAGACCATCAACAACCTGCTGGCGCAAGGCCCGCTGATGATCGGCGGCTCCCTCCGCTCCATCACGCTGACGAGCGCCCAGTGCGTGCAGAACCTGCTGCCCGGCATCGGCAACCCGACCATACTGTCCAACTGCCAGCAGGTAAACTGCAACGGCTGCAACCCGGCTGGCCCGATTGGGATGAAGAATATCCTGGCCACCAACACGATTTCGTTGATGCTGAACCTGCGCTTCAACGTGCTGTACCACGGCCTGACGATGGCCAACGTACGCAATCAGGGCCTCGGCTGCATCGTCATAGACCTGAACATCAAGTTCTGCGTGGAGGGAGGCCCCTGCAAGCTGCGCATCTTCGATTCCTTCGGCAATGCGATCGAGTACCCGTACACCATCGGCGGCCTGCTCGACCTGTCGAACCTCTACCTGAACGGCGGCATGCCGCTCACCGGCTATACTTCGCCACTGTACGCAGCGGCCATCCACAATTCCATCACGAACGTGAACGCCTACTGGCACAACGGCATCACGCCCACCACCTGCGACCCAAGTGCAGGTGTCACGGCCCCTGATGTCGCCGAGAAAGCGCTTCCGAGTGGCAAGCCCAACAGCAAGGACTTGTTCAGCCTGGCACCAAACCCTGCTGGCAACGAAGTGACTTTCAAACTGGCGGAAATGCCGGAAAGCCAGGAAGTGGTTTTTGAAATGTACAACCAGCTCGGCCAACTGGTGCTCCGCCAGGAATTTGGCCAGGTGAGCTACGTGAACGAGCGGATAGACCTCACAGGCATCGGCAGCGGACTTTACATCGTCAGCGTGAAGGCTGGCGAGGTGCGCCACGAGCAGAAGCTAGTGGTGGGGAGGCAGTAAGTTATTGTCAAACCCGCCATTGGGCTTGTACCAAAACAGAAAGCGGCTGCCGCACCGAAAGGGCAGCAGCCGCTTGTTTTTTCCTCGAAAACGTTTAGGCCAGCGATGTTCGGCACCAACTTTCCATCACATCAAAATGTGATACCCTCTCTGTTTTTTAAGGAATATCTTTGAGCCTTCAATGATGAAGCTTTTCAGGTGTGCATCTCCCGAATGTTTGAAAATTGAAAAAACGCTATCCTGTTGTCTCATTTCTAAAATCTCGTGCACGAAAAGGAGCAATAAATCCCCCAAGCTACTTTGATGCACCGAGCGACACACTATTTGCGCATTCCCAAAACAAGATTGTTGCTATCCAGTACCTGATTCCCCTTACAACGAAGGAGCATTGGTTTCTGTACCGTTCTCTCCGTTAAAAGTGATGAGCCGAACGGCAGGGGCATTGGCCATTGTTGTTTTCGGGCTTCCTAATTGTCCAAAATTCACCAGCTAAAACTTTGTCTTAATGAAAAGATGTTTACCGTTTACCGCCCTGTTGTTCATTGCTACCTGGCTTTCCGCCCAAATCACTGTCACCAATGCCACCTTCCCCGTCGCAGGCGATGTACTGAACTTGGCCATTGACAACTCCCCTACCGGCATTGTGCCGTTCACCCCTCCGGGCGGCAACCAGACCTGGGACTTCACCAGCCTGCAAGTTGATGCGACCCAAAACATCACCTACAACCCAGCCAGTTCGGGCAGCCAGAGCGCACAAGTGCCGGGGGCCGAGTTGTTCACCGTACTCTCGCCCAATACGGAGTCGTATTACAACGTGACATCCACGAAGTTTGAATTGCAAGCCTACTGGGGCATCGTGCCTTACGACCTCGTCGCCAATAATTTGTTCGAATACAATCCCCCGGTGGTCGAGCGCCGTGCACCAGTTAACTTTTTTGATATCAACCAAATCTCATCGGGGATACTTGAACTATTCCTGCCCTCGGCCTTTCCGCCACCATTGATAGCGGCATTGCCCGTAACGCCAGACTCCCTGCGCTATCGGGTAGCAATTAACCGTTTGGATGTCGTGGACGGCTGGGGCAGCGTGAGCATACCCGGCGGCACCTACCCCGTGCTGCGGGAAAAACGCACCCGGTACCGGGAAACCCGCATTGATGCCAAAATCCCCCCACTCGGTTGGCTGGACATTACCGATGTGGCCATTCAGGCAGGCTTCAACGGCTTGGGCGTGGATACCACGGTCTCCTTCTATTTTCACAACGACGTGGCAAAGGAACATATCGCCATCGTGACCTTGAACAACCAGCAGAACGCCGTCACAAATGTGGTATTCAAGGCCAATGGCCCAAGTTGCCCCACGGGCAACATCCTCTACGTCAAAGCCAACGCCACGGGTGCCAACAACGGCACCTCCTGGGCGAATGCCTTCACCGATTTGCAGAGCGCCCTCGCCAGCACTTGCCCCGGCATCACCGAAATCTGGGTAGCCGCAGGCATCTACAAACCGACCACGGGCACCGACCGCACGATTTCCTTTGTGATGAAAAACGGCGTTGCCATCTACGGTGGCTTCGCTGGCACGGAGACGATGCGCTCGCAACGGAACTGGAGCACCAACGTCACCACCCTCAGCGGCGACATCGGCGCAGCGGGCAATGCAGACAACAGCTATACCGTGGTGAAAGGCTCCGGCACGAACAGCACCGCCATCCTCGACGGTTTCACCATCACGGGCGGGAATGCCAATGGTGCAGGTGGCTACACTAACCCTGAAAGAAATGGGGGCGGGATGTACAATGGCAGTTCAAGTAGCCCAACCATTAGGAACTGCCACTTCACGGTGAATGCTGCAAGTGTCAAAGGCGGCGGGATGTTCAATGCCAATTTCAATTGTGCCCCAACCGTGACCAACTGCGTCTTCACCGGGAATTCGGCTGCTTATGGCGGCGGCGGGGTGGCCAATTGGGAAACAAGGAATGGAACCTTTCCGGCCATCACCAACTGCACTTTTTATGGCAATACAGGCACCAATGGCGGCGGCATGTTGGTGGACAGCGCCAGAACACAAGTGACCAACTGCATCTTCTGGGGCAACACCAGCAGTATCGTTGTGGAACCCATCTCTGGTGGGAATGACTTGACTATCACCCACTCCATTGTGCAGGGCGGCTGCCCCAGCTTCTCCGCCTGCACCAGCGTGCTGAACGTGGATCCGCTCTTCATGAATGCACCGGGCGGCAATGTTCACCTACAAGCCTGTTCACCCGCCATTGACGCTGGCACCGCCACTGGCGCCCCCACCACCGACTACGACAATGACCCTCGGCCATTCGGAGCGGGCTTTGACATTGGCTTTGATGAATACACCGGGGGGCCGTGCTGCTCCTTCACTGTGCCCGCCAATGACGCTGCCACAGTCGCATGTCCGGCATTGGCTACGCCGCCTACGCCGCCAGTCGTCACCAACAGTTGCGGCAATGCGGTGGTACCCACTGGCCCAGTCATTGGCGCCACACCAGCTTGCGAGGGCACGAAGACCTATACCTGGACCTACACGTACAACGGCGTGAGCATGGATTGGGTGTTTACCTACACCATCGAGCGAAACGACTTCACCATCAACACGCCAAACGGTGAAGCTACGGTAGCTTGCCTCGGCTTGGCCACGCAACCCATACCTCCCATGGTCGCCGACAACTGCGGGCAGTTGTTGAATTCCGTGGGGCCAGTCGTCACCTACTTGCCCGATCCGCTGACCTGCGAAGGCACAAAGACCTATGCCTGGACCTACACCGACTGCGAGGGCAACAGCCATAATTGGAGCTTCACCTACACCATCGAGCGAAACGATTTTGCCGTTCCGGCAAATGGCGCTGCCACCGTAGCATGCCCATCGGCCATCACCACGCCAACGCCGCCCGTCGTGCAGAGCAACTGTGGTGAAACGATTACACCAACTGGCCCAGTCGTCAGTACCACGCCAGCTTGCGAGGGAACCAAGACTTACACCTGGACTTATACCGACTGCGAGGGCAATGCTCACGATTGGGTCTTCACTTACACCATTGAGCGGAACGATTTTTCCGTTCCGGCAAACGGCGCTGCGACCGTTTCTTGTGCATCGGCCATCACCACACCAACGCCGCCAGTAGTGGAGAGCAATTGTGGTGAAACGATTACACCAACTGGCCCTGTCGTCGGCGCAACGCCAGCCTGCGAGGGAACCAAGACTTACACATGGACCTACACCGACTGCGAGGGCAATGCACACGATTGGGTCTTCACCTATACCATTGAGCGGAACGACTTTGCCGTTCCGGCAAACGGCAGTGCAACCGTTTCCTGCCCTGCATTGGCCACGCCACCAACACCGCCAACGGTATTGAGCAACTGCGGTGAAACAATTGTGCCGAGCGGCCCCGTCATCGGCGCCACGCCAGCTTGCGAAGGCACGAAGACCTACACCTGGACCTACACCGACTGCGAGGGCAACTCGCACGATTGGGCCTTCACCTATACCATTGAGCGGAACGACTTTGCCGTTCCGGCAAACGGCTCGGCAACGGTGGGCTGCCCGGCGCAGGCCACACAGCCCGCACCGCCCGTTGTCCTGAGCGACTGCGGCGAGACGATTGTGCCGACCGGCCCGGTCATCGTGAACAACCCGAACCCCGTACTCTGTGCCGGAACCCGCACCTACACCTATACCTACACCGACTGCGAGGGCAACTCGCATCCGTGGAGCTTTGTGTACAACATCGTCCCAGTTCCATTCTCGGTGCCGCCAAGCGGTGCCGCCACGGTCGCCTGCCCCGCATTGGCCACGCCGCCGACGCCGCCCGTCGTGCTGGATGCCTGCGGCAACCCGACCACGCCGACTGGCCCGGTCATCGTGAACAACCCGAACCCCATCACCTGTGAGGGTACCCGAACCTACACCTGGGTCTATACCGACTGTGCGGGCAACACGACGCCCTGGAGCTTTGTCTATACCATCGAGCGGCTGCCGTTCGTCGTGCCAGCCAACGGCGCCGCCACGGTGGCTTGCCCGGCCTTGGCCACTCAGCCCACACCGCCCGTGGTGCAGAGCAACTGCGGCGAAGTGCTCACGCCCACCGGCCCGGTCGTCACCAACAACCCGAACCCGGTGACCTGCGAGGGCACCCGCACCTACGCATGGACGTACACCGACTGCGAAGGCAATACCGCCGCTTGGAGTTTTATCTATACCATCGAGCGCAACCCGTTCACCGTTCCGGCAAACGGAGCAAGCACCGTGGCATGTCCTTCGCAAATCGTCCAACCCATACCGCCAGTTGTCCTCAGCAATTGCGGTGAGGTGCTGGTGCCTACCGGCCCGGCCATCACCAACAGTCCCAACCCCATCACTTGCGAGGGCACCCGCACGTACGCCTGGACGTACACCGATTGCGAAGGGAATACCGCCACTTGGAGCTTTGTGTACACCGTCGAGCGGCTGCCGTTCGGCGTGCCCGCCAACGGCGGTGCAACGGTGGCCTGCCCCGACCAGACCGATGCCCAGCCCGTGCCGCCCGTGGTGACGAGCAACTGCGGCGAGGTGCTGACCCCGGTGGTCTCCTCCACGTCCAAGCCCGGCTGTGAGGGCAACCGCAACTGGAACTTTGTCTACACCGACTGCGAGGGGAACACGGCTGTTTGGACCTTCATCTACACCGTCGAGTACCTCGACTTTGGCATCCCACCAAGCGAGGACCACAATGTGGAATGCCCGTTGAACGCCATGCAGCCAGTGCCGCCCGTCGTGCACGACAACTGTGGCAAGCTGCTCAACCCGATAGGCCCGACCATCACCAGCACCAACAACGCAGGTGGCTGCGAGGCCAGCCGCCAGTATGCCTGGAAATACTCGGACTGCGAGGGCAACGCCCATGTCTGGAGCGTCACCTACCACTTCCAGTACACATCGGACTTCTATGTTTACCCCGACCAAGTGGACCAGGTGGCCTGCCTGGACTTCGCCCAGCCGCCCGTCCCGCCCACGATTTACGACAACTGCGGGCAGGAGATAGTGGCCTCGGGACATGTCGTGACGGAGGAAATCTCGGAGGGGGGCTGCTCCGGCGTCCGCACCTTCACCTACGTTTACACCGACTGCGGCGGCCACAGCCACGCATGGAGCCTCACCTACTTTGCCGACGACAACGAGCCGCCCGCTGGCAACTGCCCCAGCGGCACGGCGGACAACGTGGACGTGACCGACCTCGCCTGCTTTGAGGACGTGCCCTGTCCGGACGATTACGATTTCTCGGACAAGATTGAGGAGATGCTCGATGCGGGCAACATCTATGACCTGTGCAGCGGCCACGACCTCGTGGTGACGCTGGACAGTTGGACGGCGCTTTGGGAATGCTCCGACCCTGACGGCGACGGCCAGTACACGTTCGGGCGCACCTTCTATTTCAGCATCGCCGACCAGTGCGGCAACGAAATGGCCGACCTGTGCTCGGTGACGTATTCCGGCAAGTGCCAGCCGATCACGACGTTCCCGCAGGGCACCTGGGGGCTTGAGGACGAGAACGGCACCATTGACCTCGGCACCATCCAGCACCTGCTGGACGCCTACGGCCCGCTGACCATCGGCGGCAACAACAACTCGCTGACGCTGACGCAGGCGCAGTGCGTGGCCGACCTGCTGCCCGGGCAGGGCTACCCCAGCGAGCTGGCGGACTGCGACCAGGTCAACTGCGTGGGCTGCAACCCAGTTGGCCCGCAGGGCATGAAGAACACCCTGGCGGCGAACGCCATCGCCCTGACGCTGAGCCTGCGCTACAGCGTGGAGTACAACGGTGCGAACATGCAGGGGATGCTGGCGCAAAGCCTCGGCTGCATGTCGCTGAACCAGAACATCTACTTCTGCCCTGACAATGGCAACTGTTACCTGCACGTCTTCGACGCCAACGGGGTGGAGCACATTTACCCGTACACCCTTGGCGGCCTGCTGGACCTAGCCAACGACTTCCTCGGCGGCGATATCGTCTTTACGGACGCCCCGTCGGGCGTTTACTCCACGGCGCTGAACGAGGCGCTGGAGGCGGTGACGGGCCAGTACGGCGGCACACAGCCGCCGATAGCCTGCGACCCGGGCGCAGGCGTGCAGCAGCAGGACAACAATGCCAGCAAGGCATTGCCGACAACAGGGCAAAAGCCCTTGACGGGCTTCAGTCTTGCGCCGAACCCTGCGGGCAGGGAAGTGACCTTCAAGCTTGCCGAAATGGCGGAAAGCCAAGAAGTGATTTTCGAGATGTACAACCAGCTTGGCCAGCTTGTGCTTAGCCAAGACTTCGGCAGGGTGGCCTACGTCAACGAGCGGATTGACCTCAGCGGCATCGGCAGCGGGCTGTACATCGTCAGCGTGAAGGCTGGCGGGGTGCGCTACGAACAGAAGCTGGTCATCAGTAAGGATTGATGAGGATTGATAAAAGGTTGATTGCTATGCGGAAAATCAAACCTTTTAAAACTTCATCAACGCCATCAACTTTTTACCAATAAAAGAGCGGCAGTCGCCCCGTGCTGGGCGGCTGCCGCTTATTTTTTTTGAAGTAAAAGCAGGCTGTAGTGGTGGTGTTTTTGCCAAGTCGGAAGGTCGGGACAGCTTTGAGCATAAAATTTGCAGGAACAAAGAACCACCGAGTTGCTTTCCCGATAAATCCACTTCCCAATCCCTTAGCTGGAATTGATTCTTTCATTGTTACTACCGTAGGACAATATAGTCGAACCGTGCAGTAGTAAAAAATCATGTACAAATGAAATTTGTGAAGTTGATGATTGCAGGCTGTTTACTCTTTGCTTTGCCTATTTTTTCTTTTTCCCAAAAATTCTGGGAAGTAGGCGTTACGCCTGGTGTGATGAATTACTACGGAGACCTGACGCCACCTTTGTTTACCGTAAAAGAAGTATTTGCTGGTGGGCAATTCAGCGTCCGCCGATATTTTGATAGAGAACATGCTATTCGGGTAAACATACTGCATGGCAAGTTGGCTGGCGACGACCACAATTTTGACCGAAACTACTTACGTGGCAACAGGTTCGAGGGGCGGTTGACGGAATTTTCCGTGATGGGCGAACTGGACTTCAAGGGGCGCAAGCGTTTTTCCTCCAAAAATGGCTACCAAAAAATGGCTTCGCTCTACTTGTTTGGCGGCGGTTCTGTTGCGTATTTTAACCCAACCGTCCACTATGGCAGTGCGGAAAGCAAGGATGCAGATTTGGACTATATTAATTGGCACGTAGGTATGCCAATTGGTGGCGGTGTAAGGATTGATGCAAACGAAAGGCTGGTTTTCGGGCTAGAATTGAGTTACCGTTTTACCATTTCCGATTTCCTAGACGGTACGCAAGCCTCTGGCAATGCTTACAAAAACGATTCTTATACTTTTGGTGGCATTTCGGTAGGGTATCGTTTTTTTGAAAAGGCAAAAGCGGAAGTGGAAAAAAAGTAGTAAACAGACACCACTCAATTTGACGAGCACGAAAATTCTTTTTGAGAAAGGAAAACTATTGCCTTATTTTGAACGAAAATTGGCAATGCTGCGTTTGCAGTTCACATCTTATACATATTGCGGAGACTATGCAAGCAGATATCAAGCGAGTGCACATCATTAGTAGAATAAATGGCGGTTGGGCCGTTTTGAAACAAGGGGCTTCCAGGGCAGTGAAGGTCTATCCGACCAGGGAAGAAGCCGTGTTAGGCTCCTACCCTTTTCTGCAATTGGGCTATGACCTCGTCATCCATCGTAAGGATGGCTCTGTTGAGCAGTTTAAAAAGGCGGCAGAAACTGCACTTTCTGGCGTTTCGCTGGATGGGCTGGAGAAAAAGGCAGCCACGAAGGGCCGGCAAAATGGCACAACGATTAGCAATGCAAGCAAACAAAATTAGCCCTTCTACAAACTGCCCCTGACTATTTGTGCAGTTACTGCCATTTCCTAAAGATAGCTTTTCAAACCACCTTAACACCTCCCACTCACAATGAGCAGCTTCGACAAGAACGTTTTCATCAACTGTCCATACGACGATGAATACCTACCGCTGCTGAAATCCCTAATTTTTACCATTAAAGCATGCGGGTTCCATCCCCGGATAGCCTTGGAGCGTTTTAACTCAGCAGAAGTCAGGTTGCAAAAGATAAAGCAACTGATAGAAGAGTCATGCTACAGCATCCATGATTTGAGCAGAATAAAGGCCGCCAAAGCTGGTGATTATTTCCGATTGAACATGGCCTTGGAATTGGGCATGGACATTGGATGCCGGGATTATCACCCTAACCCCATTTTTAGGGACAAGAAACTGTTGGTGCTTGAAAACGAGCGCTTCAGTGTGCAAAAAGGTCTTTCCGACATGTCCTTCGGTGATTGCAAAAGCCATGATGGCAGCGAGGAGAAGCTGATAAAATGTGTCAGGGACTGGTTCTACGAAACTGGAACCAAAAAAATCAAGCCTGCCTCCGCAATTTGGAACGATTTCAACGTGTTCATGACCAACTTGTACGTCGAAAAAATTGAACAAGGATACAAAAATGAGGAGATTGACCATATCCTGATACCGGAGTACATTGACTGGATTGACGAACGGTTCAATGGGAAGTGAGCCTTGAGTTTCATGGATTTCTTTTGACTTCTTGAAGTGTGTTAATGAAACAAAAATGCCCGTCCCGGCAAACCGGGAACGGGCTCCATCGTCATTGGTCTCAAGAAAAGAAAACTACTATTTTGGCACAAGGAAACCTAGAGCGTTTACTCACGGATGGCCTTGCGGATACCTTCATTGAACTGGATAAGCCGAGCTTTTTCGACTTTGGGGTTCACCACGTTTTGCGTAAACTCAAGTGCAGCGTCCTTGGATGAAAAATTGGCCATTATCAAGTACGAATAGCCACCCTCGGGAAGTTTTTCGTAGAAAACATTGCCAAATTGTCGGAACACTGGATTGGCCTTGTCCATCGGGTAGGTCGAAGTGGCTATCTCGATGGCCATGCCGGTGAAAAGCTGCGGGAAACGCTTGTGAAAACGGGCAGAAGATGATGCTGGCGCACCTTTTTTTACGGGTGCACTAATAGCGGCGAGCGCAAGTTCCGGTTCAAAAGCAGTGCCTCCTTGGCAGAAGGCAGCGGAGCTGAAGCTCAACAAGAACAACGAAAATAGTGTGCGGAGGGCATTCTTTTTCATGGAATTATAAATTTAATGTAAATTAAATATATAAAAATCATGCCAAGTATGTCTTACAGCATGAAGGCAAACTAGGCATAGGGCAATCCACCTCAGAGCAATTGACCTGTAGGGATTTCTTGGCGTGCAGACTTAAAATCTGGTGAACGTTGATTGTCCAATGAAAAGGACGAAGACGGGTTGTCTTCTGTGGAATCGGAAGCACTGGCTGGCTTCCCGGAGCCTACTGTAAAAAGTAGCAGCCCAAATGACAAGGCCATTAGGCAGAATAGTGTAACAGTGTGTTCCATGCGAGCTTTGGTAAAATGTTCTGGATTATTGTTAGTATCAGTTTTCTTACTAAAAACCAATGAGCTCGGATGAGTGGTGTGTTCAAATCACAATGACGTTGCAAACATAAGAAAATTTAATATTTAAATTTCCATCTTTTATGAACTTTTTTTTAAAAACTTTTTTTTCGGATCCAAACTTTGAGAAAAGCCTTACATTTGCCCCGCTTTTTGAAGAAAGCAATTTTGAAATTAAGTTTTCAAAAAATTGATACCCGTGTGGCGAAATTGGTAGACGCGCTACTTTGAGGGGGTAGTGTCCGAAAGGATGTGCTGGTTCAAATCCAGTCGCGGGTACAAGTAAAGCGTAACGAGTTGATTGGCAACTTGTTGCGCTTTTTTTATTGCCAAATACAAAGGGCGACAATGAATTTCCTCTCCGCTCAGGGCGATAGGCAAGGACACCCAACCAAGCTGTATCTTTAGAACCGGCCTTTTTGGGAATTGACCTCAAGTTCACCTTTTTAAAATTTTTTCCAGCACATAACCTCTATAACTTTGTAGTCAATAAATTTGCCATGCCAATGCTCACCATCAAAGATATTACCTCCCACCTCGAAACCATCGCCCCACTTTTCTATCAGGAGGGATATGATAATGCCGGGCTAATTACTGGAGATGCTGGTTGGGAGCTTTCAAACGTTCTCTGCTGTCTCGATGCCACAGAGGCCGTCATTGACCATGCCATCCAGCAGGACTGCAACCTCGTGGTGGCGCACCATCCCATTGTTTTCAAGGGGTTGAAACGAATCAATGGGATCAACTACGTGGAGCGAACCATTATCAAGGCCATTAAAAATGACATAGCCATTTACGCTATACACACCAACCTAGACAATGTTCTTTATCGAGGGGTAAATTCCAAAATTGCTGAAAAACTAGGGTTGCTGCATACCCGTATTCTCTCTCCGAAACCAGAAACCAACAGCCTCGAAATCGGCTCCGGCCTTATTGGTGAACTGCCTGTGGCAATGGATGAGGTGGCTTTTTTGAAAAAATTAAAAGAGACCATGCTCGCTGGCTGTGTTCGACACACCCGGCTATTGGGCCGCCCGATAAAAACGGTGGCGCTTTGCGGTGGTGCTGGGAGCTTCCTTTTACCATTGGCCATTGCCAGCAGGGCTGACGTTTACATCACAGGCGACTTCAAGTACCACGAGTTTTTCGATGCCGACGGACACCTCGTCATCGCCGACATCGGGCATTTTGAATCTGAGCAGTTTACAATTGATTTATTGCATGAAATTATCTCTGAAAAATTTACTACTTTTGCGCCCCTCAAAACGAGCGTGAACACCAATCCTGTTCATTATTTATAAAATAGTGGGTTACGGTTAATTGCATCCGTATTGTGGTTTGGCCACCAACGATTGACGATTGACCATTGACCATTAACCAATATCAGAAAAACATGGCAGAACTGACCGTCGAGGAAAAACTCAAAAGCCTCTATGAACTGCAACTGATTGATTCTCAAATCAGTGAACTCGAAATCCTGAAAGGCGAACTGCCGATGGAAGTACGTGACCTCGAAGACGAAATCGCAGGTCTGGAAACCCGCTTCCGCCGCTTGCAGGAGAACATGGAAGACCTCGAAGGCGAGGTGGGCCGCTACGAGTCCAACATTGCCGAGGCAAAGGCGCTGATAGTCCGTTACGAAAAGCAGCTCGAAAACGTGAAAAACAACCGGGAATACGAGGCCCTCACCAAGGAGGTAGAGATGCAACGCCTTGATATTCAGCTTTCTGAGAAGAAAATCCGGGACTCTAAGGTGAACGTGGACGCCAAACAAGCCACCCTCACCGCCACCGAGGAGCGCCTGAACTCCAAAAAAGCCGACCTCGACCGCAAGAAGGTAGAGCTTCATGCTATTCAGGAAAAAACGGAAAAGGAAGAAGAGAAGCTCCGCAAAAAGAGCGAAAAAGCCCGCAAGAAAATCGAGGAACGCCTACTCAAGGCTTATTCCAAGATCCGTGGCTCGTACCGCAACGGCCTTGCCGTTGTGACCATCGAGCGCGACGCTTGTGGCGGCTGCTTCAACCAAGTGCCACCGCAGCTCCAACTCGAAATTGGCATGAGGAAGAAAATCATGGCATGCGAGCATTGCGGGCGCATCCTCGTTGACACCCACATCCTCGAAGCGGCGGAAGACCTCGTAGCAGCAGAGGATTGATACAACGGAAGCTGGTTGACTGAAAACGGCTTCCCCAACATCTGAAATAAAGGTTTGGGGGATACCCAAAGCGCAGAAAAGCCCCTTGAAATTACTTCATGGGGCTTTTTTCATTCCATCGGCCATCTTCCACTGTCCACCAATATAGTTCATGCCCAACCTTCAACTCCGCCTTTTATCTTACATAATCATGGCCTACATGTTAATGGCTTTTGCGTGGTGGTCGCTGCTGCTTTTTACCAAAAACCAGGATGCTTTCTACGCAAAACGGGATTTGATGAAAATAGGCATGGCGGCTGAGGGGCGGGTAGAAAGCGACGCTGAGTTTGAGCAAACCGTTGTTTATCAAGAACTTGCGAAAAAATACCAACGGCAGGAACGAATGATTTTCGGCGAAGCCTTGGTGTTCGTTCTGACCTTGCTGGCGGGCATTTGGTTCATTAACCAAGGCTACCAAAAGGAGGAGAAGGCCAACCAACAGCGACGAAATTTCCTTCTGTCCATTACCCACGAGCTAAAATCGCCCATTTCCTCCATCCGGCTGGTTTTGGAAACGCTGCTGCGGCGGGAGCTGCCAAAAGAGAAGGCCAACCTACTCGCCACAAGTGCCCTTCTGGAAAACGAACGCCTGCACGAACTGGTCGAAAACCTGCTGCTCTCCGCCAAGCTCGAAACCGCCTACCAGCCCCATTTTGAGGAGATTAACCTCGCTGCCCTGCTCGAAGACCTGATGGCTAAGTTGGCCGATCGCCACCCAGAAGCCGTCATCGCCCTGGAAAAACCGGATGATTTTCCGATGGTAAAAATGGACAGGCAGGGCATCATTTCCATGGCTACCAACCTGCTCGAAAATGCCATCAAGTACGCCGATGACCGCCCAGAAATGGAGGTTCGGCTTTTTTATGACAAAACCAAAGTGACGATGGAGTTTGCCGACAACGGCCCAGGCATATCGGACAAGGAGAAAAAGCGGATTTTTGAAAAATTCTACCGCATCGGCAGCGAAGAGACCCGCAAAACAAAAGGCACGGGTCTTGGTTTGTTTATCGTGCAGCAAGTTGTGAAGGCCCACAACGGTCGCATACAAGTGCTTGATAATCAACCGAAAGGAACTATTTTTAGAATAGTGATTGGGAATTAGGCATTGGGTATTGCCACAATACCCAGTACCCAATACCCAATTTCAAATTCCCAACATGCGAATATTACTTGTCGAAGACGAAGAAAACATCCGGGACGTCGTGAAGCTGAACTTGGAGCTGGAAGGCTTTGAGGTCGTAGCCACTGGCAAGGGCTGGGATGGGTTGAAGTTTTTCAGGGAGCAGCATTTTGACCTCATCATCCTTGATGTGATGCTGCCGGAAATCAACGGATTTGAGATATGCGAACAAATCCGGCTGTCGAACATGGAAGTGCCCATCATTTTCCTCACGGCCAAGGACGGCCCCACCGACCGCATCGCCGGTCTGAAACGGGGTGCCGACGATTACCTGACCAAACCGTTTCATCTCGAAGAACTGTTGCTTCGGGTCAACAACCTCATCCGCCGCACCAGCAAGGCTGCTGAAAACACGCCGGAAATCGTGCATTTTGGCAATAACCAGGTGAACTTCCGCACCTTTGAGGCAATCGGCAACGAAGGCCCTTTTGTGCTGACGAAGAAGGAGGCGATGCTGCTCAAGATGCTCATTGACCGCAAAAACGAGGTCGTTTCCCGCAACCAAATCCTGCAATCCGTCTGGGGCTACGACGTGTACCCTTCCACCCGCACGATTGACAACTTCATCCTTTCGTTCCGAAAATATTTCGAGGAAGACCAGCGGAACCCCGTGTTTTTCCACTCGGTGAGAGGGGTGGGGTATAAGTTTAACTATGAACGGTGAACTATGAACTGTGAACGACCTCAGTTCACCATTCACAGTTCATAGTTCACCATTCACAGTTCATAGTTCACCGTTATTCAGTGGCATTTGAAATAATCGAACGGCTCCAAGCACTCCCGACATTGGTACAGCGACTTGCAGGCTGTGGAGCCGAATTGGCTAACCAACTTCGTGTTTTTCGAACCGCAGCGGGGGCACTCGACCTCCGGTTTTTCACCCAACAACGAATTTTTATCTGCTGAACCAACGGGCGGTGCAATGCCGTAGGCTTTTAGTTTTGCCTTGCCGGACTCGGTGAGCCAGTCTGTTGTCCAGGCGGGACTGAGCACGGTGGTGATTTTCACGGGGTCAATGCCCTGCTCCTGCAAAGCCGCCCGGATGTTGACCTCGATGGCATGCATGGCCGGGCAGCCGGAGTAGGTGGGGGTGATGACGACCTCAGGCTGGCCGCTGGTTTCGTCCCACTTTACTTCCCGAACGATGCCCATATCGAGCACCGTCAGCACCGGGATTTCTGGGTCGCAGACCGTTTCGAGTATTTCGTAGATTTTTTCGGTAGACATTTTCTTGAAAAATTGCGGAGCAAATTTAGGTCAAAAGTGGCGAGTACTAAGAAGCAGTTTCCAATTGCCCACTGTCGAACACTAGCCCACCTTCACCAAATCCAGGGCTTGCACCATTTTTAAAAACGACTCGGCAAAACTGGGCATCGAAGTAAAAACCAGTTTTTTTAGGTCGGGTTTAAATCGAGGGAATGCGTTTTCGTGTTTTTCGACGATGCGTCGGATGGCCAGCCGAATTGCTTTTTCGTCCAAAACACCATTCTCCACAAGCGGCGTGAAGCCGAGGCTGCGGAAATAATCGGCTTCCATGACCTGCATCAGCAGGTGGAAAAGGTCCTTGTCGGGCAGCGGCAAGGCAAAGTTGAACAGCGCCCGCCCGATGATGAAGCCGGGAACGGCCAGTGCGATTTGCTCATGGCCGTGTTCGGCGTACCACCGCATGTTGGGCAGCTCTTGGTCAATTAGGATGGTCACATTTTGGTGATCAATGGGCGGCGTAATGCCAAAAGTGGCGCTCACCTCGTACATCTCCTGAAAGAACTTTTCCCGTGGTCTTTCGAGCAGTTTTTGAAAAGTTTTGCGAAGCGCCAAGTTCTTTTGCGACGCATTTTTGCCGTCCTGCGCAAAGGCCAATCGGTGGATGCACTCCAGCACCTCCATCATGTGGCCCTCGGGTTTGGTAAGGTAGTCGAGCTTGTAGCAAAGGTGCAGCAAGAGGTAGGTGACGGCCACGGGGTACTTGTCGGTGTTGAGTTTGCCGTGGTCAATCTCCTCAAAAACCGCCTTGATTTCCCGCTGGATATAGTCATATTTGACGTTTTTTTCCCATTCGGGCAGTTCTCGGCGCATGTTCAAGTCTATGATTTCGAGCGCCTCGAACTCTTCCACGAGGATGTCGTCGTGCTTGTCGGCGTGGGTGGCCAACTCCTTGAGGGCGGCGTAGAGTTTGTAGGGCGAGCCATCGGTGGTGTAGGTGTCGAAAACAATCGTGATTTCGTTGTCGGGCGAGAGGGTAAAGCGGCTGTACTTCAGCTCAAAATTCGCTTCCAACAGTTGCCGCATGAAGCTCGACTGAAGCGTTTTTGCTTTCGCAATTTTTGCTTCGGCATGCAACTTCCTGTCGTTGGCAAAGCCGGTAATCCTTTTTGACCCCTGAAAAAGTTCGAAGTGAAGCTCGCCCCGCTCCTCACGCACCCGCACGTTTTGCTCCTCCTCGTCGAGCAGGTAGCTGAAAAACGAGACGTAGGCCGCAAGGTAGTTTTCCTTGCTGAAATCACGGAGCGCCGCATCGAACGCCTCCTCCCGTTCGGTGGAGCGGTTGCTGTCCGTGAACCTGCCGAACCGAATGGCCGGTTGTGCAGGTGGTTCGTTTGTGCCGAAAAGTCGTCCGAAAATATTCATATTGAAATTGGGAAATTGGAAATTGGGAAATTGGGAGTGCAAAATTTCCCAATTTCCCAATTTCTATTTTCTCCCAAAATCTGCCGGAATCTCCCCCCAAGCTTCGGTTTCCCATTTCAGGATAAGGTTTTTGTAGGTGTGGGTTTGCAGCCAGTTTTCGGCCCGGGCGATGACTTGGTGAAGGTTTTCCGTTTTGGCGTTGTGTACGAGCTTGGTTTTGCAGGCTTTCTTTTTTACCCAAAGCATGGCGTTGCGGGAGTCGGTGTAAATCGGCGTGTCCTTGCCCTCCCGGTGGAACATGGCCAGCGCATGCACGATGGCCAGGAACTCGCCGATGTTGTTCGTGCCGAGCGGGTATTTTTGGTGAAAAATGAGGGTTTTGGTCTTCGAGTCCACACCCTGATACTCCATCACACCGGGGTTGCCGGAGCAGGCAGCGTCCACGCAGATGCTCTCCCAGTTTATTTGGGATTTTAAGGGTTTGGGGGTTTGAGAGTTTGAGGAGGTGCCTGGCCTGCTGGGCGATTTGAACTGGATGTGCTGCGCAAAATTGCCGCTGTAGGCCGCCTCTGCCTCCTCCCGGCTGCCAAAGCTCTTGTATTTGGCGGCGGGGTAGCCGTTGATTTGCTGCTTGGCTTTGTCCCAAGTATCGTAAACGCCGGGATTCACTCCTTGCCAAACGACGTAATATTTTTTTTTGTCAGCCATTTTTTTCGTGAAATAGCCTGATTTCAGGCGTGTTTTTGATGAAATTAACCAGGCCGAAAGGTAGAATTTTTTATCGCATCGCAATTTCCGTTTTTCGTTGCTATTTTTGGCACTTTACTTTTTAACATGAAAAATCAACATGACCAAACAAGAAATTATTGACCTCCTGCTCGAAGGCGAAATTGGCCAAGCCATCAAGGCAATGCGGGCTGCCATGCCTAATGACAACGTTATCCTGAACCTCGCCGGCCAATGGAACCGGCTGCAAAAGGACATTGCGGCACGGGTTATCTCACCGGATTACGCCTCCCTGACCCAAAACCAGATAATGAACAACCTGCTTGAACTGGCCAAAAAATTGCCGGATAGCAGTGCTTCAGGAGGAGGTGGCGTTGCAAATTCCGGTGGCAAATCGCCCACCGTTTTCCTTTCCTACAACCACAAGGATGTTTCCGCTGCTACGCAGGTGAAGGATTTCCTGCGAAGCCGTGGCATTCAGGTTACGATAGACTCCGAGGCCATGAAACCGGGCGAGGACATCGCCGCCTTTATCAACAAATGCATTCGGGAAGCGGACGTGACACTGTCGCTGGTTTCCAGCAACAGCCTGCTTTCTGCTTGGGTTGGCATGGAAACCATCAATACTTTGGTGGGGGAACATATCGCCAATAAGAAGTTCATTGCCGTGGTTATCGAAAGTGCTTTTTATGAAATGAGCTTTGTGCGTACTTCGATTGAAACCATTAACAAGCGGCTGGCGGAACTCAAAGAAGAACTCAAGTTCCGCATCGAAAATGACCTTGGCTTTGAGGATCTCCAGAACGAGCGAACCCGCAACAACGACCTCAAGAACGACCTTCCAAAGATTGTCGCCAACCTGAAAAACCGGCTGAACGTGGACATCATCGGCCCAAATTTCGATTCTGGAATGGACAGGGTATCGAAGGCGATTTTGGGCAGCTAGTAGGAATTTTGAACTAGTCCAGGTTTCTTCGAAAAGTAAAAGGATGGCAAGCACAAGCTGCCATCCTTTTTCATTATTCGCTTACAGCAGCGAGTTTCAATCATTTTTTGTTCCCGTAGCCAAGCACCCAGCCTACCACGCCACCCGTGATGGCACCCATTACGCCCGAAATGAGGGGGTCAATCAATGCACCATTCAAGGTCATGGTTTTCAGCATCGAGTACATCATCAAATCAAACGCCAAAGCCATCAAGAGGGTAATGACGGCACCTGCCTTGGCTCCTGTTATGAACGTGGAGATGCTTGCCCAGCGTCCAAAAATGACCGCCAAAAGCAGCCCATACACCAGGCAGCCGACAAACATTGCCCAATAAACCATTGGGCTTCTGGTGATGTCCGTCACCGATTCGGGTTTCAGTTCTGGATAAGCGTTGGCAAAGTCAGCAAGTAGCGTTCCGTAAATCAACCATCCAAGTAGGAAGTAAACAATGCCCCCGGCGAGGGCTCCGAACAAAATTTTGTTGGTACTCATGTCGCTTTGTTTTAGTGAAAAAGATGAATAATCGCACGAATGTAGTTGTTAATTCCATCTTTTTGTACTTTTCCAATCTTTAAGTTCGCCATTTTATGTTCCGGGCAATGCGCAATCGAATCGCTCACGCACGACGTCATGTTGGTCATTATTAGTTATTGGAAATGGAACGCAGTGATTTGGGGAATTGCTTAATTCTACTTTGTTACTTTAGAATATTGAACATATCACTTTGGAAAGTAGGGGGTTTGGGGGCGGAACGCCCCCAAAGGCTCCCTCCCCCGACGAGCCGCCGAAGGCGGCGAGGAGGGGAAATGGCAGTTTTGATAAAGTTTTGGCGGCGCATCGCCCCACTTGGATAGATTTTTTTTTAAAGTAACAAAGTAGAATTAAACCTCCTTAATTTTTACCAGATTCATCACCAGTTCACTGCCATCAATATTGGTATAAAAGAGCTTTACAAATCCAAATTTTTCATTGAAATAGGCGGTCAACGAAGTTTCCCCAATTTCACTCTGCGCTCTGCTTTTCACCACATAGCAAAGCAATTTGCCAAAGGCTGAACTGATGATTTCCTTGCCAGTAATGACATAAAAATAGCGGTTTAGAATATTCCCATTCCATTCCTGCCACATCCTACTGCTCCACTGGTCGCCGATGGCCAGTTCCCACGTCCATTTATTTCCAACTTCATACGGCCGTTTGATGTATGGAAAGGGATTTATCTCTGTCATCCTGAATTGATTGCTGCGAGGCGGGTGCAGCCAGACGTTCAGCTTGTTTTCAATGATACCTGATTTTTCAAAATTCGGAAGGGTGTCAAAGCGACCGTAATAATTGTAGTTCACCTGGGTCATTCCCTGTAGGTTGCCATGCTCTATTTCATAGCCTACCTGCAAAACGGTTTTCTCCATTGTATGCTCACATCCACACAAGCCAGACACCTTATCAAAATCAAAAAAGTAGCATTGGCCTTTTTTGCGAAAATAATACTCGAAAACGAATTCCTTTCCGGGCAGGTAAATGGTGTTGTCGAGATTGCATTCATCGGAAAGGTAATCGAAATGGTGGGTTGCTTCAAGGAGGCTATCAAAGGAGGTCAGGTATTCTCGTGCAATGCCGTCATCGTCCACAAAGCGCTGGAAATCAAAGGCATTTACTTGGCAGAATAAGGCTTGGGGGAAATGGAATAAAAATAGGGTTGCTAAAGATTGAAAGATATGCGTGGCTCGTCTTGACATGAAAGTTGGATTTGTCTGTTAACGCCATGCTGGACGAAAGTGACAAAACATTTCGGCTCAAGACTTTTTAGCGTGAAATAGGGGGTTTGGGAGCTGAATGCCCCCAAACCCCCTCTCCCCCGACGAGCCGCCGGAGGCGGCGAGGAGGGCATATTGTACATAAGCTCCTTGGTGGGGTGAGACTACTTTTCACTTTAAAACGTCATGAGCCAACTTTTCTTTGCCTGCGACTGAACTGCCGGGAAAGAACTCTTCGGTGTATCCCCATTGGCTAATTGTTACTGGCTTTCTTGATGATGAAAAAACCAATAAAACTTGCAACGATGGAAGATAACAAGATGCCGATTTTAGCTTGGTTGATGGTTTCGGCATTGGAAAATGCAAGCTCGGCAACGAAAAGCGACATCGTAAAACCGATAGCTCCTAAAAATGCGATGCCGATTACATGTTTGTTGTTCAGCCCAAAAGGGAGTTCTGCAATTTTGAACTTTGTCAACAGCCATGCCGCACCTGTTATGCCTATGACCTTGCCGAGCATCAACCCAAAAAACACGCCCATTGCGACTGGACTGATGGCTTGTGCAATGATGTTGTCAGATAAAAGGACTCCTGCATTGCAGAGCGCAAAAATGGGCATCACGACGAAGGCCACCAATGGGTGCAGGGCGTGTTCCAGCCGCTGCAATGGCGTTTGGGCGCTTTTGGAAAGGGTGCGGATTTCGTTGAGCACGTGCAATTGGTCGTCCGTCACCGTTGGTTTATTATTGGGCGCTATTTCCCTGTACTTATCGAGTAATGCTCCGGCTTTTTTGAAAAAATTGGTTTCATCTACCGTAACATTGGCGGGGATGGTGAAGGCGGCGATAACGGCCGCAATGGTTGCATGAACGCCAGACATCAAGAATGCCAACCACAAGCCGCCTATCCCGATAAGTCCGTAAAAGAACACATTTCGTACGCCGAGGTAATTGGCGGAAACCAGTACTGCCAAAAAAATAGCGCCTACCAAAAGACTCTCGAAGTTGATGTCCGAAGTATAAAAAAACGCAATAACCAAAACGGCTCCGATATCGTCCACGATGGCAAGGGCGGTAAGGAATATTTTGGCGGATATGGGCACTTTATCACCAAGCAAGTAAAGCACGCCCAGCGCAAAAGCAATGTCGGTCGCCATCGGTATGCCCCAACCGTTTTGTGCCTCCCCGCTTGGGTTGAACAGCAGGTAGATGAGTGCAGGAAAAACCATGCCCCCGACGGCAGCGGCGATGGGCAGCACCGATTTTCGGAAGTTGTTCAGCTCTCCCGCTATGATTTCCCGCTTCAATTCCAGCCCCACCACAAAAAAGAAGATGGCCATTAGCCCGTCGTTTATCCAATGGTTCAGGTCTTTTGACACCATGAAATTGTCAAAACCGATGGAAAACTTGATGTGCCACAAGTTAAAATACCATTCGGCGAGGGGGGAATTTGCCAAAATAATTGCCACAATCGCAGAAGAAAACAGCACGATACCGCTGGTGGTCGAGTTGCTGATGAACCGTTTGATGGGGTTTAGGAGAAAATTGTCCAATACTTCGTCCTTGGTCATCGTGCTTTTTTTGCAAAGGTAATTTACCGATTTGGAAGAGGTTGGAAATGAGAGAAGTATCAGAAACAACTATCACGCAAGCCGCATTTTAGCTATCGTTTCTAAATCGTGCTTATATTCTTCCATGCCGTAGTGGATGGGGATTTTACGCTTTCCAAGTTCTTTTTGAAAAAGGAACTGAGGTATTCCAGCAATCTCGGCAGCCTGCCCAAGCGTCACTTTTTCTTCTACAAAAAGCAGAATTGCTACTCGCAACAAGATGTCTTCGCTCTTAATCTTTGCTCTTTTTGCGATGGTGCCTGATATTTCGATGGTCATTTTTCAAAATTTTGTTTATCCACCTCTAAGTTTTAGAACCGTTAAAAGCGTTTCCCGAAATGCTTCCTCGTCTCCTTCCAAGAAATCTCTGCAATAATTCTCTAAATCATGAATAATTAAATCAAAACTATGCAATAGCTCACTCGGTTCGTCCAAATATGTTGTAACCGGTTTTCTATATTTAAACCTGATGATGCAGTAAGTAGAACAACAGTTACTCATTCCTTCCAAATCAACAGAAGCATCGCACAACATAATTAATAACTCTTGGTTATCAGGACGATAGAAAGATTTCTCCAAGGTTAGAAACAAATTCCCTTTTCGAAATTCGGCATAAAAACGCTGGCCTAGCGAATCATTATTTACAATTTTCACTAACTCAAAACCATATTCTTTCAGAAAGGAAGATAGCTTGTTTTTGGTAAACTGCTCCATCCTGTCTCCTACAAGCATACATCTTATTACATAATCCATCTTTCACGCCTTATTTATCCGTACACTCACCACCTTATACTCTGGGCAATGTGCAATCGAATCCGTCACGCTCGATGTCACGTTGTTCACCATCAATTCCGGGAAGTGAAAGGTGGTGCTGAGGATGCCAGGCTTCACGTCGTCACTGACTTTCGCTTTCACCTTGCACTCGCCACGAGGACTTTCGATGCGTACCAAGTCGCCGTTGGAAATGCCGTTTTGGGCGGCGTCCAGCGGGTTGATGATGAGCACGTCTTCCGTGAAAATCTTGACGTTGGGCGTCCGGCGGGTCATCGTGCCGACATTGTATTGCTCCAAAACCCGGTTCGTTGTCAGAATAAATGGATAGGCAGCCCCGTGGTCGAGGATTTCCGCTGTCTCCACGAAATCCCGGAAGACGAACTTGCCTTTGCCCCGCTTGAACTCACCGACGTGTAGCAGCGGCGTTCCAGTGCCGTCCGCTGCGACGGGCCATTGCTTGCCCTGTTTGCCGAGTTCCTCCCATTTCACGCCAGCGAAGAAAGGTACGATTTGGCTGATTTCTTCCAACATCCCCTTCGCCGTGTAAGGCGCTTGCGGGTAGCCGAGGCGGTTCATCATTTCCACCAAAATAACGCCGTCGGGCTTGCTCTCGCCGATGGGTTCGACCACTTTTTGTACTTTTTGGATGCGGCGCTCGCCGTTGGTGAAGGTGCCTTCTTTTTCCAAAAACGAAGAACCCGGCAGCACGACATGGGCGTACTTGGCCGTCTCCGTCATGAAGATTTCCTGTACCACCAGCAAGTCGAGGGAACTGAGCGCCTTCACGACGTGGTGCGTATTCGGGTCGCTCTGCGCCATGTCCTCGCCCATCACCCACACGGCTTTCAGCTTGCCTTCGAGGGCGGCGTCGTACATTTCGGGGATGGTCAGGCCGACCTTGTCGCTCATTTTTGCCCCATAAAACGCCTCGTATTTGGCGTGGACTTGGGGGTCGGTCACGTCCAAATAGCCAGCGCCCTGGTAGGGCTGTGTGCCCATGTCGGCCATGCCCTGCACATTGTTTTGGCCCCGAAGCGGATTTACGCCGCAGCCGGGTTTGCCCACGTTGCCCGTAATCATCGCCAAGTCGGCGATGAGCATGATGGCGTAGGTGCCTTGGTAATGCTCCGTGACGCCGAGGCCGTGGAATTCCATCGCCAGTTTCGCCGAGGCGTAGGTAATGGCGGCTGCCCTGACCTGTTCCCGTGGTACGCCGGAGACTTCCTCCAACGCATTGATATCCAAGCTAAGGATGCTCTCGCAAAAATCGTCGAAGCCCTCCGTTCGGTTGGCCACGAAGTCTTTGTCCATCAGGTTTTCCTTGATGATATAGTAGAGCATCATGTTCAGCACCGCCACGTTGGTGCCGGGGCGGAGTTGGAGGAAGTGCGTGGCGTATTTGGCCAGCGTGGTGCGCCGTGGGTCAATGACGATGAGCGGCGTGCCCTTCATCGCCTTTTGTTTCAGCTTGGATCCCGTGACGGGGTGGCCCGCCATCGGGTTCGCACCGATGACGAGGATGCACTCGGTCAGCTTTAAATCGGAGATGGAATTGGTCGCTGCGCCCGTGCCGAAGGTGCGCTGCATCCCCAAAGCAGTGGGGGAGTGGCAGACCCTTGCGCAGCCGTCAATATTGTTCGTGCCGAAGCATGCCCGAATCATTTTTTGCATCAAATAATTCTCCTCGTTGGTGCAGCGGCTGCTGCTGATGCCCGCCACTGCGTCGCCGCCGTAGGTGTTTTTGATGTCGGTCAAACGGGTGGCGAGGTAGTCGTACACCTCGTCCCAAGTCACACGCTCCAGTTCGCCATTCTTGCGAATCATCGGGTATTGTATCCGCTCTGGGTGGTTGTAGAATTTAAAGGCGTAGCGCCCTTTCAGGCAGGTATGCCCAGCGTTCACCTCGGCATCGAACGGTGCTTGGATGGAAAGGATTTGGCCGTTCTTCACGCTCACGTCGAGGTTGCAGCCCACGCCGCAGTAGGTGCAGACGGTACGCACCTTGTCCTGTCCGACCACCGCTTTGCTCTGGTAAATATCATGGATGGCGCTCGTCGGGCAGGCTTGTGAGCAGGCCCCACAGGAGACGCAGTCCGAAGTGAAAAAGTCCTGGTCAAGCCCTTTGATGATTTTGCTGTCAAAGCCCCGCCCGGCCACGCTGAGCACGAGTTGGCCCTGCACTTCGTCGCAGGCCCGCACGCAGCGGTAGCACATGATGCACTTCGAGAGGTCGGAGGTCATGTACGGATGGCTAAGGTCTTTCTCCCTGTCGGTGTGCACCTTGCCGTGCGGGTAGCGCACCGTGCGGATACCGACACGGGCGGCCACGTCCTGGAGTTCGCAGTTGCCGTTCACCTCGCAGGTGAGGCATTCGAGCGGGTGGTCTGTGAGCACCAGTTCGATGATGTTCTTGCGCAGCTTCTGGATAGCTTCGCTTTCGGTGAAAACCATCATGCCCTCGTCCACAGGCGTGTGGCAACTGGCAACCGTGCGGAGGTTTGTGCCATTGCCGACCTTGCCGACTTCGACGCTGCAAACCCGACAAGAGCCAAAAGGCTCCAGGTTGGGCGCATCGCAGAGGGTGGGCACGTAGTCTTTTCCCTTGTAGCGCCGCACGAACGAGAGGATGGTCTCGCCCGGCACGATGGCGTAGGGCTGCCCGTTGATGAGGGCGGTCTTGGTGAGGGTGATGGTTGGATTGGGGGCGGTGGTTACGGCTTCTGATACCATTGGTTAGGCTTTAAATAATTTGTTGGGCTTCGCTGGGGTTTTGGACGGCGGAAAGATAGGAAAAGTTGGATTGGCTTGCAAGTGATACAAAAGGAGCTGTCAGATGCTTTTCAGTAAATCCTCGAACAGCATCACTTTTCGGTAACCTTGCTTCCGAAGTCCTTTGTAAAGTGGTTTATCGCGTGTCAATAAAACTAGGTCAAGTTGGAGTGAAAGTGCGAGATAATGAATGTCTTTAGGGTCAATTTTTTCAAGCATTTGACTGGCTAAAAGGAGGTTTTCAGTTTCTGTGAAATAACTGGGCAAGACGGTCAATTCCCCAAATACACCAAGTGTGTAGTTACGCAGTTGTTCTTCATTCTGTTTTGTCTTTGTGAAAATCTCTTGCTCATATTGCTTGACTTCGGACAGGATGAATTCAGGGGCTAGAAAATGGAACCCCTGCAAGATGTTCTTATAGGATGCCTTTCCAGAAATCAAGAAACTGATGAGCACATTGGCATCCATTATAAAGTCAATCATTGAGTTGTTTATTTAGCTTCTTCAGTACATTGGCTTTTTCCTGCTCCCAAGCAGCGGCCCTTGCCTTTGCCCATTCGGGGTCTTTGGAGAGGTTTATGGCTTTGAGGTCACGCAGCATCTCTTTCGCTGCGAGCTTAAGTGCGACCTTGGCGATGAGGTCGTTTATCTGTTTCTCCAACTCCTCCACACCGACGGTTTCGGCTACTTCATTTGAGACTTGTATGGTGATGGCTGTCATGTTGTTTTCATTAATTATCTTTTTGGCTAAATCAATGATTCTGGTGTCTTCAATTCGTGTCAAGCCACTTTCAAGGTCGGGCAATATTTGGCTACTTGAAAATTGCCCACCCCGGAATTTTTTTATTCCGAAATAATATCGGACAGCTTGCTCATCAACGTTTAATTCTTTTGCAATGCGAGCAATACTCTCATTCGAAAGGGATTGCTTGATTTCTCTTAATTCATTTAAAGTAACTTGCATTTTCTGTGATTTTTTTCAAAACAAAGTTATTGATATGCAACTGAGAATACAGTGAGTTCGCCATGGGTGCAGCAGCGTTTTGTCCCTCTTTTATGATGCAGCGACAAAGTTGTTCAT
>CAZDSU010000064.1:0-39413 GCA_964508135.1 uncultured Saprospiraceae bacterium
AGACCTTGCAAAGAAAAAAAATGGGTCGAATTGACGCCAACAATGTCATAAAGTAGTAAAACGTGCCATTGCGGCTGGAACTAGGGCATGGCTTTCAAGGCTAAAAATAATTCATGTCCTAACCCCAACTCATACCTACGTGACCTTTGCCTTGCGGAGCATATTGGTAAACAAGTTGGGAAAAAACCGTTTGACGTAAACACCCACTAATTCCCTGCCCCCAAAATGCAGTTCGTATTTTCCCTTTTTCACTGCTGAAACGATGGCCTTGGCCAAATCTGCTGGGCTTTTGCCAGCTCGTGTTTTATTGTCCATTGAGCCTTGCGGCGAGCCGTCGCCGGTGAGGGCATTAACGCTGACTTTGGTGGAAATAAAACCGGGGCAAACCAGTGTCACCAGCACGTTCTCCCGCCAAATCTCCGCCCGCAGCGAATCAAAAAAACCGTGGAGGCCGTGTTTGGCTGCGGCGTACGATGAACGCAATGGAGTTCCAAATTTTCCGGTCAAGCTGGTGATGACCACGAAATGCCCGGTCTTCCGCTCCAGAAAATGGGGCAAAATGGCCTTCGTCAAGGCGATGGTACCGAGCAAGTTGACGTTGATGAGCTTTTTGTCCACGTCGAACTTTGTGTCCTTGGCTAGAGAGCGCTGTGAGATGCCCCCGTTGTTTACCAAAACGTCCACCATTCCAGCTTTTGCCAGAACCGACTGAACCACGCCCGGCAGGGAGTCGTGGTCGCCGAGGTCGAGGGGTTGGATGATGGTGTCGGGCCTGCCGCAAGCATTGGCCACCCGCTGAAGCTCCGCTTCGTTGCGGGCTGAAAGCACAAGCCTTGCGCCTTCTTTGGCAAATTCGTGGGCCAGGGCCTCCCCTATCCCGGAGGATGCGCCAGTAATCCAGACGGTCTTATTTTCAAAATTTTTCATGAAATAGGAATTTCAGGTAAATGTTTGCGCAATATTAATTCAGATAATTTCTTTCTCGGCAATCAAGTATCAAAAAATTGCATGACTTTAATAAACCCAAGTTCCGAGAACGTAGCCCGGAAATTTTTTCTGGGTGACTTCAAGCAAGTCAAAAAGTGCTTTTTCTTTGAAAATTGCCCACACAACTTTCCCGAAAAGGATTTTCACGGTACATGCACTTACGCAAAAGTGGATTGCGGTATGTTTGCATCCATTTATAGTTTCTTGAATAACTGATTGGTGAATTTATCAAGGGGGCAAGCCCCCTTGGAGACAGCGCATTTCCTCATTTCCAAGGGGCTTGCCCCCTTGTGAAGTACAAAACCTCAAACAGTTTGTCAATCAACTATAAAACAACCAGCCGTGGATAAAATGCACCATTTAAAAGTCATTGCCTTCGATGCCGACGACACCCTGTGGGTAAACGAACCTTATTTTCAGGAAGCGGAGCAGAAGTTTTGTGCCCTGCTGGAAGATTACTTGCCCCTTCACACGGTGTCCCAGGAACTTTTCAAAACCGAGATGCAAAACCTGCCGCTCTACGGCTACGGCGTGAAGGCGTTCATGTTGAGTATGTTGGAAACGGCCCTTCGAGTAACCGAAAACACAGCAAATCCCGCCATTTTGAACAAAGCCATCGAATATGGGCGGGAACTGCTAGCCAAGCCCATCGAGCTGCTGGACGGCGTGACCGAGGTGCTGGAAGTGCTCAAGGGCAAGTTCCGGCTGGTGGTGGCCACCAAGGGCGACCTGCTCGATCAAGAACGCAAGCTGATGAAGTCGGAGCTGGAGCCTTATTTCCACCACATCGAAATAATGAGCGACAAGCAGGAAAAGGACTACCAAAAACTGATTCGGCACCTTGACTGCCAACCGGAGGAGTTCTTGATGCTGGGCAATTCGCTCAAATCGGACGTGCTGCCCGTGCTCAACATCGGTGGCCACGGCGTTCATATCCCCTACCATACCACTTGGGCGCACGAGAAAATTGAGTCCAAAATCGAACACCCGAACTTCTTGCAGTTGAACAAGATATCGGAAATACTGCCGTATCTGCTGTGAACAGTGACAAACCGAAACACTAAAACTGGTGTTTCATACAGGTCATTTGGTTGAAACTCAGGGCTTTGTCATTTAAATAGTGTCGGGTTAAAGCAAGGGGCTTGGGGCGGCGCAGCCGCCCCAAAAGAACCTCTCCCCCGACGAGCCGCCGGAGGCGGCGAGAAGGGGCAAATACGATAGTTTTTTTGACCCGTCATTATTGATTTGACAAAGCACTTAGGTAGGAACCGGGTTAGGTACAGCCAATTATTTTACCCCAAAACACGGCCTGCTTTTTGTAAATGAGCAAAAATGCTAATGTTATGATAGGCTGCAAGGCTTACCTTTGCGGCGCTTTTCAAAATATTTATTCAAAAACGAATTCCGAGTCATGAAAAAAATCCCCCTTTTGCTGGCCATTGGCCTTTTCCTTTTCGCTTGCAAACCTGAAAATACCAGCCAGCCCACCAGCAATCCCGATGGCAGCCCCACGCCACCTGCCGACCTTTCGGTAGATGCAGACGGCATCATGCAAACCGTTCAAATCGTGGACACGCTAACCGGGAATTTCTTTATGGGCAAAAAGCCGGTGGCTGCGCTCAGTTCCGCCATCAGCCCGAACCCAATCATGAAGGAAGACCCCGTGAAGCCCGTGCCGGTAACGCCAGCGCCAAAGACCCCACAAGAGGAGAAAATCGTGCGAGTATTGGTCAGCAACTACTGGATAGTGCAGGGACTGGTACGCATACGTGACAAAGAAGCCTCCCGCACCAACCCCGGCGCTTGGTTCAAGTTCAGGCCAGACGGCAGCTACGACTACGGATACTTGCAGAACAAAATTGGCACCGGCGCCTGGAGCATTGATGGACAAAAAGCCACGGTACACCTCGACGCCCCACTCGTCGGCGACGACCGGGAGTGGAAGATGCAAATCGCTAAGACCGAGGACGTGATGGTTTGGGTGGGCACCGAGCGCTACAATACCACAAGCATCAACTTGAAACTCCTCAACTTGCTGTTTACCCCAAAAAACAGGAAGGAAATAGGACTGGATTATTGAATGGTGAATGATGAACGGTGAATGGTGAATGGAACCAGTTCATTTGCCAGAAAAGATGGGGCGGCCTACAAAGGGCTTGCCCCATCTTTTTTTTTTGTAAAAGGGTGGTAATGTTGAAACTCGGTTTACCTTTCGAGCAAACAAAACTCGAAAATGGAAAACGGAATATTGACCAATCAAAACAAGCCGACCCTCAGCTTTTGGCAAATCTGGAACATGAGCTTCGGCTTTCTCGGCATCCAGTTCGGCTGGGGCTTGCAGATGGCCAACATGAGCAGCATCTACCGCTACCTCGACGCCGAACCAGACCAGTTGCCCATCCTGTGGCTGGCCGCCCCACTCACAGGGCTTATCATCCAGCCCATCATCGGTTATATGTCGGACCGAACGTGGAACAGGGTCGGACGGCGGAAGCCTTATTTCCTCACGGGAGCTATTCTCGCCTCTATCTGCCTGGTGCTCATGCCCAACAGTTCGGCCCTGTGGATGGCCGCTGGCTTGCTCTGGATTCTCGACGCCAGCATCAACGTTTCGATGGAGCCGTTCCGGGCATTCGTTGGCGACATGCTACCTGCAAAGCAGCACACGATGGGCTTCACGATGCAGAGCTTCTTCATCGGCCTCGGTTCGGTCATCGCTTCGGCATTGCCTTTTTTGCTCCGCAATGTGTTTGGTATGACGCCCAATGAAGGGGATGTCATCCCAGAAAACGTTAGGATTTCGTTTTATTTCGGGGCCGCTGCATTTCTGGGGGCAGTACTTTACACCGTGATTCGAACCAAGGAATACCCCCCAGCCGACATGGAGGCATTTCGTAAAATGAAGGCAAAAAGCGGCAATGCCATCACTGCTACAATTGCTGGCTTTAAAGAAATTATCGGGAACATCGCCAACATGCCAAAGGTGATGCGGCAGTTAACCGTCGTACAGTTTTTCACTTGGATGGGCCTGTTCCTGATGTGGTTTTTCTTTGGCGACGCCACGGCCACGTACATCTTCCATGCTCCCGGCCCCGACTCAGACCTTTACAAGCAAGGCTCCGAATGGGCTGGGCTGATGTTCGGTGCCTACTCCCTGGTGACGTTCCTCGTTGCGTTTTTGTTGGCACCAATCGCAGACCGCATTTCAAAGCCGAAAACCCATGCCATTTGCTTGACACTGGGCGGCCTAGGGTTGTTGCTGGTCGGCGTTTTCACCAGTAAATACCACCTGATTTTTTCTATGATTGGCGTTGGCATTGCTTGGGCGAGCACGGTTTCCATGCCCTACGCCATTTTTGCAAGGCATTTGCCTGCTGGCAAATTGGGCGTTTACATGGGTATTTTTAACTTCTTCATCGTCATCCCAGAGATTTTGGCCACCCTGTTTTTTGGCAAAATCTTGAAGCATTTCTTGGGCAGCAACACGCTTTACGCCATCATGTTGGCTGGTGGAATGTTGCTGCTGGCAGCAGTGCTTGCACTCCGGGTGGAGGACAAGGATTGAGAAGGCATATTAGAGGTATTATATCATGCGGCCCCTATTTCAACCTCACCCGGCACAAGTACATGTCCGAAGTTAGGTAGAGATACCCATCGCCTCCGATGGCACAGTTGGCTGTTGCCTCGCCGGGATTGATGCGGCCAAGCAGCGTCCCGTCCATTTTGAAAATTAGCACACCACCCGGACCAGAGGCGAGGACGATGCCGCTTTTACTTACTTTCATGCCATCGGGCAGTCCCTTTAATTCTTGGCCAACCATCGTGGTGGCATCGTGAAATATTCGGCCATTGGCGACTTTACCGTCCGTTTGAATGTCGTAAATTTTCCAAAGCGCCTTTTCTGGGTCTGAATTGGCCACAAAAAGCATCTTTTCATCCGGCGAAAGGGCGATGCCATTCGGTCGGGTAAATGTCGAATCTATCAGTTCCACTTTGCCGTCCACGTTCCGCCGATAAACACCCTGGAACGGAATTTCCTTTTCGGTGCTTTTGTCGTGGTCCTTCAGCCCATAAGGCGGATCCGTGAAATAGAGGTTGCCATTTTTATCAAAAACGAGGTCATTTGGGCTGTTGAATCGCTTCCCTTTCCACTTGTCAGCCAAGGTCTCGAAGATAGGCTTGGGCTGGTCAAGCGGTGCAGTCATTCGAGCTACCCGACGGTCGCCGTGCTGGCAAACGATGAGATTGCCGGCAGCGTCCAATGCAAGGCCGTTGCCTCCTGGCTCTGTGCTAGTCGTTGTTTCGCCAGTAAAGCCTGACGGTGTGAGGTAGAGGCTGGCACCTTCGCCCTCCTTCCATTTAAAAATCTTGTTTTCGGGCACATCGGTAAAAAGCAGGTAGCCACCCTTGGCCACCCAAACTGGGCCTTCCGACCAAGTATAGCCGTCAGCCAACACTTCGATTTTGGCATCGGCGGCGAGGATGGCGTCGAGTTCGGGCGACATCCTCTCTATTTTGCCGATGGTCTTCGTGGCCGAAGCTGTTTCAGTTGTTTGTGGTGTGTCGGTTTTTTCTCCGCAGGAGAGGAGAAAAAGCAATGGGAGCAGGAAGTGAAGTTTCATGTGCTTGATTTTTGTGCCAATGTAGAGCTTTTTGAGAAATGCCTCATTTGCTCACCACCAAAATCCAAGTTTCCACGGTTGATTGCCTCGTCAATTGCATGAAATACACGCCAGAAGCGTAGTCGCTGAGGTCGAGCAGGAAATCCCGCTGGTGTGCCGTCGGCTTAACGTCCACCAGCCTGCCCATTGCGTCCACTATCCGCAAATCGCCCACCTCCTCCTGGTCGAGTTGGAGATAAAACACGCCGTCTGATGGGTTGGGGTAAATATGGAGTTCCGGCTGCTGCGGCTTGATTTTTTTGACCTCAAAATCACTAAATACCAAGTCCATGTCCTGCCCACCGAATGTCACTTCTTTTCCATTTTGCAGTACCCCTCGAATGTTCTTAAACCGGATGGTGGTGTTGGTGCTGGGCAATACCGCCTTTGGATGAATTATCAGCGCCGAGAACAATTTTTCATGCTCCAAAATAGAGGAGCCGTCATCCTTGAACACGGCAAAATGCAGTTCGCCCGTCAGCCGGTTGTGGTCGTTCCGTGTGACGAATGAATGGCTAGGAAAACCTGAAAGCGAGGTTTTTGCGGCGTTGATTTGCTCAAAATAGTTGGTGTCAAATTCGAGCGTCAAGGCCAGTCCCACCAAGCTGTCCAGCGGCTGGCTGTTGACGAAAAGGTTGAAAAATCCTTCCGACCTGTCCAGCACTCCATCGTTCAAATCTACGGAGGCGCTCAGGTAAAAATCATCGCCCTCGATGTATTGTTCATTTTCCAAATAATCCTGCCTGTACTTGCCGTAGTGGAGCTTGGTCAGGTTAAAATCTGCGAATTCAACCTTCCCGTTGCCATCGGCGTCTAGGTACTTGAAGTTGAGGCCAGCGGGCAGTGATTGCAGCCAGTCGCCGCCCGGCTGTGGCGTCCAAACATTTGAAGCGTATCGAGATGGGCCAGTTTCCCCAAAGCCTTGCCCCATGGCCAACAAGTCGTAGTGGTTGGCGATACCATCGTTGTTGGCGTCGCCGGGCCAAATGCAGTCGGCCTCGCAACTAGGTTGGATACAGGTATTTTCGGGAAAACCAGCCTCGTACATCGCCTTGATTTTCGGGACTTCATCGTAGATCAAAGACACCTGCTCCACGTGGTTCAGTTTTGGGTCAAAATGCGTGGAAAATGCCACGTCTATTTTTTTCACCTCACCATTTTTGAAGGTCTCGAAGAGCACCGTGCCCACGCCACGCACGTCGTAGGGAGGCAAGTTTTCGGCGTACTGTGACCAGCCGTCAGGGTCGTTGGGGTTGTCGGGAAAGGCAAAATGGGTCGTTTGAAGGTTTGGGGCACCGGGGGCATAACCTGCCCCACCAATGGTCAACGGCGTGCCGTCCTTCCAGCTACCCGTGAGGGAGCGGTAAAACTCAATGGCAGTGTTGGGGTCGGTCGTGCCGGATGGAGGTGCATTGATACCATTGTAATGCACTTGAAAGCCCGACATCTGGTGGTTCAGAAAAGTGACTGCCTGCGTTGGCGGAAATTCACCGTAAGAATGAATGCCGTCGCAGCTTTGCTGGTCTTCAGGCTGTGCATTGTAGGCAAAATAACTGTTCAAATCGGGTGCACAGCCTGCGTAGTCGTCCTTGTGGCAACCAATTTCAATATCCGACCATATCCCGGCATACACATCCGAATAGTCCCGACCGGAGCGGTTGATGATTTTTTGGGAAACAAAAAGGGTACTATTGAGCAGTGGGTTGTCGAAGCACCTGAAAGCCCAAGCAGTCAGCTGTATTTCAACTCCCAATGCTGCCCCGCCTGTTTCAAGGTGCTGCCCAGCAGCGTCGTTGTAAACTTGCCAGACCATTTGTTCAGGGATAACGCCGGAAGCAACCCCCTCCGGCAATGGGTAATCACCTTGGAAGGCATTGTACCTGCCGTCTCCATTTCGGTCAAAAAATGGGGCTGCACTATTGGGCATTTCCGGCAATTTGTAGCCGTTCACCGTGCTGAAATAGGGATTACGCTGCCCCGGCCATCCGATTACTGAAAGCACAGGTTGGTCAATGGTGCCATTGTCCTCGTAATCGGCGATATGCTGCTCAACATCGAACCGCTCGACACTCCAAACTTTGTTGAAATGCAGTAAATCTTCCGTGGAAAAAGGTAGTCCAGTGGCGGGGTCAAGCGGGCCGGGGTAGTAATCAAACACATCGCCATTAAGGCCAAAAGTTTGCCCAGCTACCCTAAGTTGCCCGTCGTCATCTATTGCACCAAGCCACAATGAGCCAGTGTAAAAGGTGCCCGGCGAGGATTCATTTTGATAGGGGACTACGTACTGTATATCGTCCTGTCCATCCCAGAACATTGAGCCACCCGCTGCAAAAATGGTGCGGATGTCGTTGGCATGGAAAACAACAGATTCAGTTTGAAAGGTTTGTGCATGAAGATAATTTGCGGTTAGCAAAACAAAAGCAAGCGTCGAGCAATAAACATTTTTCATAGCAGCAAAATTTAGTGGGTAAAAAATGGAGTTTTATTATCGGGCAAGATAACATTTTGCAGATCGGCAAACAATCCTAATTGAGGTAAAATGTGGGGGACTTGAAAAGATTAGCATCCTATCTTTGCCCGCCCTTCGTCATTCCCGAAGGGAACTTTGCACAATGAAATACAAATACGACCTCCGAGGCGTCAGTGCCAGCAAAGACGATGTTCACGCCGCCATCAAGCACCTGGACAAGGGGCTTTTCCCATTGGCTTTTTGTAAAATCATGCCCGACGTGGTGGGCGGTAGCGAGCGCCACTGCAACATAATGCATGCCGACACGGCAGGTACGAAGACCAGCCTCGCCTACCTCTACTGGCGGGAAACAGGCGACCTCAGCGTGTGGAAAGGCATTGCGCAGGACGCCCTCGTGATGAACCTCGACGACATGGCCTGCGTGGGCTGTACCGACGGCATCCTCGTCAGCTCCACCATCGGTCGGAACAAGAACCTGATACCCGGCGAGGTCATCTCCACCCTCATCCAAGCAGCAGTGGATTTTGTGGAAAATATGGCGCAGCACGGCATCGGCCTGCACCTTTCCGGCGGCGAGACAGCGGACGTGGGCGACATCGTTCGCACCATTGACGTGGGCTTCACGACCTTCGCCCGAATGAAGCGCAACAAACTGATTGTCAACGATATAAAAGCGGGTGATGTCATCGTTGGACTGGCCAGCTACGGCCAGGCCAGCTACGAGACGGAGTACAACGGCGGCATGGGCAGCAATGGCCTGACCAGCGCCCGACATGATGTTTTCTCCAAAATTTATACGGAAAAATACCCCGACAGCTTCGACCCGAACACCCCCGGTGATGTGATTTACACGGGGTCAAAAATGCTGACGGACACCATTGAAATTGATGGTAAAAATATTCCAATCGGTAAGCTGGTGCTCTCCCCTACCCGCACCTACCTGCCCGTTATCAAGCGGGTACTCGACGAATTCAAGGGGGAGCGTCGCAAGCGCATCCACGGGCTTGTCCACTGCTCCGGCGGCGGGCAGACGAAGGTGAAGCATTTCTTAAAAAACAAGCGGGTGGTGAAGAACAACCTGCTGGCCATTCCCCCGCTTTTTGAACTCATCCAAAAGGAATCGGGCACGGGCTGGCGGGAGATGTACCAGGTTTTCAACATGGGCCAACGGCTGGAATTTTATGTCGGGCAAAAGGACGCACAGGCCATCATTGACATCGCCCGGTCGTTCCATATTGACGCACAAGTGGTTGGTTATGTGGAAGATATGACGGGTGAACAGGTGCGGGTGGATAGTGAGTTTGGGAGGTTTGAATATTGAGCCTTGGTCGTGTTTTTTTCTAGCGAACCGGTATTATAGTTTACTCCATCGTTTGCACAGCTATTCTTTTCATCCAATTCATATTAAATTTTTTCGCCAATCTGGCACAGTTTTCGTGTATTCCAAATAAATCTAATCTGACAATGGCGACAAGCATTCTGACGCCGATAGGATAGACAAAGGAACCTTACCGAAAACAGCATTTTCCAGCGAACACTAAAATTTTACGGCAAAACCCACTTCCTGTTCAAAGTTGGACACCCTGCTTTGCGCCCCGGCGCACGGGCAGTGCTTTGCCCTTGAACCAGCTTGATAAATTTTCGGAAACAAAAACCGTAGTTCCATGAATTGGATGAAACGTCATTTACTCGTACTCGCTTTGTTTTTTGCGGCTGTTGCCCTTCGGGCCGATGGCATCTTCCCGGTGGACTCGCTCCATGCCTACTCGCTGGATTGCCAGTCCGCCAATGTCTGCCTGCCCATTCCCGCTGCGGATTTTTCCCATTACATGATTTTTCAAAATGGCAGTCCCTATGCTTCAGGCGTGTCTGGCTGTGATTTTGACACCACCATTACCTATAGCTACAACACGCTGTTGGGGCTGGGCAGCATGGGCCCATACCACCTAGATGCTTGGACAGTGAACGGCCAGACCCACGACGGGATGTTCATGAACATCAACGACTTGGTGGCCATGCTGAACCAGTGGGACCCAACGGGTTTTTGGAGCCATGAGCCTGCCACGTTGAGCATCAAAGGTGGTGCCTCGGGCAGCAGCTACTCCGACATGGGCGTAACGGTGATGCTCAACTCCACCCAGTCCATCATCGGCCTGAACTTTGGGCTGTTGCCGCAAGGCACCGAAATGCAGTTCCAGGCAGGCATGAACTCGATTATTGCCATTGAACTTGCCACCGGCACGAAGGACACGCTGATGGTGATGGTGGAATGCTTGGTGCTGCCACCACCAGCCTATTTTTACGATACCATCCCGGCGGACAGCCTGCCCTACGTCTTGTGCCTGAACAATTTCAACTTTTTCGGAACGCCAGTGTCCATCGAAAACTTCTGCCCAGGTGAGAGCGGCGAATACGTTGATTTTTACCTCGACGAGAACAACTTTTGCGTGAAATATCAGGGGCTGAAATGCGGCGGAACTGAGCAAGCCTGCATCGTGGTCTGCGACGACATCGGCATGTGCGACACAACCTACCTTTTCATCACGGTGGATGCCTCATTGTGCCAAGCCAACAGCCGCAAGGTGGTGGACACCTTGCTCATCAACTTCGACAGCATTTATTGCCTTGATTTGAGCAACGTGCCGGGCACGGTCGTCTCCATCGAAAATATATGCCCGGACGAAAGTGGCGAGAGTGTGGACTTCGAGTTTGACCCCGTTACGAACTGCATTACCTACACAGGGTTTGCCCCTGGACTTGACCAAGCGTGCTTCCTAATCACCGACGACTACGGAAACACAGACACCACAATACTTTGCGTCTATGTCCGCCTACCGGAGACTGGTACAATTATTGACACCATCGTGCTGGGTTCTAACGAAATCTATTGCGTTGACACAACTGAATTGGCTGGCAATATTGAAAGTATTACAAATATTTGCCCTGATTTTTCCGGCGACGATGTGGAGTTTACAGTTAACAATGTATCTTTATGCGTCGTTGCAAATGGCATAGCCATCGGCACCGATTCGGCTTGTATCGTCATCTGCGATGACTACGGCGTTTGCGACACAACTTATGTGTACATTACCGTATTACCAGACACTTTAAGCCCATGCGCTAATTCCCTTCCCCCCGATGCCGTAGATGATACGGCAACTGCACTGTTGAACACCCCTGTAAATATTGACATTTTGGCGAACGATACCCTCGGCAATTGTCTTCCCGTGGAGTTGACCGTGCTTGACCCAAGCAGCGGTGGCATCGGCCCGAACCACGGCCTGACAGTGTTGAACCCGAACGAGACGGTGGGTTACATTCCCAATCAGGATTTCTGCGGACTCGATACTTTCCAGTACGTGCTCTGCAATCCGGTTGGCTGCGACACCGCTACGGTCGTCATTGATGTTTCTTGTTCAACAGACCCAGGTGACATCATCATTTACAATGGCTTTTCGCCGAACAATGATGGCACTAACGAGGTGTTCAAGATTGAAAACATTGACAAGTATCCAGAAAATAACGTCACTGTTTACAACCGATGGGGAAACTTGGTATTCACGGAAGACGGCTATAACAACACATGGAAAGGCACCTACAAAGGCGCCGACCTTCCCGATGGCACCTATTTTTACCGAATAGACCTCGGCGACAGGAAAAACAAATACAACGGTTTTGTACACATTCAAAGATAAAATCCATAATTGTTGAATTGTTCCGATTGTTGAATTGCCATTGTGGCGTCCTCAACAATCCAACAATACCAACAATTCGACAATTTCTCAACGTAACCATTCAAAGCAGAATTTTTCAAAATTCCTTCATGATGAAAAAATCATTGACCTTATTCATGTTCGTGTTGCTCTTGGGTAAAATGGCTTTCGCCCAGCAGGAACCCATGTTCACCAAGTACATGTTCAACAGTTTGGTCTTCAACCCAGCCTACGCTGGCTCCAAGGAATACCTGTCGCTGGGCTTGCTCCACCGCTCACAGTGGGTGGAGATTGATGGCGCACCCATCACACAATCACTTACAGCGCATACACCGCTCCGCAACCAGCGGGTGGGCGTCGGCCTCAGCGTGGTGAACGACATCATCGGCCCAACCCGCACGACTGGTGTCAACCTTTCCTACGCATACCGCATCCCAATGGGCAAATACAAGTTGAGCATCGGCTTGCAGGGTGGCGTGGAGAATTATGACGCAAACTGGAGCGACTTGAACCTTGATGATGACCAAGACCCCGTTTTTGCGGACGATGTAAACCTGCTCCTGCCCAACTTCGGAATGGGGCTGTATTTCTACAGCGAAAAGTTTTACATCGGCGCATCCAGCCCGCACTTGGTTGAGTACGACCTCAGCAAAAGCAACAACGGCGGTCAAGATATTTACGCCCGAAAAGTCCGCCACTTTTTCTTCACCACTGGCGCAGCCATTCCGCTCCAAGGCGATGCTATCATCTTCAAGCCCTCTTTCCTCTGGAAAAACGTAGGTGCTGACAAGCAGCTTTCAAAACTGCAGCCATTCAAGGACATCGGCGCACCGAACGAATTCGACATTGACCTGTCCCTGTTGTTCCAACAAACGCTTTGGATCGGCGCATCACTTCGTTCGGCCTTCTCCGTAAAGCCTTTCGAAAATCCAGCCCGCAGCTCGGTTGAATCTGCCGATGTTTGGGTTTCGTATTTGCTGAAAAGCGGCTTGCGCATTGGCGCAGCCTACGATTACCCGCTCACCGACCTCAACAAAGTGACCTCTGGCGCTTTTGAATTGATGATTGGTTACGAATTTGATTTCAGGGAAAATAAAGTAATCACACCAAGGTACTTCTAAGTGCTTGAGGATTTAAGGGTTTGAGAGTTTGAGGCATCCATGCATCAAGCCCTCAAATCCTTAAACTCTCAATCTCTCAATCTCTTCATAAAAAGATAGCCATGCGAAATATTCTCACCCCAGTGTTCCTCCTTTTTTTCGCCTTCGGGACAATGGCACAGGCGGGTAAACTCAAATCTGCACAACAAAAAATGGACAACCTCGACTATATCGGGGCCATCGAGTTGTACAACCAGATTTTGGAAAAAAGCGACGACGCCACGGCCAAAATCAACCTCGCCGAAGCGTACCGCAAAATCAACGACACACCAAACGCCGAGTTTTGGTACGGTCAGGTAGTACGCCTGCCACAGGCAGAACCCATCCACAAGCTATACTACGGCATGATGCTCCAGCGCAACGGCAAATGCGACGTGGCAAGGGAGTGGTTCCAGCAGTTCGTTGACCTCGCACCAGACGACCAGCGGGGCCAGTACCTGCTCAACGCCTGCGACTACGAGGAGGAACTGATGACCAAGAGCGTGTCCAGCTACGAAATCACGAACTGCGACTTCAACTCCGCTTCTGACGATTTCAGCCCATTTACCTACAAAAACGGCTTGGTATTCTCCTCGGAGCGTGACACCAACCCCATCATCCGCCGTACGCACAACTGGACGGGCAACCCCTTCCTCGAACTTTACTACGTGGATGCCAAACAGCAGGGCAGCAAGGAAAATGGCTGCGGCAGCTACACTTTTGGCCGCCCAGAGAAATTCTCCAACGAAATCAACACCAAGTTCCATGACGCTTCCGTGGCCTTTTCCAAGAACGGCGAGGAGATATTTTTTACCCGCAACAACTTCCTCGACGGCAAAAAAGAAGCCGATGACGCTGGCATCATGCGACTGAAAATATTCTACGCCCGCAGCGAGGGTGAGGGCAAATGGGGCGAGCTGCAAAGCCTTCCGTTCAACTCCAACGAGTACTCGGTGGCGCACCCGGCACTTTCTGCCGATGGCAACAAGCTCTATTTCGCTTCGGACATGCCCGGCGGTTTTGGCGGCATGGACCTCTACGTTTCCGACAAGGAAAGCGGACGCTGGGGCCCTCCGATGAACCTCGGCCCAGAAGTCAACACCGAAGGCCACGAGATTTTCCCTTACGTGGCACCAGACGGCAAGCTCTACTTCGCCTCCGATGGCCACATCGGCCTGGGCGGCCTTGATATTTACTACACCAGCTTGAAAGAAGGCGACGTGTGGTCGGCACCAGAAAACATCGGCTACCCGGTGAACACCGTGTCCGACGATTTCAGCATCGTTTTCAACGAAGAAGGCACTTGCGGCTTCCTTGCTTCCGACCGGGAAGGCGGCGTAGGCCACGACGATATCTACAGCTTCAAAAAGACGGCGCTTTCTGTTGAGGTGCTTGTTTTTGATGAAAGAACAGAGGCCCCACTTGAAGGCGCTACCGTGTACGTTGCCTGCAAGGAGGATTCGTTGACCACCAACGCCGAAGGCAAGGTTACTTTTGACCTCAAGCTCAACGAAGTTTGCAAACTGACTGCCAGCTTGGAGGATTATTTGCCCGCCGATGCTGAGGCCAGCACCAAAAACCTGTCGCTGACCGACAAACTGGAGGTGAAAATACCGCTGCGCCGCTCCGCAATGTTCGAGGTGGAAGGTGTGGTCTTCGATGCCTTCACCAGCCTGCCGATGGAGGGTGCTACGGTGACCATTGAAAACGATTGTGGCCAACCGTTGGCGCAACCGTACACCACCAGCATAAATGGTCGCTATGCCTTCAAGCTCGACATGGACTGCTGTTATAAAATCAAGGCTACACAGTCCAATTATTTCGCTGGGATCGCCGAAAACGTTTGCACCAAGGGCAAAACGGAGTCGGAGACGCTGAAGGAGAATCTGTACTTGCAACCAACAAATACGATTACGCAAGTTGAAAAACCAAAGAAGCCTGGTAAAGACCCTGACCCTGTACCTGGCCAAATGGAAACCAATTACACTTATTACGACCCGATCACTGACACTTGGATGGATAAAGAAACAAGGTTGCCTGCACAAGGAAGGTATCCAGATGATAGGGTTTATGAAAAAGGAGTTCTCAAAAGTGGTCCGATTATCCCTGGCCCAACGCCTCCAGGCCCCGGTGGCGAGATTGCGTACCTCCTCCACATTTACTACGACTTCGACCAAGCATTCATCCGGGACGATGCCATGGAAGAGTTGCAAAAACTGCAAAAACTGATGCTGGAAAACCCACAGTACATCATCGAAATCGGGTCGCACACCGATGCACGTGGTTCTGGCCACTACAACCAGCGCCTCTCGCAGCGCCGTGCCGAGTCAGTGGTACGTTGGCTGTCCGACAAGGGCATCAACCGCAGCCGCCTAGTGGCCCGTGGCTACGGTGAGCAGGTGAACGTGAACGACTGCGTGAACAACGTGCCCTGCACCGAGCGGGAGCACCAGATGAACCGCCGCACAGAATTCAAGGTCATCGGCTGCACGGATTGTGTGGACAAAGCCAAAATCGTTTCCAAGGAAAATAAAAATGTACGGGTGGACGAGTGCAAAAGCTGCCCGTTTTAAGACAATGGACTTTAGACTTTAGACTTTAGATGGCACGGGGCCATGAAAAAGCGCTGGGAAATTCTTCCTGGCGCTTTTTCTTTTGGGTAAAAAATGGATTTTTGCGCCGTCAACCGTTGGCGGACTGCCAATTCGGGCAAGCCGACCACCGACCACCTTTTACCGTTAACCGTTTTTTTTGAACAAAATCATCATCGCAATAGACGGGCATTCATCCTGTGGGAAAAGCACTTTGGCCAGGGCGCTCGGCAATGCCCTCGGCTACGCCTACATCAGCACGGGCGACATGTACCGGGCCGTAACGCTATATTTCATTGAAAATCAAGTGGATATAAACGACAGCGCCGCTGTTTTGGAAGCGTTGAAGCATATCCACTTGCATTTTGTGGCAGACGAAAACGGCAACCGCATCCACCTCAATGGCCGAGATGTTTCGGAAGAAATCCGCAAGATGCACGTAGCCGAGCTGGTCAGCCCGGTGGCCGTCATTTCGGAGGTGCGGCGGGAGATGGTGCGGCAGCAGCAGCTCATTGGCCAACAAAAAGGCGTGGTGATGGACGGACGTGACATTGGAACGGTGGTTTTCCCCGATGCCGAGTTGAAGATTTTCCTCACTGCCGACGTGGACGTGCGTGCCCAGCGCCGCTTCGATGAACTGACCGCCAAAGGGCTGCACGTGGATTTTGACGAAGTAAAAAACAACATCGCCGAGCGTGACCGCATTGACTCGAACCGTGCCGACAGCCCACTCCGCAAGGCCGACGATGCCGTGGTAATTGACAACACCAGCCTGAACCACGAGCAGCAACTTGAACTGGCGCTGGATTTGGTGCGGGAACGGGCAGAACAGGAAATTGAGAAATTAGGAAATTGAGCGGCAGCCGCTCAATTTCCCATTTTTCAATTTCAACTATTTCAACAAAAAACCCGCCCCGGTTGCCCGGAGCGGGTTTTTCATTTACCCAAATTATTTCCCGAAGGGAAACTTATTGGATGACCAATTTCTGAGCGGCGGAAACGCCGTTCTCAGTCACAACATTGAAGAAGTACATGCCCGGTGTGAGGGCGTCTTTTTCAATAGTAAGCTGCGTACCGTCCACTTGGTAGGTGCGCACCAATTGGCCAGTCATCGAGGTCAAACGGGCCTCGGCACCAGCCAGTGGCGTGTGGAAAGTGACGATGGCCTTGCTGCTGAACGGATTTGGCGCAATGGTCATCGGCAGTTCTACGAGGTCACGAGTGGAGTTTGGCAGGTTACAACCTAAGCAAGTATTGTAAGTGTAGCAGAAGGTAGTAGCGGCATCTGGGATAACAAGTAGCCGGTTGTAATCAGGTGCTCCATTGGTACAGTCACCACTATCTGCCCCAAAACACTCTTGCTCCTCACCACAATCGCCCCAAGTAGTGGCAGTGTTGAGGAACTTGTACTGCAAGGATTGTCCAGCTGATGTTCCTGGAAAATTAATGGTCACCTCGTATATATCATTGCCAATTGCGGTGAAGGTTGGAGATGAAGGTGGTGTCCAATCTGCAATAGCAGCACCGTTAGTTGTAAAGTTACCAGCAATTTTCACCGTGGAAGCAGATACCGTCATGCCCTGCTCTATTTCCCAGGTCATGTCCACTTGGAACGTAACTGGAACATCAGGCAACGGCGCAATGTTTTCAACGAAAAGCACGTCGTCAATGAAGTACAGGTTGTCAGGATTGATGGAGTAGAAGTCAATAGCTCCTAAACCACCCGTATAATTGGCATTGGTAATAACCTGAACACCGTTGATCCAAACATCAAACTTGTTGTTGTCGAGGTCAAAAGTGTGCACCACTTCGAACCAAGTGTCTTCTGGATAGGTGAAAGCTATTGCGCCTTCAGCTATCACGCCTTGTCCAAAAACAGCGGTCACACCTTGGGCATTGTTGCCGAAGTGGACGTTCAAGTTGTACTGTGCGCCCGGTACCTCTGTGTTTTGAATATTGTAGTAAGCCACGTGGCCAGCAGCTACAAACTGGTTCCAGCTCAAGGTGTAGTTGCCAGTCGTTTGGTTGCCCAACAACAACAGAACGTCTGTTGTGCCGTTGTCTGGGACTACCAACGAGTTTGCACCATGTGCACCAGTTTCGTTAGATACGAAGCCATCGTCAGCACCACCAGCAGTACCGCTCCAAGTGCTCCACCAAGGGGCTTGGCCAGCGATAGTAGTGCCAGGGCCGTAATGTTCGAGGCCATCGCAGATGATGGCGGCCGGGTCGTTGCAGGAAGGAAGCTCCAGCAGTTCCACGTCGTCAATATAGTAGGTGTTCAAGGCGTCCACAGAGTAAAAGTCAACACTGCCAAGGTTGCCAGTGTAGGCGGTGGTCTCAATGGCTTGGCCGTTGATGAAAAGGGTCATCAGGTCGTTGTCGAGGTCAATGGCATGTGCCACCTCGAACCACTGGCCAGACACCACTGGGAATTGGGTGTCGGTCTGGTCAACGACGCCGAAGCCCGGCGTGGCGGTGCCGGTTTCGCCCACGTTGAAGTGGACGTCAAGGTTCCATTGAACGCCAGCAGTTTCCTCGTTTTGAATATTGTAGTAGCCGTGGTCAACATCGGTCGGGATGTACATCTGCCAAGAAAGGCGATAGTTGCCGGTGCTCCTGTTGCCGAGCAGCAAGAGCACGTCCTGTGCGCCCGTGTTGCCAATGAACACGGAGTTGACTCCGCTGTATGCTTGGTCGGAGGACAGGATGCCGTCTTCAGCCGTGCCCGTTGCGCCGCTCCAAGTGCTCCACCAGTCTGCGCCGTCAACGCCGGTGGTGCCGCCGGTTGGGTACAGTTCCAGGTTGTCGCAGATGATGGCCGTGTTGCGGCAGGATGGAAGCTGCTCGTAAAAAATATCGTCCACGTACATGCGGTTGGTAGTCGCATTGGCTGAGTAAAAGTCAATGGAACCGATATTGCCGGTATAATCCCAAGTGGTAACAAGGTTGCCATCAACGAACAAGGATGCCTTGTCATTGTCAAGGTCAATTACGTGTTTAACATCAAACCAAGCATCGTGTGGGAAGCTGAAAGTAGTATTGCCATTCAGCTCAATACCCACACCTGGAGTAGCTGCACCAGCTGCACCATTTTGGCCGAAATAAACTTCAAGGTTCCATTGAACGCCTGGAGTTTCTTCATTTTGAATGTTGTGATAGCCGATTTTTCCAGTTGGGATGTACGATTTCCAAGCAAGTGTGTACACACCCGAAGTCCTGTTGCCCAAGAGCAGCAGCACGTCCTGCGTTCCACCTTCCTGAATCAACATCGAGTTGGGTGCACTGAAGAATTGGTCGCTGCTCACGATACCGTCTTCTGCGCCACCTATCGTACCGCTCCAAGTGCTCCAATATGGCGCATTGCTGCCCGTCGTGGTTCCTGCGGCGTAGCTGTCAAAGTTGTCGCAAATGATGGCGTTCGGGTTGGAGCAGTCTGTCGGAGGAGGACAGGTGAAGCAGTCGTCGTAGCAGTAGGCGATGGTTGCTACGGGGTCCAAGCCTACTGTGCCCGTACGGCAAGTAGCAAGGTCAGGGTTGGTCTCCAAGTTGCCTGCGCCGTTCGCAAATCGGAAGTCCCCCGTCGTGCCAGCAAGAATTGGCAGCGTGACTGACCAAAGGTTGTTGCCCATGTCTATCATAGGCACCTCTGGGCCACCGCCGAACACCAGACGAACACCGTCTGGTGCCGCCGCCGTGTAGGTCATGTCCACGTTGAAGGTAACATCAACATTGGGTAGCGCACCAAAGGAGACATTGAAGTCGAAGCCTGTGTCCTCCCAGGTATTGTCCCAAACTATTAAGTAGCTTTCACCAGCTTGAACAATTACATCGAGGCTTGAGGCGTATGGGTCGCCGCCTGCAGTCACTTCACAGGCATCGTCGTTTTGACCAAGAACAACTTGTGAAGCTGGAACTCGGCATCCTTGCATGACGGTTACACGGGTATCTGCACCTCCTAGGCAAGAGTTCACGTTCATTACGCCAGTCATTGGCGCTACGATACTGTAAACCTGCATGGAAGTTGCATCCGCAAAAATGGAGCCTCCACCGGAAATCGTCGTAGCGGTGTAAGTCCCAGCACCTGCAAGCGGAATTTCAAGCGTCAGCTGCTCACCTGGGCCCAGTTGATTCACAGGGAATGTAGCTGTCACTCCATTCGCAAGTTCTGCCTTAATAATGTTGCAAGCATTTAGGCTCAACATCACGGCTGGAATGCCAATCGAACAGTCACCACCACCCATTAGGATGGTCGAGTCAGGAATAGCTGGGTTGTTGTTACAAATGATGACACCAATTGCGCCAGCAGCCTCGGCATTGGCAGTTTTAACTGCAAACCCGCAGACGCCCCTGTCTATTAGTGCAATCTTTCCAGTCATGTCATTGATAATGGTGCAGCCATTGGAAACGCCAGTTCCGTCATTTGCCAAAACGAGAGTGCCGCTTTGCCCGTTCAGCCAAGGACCGAACGCTGCATGCTTGGACAAGTAATCCCCGGCAATATTCGCCGGTGCCGTGATGGTCACGTTCTGTGCGAACGCTCCAAACGACATCCCAAGCAGTAAAGCAAGGGAACATAGTTTTGATAAGTAGCTTTTCAACATAATTCAATTTTTAAGTTAAACAATAAAATATTCCAAAGAACCTGTCGGCTTGCGACGACAGTAAAGTTGGCAAAATAAGTGGGTTGGCCACATACTTGTGGGCAATTGCATTCAATTGACAGCACCACCAACCAATGATTTGTCTGCTTGCTTGCAAATAAGGCCTCCAATGAGCGACCCCATGGCCAAAATCATTGGGTCCTTCGATGTTTTCTTGATTGAAATAGTATGCTCGAACGCATTTGAATGGAACAAAAACAGGCTTGGCGCATTGCCGTCCAAAGATGAAAAGGTGTGCTGGGTAGTAATCATAGTCTTGGGTTAGTGTGAGTTCGTCAATGTTGCGGCGCTAAAATAGGTAGATTTTCCTTTTCAGGGAAAATTCAGTTGTTAATAATTCGGCCAGTGTAGTTTAAGTTTTCACAACTGCATGGTTTTCAAAAGATTATACGCAGAATCTTCCAGTGCGATTGTTGTCCGGGCAATTGAATTTGCCAGCGGTTCACCGGGCAGCCGCATCCCAATTGCCTGCTTCAGCCCCAGTGCCACCACCTCCGCCTGGGTTGCCTCCACTTCGCCGCAAATGGCGACCACCGGTACGCCAGCCGCATTTGCTTTTTCACAAACAGCACCCACCAATTTACCACGACTGGTCTGCCCGTCCAGCTTGCCTTCTCCAGTTATCACCAAGTCCATATTTTCTATAACCTCCTCAAAACCAACCAGTTCCATGATTGTCGAAGCCCCGGAACGCACCACCGCACCGAGAAAAGCCATTGCCCCAAAGCCGAGGCCACCTGCTGCGCCCGCACCGGCTTTTTGTGAAAAATCCTTTCCAAACGTTTGAGCCACCACTGTTGAAAAATGCTTCAACCCATCGTCAAGCAACTGGACGGCAGTTGCATCAGCGCCTTTTTGTGGAGCAAAAACTTGCGAAGCGCCCGTCGGCCCGTACAACGGGTTGGTCACGTCGCAAAGCACGGTGAATTGCGGATTGGGGGGAAGTGCATCGGGTGGTTCTAACCTATAAACTTTGCCAAGGTTCTCACCGATTGGGGCGAGTTCGATGCCATTTTTTGCAAAAAAACGCCAGCCCAAAGCCGCTGCCATTCCCATGCCCGCATCGTTCGTGGCACTGCCGCCAATGGCCAGGTAGATTTCCGACACCCCTCGGCGGATGGCGTCCAAAACCAGCTCACCCGTACCGAAAGTGCTGGTTTTCAGTGGGTTGCGCTCCTCTTGCCGCAGCAGTTGCAGCCCGGATGCCTGTGCCATTTCCACAAAAGCCATTTTTCCGAAGGAAAAATAATGCGCCACGACTGGCCGAAACAGCGGGTCGTTCACCGCCACTCCCACCAGTTCGCCGCCGAGGTGCCAGTTCAGCACCTTCGCTGTGCCCTCCCCGCCGTCCGACAGTGGAAAAATTTGAACCACTGCACCCGGCAATGCTCGCACCACTCCACGACGAATGGCCTCGCAGACTGCCAAGGCTGGCAGTGCATCTTTGAAGGAATCGGGTGCGATGAGGATTTTCAAATTTGATGGTTGCAATGGTCAAATTGTTGGCGAATGTCGCCCTTGAATGAAACAACGGCTTGGTGTCGAGAGAGCGGGTTATCAAACCCGCTTGATAAAAATGATGATTTTGGGTTGGAACCAGCGGGTTTGATAACCCGCTCTCTCGATGTTGGCGCATCGGGTTTAACCATAATCCCATATAAGCCGTGTTGTTCTGCTGACAAAACTAATGAAAAACCCTGCCCCTGAAACCCCAAAACCAAAAAGGGCCAACCCTTCCGGGTCGGCCCTCTCTCAAGAATCGAACAACTCATTTTTTAGTTTATGGGCGAATCGAAACCCAAAACTCAAAACTTCATCATAGTTCCGTGACCTGCTCCACGAAGTCTGTCCGTGGTAGGCTGGTCTCCTTCAGCGCTTTAAAGCCGCCCGGGAGGTTCACCAAATTGTCGAAACCCCTGGATTTGAGGATAGATGCTGCGATGACCGAACGGTAGCCACTTGCGCAGTGCAGGTAGTATTTTTGGTCACGGTTAAGCTGCGACATGTTGCGGTTGATAAAATCCAACGGGAAGTTGATGGCGCCTTCGATATGTTCTGCGTTGTATTCGCTGGTTTTGCGCACGTCGAGCAGGCGGCAAGCATCTTTGTTGAACCAGTTGGAAAAGGCTTCGGTGCCCATTTCGTCGAGGGTATCCACCTCCTCGCCAGCAGCTTTCCAGGCGGCAAAACCACCTTCGAGGTAGCCGATTGGGTTGTCGTAACCAACCCGGGCTAGGCGGTCAACCACCTCCAACTCACGCCCTGCTTCGCAAACGAAGAGGATGGGCTGTTTCAGGTCGGCGATGAGCGCACCCACCCACGGTGCAAAATCGCCCTCCACCCCAATGAAAATGGAGCCTGGGATGAAGCCCATGACGAACTCAGTTTCGTGGCGGGTGTCGAGCACAAGCGCTTCGTTGCCCTCCCATGCTGCCTTGAATGCCCTCGGCGAAAGCGCATGCAAGCCTTGGCTGCGCACCTCCTCGATGCTGGTGTAGCCCATTTTGTTCATCACGGCATTTTTCGGGAAGTACTGCGGCGGCTCGACGAGACCCGTCGTCACTTCCTTCACGAACTCCTCACGGGTCATGTCGGCACGGAGTGCGTAGTTGAACAGTTTTTGGTCGCCCAAGGCACCTTGGGTCTCTTTGCTCATTTTCTTGCCACAGGCCGACCCAGCGCCGTGGCCGGGATAAACAATCACCTCGTCGGCAAGGGGCATAATCTTGTTGCGGAGCGAATCGAAGAGGAAGCCAGCAAGGTCTTCCCGAGTGAGTTCGCCCTGCTTGATGGCGAGGTCGGGACGGCCCACGTCGCCGAGGAACAGCGTATCACCCGTGAATATGGCGTAGTCCTTCCCGTTTTCGTCACGGAGCAGGAAGGTGGAGCTTTCCATCGTGTGGCCTGGCGTGTGCAGCACCTTGATGGTCACGTTGCCCACTTTCAAAATCTCGTTGTCCTTCGCAATATGGGCATCGTAATTAGGTACGGCAGTCGGGCCATAAACGATTTTGGCACCCGTCTTTTTGGCCAAGTCGAGGTGGCCAGAAACGAAGTCAGCGTGGAAGTGCGTTTCGAGCACGTACTTGATTTTGGCATTGCCAGCCTTTGCCCTTTCGAGATACGGCTCCACGTCCCGCAGTGGGTCAATTACGACGGCCTCGCCGTTGCTTTCGATATAGTAGGCAGCTTCGGCAAGGCAGCCTGTGTACATTTGTTCTACTTTCATGATGATTTGTTTTTTGACGTTAGAAATTAGATGTTAGAAGTTGGAAAAGGCATTTCCGATAACAAAAACCATTGGTTGTCAACAACTTATGGCAGCAAACTTGGCCTTGTCCAAAGTCTAAAGTCTATTGTCTAATGTCTTCTTAAAAGTGAAAAAATGGTGCTTTCAAGTCATCTTTCAATGTTGGAAAAAGGTGTAAAAAAAGGCGTAAACTCATGGACACCTACCCACGCAGCTTGGGTTTTGTGTTGGCAAATTTCGTATCATCTGAAATGATTTTTGATGCCTAAATTGAGATGGAAATAGTGATTTTTATCAATTTGAAAAAGCACCTTTCTTGGTCACAAACCAGTTTGTAAATTAATGAAGCAAAAATAGGGGCGCAGCCGAGCTTCCCACAGTGACCAAAATCACGCAGCCCGTTTTTCGTTTTTCAAGAAACCTTGTTTGGAGAAACTAATAGGAAGTGAAACATTCCGTGGCAGACCATCCCAAAGGAAAACCAATACTACCCATCCAATCACGAGTTGTTATACACCAATCGCAACTGCTCACACCAGTGTGGTCGAAACTTGTTTGGCAGACCGTTTTGCCTGTATTCACCAATCAACTAAATTTGAAATGTGCTAACCCAGTGCCTTCGTGGCGGGTCGGCCAGCCAAGTGGATTTGGCGGCCACATTGTCACACCGACCCGATATGCACCTGCATCACACCCTTTTTTTTGTCCTCAAAATAGCGCCTCAGTGCAAACCTCGACGACTCGAACGCAATCTCGTCCCACGGGATTTCCGATTCGCCGAACAGCTTTGACTCCAGGCTCTCCTCCCCCACCCCGAACTTGCCATCCATCAACTCGCCGATGAACTGGATGTACACATGGTAATAATTGGTGAAGGTGAAAACGGTGTGCAGCGACAACGCACCTACCCGTGCCTCCGCCTCCTCCCAGACTTCCCGGATGGCACCTTCTTCCACCGTTTCGCCGAGTTCGAGGAAACCAGCGGGCACGTTCCAGTAGCCCTGCCTCGGCTCGATGGCCCGGCGGCAGAGCAGCACTTTGTCCTCCCAAACGGGCAGGCAGCCAGCCACGATTTTCGGGTTGCGGTAATGGATCTCCGCACAGTTTCCGCAGACGATGCGTGGGCGGTTGTCGCCGGGCGGCACCTGGGTGCGGAGGTCTGGGGAAGCGCAGTTGGAGCAAAAATTCATGCGTAACTATATTTTTGGGGAGCAATTCAGTTCGCAAGCCAACACCGCTGTTAGTGCTTCGAAGCACTAACAGCGGTGTTGGCTTGCGAACTGAATTGCTCCAGCGCAACTTCTAAATCCTTCGGACTATCAATCGAGATGCTTTCAAATTCGGTCAGGGCCACACCGATTTGGTACCCGTTTTCCAGCCAGCGCAGTTGCTCCAGTGATTCAGCCAATTCCAAACGGCTGGGTGACAGTGCGGCCACTTCGAGCAACACCTCCCGGCAAAAGGCGTACAGGCCGATGTGCTTGTAAAATGCGCCTTCGGCGAGCCATTTTTCCTTCGGCAAATTGCGGTGAAACGGCAGCGGCCAGCGGCTAAAATACAATGCCCGTTGGTGGATGTCGAAGACGACTTTGACCATATTTGGGTCGGTCAAATCCAATTTGCTGCCAGGGTCAATTTTTTTGGCGAGCGTAGCGATGGGGCAATTTTCATTTTTCGTCAAAAAGTCGAGCACCAGGTCAATCTGCCCCGGCTGGATGTAAGGCTCATCGCCCTGAACGTTTACAATCCATTGAAATTCAGCGTATTGCGGCATGGCCGCCACCTCGGCACAGCGGTCGGTACCGGAGGGGTGTTGGTCGGAGGTCATCACCACTTTTCCGCCGAAGGCGGCCACATGGTTAAATATCCGCTGGTCGTCGGTGGCCACCACGACCGCACCGAGCGAACTTTGACTGGCCTGTTCGTACACCCGCCGCACCATCGTTTTTCCCCCAATTTCCACCAACGGCTTGCCTGGAAAGCGGGTGGACGCAAAGCGGGCGGGTATGATTCCGAGCGAATTTGTAATTTTGCGCATTATTTTGGTATTGGGTTATTGAGATATTGGGATATTTAACTCGTATGATTTGGCTGGAATTCTTTTTTGGATTCCGTGCAATTAAAGCATTCCAATAACCCAATTGCTCAATAACTCAATTATTAATGATGAGAAAACTTGTATTAACCCTGACTGGCATCGCCTTTTGCCTCAACGTGTTTGCCACAGGCGACAGCCTTAGCTACCTCACGGCGAAAGATACCATTTTCCTTAAAATAGACGATTTCGGCTACAGCATTTTCAGCCACCAACTGGAGCGGGGCCAGACGATGTACTCGCTCGCCAAGTTTTACGGCATCAAGCTGGATGTGTTGTACAATTTCAACACGCAACTGCCCACCGACGGCACGGTTGCCCCTAGCGCAACAGTGAATGTGGTAATCCCCGACTCAGCCATCGTGGACTGGAAAATGGCTTGGCCCCGAAAGAATTTTGTCCCGGTTTTTTACACTGTCAAACACGGCGACACTTTTTACAAGGTGTCTAAAACCTACTTCGGCATCCAGCCGGATACCCTCAAAGCTCGCCTTTGGCTGGCAAATACTTCGCTGAAAACTGGCCAGCGAATCCAAGTCGGTTGGCTCTCAACGGCAGGTATCCCGGAAGCTATGCAAGCCGTAAACCGCAACACGCTCGGCCTTAAAATGCTGGCGCTCCAACAGGCTTTCAACGGTGAAAGAACGGTAAAAGTACCCCGCTTTCAGAATGGCGCCGCTTACTGGCAACGGGAGAAAAAGGGCGGCACCGACTACTACGCCCTGCACCGCACGGCTCCGGTCGGCTCGGTCATTCAAGTCTCCAACCCGCTCCGTAAAAAAACGGTGTACGCCAAGGTCATCGCCAAGATTCCAGACCAAGCTTATGGGGATGACATTGTGGTTGTGCTGTCGCCGTCTGTGGCGAAGCTCTTGGGAGCGAAGGATCCGAAGTTTTTTGTGGAGCTCAAGTATTTCGAGTATGTTAGAGAGTGAGAGCGGTGAGAGAAGTGAGAGGGTGAGACCCCAGCAGCTAAATTCTGGGTATTTCCCGATTTTTTGAAAACACCAGTTGGCTGTATCGAGAGGGCGGGTTATCAAACCCGCAGGTTTCGCCCATTGATTGTTACTCCGAACCAGCGGGTTTGATAACCCGCCCTCTCAAAAAGTGACTGCTGTCCAAGCCAATGCCATACTAAACAAACACACCCAATGGCCCATTATAATTTCAACAAAGACCTGATTGACGGAAAAGCTGCTGAACTCGAAGTTGCACAACGCCTCATCGCTCGTCTCAACCTTGCCGAGGACGACATAGAACACTCATCCTCAAAGGGTTACGACCTAAAAATCATCTCCAAAGGCTGGACATTTGAAGTAAAAAACGACTTGATGGCCGAGCGGACAGGCAACGTGGCCATTGAGTTTGAGAGCCGGGGCAAACCAACTGCGCTGTCCGCTACCACGGCGGAATTTTGGGTGTACAAATTTGCGGGCAGCTTTTTCGCCTTCAAAACGGAAACCCTGAAACGGAAACTTTTCGAGGAAAAACAGTTTTTCCGGGAGGTTGTCGGCGGCGATGCGGGCAGCAACACGAAAATGTTCTTGGTGAAAGTGTCGGATTTTAAAAGCTGGGGAAAGGAGATTTGAAATTTGGAAATTGAGAAATCGGAAATTAAAGCATCTTCACAATTTCTCAATTTCAAATTTCTCAATTTCCATCACACTTTGGGCGGCAGAACATTCTTGAAATGCCCGTTCAACTGCACTTTTTTGCGCAGCTCCTCCATTTCACGGGCAGTGGGCAACAGTTGTTCGAGGTGGGCGAGCATGTACTGCTGACGGCGGAGTTCTTCGGGCAAACAGAGCAATTCGTACTCTTGTTCCAAAGAAAAACCAACAAGGTGGGCTATCTTATAGGTGTTGAAATCGGGGGTATGCGCTGGCAGCGGCTTGTTGATGTTCATTACTCGGTACAATTCGCCGAGGTTTTCGAGTATTTTTTCGTTGGTGAGGAAGTCACCCACCGTATCGTGGGGCATCCGCAGAATCTCGGCCCCAGTGTAGAGGCGGTTCTCGACCTGCGGGTGAAATTCTAAAACCTTGAAAAGACCGAGCGCTCGGGTCTTGATGTCCATTTCGCCCTTGGGGTAGCGCTTGTCGATAGAAATAAGTGCTATCTCTGTGCCGATTTCCTGCACTTTGTCCTCTATGTATGCGGCAATGCCAAAGGTCGTTCCCTTCGCTTCGCACTCGTTGACGAGCTGCTTGTACCTTGGCTCGAAAACGTGCAGGTTCAGCAGTTCGCCGGGAAAAGTGACGAGCCGCAAGGGGAACATTGGGAGGATGATGGTTTGCATCGGTTGCTAGACTTTGCTGCAAATGTAGGAAAATGCAAAGAATGGGTGCTGCACCACAGGGGTTTGGGATTTGCTTGCGGAGAATTAAAACTCATTTGAAACGGGCGGGAATCTTTGCTAAATTTGAGCGTTAATTTAACGTGAGGTCTGGATTACAAAACAGGCTTTTGTTGGGTTAAATTGGCGTAATTATCCAGACTGTGCCTTGAATTGAGAGGGCGGGTTATCAAACCCGCTTGTTCGGAACAGGCGGGTTTGATAACCCGCCCTCTCGAAAGAAGGCTGCTATAACTGTTTATACACCCTCTTTTGCGAAAAGTCTGATTATCAATGAATTAGAAAGGTTTTAATCCAGACCTCACGTTAATTTAACAAAAATTGGAAAGATGATAGCAGAAGAAAAATTGGACTTGATTCAAATGATTGTTAGTCTGCCAGAAAAGGATGTTCCAGAAGTTCAGGCAAGACTTAAAGACTTCTTGACAAAGCAAAAGAAGAATGGCAAGCCCAAAAAATTGCAGACTTATGAGGAGCGGCTAAAGGAGCTTCAAGAATTGGCAGCCAAAATCCCTGAACGGGAGGACTGGGACGAATTCATTAAGGAGTTCGATGAAAGTCGAAAAGACAGGCCACTTCCATTTCGTGAAGATTAAACAAACGCTATGCGATTACTAGACAGCAACCTCTTTATTTATGCCTCAAAAGGGCAGTTTAGGTCTCATATCATGCCCTTACTTGCCTCGACAGATACTTACGCTTCTGAGTTCACCAAACTTGAAGCACTTGGCTTTCCGTTGCTCAACCCAATCGAAAAAGCCTTTCTGGAAAATGCCTTTTCGGGAATTGTGCTTATCGGAATTGACTCCGCAATCATCCTAAAAGCCATAGAACCCCGCCAACAACGCAAAATGTCCGCTGGCGATGCCATCCACGCAGCCACCGCCCTTCTCCACAATCTTGAACTGAACACCCGAAACGAAGCAGATTTCAATTGGATAAATGGGTTGAAAGTTGTTAATCCAATACCATAAATATATTTACCATGAAAGCCATCGAAATCAAAGCAAGTATTGACGAAAAAGGGAATTTGAAAATGGACACCCCGCTGAAAATCGTCAATCAACGGGTAAAAATCATCATCCTTGTACCAGAGGGCAATGACTTGGACGATGACGAGTGGATGGAAGGGCATTCTTCCAATCCTGCTTTTGATTTTTTGAAAGAGGAGGCTGAAAATATTTACACATTGGCAGACGGAAACCCAGTAGCGCAATGAAGCATAAAATCGTGCTTGTCCCTTTCCCGTTCGATGATTTGTCTGGCATGAAAATAAGGCCAGCAGTTTGTTTGACTAATAGAATTGGGACATACGACCATGTCGTGATTGCATTTATTACAAGCCAAGCTTCCAAGGCGAATGAGGTTTCCGATTTGATGCTCAATGAGACTGACCCTGATTTCTCACAAACCGGATTGAAAGTTACCTCCGCAATTCGGTTGCATAGGTTGGTTACGGTTCCGGTGGCAATTGTCCAGCGAACACTCGGCGACCTGCCTGACAAGTTTCATTTTAATTTGGCTCAAAAATTAAGGGAAATGTTTGGAATTTGAAATTTTCCGATTCCCGAAAATTAGTGCCAATCCATAGACCCCAACCCACCACAAAATCTAAAATCATCACAACCATGTTCCAAATCATTCGAAAGCAACTTCCATTCTTCCTCCTCATTTCATTCTTCACCGTCGTCGGCTTCATGGCCTGCGGCAAAAAAGACGTACTTCGGGCCAAGGAAATCCCGGAATCTGTCAAAAGCTACATCTACGCCTACACGTCGGGCGTCATCTCCAAGGCCGACCCCGTGCGGGTGCGGTTCGCCGGGGCTGCCGTCACCGCCGATAAGGTGGGCGAAAGTGCCAAAAACGTGCTCAAATTTGAGCCATCCCTGAGCGGGGAAGCCATCTGGGAGGACGACCACACCGTGCGCTTCGACCCGGAAGACGGCTGGGAAAGCGGCACGTCCTACATCGCCAAAGTCTCGCTCAGCGAGGTCTTCGACAATCTGCCCGAAGATGCCAGGAACTTCGAGTTCGACTTTCTCGTGCGGGAGCAAAACCTCACCGTCGAAGTGTACGGCATCGAGGCAGAGGACGCTAGCGACCTGAAAAAGCAGGTGTTAAAAGGGGCAGTCTTCGTTACCGACGATGTCAAAGCCGAGAACCTCGAAAAAGTGCTGTCTGCCACACAGGCAGGCAAAGAACTCCCCATCACTTGGGAGCACGACGGCGAGGGATTGACCCACAATTTCACCGTGGGCCAAATCACCCGTGGCACCAGCGCCTCGGAGGTAAAAGTGGCCTGGAACGGCAAGCCCCTCGGCATCAACACCAAGGACGAAACCAAGGTCACCATCCCTGCCCTCGGCGACTTCAGCGTCATGTCCGCAAGGGTGGTACAGGCTGACAACCAGTACGTTGTGATACATTTCAGCGACCCGCTGCTGCCCAACCAGGACGTGAACGGCCTCATCGGCATCAAGGGCGAAGCAAAAGTGGCCAACGACGGCGACTACTACCCTGAGCCAGTCAACACCACGCTGAACTACACCATTGACGGCAACAAAATCTTCGTTTACCCAAGCCAAAGGTTAGCGGGAAAAATAACCTTCGAGGTGCGCCCCGGCATCAAAAACATTGCGGAGCAAAGCATGGACAAACCCACCATCTGGCAGGTGGACTTCGAGCCGGTGAAGCCGATGGTGCGGCTGGTCGGGCGGGGCGTCATCCTGCCCAGCAGCGAACAAGGGCTGGTGATGCCATTCGAGGCCGTCAGCTTGCAGGCCGTGGAGGTGGAGGTTTTCAAGATTTACGACAACAACATCCTCCAGTTTTTGCAGACCAACGAACTGGACGGTGGCGATACCTACGAACTGCAACGGGTGGGCCGGGTCATCCAACGGCAGATGGTGCCGCTCAAGGGCCTCAACCCAAAATCGAACACCGGCACTTGGACTCGTTACGCACTCGACCTCAGCAAGCTGTTCAAGGCAGACCCCAACGCCATCTACCAGGTGCGCATTGGGTTTCGGCCAGAGTACGCCATTTTCAATTGCAGCAATCGCAAACAGGGCGACAACCTCAAGGAAATCAGCCAGCAGAGCAACACCGATGAGAACGGCGAAATCCGCTCGTTCTGGGGCGACTACTACGGCATGGATGGCTACTACGAAGGCTTCGAGTGGAACCAGCGCAACAACCCCTGCTACCCGGCCTACTACAATTACGAGCATTTTGCGCAAAGCAACGTGCTGGCCAGCGACCTCGGCATCACTGCAAAAGGAGGCTCAGACAATTCCATGTTCGTGGCAGTAGCCGACCTGCGCACGACCAAGAGCGTGGGCGACGTGGAACTTGAATTTTATGACTACCAGCAGCAACTCATCGCCAGCGCAAAGACGAATGGCGACGGCATTGCGGAGCTGAAACTGGATAAAAAGCCTTTCCTCATCATTGCGAAGAAAGAAAAAATGAAGGGCTACCTGAAAACCGGAGACGGCAACTCCCTCAGCCTCAGCCGCTTCGACGTGGCGGGCGAGGTGGCCCAAAAAGGATTGAAGGGCTTCCTCTACGGCGAACGTGGCGTTTGGCGGCCAGGCGACAGCCTCTTCCTCAACTTCGTGCTGGAGGACAAGGACGCCACCCTGCCCGACAACTACCCCATCGCCTTCGAACTGATGGACAGCCGTGGGCAGGTGCAGTACAAAACCGTGACTACTAAAAATACCCAAAATCTCTACTCACTGCCCGTGGCCACCAGTACCGATGCTCCCACTGGCAATTGGACGGCGACCGTGAAGGCTGGCGGCGCTGTTTTTACCAAAAACATCAAGGTGGAAACGGTGAAGCCCAATAGGCTCAGGATTGACCTTGATTTCGGGAAAAAAGAACTCAGCAGCAGGGACGAACCTGCCAAAGCCAAGCTGCAAGTGGACTGGCTGCACGGTGCCGTTGGCAAGAACCTGAGAGCCGTGGTGGAAGCCGAGGTGAGCCAGGTGAAAACGGAGTTTTCAAAATTCAAGGATTACGCCTTCGATGACCCGGCACGGACGCTGTACTCCTCCGAGCCAGTCGTGGTTTTCGATGGAATGACGAACAGCAACGGGACGGCCAACTTCAACGCAAAAATTTACGTCAACAACCAAACCGCCCCTGGCAAGCTGAACGTGAACCTGCGGGCGAGGGCTTTTGAAAAAGGCGGCGATTTCAGCATTTACAATACAAAAATCCCGTACTCCCCCTACCCTGCCTACGCTGGTGTGCTGATGCCCAAAAACAACTCTGGTGAAAGCCGGGTGGATGTCGGCACAGACGGCACCGTGAAAGTCGTAGCAGTGGACGAAAGCGGCAACCCGATGAAGGGCCGCAACCTCTCCGTCGGCCTGTACCGGGTCGAGTGGCGCTGGTGGTGGGACCAAGGCGACGACTACGTTTCGCAGTTCAACTCCGCCAACCACTTCAACGCCATCAACTCCGAGGGCGTGGTGACGAACGCCAGCGGCCAGGCCAACTACAACGTGAACGTAACCACTTGGGGCCGTTACCTCGTGCGGGTCTGCGACACCGAGAGCGGCCATTGCACAGGCGACTATTTCTATGCTGGCTACCCTTGGTACGGCGACGAAGGCGGCTCCATCGCCTCCCGCCAAGAGGCGGCGATGATGACTTTCACGGCCACCAAGGAGAAATACAAAGTGGGCGAAGACATCGAAATCACCGTTCCCGCAGGGGAAAAAGGGCGAGTGCTCATCACGCTGGAGACCGGCACGAAGGTCATCAAGTCCATGTGGAAGGATGCAAAGCAGGGCGAGAACAAGTTCAAATTTGAGGCGACGAGCGAGATGTCGCCAACGGTGTACGCACACGTGAGCCTGCTGCAACCGCACGGCCAGTCCAAAAATGACCTGCCCATTCGCATGTACGGCGTTTTGGCGGTGGACGTGGAAGACCCCAAAACCTTGTTGAAACCGACCATCAAAATGGCCGCCGAACTCAAACCAGAACAGGAGTTCACGGTGGAAGTGAGCGAGGAAAACGGCGAAGACATGGCCTACACCATCGCCGTGGTGGATGAGGGTTTGCTCGGCCTCACCAATTTCAAGACGCCCGACCCGCACGGCGCACTCTACGCCCGTGAGGCTTTGGGGGTAAAAACCTGGGACCTTTACGATTACGTGCTGGGCGCTTACGGCGGCGAGTTGGAGCGTATCTTGGCCATCGGTGGCGACGGCGAAATCAATGCCCCATCGGAGCGCAAGAACGCCAACCGCTTCAAGCCCGTGGTGCTACACGCCGGGCCGTTCAACTACACGGGCGGCAAGAAGACGCACAAGTTCAAGATGCCCAACTACATCGGCTCGGTGCGGGTGATGGTGGTGGCTGCCAACAGCGATGCCGCCTACGGCAATGCGGAAAAAATCGTTCCGGTGAAAAAGCCGCTGATGGCATTGGCCACCTTGCCACGGGTACTTGGCCCAGGCGAGACGCTGCATTTGCCCGTCAGCATTTTTGCACTGGATGCCAAAGTGAAAACCGTGGATGTCTCGCTGGCGGAAACCACCGGGATGGTCAACATAACGGGAGGAGCTTCCAAATCGTTGAGCTTCGCAAAACCGGGCGAGGACATGGTTTATTTTGACCTGAAAGTGGGCGAAAAAACGGGCATTGCGAAGTTCAAAATCACCGCCAAAGGCGGCGGCGAACTGGCTACGCAAGACATCGAAATTGATGTCAGAAACCCCAATCCCTACATCACGAAGGTGAGCGACGGGATGATGCAAGGTGGCGGAAGTTGGAGCCAAGCCTACAAGGCATTTGGTACGCCGGGCACCAACACGGGCATCTTGGAAGTGTCGGCCATACCGCCGCTCAAGCTCGGCGAGCGCCTGAAATACCTGCTGCAATACCCGCACGGCTGCGTCGAGCAAATAACTTCTGGCGCTTTCCCGCAGCTCTACGTGGACAAGCTGACCAAGCTCACAGACCAGCAAAAGAAAGAAGTGAGCGGCAATATCAGCGCCGCCATTGACAAACTGAAAAACTTCCAGATGCCGTCCGGGGCGTTCACCTACTGGCCCGGCAACGACTACGATTCATGGGGCACCAACTATGCCGGCCACTTCCTGCTGGAGGCCAAGACCGCTGGTTACACCGTGCCGGATGCGATGATTGACCGCTTCGTGAAGTTCCAAGCCTCACAGGCCAAACGCTGGAACCCCGATACCCGTGGCACGCAGTACAGTTGGACGGAACTCGACCAGGCGTACCGACTCTACACGTTGGCATTGGCGAAGAAGGCCGAGACAGGTGCCATGAACCGGATGCGGGAACTCAAGAACCTGAGCGCCGAAAGCCGCTGGCGCTTGGCCGCCGCCTATGCCCTGATGGGCAAGCAGGAAATCGGCAAGGAACTGGCGCAGAACCTGCCCGTGACGGCCAAGGCTTACGACTGGTGGGGCTACACCTACGGCTCGACCCTGCGTGACGAGGCCATGATTCTCGAAACACAGGTCCTGTTAGGCGACATGACCGCCGCCGCCGCCAACCTCCGCCACGTGGCAGAAAGCCTCAGCCAGGAGCAATGGTACTCCACGCAGACGACCGCCTACGCCCTGATGGCCATCGGCAAGTTCGCCGGAAAATCGAAGGTGAGCGACGAGTTCAAGTTCAGCTACGACCTCGGCGACGGCAAGGTGGTGAACGCTGGCAGCGGCACCCCGGTCATGCAAATCAGCATTCCGCTGAACGGCTCGGAGAAAACCCTGACGGTGAAAAACAGCGGTGCTGGCGTGCTTTTCGCCCGGCTCATCGTGACTGGCCAGCCGCTCGTTGGCGATGCCACGGCCACGGCCAACAACTTGAAAATAGAAGTGAACTACCTAACGCCCGGCGGGCAAAAACTGAGCCCGGCGGCCATCCCACAGGGCACAGACTTCATCGCTGAGGTGACGGTGACGCACCCCGGCACCCGTGCCTACGACCTGAAGGAAATGGCGTTGACCCAGATTTTCCCGTCCGGCTGGGAAATCACCAACGCCCGCCTGCACAATTTCACCGAGTTCGCCAATACCAACGTGCCGGAGTACCAGGACATCCGTGACGACCGGGTGCTGACCTACTTCGACATCGCCCGGAGCGCCCGCCAAGTCTATCGGGTGCGGTTGACAGCGGCCTACCAGGGCCGCTACTACCTGCCGACGGTGGGCTGCGAGGCGATGTACGACCATACCATCTCGGCCAGCAAGCCGGGGATGTGGGTGGAGGTGGTGAATGGGGAGAAAGCTTTGTGATTGACGATTAGGTTCCCTTCGGGAATGACAAACGAGTGACGATTGGGGGCATTGCTCAATCACAAAAAGAGGAAACTTGGTGAATTGCCGGGTTTCTTCTTTTTACTTTTGGGAAATGCTTCCTAACTTTAACCCCAAGCTGGTACAATCGCAAACAACTAAAATTTCGCCGAGATGACCTTAGAAGTTTTAAAATCCGAAGTACTCAAACTGCAGCGAACAGAATTGTTCGACTTTGTTCAATTCATCCTCCAATCATTGAAAGAGAAGGAAGCAGCCGGAGAATTACAGACCCCGGACTGGCTGAAAACCGAGATTTCAAAACGGGCAGCCGAAATGAAATCGAGAAAAGCCGTCGCTTTCACCGGGCAGCAGGTTCACCAAGAAATCATAGAGAAACATGGCTTTGACATACCAGCTTCACTCCTTAGCTAAGAAGGAATTGACCGAAGCGGTTGATTGGTACGAGGAGGAGCGCAAAGGCCGGGGAGCCAAGTTTTTCATCGCTTACCTGAAAACGCTCAACGCCATTCTTTCCAATCCTTTCGCTTTTCCGAAGGACTTTGACGAAGTGAGGAAAGCGAACCTGCAAAAGTTTCCCTACACCATTTACTACGAGGAAGTCGGGAGTGAGGTCTTTGTCTATTCCGTGTTTCACAATAAGCGAGACCCTGAGACTTGGAAGAAAAGGGCAAGCTGATATTTTGGGCTTCTGCTTGACTTTTTGATTTCTTGTAATAGCTTCGCAACATGAAAACAGTAACAATCAATCCTTCTGATGTCTTCAAAACGATTAAAGAAAACTTGATCGCTTTGAGAGGCATTGATTATCAGCAGCTTTCAAATGTGGAAAAGGACGAGATGCGGAAGGAACTGCTGGAAGTAAGGGAGCTTGCTTTGAACATCAAAAAGCGGATGGAAGAATGAGCAGCTTGACCTACGCACAGCGGCCAGAGGCCGCCACCTTAGCCCGTCAACAAGCAGAGCTTGTGACGAGCAGTGCCGTTTTTCAATTGACAGGGGGTGGGCCAGCGGGGTAACAACTTGAAACATAAAACATGGAAGTGCTTTACATTATTTTATCCCTTATTTTGTTCAGTGTCGGTTTTATCCTCGTTATACGATTAGCAAACTGGACGATTGGACAATTGGTGGATTTTTTTGACGAGCGCAAGAGGAATAAATCTCCTTTTCTTAAAATCAAACAGAAACTTGAAGACGATTTAAGGCAAGCAAATTTTTCAGGTGATTGGAGGAAAAGACAGGATATTAACCTTAAACTACTTTGGTTGAAGACCTATTATGATGTTGAAAGTAAGGTGTTATCAAATTCAAATCAGGACAATGACGAAACTGCTTTAATCGCAAAATTTAGAGAGAACGATTTTAAGTTTCCTACCAAATGGAAACTTGATGATTTTTACTGCTATCCATTTTCGCAAGAAATAGTAGCAGCTTACAGAAAAGTTTTCTCCGAAAAAGTTTACAAGGGAATCTATAAGCCAAATAACATCTTACCTGTTCCCAAGGAGTATATTATAAAAGCCATTCATTACATCATTGACTACCTCAATCAAAAGGAATCAATATATCCTGTTCCGGATAAAAACAAACTTGCAGAAAATCTGGACTTTATTAAGGCCTTACTTGTAGATTCATTCATTGACACAGGAGATGATGATTTACCTACGGAAAGTCGTAAAAATCATGAAGTAGGTGAATTTTATATGGATAAACAAATGAAATATGATGAAGTGGCAGAAATGGAACTCATTGATTGGAGAAGTGAAGCTGAATGGATTGCAAGGGGTGTTCAATATGCGGACAAAGAACAATATGATTTTGCTCTTGCTTGTTATGACCAAGCAAAAAAAATTGCCCCAGATAGTAAAGATTTAAAAACTATGCTTGCCATCTCCTACTTAAAAATTGGTGAAAGACAATTCGACAAAGGGGAAAAACAACTTGCACTTGAGAATATAAAAAAATCTGCTGAACTAAAAAACGAGGAAGCAATAAAGTGGTTGTCAGAATATCAATATCTAAACAATGAAACGACTACCAACTTATAACAAACTTGTGGTACGAAACCAGCTAGTGGGGTAAATCATCATTCAATGATAAGCATCCCTCTAAATACTGAATATTTAGTTCTACAAGTGCCAAAATTCATAAAATGCTATTCAAAACTCACTTGAGGCTGACAGGGATTTATTTATTGTACTGGCTAGTTTTGGGAATATCAACCAACAACAATCCTAGTAACTTGCACAAACAAATCATTACTCCTATTGGCTTCGTTCTTCAAATTTGGACTTTATATCTTTTAATTTTCGATGTAGAAACACGCAGATTGAAATCGTATGATTCTTTGACATCTTTTGATAATGTAATTTACTATATAGCATCATTCTTTCTTTTCATGGCAGTTGACCTGAGCCATTTCAATCTTGTTGGTGCATACATCGAAATCAGTCTGAATTCAATTGCAATTATCGGCTGTCTTTGGGTAATAAAAAAAGATATCTGCTTACGAAAACAGATGGGGCCAGTTGCGTTTTATCATGGGCTAATTGTGTTCTTCCTTGTTATTTGGACTAAAAATGCTTGTATAAAACACCCAGTTTTTGCAAGTATGTTTTAGCAGCCCAAAAGCCCCGTCGTCCTTGCCAGTATGCAACTTTCCACATCAGGAGGTGAATCCTACTCATTGCGACTGAAAAACTCCTATCTTTGTCTTGAATATTCGAAGTTAAAATTAATGGCAAAAAAATTTGGCATTGATTTTAATAAAATAAACATTGGAGTAGCATGAAAGCAATAGTCAGAATTTGTGATTCAGTACATGGCAAATATACTGGATTTGAGTTATCAGAACCTGAATATCTTACAAAATTATTGTACTATGATTTTGGTATCGGAACAAAATTCAACATCGGAAACCGAGAGCTAGAAATTATGGATATTTCTATTGATGGGTTTTATAAAACAAGTGAGGAAAGAGAAACTTTGGACAATCAAAATCCAATCATGAATTGCAGAATTTGGCTTTATTGCAAATGTGATGACGTTGATTTCCTTGCTGAAGGCGCTGATTATAGTGGTTTGTTAAAAGAAATCTCATCAATGAAGAAATAGCCTGAACCCCGCTGGCGCACCCCCTGCCTTCCCCGCTGGCGCATCCCCTGTCTTTCCCATTGAAAAACGGCACTGCTCGTCACGAGCTTTGCTCGTTGACGGCTTTTGGTGCCTTCCGGCCTCCGTATACTACAATGCGTGGCCTACGCACGGCGGCCAGAGGCCGCAACCCATGCCCGCCAACGAGCAAAGCTCGTGTCGAGCAGTGTGCGTTTCCACTGCAAGTTGTCGGCGGTACTGTCAATTGTTTTCACCTCAAGGCCATCACTGGCTCATTGGGGTGGTTTGGATTGACAATCAGTTGTTGTAGTTTCGGTGAAGTCAGGATTACGCTGGAGGGTGTAGTCATATACACCTCACGCCACCGCCTTCATCCTGAGCATCGCTTCCAATTCCCCTAAAGTATCGAAGATGCTTTCCCGTTGAGCCTCGGTGAGTTTGTTGCCTTCCAGTTCCTTGCCAAGCGATTGCAGGGGTTCCATCGTAAATTCCGTTAAGGCTTCTAATGGGAGGGACAGCATATAGTTTTTCAGCATGGTGAGTTGTTGGAAACGGTCGGTTTCCGCAAAGTATTTATCAAGGAAAGGCTGATGGTTGGAAGTCATGGTTGCTATTTTTTATTTTGAAGTCACAGACGGTCTTTCTTGGAATTGAGAAAGTTGATTTCGTCCAATCGGCTGTCAATGAATGCTTGGTAGCCTTTTACGCCCAGTTTTTCCTTGAACTCCTTTTCAAACAAAACGGCAATGGTCAACTGGTCTTTCAACAGCTTTATTCGTTGTTCTCGTTGTTTGTCCGTCATGTTTTGAAGTTTTCTCTTAGCAAAGATAATGATTTTAAGCTTAATAAAAGAATGGGAAATACCCCGCTGGCCAACCACCTCCCCTTCCCATTGAAAAACGGCACTGCTCGTTGATAGCTGTGCTATCACACGGCCCAAGGTGGCGGCCTCAGGCCGCCGTGCGTAGACAAACCCAGGCCCATTTCCCTCTCTCCACAAAATGCCCTACATTAGAAAAAAAACTCAAATATGGAAGAAGTCGCAGGTACCAAGAAACCAAAA
>CAZDSU010000065.1:0-38414 GCA_964508135.1 uncultured Saprospiraceae bacterium
GGGTAGCGGGATAGGGCTTGCCACTTGCAAGAAAATCGTGAACAACCTGGGCGGCCACATCTGGGTGGAACCTGAAAAACAGGACGGTACCACGTTTGTTTTTACCATTCCCAAGTCAAGAAACAACTGAGGCTAGTTGTTGAAACTCGGTGGCAAGAGAACTCAAAATCGGTATTTTGCCAGTTCAACGGACTGCGACCTGCTCATTTTTCACACAGATCAATCAAATCCACTTCTTCCAACTGCATCAAGGTTAAGGCTGCCGTAGTAGGCGGTATTGATATTTTTCCGCCATTTCACGTAATAGGTAATCTGGCCTGCATGGTAGGAGAAATGCTCCACCACGTGCATCAATACGCTGACGCCATTCTCCGTGAATCCTTGGACTTCGACGGGTTGCAAGATTTTTTCAGCCGTCAAGTTGTTCAGCACCTTGTTTACTTCCTCCATCAGTTCGTCCAGGTGCCGTATCAAAATGGAAGTTGGGAAGGTGCACCGTTCATCGAACTCCTGCTGCCTGCGGCGGTTGTCGGTGTAGCCACCCAAGCCGCTCAAAAGCCACTGCCTCACATTGCCGCAGAGGTGCAGCACGAGGTTTCCCACGCTGTTGCTGTTTTCGTTGGGGCGGTACCAGATTTCCTCTGTATTTAACTCGGCAAGGCATTTTTTGATGCGCGGCACGTTTTCGTCCATCAATCGGCGGCGCACTTCCCGGATGAGCAGTTCACGATATTCTTCCATTTTTATAAGCTTTGATTTATCACCAAAGGTTAAAAAAAAGCTTGTAACCTGACACAAATTTTCAGGATTGCACTACCTTTCGGCCCCAGCTTTGTCCCACCCAGTCCACGCCTGCAATTTAAGTCATTGATTTTCAACCACTAAACATTGATGTCATGAAAAAATTCTTTTACCTACTGGTGTTTGCCATGTTGTTTGCGGCATGTGACCCTTACCATTATGAAGAAACCACATTCATTGAGTTGAAAAAAGACCCCTGTTTTGGCGTCTGTCCGGTGTACAGCTTTAAGCTCGACGGCAAGGGCAACGCCAGCTTCACGGGTACTCGCAATGTGCCAAAGCAAGGTGACTGGACCAGGAAACTCTCGCCCGAAGCCACCAATTCGGTTTTCAAGGCTTTTGAACAAAGCAATTTTGACCAGTTTCAGGACGAGTACACTGCGCAGGTGACCGACCTTCCCACCACTTGGGTGACTTTCAAAAACGGCATCATCAACAAGACCATCAAAGACTACTACGGCTCACCAGAAGCATTGAAAAACCTTGAAAAAATGGTAGAAACCATTGCAGAGGAAGACACCGACTGGATACAAACAAACGAAAACCCTGGCAACTAGGCCCGCACACAAAAAATCCCGGATAACGGGAAAATCTGGCGCTCCGATTTCGGAGCGCCTTTTTTTCTATCGGTAGAGGAGCACCTGGCTTTCATTGCGGAGCAACAAAAAAGAAATCAAAAAGGCCAAAAGACGAGCATTAAGGCGAGTGAAGGTACAGAAAGGCTGTTTTGATTAAAGTCGGTAAAACGCGCCGTCCCGTCGAAGAAAATCAGCATCGGTAAAATTACATGCTTAGACTTGGAGACTTTTTACGAAATTCAACCTTTTAAAAATGGAAGATTTAATCAAATCAGCAGCCGAAGGGCTCAAATCAAAAGTTATGAACGATTTCAAAGACGTGAAAAAAGAGCGTGAAAAACACGCTGAAACCATCGTCCGCAACCACGTGCTGTTCAGCATGGGCGCCGGGGCCATCCCTGTGCCAGTGGCCGATGTGCTGGCCGTGAGCGCCTCCCAGTTGGACATGATTCGCCAACTCTGCAAGGTGTACGACATGGACTTCAGTGAGACCCAGGGCAAGGCCATCGTCAGTTCGCTGACGGCTTCCACCTTGGGAAGGATTGGAGCGGCGAGCTTGGCAAAGCTGATTCCGGTAGTGGGGACCATAGTGGGCAGCGTGGCTAATGCCATCATGGCGGGCGCCTCCACTTATGCGCTTGGCCAAGTGTTCAAAACCCATTTCGACACGGGAGGCACCATCCTCGACTTCGATGCGGCACGCCTGAAAAAGCTCTACAAAGAGCAGTTTGAAAAGGGCAAAACTGTGGCCGAAGAGCTTCGCAAACAACAGGAAGCCAAGCGAAAAGCAGAGGCGGCAGCGGCTACTGCCCCTGAGCCGACTAGCGACGAGTACGTGCCAGACCCTGCTGCTCAAAAGTCCTCGGCTGATGCCGATGTCATCACCCGCCTGAAGGAACTTGGTGAACTTAAAGCGGGTGGTATCATCACAGAAGAGGAGTTTGATAAGATGAAAAAGCGGATAATGGAGTAGATAATTGAGTTATTGGGCAATTGGGTTATTGAGCTATTAAAGCATTGAATATCAATGGCTTGCGTAATCGCCCAATAACCCAATTGCCCAATAACTCAAAATTCCATCCTCGCCACCGGGGCAGCATCCTGCCCGGCAAAATCACCTTTAAGAAATTTGTAGTACCCAGTGACGGCAATCATGGCGGCGTTGTCGGTGCAGAATTCGAAGCTGGGGATGTAGGTGTTCCAGCCTTCTTTTTTTCCCATTGATTCAAGTCCAGTACGGAGACCTGAGTTGGCGGAGACGCCTCCTGCGATGGCGATTTCCCGAATGCCCGTTTGCTCGGCAGCCTGCCGCAGTTTTTTCAGTAGAATTTTCACGATTCGGTCTTGTACAGAGGCGCAGATGTCGGGTAGGTTGTTGCTGACGAAATCAGGGTTCTCTTTTGTTTTATCCCTAATGAAATAAAGTATGGAAGTTTTCAGGCCGCTGAAGCTGAAATTGAGGCCAGGCACCTGCGGCTCCGGGAAGCTGAAAACGGGCTTGCCGGTCTGTGCGAGCTTGTCAATGAGCGGCCCGGCAGGGTAGTCGAGGCCGAGCATCTTGCCCGTTTTGTCGAAGGCTTCGCCCGCTGCGTCGTCAATGGTCTGGCCGAGCACCTCCATTTCGAGGTGGTTTTTCACCAAAACAATTTGCGTGTGGCCGCCGGAAACGGTCAAGCAGAGGAAGGGTAAGGCAGGCTTTGGGTCTTCGGCGAAGTGGGCCAACACGTGCGCCTGCATGTGGTGTACCTCCAGCAGGGGGATGCCGAGGCTGAGGGCCATTGCCTTGGCAAACGACGCCCCGACGATGAGCGAACCGATGAGTCCGGGGCCTTTGGTGAAGGCGATGGCCGTGAGTTCGTGCTTGCCGACGCCTGCATTGCGAAGCGCCAAATCCACCACCGGAACAATGTTTTCTTGGTGGGCACGGGAGGCCACTTCGGGCACCACGCCACCGTACTTGCGATGTACTTCTTGGCTGGCCACCACGTTGCTCAAGATAATGCCATCGCGCAGCACTGCACCGGCTGTGTCATCACAGGAGGATTCAATGGCCAAAATAATTATGCTCACCCTTTCAGATTTATTATTTGTTTATTCTACTTTTATGCCCAGAACATGACCGTAGGGACAGCCGGATATTGCCGCAAAAATACCTAACCACACTCAGGAACAAAAAAGAGATTCAGACCGTGGCTTTTGCTTTTGGGAACATGTAAGTTTAAATACCTGACAGCCAGGATTTTATCAACATTACTGCCAAGGCGATGCTGCGTCAAACCATTCAATAACTTTATCCAAAACGACACAAAAATGCTCGGCGCAAAATTAAAACAGACAAACGAGAAGACCCTGACGGTGGTCGCAAATGCCTCCAAAGAATCACAAGACACCTGCGTGGTGGCTGCTGGAACGACTATCGAAGGCAAGTTTTCCGCAACTGAAAATGTGCGGCTTGATGGCCAAATCAAGGGGGAAGTGAAATGTTCCCAGCGGTTGGTGATGGGCGAAATGGGCCGGATTGAAGGCAACTTTCGCACAAAAGATGCCATCATCATGGGCACAGTGGAGGGCGAAGTGACAGCAGAAGGGTTGTTGCACCTGAAAAACACTGCCGTCATCCGAGGAACCATCACTGCCAAGAACTTGATAGTGGATGAAGGAGCACGCTACTCGGGTGAGTGCAAGATTGGATGAACAAAGGCAGAAAATCAATTTTCGGAAAAAAGGGTGGGCCACGCGCCGCGATTTTGTGGAATAGCATCTAACAAAACCGGGATGCCCTGTGATTTTGCATGGAAATGAAGAAAAGTTTGGTCTTTCTTTCAAAAACTAAACTTCACTCCTGTTCAAAACCGGATGGATCCTTAAAATTGCGACTTGAAATGTCGTACAACTAAAAAAAACTTCTAACATTGCATCAAAACAAACCGGAATGAAAAAGAGAACGATTTTCAATGCGCTGATGTTCCTGCTCATCCTTGTGCTCGGGTTCATACTTTACAAGCAAATTCAGGAGCCGATTGCTTTTCAGCAAACAAAAAATGTGCGGGAGCAAGCTGTAATTGACAAGCTTGTAAAAATCCGAAAAGCTCAAGAGGCATACCGTGGCGTCACGGGCAAGTTTGCGCCTTCCTTCGATGCACTGACTGAAACCCTGAAAAATGGGAGGTTCATGCGCATTCAGGTGTATGGCGACGCAGACGACGTCACCCAAAAGGATATCCGCTACGATACTACCTATATGCCAGCCATTGATTCGATAAAGTCAATGGGCATCGAACTGGAAGGCCTTGATATGGTGCCTTACGGTGAAGGTGCTAAGTTCGACATCCATGCCGATACCGTTACCTATCAATCTGCGTTGGTTGATGTGGTTCAGGTAGGCACTGCTTATGAAACATTTATGGGCGATTTCAAGGCTGCCAAATTCAAGAAGTACGATGAAAAGTACGACCCGAAAAAGAAAATCAAATTTGGCGACCTTGGCAAACCCTTATTAACCGGAAGCTGGGAGTGAGCTACGACATCCTTGAATCTGACTTCAACAAGAAATTATCAACTGCTTACCAACTGTCCATCCTGATTGGAATGGACAGTTTGGTTTATTTCGCATTTGATACCAATAACAACAATGCCCTGTTGTTGCGGGCGATACCTTACGCCCAGGCGCCCGGTTCCGATGCTTTCAGCCTCACCGACGAACTCAAAAAGATTTTTGCAAGGGAAGACCTGCTCGGCTACTTGTTCAGGCGGGTGAAGATCACAATGCCGGACATCCAGCCGGTACTGGTGCCAGCACGGCTCTACAACGAGTACGAAAAAACCACCTACTTCTCCGAACTGATGGGCCAAGGTCGAGCCGATGCCATCCAAAACGACGAAGTGGAGGAGCTTGCCCTGCAAATCCTCTACCCAACCGACCCGGCCTTGATGGCCGTGCTCAAAAAGCAGTTCCCCACCGCCAAGTTTTACAACACCACCACGCCATACTTGCTGGGCTGCCGCAAGTCGCTCAATGAAGCGCAGACGCACAACCTCTACGCCCATTTCACCCAAAAAAATGTCTATATCTCGCTGTTCGAAAAGAAGAACCTGTTGTTTTCCAATTCCTTCAAGTACCAAACGGCAGGCGATGTCCTTTACTACATCCTACTGACCTACAACCAGCACAACCTCGACCCCGCGCAGCAGCCTTTGAACCTTTCTGGCCAAATTTTGAGCAATGCCGAGATTTTCAAGACCCTGTACCGCTACATCGGTGAGTTGAAATTCGTGCCGTTCCCCAGCTTCCTGAACTTCAGCCGGAAGTTCAATGACTTGCCCCCGCATTTCTATTTTGACCTGTTCTCGTTGGCCCTCTGCAAATAAGCCGCCCCCTCTCAAACCCTAAATCTCTCAAACCCTCAAACCCTTCCTCCCAATGCGCATCATTTCTGGCAAATTCAAGGGCAGGCGCTTCAATCCGCCAGCCGACAAGTGGCCCACCAGGCCCACTACCGACGTTGCCAAGGAGGGCTTGTTCAACATCCTGCAACATGCCTTGGATTTTGAGGAACTGAAAGTGCTTGACCTCTTCGGTGGCACTGGCAGCCACAGCTACGAGTTCATCTCCCGTGGCTGCCAGGACGTGACCTACGTGGACAAGTTTCCCGGCTGCGTAAAATTTGTGGAGCAAACGGCGAAGGTGCTTGATATTCAGCAATTTATAAAAATCGTGAACGCCGATGTTTTCAAATTCATCGAGCGTTCAGTGGTGCAGTACGACTTCATCCTCGCCGACCCGCCCTTCCAAATGCCCACCATTGACACGCTGCCCAACCTGGTTTTTGAAAAAAAAATGCTTGCCCCCGGCGGCTGGTTCGTGCTGGAGCACAACTACCTACACCAGTTCGAGATGCACCCACGGTACGTGCAGCAACGGAATTATGGCGGCACCATTTTCAGTTTTTTTGAAATGCCGGAGGCTGACCCAATAGCTGAATGATTAGCGACTACCTGAGGTAACATTTTCTTACCTGAAATCCGACGCTACCTCACCGCCTCCACGTACAGCACCGGCACGGTCATTTTTAGTTCTCCGTCCCAGTCGGCCTGCTCGTTCAGCTTTTTTTCAAGATGGGCAAAAACCTTCGCTTCCACCTCGGAAGGCACTACGCTGCGCCAGCCCGGCAAGAACCCAATGGCCGTTAGGAAATGGTTGAAAAGTGCCGTGCCGTTCACGTAGCGAAGTTGGAATTTGTCACGTACGATTTTCAGTACCGAAAAGCGGGCGTCTTCGAGGAGGTCACGCACGGTCTCGTCGGTGCCACGGTGCTGCTCTTGGGCTTTCAGTTTTGGCAGATATTCATCCATCCCCAGCTCTCGCAACGTGGCCTCGAAGGCGGTGTAAAACTCCAAGAAATGTCCCTCCAGGTTGGTGGTCAGGCAAAGGCGGCCATCCCGCTTGAGCACCCGATGACAATCTCGAACGACTGCTGCAGGGTCATCAAAGTTGTTGATGCCAAGGTTGCAGGTAATCAGGTCGAAGGATTTGTCGGGGAAGGGCATTTTGGCGGCGTCGCCGAGGGCGATTTCGACGCTGGGAAGGAGCTTGTGGTGTTGCAGCTTCCATTTGGCCCGCTGTAAGCCAGCTTCCCAGAGGTCGAGGCCGATGAGTTTGGAATTGGCGTCGAGGCGGTTGGCCAGCTCGAAAAGTGGGAAGCCAGCACCGCAGCCCACATCGAGCACGGACATGCCTTTGCGCAGCGGGACGTGGTCAAGCAGCAGTTTTCCAAAATACGACGACCACAGGGAAAGCTCCTCGAACAGCAGCACCGTATCGGGATTTTCAATGGGAAAGTTCTTGTCGAGAAAGGTCATGTATGTTTGTTTGCCTGAACAGGCATAGGATTAAAAGTCAGGCAAATTTAATAAACAAAATGCTCCACGACGCTTAATTGTGGACATCTTATTGAGTGCAAATCAAAGTTGATGCTCGTGTTGATTCGGCGACACATTAGGCATATCGGACACCTGAGCAGGCATTACAATCTTCTGCTTATTTGCACCAAGGGTTTCACGTTGGTGAAGTTTGGAACGTCCTTCATCAACTCCTCTCCGTAATGCCCCATGCACATTTCCATCTCCTCATAATTTTTGAAAACCAAATGTGCTATGACCGAATAGGGGGCAGGCACTTCTGGCATTGGCGTACCTATCGCCTCGTCTATCAACACCTCCTCCATCCCCATTGGCTTCAACAGCATTTCTACCATCGGTATGTGCTGCGTGACATAATACTCCAGATTAAACAGGCTTTCTTTGGTATTTGGATAAAAAATGGATACGCTTATCATCGCATTGTTTTTAAGTTTTAAAAATGCCCATATTCCAAAATGGGAGGATGTTCATTCGGCGCAAGTTGCCTCCATTGACAGAAGGGCTACAATGGTGTTTGACAGCGTTAATGGGTGATTTTTGTCAAAAAAATACAGCACTAGGTACTTTCGCCTATTTGACCTTCAGTCGGTTTTTGTTAGAAAAGACCAACTGCGTTCAATTCCCTCCGGCGGTGCAAGCCTGTTTTCCATAGTCCAGCCTCCAACCTGATTTAAGCTCAATTCCTATCTGGTTGCTGGATGGGATGGTGACCCGTAAAATTGGAGAGGAAGCGCCACTTTCCAAGACGGCTACCTGACTGTTGCCCTCGCTGAAATTGTTGGTATTGACGATGATTTCACCGCTACTTTCGTCGGGGCAATGCAACACCTTGACCGAGGCAAGGTCGCCGCAGTCACGAATCAAGCGCAGTTTGATGGTACGGCCAGTTTTGGATAGCTTCAAATCCAAATACCCTCTGGGCTGGTCGGACAGGCAGATGTTCCAAGTGATGTTGCCCCGAACGTACCTGGTAGTTGCGGAGAACCCGACGCAAACGGCGCAGGGGCTTGCGCTGGGCAGCTTTTCTTCTTCAAATCGAAGTCCTGAATCTGCTTTTACCACGGGTGGCCGGGACGCACTCGGCACTTTGCAGGCCAAGAATAGCTGGGAGACCAGCAGTAAAACGAGGGTGGAAATGCAAGTTCTTGTCATCACGATAAGTTTTAGTGAACACTAACAGGATGCTCCAATCAATTGAGCCACTAAAGCTAATGAATTATGCGTTGTACGAGCATTTTTGGAGAAGATAGTGCTGTGAACTGAGTGAAAAGTCTTGTAGGAACGGAATCCAAGTCCAACCTAGCCCCTCCTTGACGAACGAAAGGTCTCCTGCCTGATTGTGTGTAAAAACAGGTATTTATCCTTTATTTTCTGCCAATGCGGCACTAAAAGTTGGGGAGTGCAATTTTTTTTTGCAATTAAAATTTACATGGCAGTGAACATTTAAGCTAAAACTTGCCTTATCGTTTTAACTAACCTTGTCGAAAACAACTTTCTAGCCTCGATGCCCGAGGCATTTTGGAACACTAAGAATCCTCATTCCAAAATACTTAGCCGCTGACAGGACGCTAACAAGGCAATATTTTCTAACCAAAAAAATACTAGCCATGACCAATCAACCGTCATCCCAACCGGCGTCGCCGCCTAATCAGCACTTTTTCATCGCATTGTGTTCATTATGTGTACTGATGGTCATTACCGCTGGATTTCTTACCTACTCCAACGTCAATAAAAATAAGGAGTTGGAGCAGGCGTACAACGAAATAAACGAGGCGCACACCCTCAAGGCAGCACTTGACGACGAGTACGCCGAGGCAATGGCAGAACTTGAAAGCTACAAAGGCATCAACGCCGAAATGAACGAGCTCATAGAGGCTCAAAAAACGGAACTGGATGCCCGGAAAGCGAAAATCGAGGACTTGCTCGTGGATAGCAAAAAGCTGAAGCAAGTCCGCAAGGAATTGGAAAACCTGCAAGCCCAAATGGGTGAGGCCCGTTCGGAAATCGAGCAATTGCTGGCGCGGAACAGCGAACTGACAGAAAACATCATCCGACTTGCGGCAGACAAGAATGCCTTGAACACTGACCTCCAAGGCCGCATCATGGAGAATGCACAACTCAACGAGGCCAAGGCAATGCTCGTCAGCCAGAACCTGGAATACTCCAAGTCGGTGAAAATTGGCTCGGTCATCAAGGTGGAAAACATAAAAGTAGAAGGACTGAAAATCAGGTCGAACGGCAAGACGCCAGAGAAAAAGTCGGCCAAGAAAGTGGATGAATTGAAGATATGCTTCACGACCATGCCCAACGATGTAGTGAAACCGGGCGTTGAGCAGTTTTTTGTTCGAGTGGTCAATCCGGGTGGCGAAACGCTGGCCATTGAAAGCCTTGGCTCTGGCGCCATCAGTTTAACCAAAACAGGCGAAGAAATCCGCTACACACAGTTTTCGGAAACAGAGTATATGAATGACGAGCAGGAATTATGCCTGCTCTGGGCTCCTGGTTTGGCCTTTCAGGCGGGCAAGTACCAAGTTGAAGTGTACAACAAGGGCTTCCTTTCTGGCACGGGCAGTTTTGAACTTAAATAGCTTATAAGACATTTGGGGGCGTTAAAGTATTAATGCTGATGTATGGCTCAATGCCATATCATTTACACTCCTATCTATCTTCCATTTTGTGCATAACTATACTTCGCACTAATAGGTTTTGTGCAAATAGGGGCTTGGGGCGCTTCAAGCCAGCCCAGCCAAAAGACCCTCTCCCCCGACGAGCCGCCGGAGGCGGCGAGGAGGGGCAGCAGTTTATAATTTGTGATTTGCACAAAACCTATTATCGCCGAGTATAAATAATATAGTTCATATAGATTGGTATGATTAAGAATGCCGGAGCTGAAACGTCCGCTCCGGCTTCTTTAGCCCTTTGTTCAATGATGTGGATTTTTAAAGTATTGAAAATGAACGATTTGCGATATTGTTTTGATAATAAATAAGTATAAAATTGAACAAAAAAGGCATTTAGCCTATCTATGTTATTATGCGTCCAGTAAAAAAAGTGTTCCTTATGTAAAAGGCATAAGGATTCAATATATAGGCCAAAAAATGCCTGATGGATTGTAGGTGTATTCAGCCAATATTTGGGTATTACCCAAATTTAGGTACTGCGCGGCTATTGTATGGAAGGACTGTTTGAACAAATGCTTGGTAATGAATGAATTACATTTTTGACATGCCTTGGCTAACTCTATTCCCAAGTTGTTATTTGTGGATTTTCTCCCGAAACGGGTTCAAAAATGAAGCAAAAAAAAGCATGAAAAAAATTGAACCATTGATAATCAACAAGTTAGCGACGGCAACCTCCATACAATAGCCGTGCAGTACCCAAATTTAAGTTATTGTGTTTAGTCAATAATAGTTCGTCCCTCTCCTTCTTAAGTGCCAAACCGAGTACTGAAGGAGAGGGATTTTCACCAAAAAAACAGCTTATAAGCGCGTAATTCTACCCTTTATTGTTTCGTATTACTAATGCTGTCAGGCGGTGGGCAAATCGCACACTACCCTCCACTGGCAGCATATTTCATCATCAAAAACTACGTGTTTATGAAGACCATGAATCATTTTTTGGCAGTAGCATTGTTACTCGGAACTACCGTCCTTTTTACGAATTGCACGAAAGACGACGACAACTCGAACCTGACCGGGACGGCGCAGTTCGAAATTACAGACGGTCCAGTGGATGATGCCAATGTAAAGGGCACATTCGTAACCGTTACAGCCGTGAAAGTTGACGGCAAGGAAATAAGCGGCTTTTCGAAGCAGACCATTGACCTGATGGCCTACCAACAGGGCACTACCAAGCTGCTCGGCACCACCAAGCTCGATGCAGGTACTTACACCGATGTGACCTTGGTACTTGATTACCAAGCCGATGCAGACGGCAACGCTCCAGGCTGCTACGTGCTTAGTACCGACAACGTGAAGCACAACCTGCAAGCCGCTGCAAGCGCATCCAACGAAATCAAAATCAACACAGGTAGTTTTGCGGTGCAGGAAGATGGCACTACCAACGTTGTGCTCGACTTCGACCTCCGAAAAGCTATCCGCTACGAGGATGCCCCGCAAGCTGGCGACCAGTACGACTTCGTGAGTGAAGCCGAATTGCGCAGCGCCGTGAGGTTCGTAGCTAAGGCCAATACTGGGAAAGTGGACGGTACCTGTGCCGACAATCTGGGCTTCGGCGGTGAGAAAATCATTGTGTATGCCTACGAAAAAGGCTCCTTCAACAAGGCGACCGAAATGCAAGCCCAGGGCGAGAGCCAGTTGCAGTTCAAGAACGCCGTGACCAGTGCGCCCGTGAACGGACAGGGCAAATACACACTGGCCTTCCTCGAAGAAGGCGATTATGAGCTGCACTTCATCGGGTACGAGGACTCTGACAACGACGGAAAACTGGACGTCAAAGGCGAGCTTCAACTGGAGCTACTGACCAATCTTGGTCTCAACTTGACCAACCTTAACGTAGATGCGAACGCAAGCATTTCCATCTCCGTCCAGGTAATTGGAATTTTGCCATAGATAGAGCGAAGTCTGTTGTAGAAGTACACGTTTCCCTCTCTTTCTTACAAAATGGGTTTACAGCACACATGCTGTAAGCCCGTTTTTATATTTCCGCTGGAGCAGTCTCCTGACTTGTTCCCTCTATTGACGAAAGCAATCTGGAAGCCGTGCCTACGCACGTTAAAAACGTGCTGATATCCGGTTCAAGTCGAGGAGCCTTGAACCAGCGTTGTCGTTTTTGATTCGCAAACCCTGCGCCAGCGGTTTCATTGAAAATAATGCTCCACAAACGCCGCCAATTCTTCCCCATGCAGGTTTTTGGCCACCACCTTACCAGCTGCATCCAGCACAAAATTGGCGGGGATGGTGGTCAGTCGCAATTCCTTGAACAAGGGGGCATCATCCCCACGGAGGTCGGAGGCATGGGGCCAGCGGTCGGCACCGTCTTTTTCGATGGCAGAGGCCCAGGTCCCACGGTCCGCATCGAGGGCATAGCCGACAACCTGGAACCCTGCGGCATGGTATTTATCCCAAAGCGGCACCAGATGATTACGGTTTTGCTTGCGGCAAGGGGCGCACCAAGAGGCCCAGAGGTCGAGCACGGTCAGCCGTTTGCCCAACAATTGCCGCAGCGGGATGGTATCGCCCGACAGCATCGGCATGGGATAATCGGGAATCTCGTCTCCAACCAAAACGGGCAAAGACTTGCGGTCGCCGACAACGGCCAACTGCGCCACCCAAGGATGACCGGGCGCTGCCGCCTTCCATTTTTCGGCCTGCGACACCATGAATTCGGGCACCCGCTCATAATCCTGCTCGATGCTCACCCATCGGATGGCCGTCAGGGCGGGCAACAGGTACGTGGTTTCTTCCGCAAATTGCATCATGGGCTTTTGAAAGGACTGAAACGCTTTTTCCTCATCCAGCAAGGCGGATTCATCGTGCGCACCGGCCGCTTTTCCGGCAAGGAACTGGTCGAAAGCAGCCTGCCGGATGTCACGCAACTGCATCATGGCAGTGTTCTCCTGGGAAGGGTTTTTTATGGAAAAAGTCTTTTGAAAATGTGCTGCCGCTGCCGAGATGGAAATGGCTTCCCCGTTCTTCCAGACGATGGGGAAATAATTGGCAGTAGTTGGGCTTTCATTGTCCAACCTGTTTGCGAAAAAAGCCCCTCCTTTCCGCTGGACGGCCAATTCAAGCAGCATTGGTTCGGATGCATCCGGCATGGTAGCGAAAGCAAACTGCCCGTCCTCCCGGATGATGGCCGAATCAAGCACCGTTCCGGCAAAACTGCCACCAATGCCGCCCCAACTTCCGGGGTCTAGGAGATAAACCATCGGTTTCCATTCACCATCGTCGCCCATAGATACAGTGCCTGACAAGGGTGGCTGCTCTGAACAGCCTACGTTGAGAACCAAAAGGAAAAAAAGAATGGGGAATGTGGATTTTGTGCGCATAATTAGGGGAATAATAGCTGTGGGTTTTCTTTGTTTTTTCTCCAAACATATATACTGTCTGGGGATAGGACGCAAAGTTAGGGGTTTTGCAGCACCAAGCCCGCAGTACTCCGCTAGCGCCGGACTTCGTCTGCTGCACTTCACACTTGTTTCTCATCGAGGATATTCTACCAATCTTCTCCCGGAATCCAGAAGTTAATTAGCGACGCCCTACCCACGTGGTAGCAGTATTTCTCTGACAGAATATTTAAGTTGGTGGAACGCTCTATTTCTACTGCATCGTACATGACATCGGCTTTTCTTATAACTGACCATATTCGGAGATTCTCATCTGCTAAAACAAAGCTCAATATCCAATCATATCGCTTCCATAAAGCTACGTTTTTGTCGAAAGATTCCTCAACCTCCGCTGCAGTGGGGTACCATTCATCATGGTAATGACTAAACTGTGAAATATGAATCTCGATGGCGTCCCCTTCCACTCGGACCATGAAATCCTTGACGGGCGATTGGCGCTCCATAGCTTGTTGGACAATTGCCGCCTCATCGGGCAGGATTTGAGATGGGATTATCTTGCGAATAATCACCTTCCCGTCATAAGGCATTTCCTTCACTTCGAAGCCTTCTGGAACTTCATCAATCAAATCGGTATCGTCCGCCTTTTTGGTGATGTAGTAGCGGTAGCCGCCCTTTTTCGTGGCTGTTTTTTTGAAAAAATGCTGCGCTCCGCAGCGATTGGTGTAGCTGAATGGCATGATGCTTTGTTTTTAATGATGAAGTTTAATGCCCCCTTCTTTCCCGTACACTTTTTACCGCCCCCTCCATCTGGTTGAAAATCTCCCCCCAACCATCTGAATGTTCCGCAAACTGGCTGATGGGTTTGGAGGGGACGCCTTGTATCTCACCCAAAGGTTTTAATTTCTTCCATGCACAGGTTTTGATTTCGATGGGAATAACGATTTTCTCCTCCCGGTCATGCCCTTCCAAAGCCTGCTTCAGTTCTTCTGAATAGCAAAAATCCGAGGCAATAAAATTACTGCTCACGAGACAAATCACAATCTCCGCCTCCGCCAGTTTCTCAAAAATCTCCTTGCGCCACTCCATGCCCGCCTCGATGCGGCCATCCTGCCAAAGCTCGATTTCCTCCATGCGGGAGAGGTAGGCGAGGGCAGTCACAAGTTCGTCCTTGTACTCGGCGTCCTTGTGGGAGTAGCTGACGAAGACCTTCACTGGCGCATGGCGGCGGGGCTGGCGGCGCTCCGGGGCTTCGAGGCCGCTGAGCATTTCCTCGACGTTGAACTTGCGGCGCAGTTTGCCCACGGGGTAGTCGGCGAGGCCCATTTCCTCGTAGCCCACCATTTCGGCGTATTCGATGAAAATATCGTCGTGGCCAGGCACGGGCACCAGTTCCGTCACCGTCAGTTTCTCGAAGCTGTCGTGGATGTCGTGCAGGGTCTTGCGGATGAAGTTGAAGAAATTGCGGCGGTTGTCCCGGTCGGCGCCGTTCACCCAGAGGTAGAGGCGCTTCTCGTCCCGGTCGGCCTTCACCACGGCCTTGCTCTTGAAGATGGGGTCTTCGAGCGCCGTGCCCGTGCGCCACTGCTCGCCCTCCACGATGCGGGTGTGCAACTGCACCATGAAGCGGGGCAGCACCGAGGCGGGAAGGAAGTCGTATTGCAGCACGAAGCGCAGGGCCGTGTCGTAGCCGAAGCCGGGCACGGGCTGCTCCTCCACCGTGAGCAGGTCGGGCACGATGAACACGTCCTCGGCGATGCGGTAGCACAGCTCGAACTCCTGCATGATTTTCACGATGTAAAGGAACTTGTTCCGGGGGTATTTGAAGCCCTCGTGGGCGTAGGTTGGGTCATTGAGGATGCCTTCGAGGTCGGAGAGATGGAGGTAACCCTTCTTCCCAGCCACCAGCTTGGAATTGATGATGCGATAGACCGCATTGGTGAGCCAGAGCGGGTTGATAACCTGCGTGTCGTGAAGTTCCAGGTTGCGGAAGGCCAGCACGATGCCGAGGTCGTGGAGGAACTGCAGCAGCACGTTCTGCGCTGTCTCGTCCGTCACCTCCTTCTCGTGGCAGAGGGCGTAGTAGTCCTCATAAGTGATATAATCCTTGCCCATCGTGTCGAGCGCCTCCTTCACCTCGAACCAGGATTTGGCGAAGGGCGTCCGGCGCATTTCGAGGGCGTGGATTTGCTTTTCGAGTTCCTGCACCAAGCGGTCAATGCCTTCGCCCGTCTTGCAGGACACCCGCACGAAGCCCACGATATTTGGGTATTTGTTTTGCAAAAACGCCCGGTTCACATCAAAGCTGGGGTTCTCGTCCAGCTTGTTCAGCACCACCAGCACGGGCGAGTCGCCGCCGAAGCTCTCGATATGCTTGAGCCAGTAGTCCTCCTTGCCCTCCCGCCTTGCGTCCAGCACGAGCAGGTAGATGGAGCGCTTGGAATAGAAAAAAGTGTGGGTGCCATGCATGATTTCCTGGCCGCCGAAGTCCCAAAATTTGACGTGGATGCTTTCGCCTGCTATTTCGATGTCCTTGGGGTAGATATTGATGCCGTGGGTTTGAGGTTCACCTGCGTCGAATTCCTTTTTGAGGATTTGTTTGAGGAGAGAGGTTTTGCCGGAGAGGCCATCGCCGACGAGGAGGGTTTTGAGTTGGTTTAATGGCTTAGGGCTTTCTTTTTCTACTTTTAATCTTTTATTAAGTTCAATTAAAACTCTTTTTTTATAATCTTTTTCTCGCTCACTATCAAATTCTGATTCAGAGAAAAATTCCAGAAGTGTTGGAGAGTCTCCAGCTATTGATTGAAAATAAGCATCTATTGCTTTTTCCCCTTTTTTGAAGATTTCAAGGGGTGGCGACATCAGTGGATTTTCATTTACTAAAACTATACCCGGTTGATTTAAAGTGCCACTCCAACCTATAGTGCCATGCATATTGAATAAAAAATTGTCGAACGGAGGATGTAATTCCCATGTTAATTTAATATTAGAGATAAATGCTTTTTTATCTAAATAGAATATCTTATTGTTGGATAAGTCAATGAATTTATTTTCAATTACAAATTCAGGATTGATACGCAAAAGCTTGTTTGAATCAAATACTAATCCTATTAATTTATCAAGTTTGTTAAGTTTTTTTGGGATGTCATTGATATTATTTATTTCGATATCATTTTTCGAAAATGACCATTGTACTTGGATTTTCTTTGAATCATTTTTAGAAATAAAAGTAAAATATGTATCGTAACCAGGTATTGATGTTTTCTTAGTCGTAGTTTGCTTTTTATAAAAGCTTGGGGGAACACCCTTTAATGTGTACTTACTCTTCTTGCGAGGAACGAATGCCCAAGTTCCAAAACTCAAAAACTCCACCCACACACACTCAAACACCTCCTCCGGCACCTCCGTCAGCCCGAGGTTTCCGAGGTCGAGGAAAGGCGACCGGGTGCGCTTGTTTTCGGCGATGCGTTCCAATGCTCGTTTGTGTCCTTCGGTCATGGTTTCAAGATTTTATTCGGTTTATCTACTAAATCTTAATTGTCCTACAATTGATGGAGAAGGGTTTCTTTTCCTTAGAAAATATTCAGCATGTTCACTAACTCCAGTTTGTGCAGGTATTCTACGTTCTTGAATTTCGTAGTCATCAAATAAAGATTTCTCTGCTCCATTTGACCACCATAATATCTCCCAATCCCCGACTTTTTGAGCAAAGTTCTCATCAACTTCGACGCCTTCCAAGTTGACATCGTACAATTTGGCTGCTTGGAAATTTGCACTTTTCAATCTTGCACCTGAAAAGTCTACTCTTGACAAGATGGCATTAGAAAAGTCCGCAAATCCCAAATATGCATTTTGGAACTGAAACAGTTGCAAATGAACGTTTTTAAACTTCGCATAAATCAACCCTCCCTTTCCATTTGGCTGATAATTGAACTTAACTGAGGTAGCATACTTTATTTCGCTAAAATCAGCATTGGCTAAGTCACAGCCAGAGAAATCAACATTGTTCAGTTCTGCTTTACACAACTTTATATCTCGCAAACTCATGTTTGAAAGGTCAAGATATTCATTCGCTATTGGGTACTTCATTTTGACATTTGTCACCCCTTCTATATTCAATCTATATAAATTACCCCGGATTCTAAACTTAGCCTCTTCCGAGTTCCAATGAACGAAATCCTCAACTTCATTTCTCAAGTGTTCAATTCTTCTTTTCTTCTCTCCTTTTACTAAAATCCATTGAAAAATCCCCAGCAATATAATAGCGTCAAAGAGCATTCCTATCATTTCAATTCTAACGTTTTCTATTACATCTTTCGAAAAAAGGCATTTTTTGGTAAAAAAAGAAACAATGATAATGAGGAATGCAATCAAATAAACTAAGTAACGAGACAACTTTACATTGTCAGATGTAATTGAGTCAAATTCTTTCTCTAAACTTAAAATTATGCCTCTTAAAAATCCTTTGATAGCTTTTTTCATGGTTCTTCTTTGGCGTTTTCAAACTATGATAACTTTCAAACTGGTTCTAAACCACACACACTCACCCACCTCCTCCGGCACCTCCGTCAGTCCGAGGTTTCCGAGGTCGAGGAAAGAGGAGCGGGTGCGCTTGTTTTCGGCGATGAGTGCAAGGGCTTTTTTGTGACCATCCATACAGGGATGAGGAATTAGGAATGAGGGATGATAGGGTTCGTGCTATTGCTGATACCAATCGTGTTTATTGGGCTGATAGCCAGTTGCGTACTGCTTCAAAGCGCCTTTGAATGTTTTCAAAATTTTGACTCGACGCTGTATTTCCGCATTTGAGACTACTGTTTCATCCGGCTCGACTTTCACCTTAACATTCAATGCCTTTGCCACTGCGGAGATGGCTTGAATGGCGTCAGTGTTGTTGGATTCGATGATTAGTACCATGTGATTTTCATTGAATTTCAAACGAGACCTAAAAGTACAAAGTTTCCTGTTGAAAACACCTTTTCCGGCACCTCCGACACTTGGAGGTTTCCGAGATAGAGGTAGGCGAGCGGGTGCGCTTGTTTTCGGCGATGAGTTCGAGGGCTTTTTTGTGTCCGTCCATACAGGGATGAGGGATTAGGAATGAGGGATGAAGGGGTTAACCGATAATTTTCTTTGGGTTGCGTTTATGGTGCCAGATTCTGGCTATCACTACTTCCATCTTCTTTTCTTTTACGGAGTAGAAGATGTTGAAAGGGAATTTTGGCAAGACTTTCTTGCGAACTTTGGAGAAAGCAACTGGGTTGGCTTTTGGGTTTTCGGCCACAAAATCAACAGCGGCAATAAATTCACGAAGGAAGGCTTGGGTAGTGTGTGGGGCTTCCCTGTTGTAATAATCCAAGATTTCCTGTAGGTCTTGGTTGGCTCGTTTGGTGAAAATTACACTAAAGGGCATGGTTGGTGGTCAGTTCGGTTTTTAGGTTCTCCCATCTGACCCCTGTTTCAGGTTGGACTTCGTATTCTGCTAATGCCTCCAAGATTTCCTCCTTTTCTGCCTCGGAAAGTTCGTTCCCTTGCTTGAAGCCAAGCTCATATCCTTGCACCAATTTGTCCAAAAATTCGGAGACAATGCCCATCAGGTTGTCGGGCATTTGATTGATTTTGCGGATGATGATTGCTTTTTCCATGCTGATTAATTTTCTACAAATTTAAGTGTTTTCCCAAACCCAAATATTCCAATGCGATTCTTTTCCACTTTTCCAATCCCAAAAAGATTGCTAATCGGGGAAGTATCACTGACGACGACCATGTCATTTCAGGATTTGCAGGTTTTTTAAGTCGGTAAGGTATTCATCTACGTCGTAGTGGATGGTAATGCCCCGCTCATCCAATAAATCTTGGAATTGAAAAACATCCATGCTTGCCATCTTTCTTGCCATGCCAAACGAGATTTTCTTGGCAGCGAAAAGCCAAAGCGACATTTCTACCAGAAACTCCTGCTCTGTTAAATGGATGTTTTTGAGCAAATTCGAACTTTTGTAACCATGACATCTGATTTATTTTCAAACGAGACCTAAAATTACAAAGTTTTCTGTTGAAAACACCTTTTCCGGCACCTCCGACACTTGGAGGTTTCCGAGATAGAGGTAGGCGAGCGGGTGCGCTTGTTTTCGGCGATGAGTTCGAGGGCTTTTTTGGGCAAAAACTTGCCAAGTCTAAACCAGAAATGCCTGGAGCTGGTCATCTTCTTCGGTTTCATGCAGTTTTCCCAAGCTGTATGCAGGTAAACTATCTTCTGTTGGCATTCATCAAAGCGGGTGCAAAAAACAACATATCGCTGATAATGCAAAATCCTTACAGGGCAAGTTGGGAACAGCGTTTCCGCACAACAAAATGGCATTCTTCCGCACCCCAATTTTTCCCCCACAAATTCCTATCTTTGCAGCCTTTTCCCCAAAACACCATCACAAACACAGACGCAAACATGATCACAGTAGATAACGTAGGCCTTCAATTTGGCCGCCAGGTATTGTTCGATGAAGTGAACTTGAAGTTCACCCGTGGCAACTGCTACGGCGTCATCGGTGCCAACGGGGCGGGCAAGTCCACCTTCCTGAAGATTCTAAGCGGCGAGATAGAGCCGAACCGTGGCAGCATCAGCATTGACCCCGGCAACCGCATGGCAGTGCTCACGCAGAACCACTTTGCGTTCGAGGAGGAGACGGTGCTGAACACCGTGCTCATGGGGCACAAGGAAATGTACCGCATCCACGAGGAGAAGGATGCCATCTACATGAACCCCGATGCCAGCGAGGCCGATGGGCTTCGAGCCGCCGAACTGGAAAACGAATACGGCCACATGGGCGGCTGGACGGCGGAGAGCGATGCCGCCGAGTTGTTGAGCAACATGGGCATCAAGGAAGACCTGCACTACAAGTTGATGAAGGAACTTACCGGCCCCGAAAAAGTGAAGGTTTTGCTGGCACAGGCGCTGTTCGGCAGCCCCGACCTGCTGCTCCTCGATGAACCTACCAACGACCTCGATGCGGAAACCGCCACCTGGCTCGCCGACTTCCTGGCGGACTACCAGAACACGGTCATCGTGGTGTCGCACGACCGCTATTTCTTGGACATGGTGTGTACGCACATGGTGGACATTGACTTCAAGAAAATCCGCATTTTTACGGGCAACTATACCTTCTGGTACGAGACCAGCCAGCTCATGATTTCGCAGATGGCGAACAAGAACAAGAAGACCGAGGCCAAGCGGGCCGAGTTGATTGAGTTCATCGCCCGATTTAGCGCCAATGCCTCCAAGTCACGCCAGGCCACCAGCCGCAAGAAGGCACTGGAGAAGCTGAACATTGACGAGATGCAGCCGTCGAGCCGCAAGTACCCGTTCATCCATTTTCGGCCAGACCGGGAACCCGGTGACCAAATACTTCGGGTGAACAACCTGAGCAAGCACGACCAGAACGGCGACCTGCTGTTCAGCAAGCTCAGTTTCACGATGAACAAAGGCGAAAAGATTGCCCTGCTGGGCCGCAACACCACCGCTGTGAACACGCTGTACGACGTGCTGGCGGGCGTGACACCTGCGGACACTGGCACTATCGAATTTGGCCAAACCATCACGGTGGAGTACATGCCGAACGAGAATACGCAGTTTTTTACCGACAAAAACGACGTGAACCTTGTGGATTGGCTTCGCCAATATTCCAAGGAAAAGGACGAACAGTTCATCCGGGGCTTCCTTGGTCGGATGCTGTTCAGCGGTGAGGAGGTTTACAAGCAGTCGAGCGTGCTGTCAGGCGGTGAAAAAGTGCGCTGCATGTTGTCGAAGGCGATGTTGGGTGGCCCCAATTTCCTGCTCCTCGACGAGCCGACGAACCACCTCGACCTGGAATCTATCACGGCGCTGAACAACGCCTTGGTTGAGTTCAAAGGGAACCTCATCATGACTTCGCATGACCACGCCTTGCTGTCGTCCGTCGCCAACCGCATCATCGAAATCGGCCCAACGGGTTATATTGACAGCTTGATGACGTTTGACGAGTACATCAAGTCGGAGAAGATTCGGGTGCAACGGGAGGCGCTTTACGAGCGGGAGATGGCGTAAGGCGAGGTTGAGGGTTTGAGAGATGGAGGGTTTGAGGCGAAGACAGGGCGCAGTGTGTTCTGTCCGACAAATTGTGGATAAAATAAATATTGCAAACAAGCACTGGACAAATTTTTCCTATACATTTGCGCCCTCGAAAAAGGAGACCCCTTTTGAGAAGTTAGACGGAAAGTCACGAACACACATTATGGACTACTAGATTTCCTAACTTCCTAACTGTCATTTGAATGCAACAGGAATACCAATTCATGGTGGATTTTTCGCTCCCAAAAGTGCTGTCAGAAGAATTCTTGCGCCAAATACCGCACCAGCGGGCCAAAGTCAACAAGCTTTTCCGGGATGGGAAGCTGGTCAATTATGCCCTCTCCCTCGACAATTCCAAGATTTGGGCCACCATCAACGCCAACTCCGAACTGGATGTGCTGCAACTGATTTCGCAGTTGCCCCTCATCCGTTTCATGCAGTATAAAATCAACCTCCTCACTTTCTACTCTGGCGTGAACGCCGAAGCGCCCATTTTTTCGATGAATTAGCCCCTGACCCCTGAAGGGGAACCCATGGAAACCTATTTATCGGAACTTCAAGAAATCTGAAATCAACCCACAGTCTGAATGTCCGTGGGTTCCCCTTTAGGGGTCAGCGGTTAAGCTCCCCCGCAGCCGCTTCATCGAGCAGCACCTCACTGTTGGGGTGGGTGCGGATGATGCTGGCGGGCAATTCTTTTCCGACAACACCTTCCAATGCTTGCTGCATGATGGCCGCTTTTTTTTGGCCGTTGGCCAACATCAGCACGTGCGCTGCCTCGGTGAGGTGGCGCAGGCCGAGCGTGATGCCGTACTTCAATTCCGTGGCTTCCTGAAAGTATTTTTGGCCGACGCTGAGCGTGATTTCCTCCAGCAACTGCACATGGGCGTAGTTGCCGAAGTCAACGCCCGGCTCGTTGAAGCCGATATGGCCGTTCATCCCGACGCCAACGAGGAGCAGGTCGAGGCCGCCCCGCTGGGCAATGAAGGCGTTCATGGCTTGGCACTCGCCGTCGAGGTCGGAGGAGAGCGCATCGAAGACATGGTAGTTCGCTTTCGGCAAATGCAGCGGGTCGAAAACATGGCGGTGCAGGAAGCGGTGGCAGCTTCCCTCGTTTTCGGGCGGAATGCCCACCCATTCATCGAAGCCAACGAAGCACAGTCGGCTGGTATCCACGCCTTTTGCCAAGGCTTTTTCCACAAAAAGGTCGTAGGCAAGCCTCGGTGAGTCGCCCGAAACCAGCCCGATGAGGCTGTCTGGTTTGCGCTCCAATTGCGCCAGCATGACCTCGGCGGCGTAATTTGAAAGTGCTTGGTAATCGGAAAAAATCTTGAGCTGCATGAAAGTGAAATTGGTGAGGGCGAAAGGTAGTGAATTGCTGTATAGTTGAATTGTTGCATTGTTGGTTTGGCTCAAATCACGCCCTTTTTCCTTGCTGCTTCCACGGCTTCCAGCTTGTTGTGTACTTGGAGTTTCCGGTAAATGTTCTCGATGTGCTTCCGCACCGTGCCCGTGCTGATGTGGAGGTTTTGGCCGGCCTGTTCGTAGCGGAGGCCCTTGCTCAGTTGCTCCAGGATTTCGATTTCCCGGTCAGAAAGGTCGTGGGTAGCCTCGCTTGGCGGCATGGCCACCAAACGGGGTTTTTGACCAACTGGCTTTTATTGTTTTACGTACTCGAGCCTGGAGGTCAGGCAATCTGGTATTTTCAAAGAAGCGGACAACTCCTCCCGGAACGCTTCCGTGCTGGTCACGGCATCCATACCGCCGACGAGCAAGCTAACATCTTGGATGACCAGTTTTTTGCCTTCAAATGCATACTCGTAAAGAAAATAGTCGTCGCTTTCGGAGTCGGTACCCTGCGAAAAAATAAAGGTATGCCCGTCGAGTTTGGTCGTCCAACTGAAAAATTCAGTATCGTCCACCATATAACTTTCTCCCTGACTAAGGACTTCCACGGCATAAGTGACATCGTCTTCTTTAGAGATTTTCACTTCCAGGATTTCGGCAGAATCGGAAACGGACTTCCACGTGCCGAGCAGGTTTTTGTCAATTTTTTGAACTTGGCTTTCCTCGCAAAGCGGGTAGGCGATGCCCACGGGGCAGCCGGTCGTGAAAATAGCGATGGCGATTTGCGCCAGCAGCGAGTACCTCGAAGTCTTGGCTACAGCTTTTTCATCCATGCGATCCAGTTTTTATTCGTTCATCGAAAATCAGTGCCAAATCTGCCATCACTTCACCCCCACCGGGAAATCCTGCCCAAACCCGTAGTCGAAAGGTACTGCGGCGTCCCCTTTCCATTTATTCCCACTCACGTAGTTTCTTCAAACAAGCCTCCCTGGGAAGCCATTGATTGAACTGTATTAAGCGGGTGAGCAGTGCATGGGCAGTCATTTTATCCAAAAAACCGTATTCCAAAAAGCGGTCGAGCAGCCAAAGGATTCCATGAACTTCGATATTCCTTTGTTCACAGGCTTTTAGAATAAGTTGGTCGCCGGTCAACACAATTGCAGCTATTTTTTCTGCGAGAAAAACAACGGAATGGTCGGAAAAAGGCAACCTGTTGTTGATATGAAAAGTCTTTAATTCCACGAAAGCAGCCGGAGAAAACGCGTGAACCTTCAATTTACCTTCGGCAATAAAGGGTTGCAAGGCTTCTTTTTGCTCCTCAATCAATTCATCGAAAACCTCCTGAGACGTCACTACTTCCAAGCCAATTTCAAAAAGCGGTGAAACAAAGCCGAGCCGCAGCAAGTCAATGAAAATATTGGCGTCTGAAATCGCAATTTGACTCATGCAGTGACAGGTTCAAGCATTTGCCGAAACTCGGCTAATTTTTGATGATTGAGCGCCGCTGCTTTCGACAAGGAAATCGCCTCCTCCGCCACCGCCCGGAGCAACAATTGGAGAAAACGGTTGGATTTTTCCTCCCCTCGATAATCATAAACGCTGGGTTCTTCCCGCAACATGCCGTTATCTTTCATTTCTCGTCGGAACTGCGCTAATTGGTTTTCGCTGATGATGCCGAGATTTTTCGCCCGAATAGCCATTGCCTGAATGGAAATGCCATACTGCCGTTTCATCAATCCCAACTCATGTGCAAAAATATGGTGTCGGTTTTCGCCAAGTTCTTTGCGCATCCTGCTTGCCGGAATGAGCATGGCAGCAGCAAAGTAGTTACAAAATCGCTCTATATCTTTATCCTTCAAATCAAGCTCGAAGGACGCCAGCAAGTGAAATAATTCGTGGAGGGCAGTAAAGCGCTTGCGGTCATTGGGGTGGCGACTATTCAGCACAATAATAGGGATATGTTCGACCCATGCCGACAAACCGGAGAAGCCGTCTTCTGCTTCCAATTCAAGCACTTTGATGTTTAGGTCTTCCAAAACTTCAATAACGTTGTTCAGTGGGGCGTCACCCAAGCCCCAAGTGTTTCTGAGGAAAATAGCAGTCTTTTCCACGTCTTCAACGGAATGAATTTTCAAGTCAGGCAAAGGGTTGACAAACTCGCTCTCCAACCCAAGGAGATTTTCCAATTCGAGATAGCGCTCTAAAAAGTCACTGGCTCCTTCTCGTATCATCTCCTGTTCTTTTTTGTGCAATTCCTCGATTTTTCGAAAATTGACGTTTGCAAGTTCCAGCGTTTTTTCCCTGAAAAAATAATCGGGTCGGACGCCGAGTGCTTCGCAAAGGCGGCTCAGGCTGTTGCTGTCAGGTCGGGTTTGCCCCAGTTCGTAGCGGTGGAGCGCCTGCCGGGTGATGTAGTTGCCCATGCGGTCAACAAGGGCTTGCAAGGAGTAACCCCGCTGGCGGCGGATAGTGAGCAGGCGGTCGGGAAAGGAGTTGGTGGTCATTTTTGAAAAATTTGGTTGACAAAATTAAGCGTAAAATTGAAATTTTGTCAAATAAATTTTTAGCATTCGCATTGCTTGAAGGTGAACCTGGCCTACTTCACCCCCACCGGGAAATCCTGCCCGAACCCGTAGCTCGACGGGTGATTCAAATAAATCTAAAGTACCCTGTTAATTTTGACATCAAGATGTATTTTTGTAAAAACTAACCATCATGCCACTTATTCTAACCGATGAAGTCTTGTCCGACATAAAAATGACTGCCGAAGAGGTTCGTCTCAATATAGGTATTTGGCTTTACTTGGAGCAGCGCATTTCCAATGGCATGGCCGCCAAACTTGCCGGCATGAATCGCTTCGAATTTCAACGGACGCTTTCCGAACGCCATATTCACGTCATCAACTACGAAATCAAGGAGGTCGAACAGGAAATAATTGCACTTTCTATCTTTTAATAGCCCTTGGCTTATCACTTCACCCCAACCGGAAAATCCTGCCCAGCTTTGGCTTCAAATAGTTTTAGCAAAACACAACCAAAAGCTACTTATTTTTGTAAATCAATTAAATCCAAACTCGATGTCCGAAATAAAAATCACCATAAAAGACGCTTACCTCCACTCATTTTTGGAGTTCCTACAAACGCTGAACTACGTTCAGGTACAAGAAGTTGGGGGTGTTGGGCTGAAGCTAAACGGTGCAGCAAGTTCGAACATTATGGCCATTTTAAAAGAATTCTCAGCTGATGACCCGCTCCTAAATGCCATCCAACCTATGAAAAAGTCAGTAAACATAGAAGCACTCATCAAAAAACATGGTAATAAAAAAACCGACTGGGAACGCTTGAAAGAATTGGCAAAAGACATGGACATTCAAGAACCTATCGAAGATTTACTTGCCCAATTAACTGCCTAAACTCGACATGATACGCTACCTTTTTGACACTAATATTCTGCTACTTTTTCTGCGACAAGACAAGCGATGGGACATCATTTTCCTAGATTTCAAACTTGGTGATTCCCTCAATCTCATTTCCATTGTTTCAATGGGCGAACTGCACTCGCTCGCCCTCCAAAACAACTGGGGAAACAAACGCCACTCCCAAATTGAACAACTTCGCAATGACTTCATCATTACAGACATCAACGTGGAGGAATTAGTGCAGCAGTATGCTCAAATTGATGCCTTCAGCCAAGATAAACTGCAAGACAAACCACTTGGCAACTCCTCCCGCAACATGGGCAAAAACGACTTATGGATAGCTGCAACTGCTGCTGTTTTCAACCTCAAACTGCTCACCACCGACCCTGATTTCGACCATTTGAACCACGTTTTTATTGACATTGCGAGAGTCGCATTCTGACCTCACTTCACCCCCACCGGGAAATCCTGCCCGAACCCGTAGCTCGACGGGTACTGTGGCGTCCCCTTGTACTGCTGGGTCAATTCCGGCACCTGCTCTTGCAGGTAGGCGTCCAGTTCCTTCACCGTCACCTTGCCATCACCAGTGTCGGCAGCTCCGCCTAAGCCTTTCAGCAGGACGTAGGTGAAAACGCCGTGGCCCAACTGCGTGAACTCGCTCGCAAACTGCTCCGAACCCGCCGCCGTCAGCCAATGCGTGCCCGTACTTCGGGCAAGCTGTGCGATGGCTTTTTCTTCGGCAGCGCCCCGTGCAGCGACTGTGCCCAACGCCCCGCTAGACTGACAGGCATCGAGTATGAAGAGCTGTTTTTGCGCTTTTATTTTTTGTGAAAATGCCCGTAACTCACTGGCACTCAAGCCTTTTTACGCCAGCGCACCGTCGTTTCCATAAAGTTGCGTCACATCGTGAGGAACGAGGTAAAATTCCTTGCCTGCATCTTCTGCGACCACGCCGTGACCAGCGTAGTACATCACGAACACATCTTGGGGCTTGGCTGCTGCGGCGACTTTGTTTAATTCCGCCACGATGTTGCTCTTCAAGGCATTTTCGTTGGTGATGAAATGCTCTTGGCAACTGCTGACGATTTTGCCGCAGTTCTTCACCATCGCATCCTTGAATCCAGTGCCAGGAGGCGTGAACCGGCGCAGCGAAAAGCCGTTTTTGTCAAAACCCATCAGGCGGTCGTTGAGCATGATTCCGCTGCCGTTGGGCAGGCGGGTGAGGTCGCTTGAGCGGTAGGGCATCACCCCGAATTTCTGGCGGAGCTTGCCCGTTTCGTAGTCGTAGCGGCTCATGTTCAGTCCCTGAACGAAGTTTTTCCGCTGGGCGAGATGCAGACATTCGCCTCGTTCATCATGCCGATTTCGGAGTCCGGCATCTCCAATTTTTGCGAGAGCTTGAAGGTGTTCAGGTCAAAGCGGTAGTACTCCGATTCCGTGTAAATCAGCATTTTGCCCTTCTCATTCGAGGCGATGTAGGTACTCCACTGAGGTTCGGTATCATCTTCAATGAATAGCGTTTTGGGCTGCCCAACGGATTTCCAGGTCGCCGAACTGATTTCTTCGAGGTTGAATTTCTTGCTCGCTGCACCCGTCACGGCGAGGATATTGCCGTTCGGCAAAAAGGCGTAGAGGCAGGGCGTTTCCTTGAAAGCCTTGACTAACTTGTTGGTTTTCAGGTTGATAAGTCGGCTGCCCGCCAGTGCATCGTAAACGATCAACTTCGAACCGTCGGCGCTGACAGCGAGGTGGCCCACGTCGTGGGTGCCACCGTAGGGTTCCTTCCACTCGTGTACCGTGGTGGTGGTGCCCGTGGCGACTTCTATTTTTTTGATAAAATAATTGTCAAACTTCTCCTCGTCCCGGGCCGCCACGTACAGGTAGCGGTTGTCGGGCGAGAAAACGGCCTGCTCCAACCAAGCGCCCGTTCCCTGCATGAAAATGAATACCAAATCCAGTTTGTCAATGTCAAACAGGAAAACCTGCTCCCGTTCGCAAAGCGCCGCCCGGCTTCCATCGGGACTAACAACAAGGTTGTTGGTGTTGCGGAAGCCCGTTTGTTGCTCCAACACGAATGGCAAAGTCTTGAGCAACCTGCCACCGCCGGTCTCCCAAAACTTGATTTCACCGTAACCGACTGAAAGTAAAAGCTGCTCGTCGGGGGTGTAGGCCACCTCCTCGGCGTAGTGCGTTTCCGGGAAAACGAGTTCGATGGCGCTTTGGGTTGAAGGTAGCAGATCATCCTCATTAACGACGGGTTCGTCCTGTTGTGCTGGGGCATTTGGGTCGCCCTTCGGGAAGTCATCGGGCAGCACGAAGAGCGGGTCGCCATCCCACTCGGACTTCGCCATGTCCGCCGCCAGCACGAAGTTGGAGCCGAACGCCCAAGCGAGCACCGTGCCTCCCGGTCCGCCGTTGTATATCACCCAGTGGTCACTTTTGTCGGGGTAGTTCGGCTCGCCCATTCCCGGATTGATGATGGCCTCTCGAGTCGCTTGGTCGTCGAATTTGACGATGATTTCATAGAGGGGCTTGTCGCCTTCGTTGTTGAAATAAAAGATGACCGACCCCAGCCCATCCTGGTTGTAATACTGCTCATATTCCGTGCGGAAACTGCCAGCCTCGGGCTTGAGTTGTGGCCTTGCTTCCCGAAAGGCGGCCAGGGTCATGCCAACCTGTGCGCCATTCAACGCTTCGGAGAAACGCTGTGCGGCAGGGTGTTCTTGTGGGGCTGTTTGGGCGTATAAAAATGGGGGCAAGACTGCAATAAAAAGTAGGAACGAGCAGATGGTATTTTTCATAAAATGTTGATTGTCAGAATTTTGAAGGTTGTGAAACCTAAGTTTTGTTGTTGTTGTTTAAAGTGGGTAAGTTTGTAAAAATTAATGACATGCCATCCAATTCAGCACTTCAACAAGCGGAAGCACTTTTGCCTAAGTTGACGGAACGGGAAACTGACCTGCTCCTTTATCGCATTTTTGAACAAAGAAAAACTCCTAAACGGGGTATCACGAAAACCCCCGGTGTTTGTGGTGGCAGAGCCTGCATCGAGGGAACCCGGATGCCTGTCTGGTCGCTTGTCAACCACAGGTTTTTGGGGTTTTCGGATGTGGAAATCCTTTATAATTTCACAAACATGACAACCGCCGACTTGAAAAATGCCTGGGATTATTATGAATCTCACAAAGCCGAGATTGATAGCGACATCCGTGAAAACGACGAAGACTGACCTATGGCAAAATTATACACGAACGAAAACCTGGAATACAAAATCGTTGTAGTATTACGTGAATTGAACCACGATGTCCTGACCAGTTTGGAAGCAGGGAAAGCAAATCAAGGCATCTCCGACGAACAGGTCTTGGCTTTCGCCCATTCGCAAAAACGTATTGTTGTTACCCTCAATTACCAAGATTTCAAGCGCCTTCACCACCTCGATTCCAACCACTCTGGCATTATCATCTGCAAAAGAGACAAGGATTTATCCGCCCTCGCCTACCGTATCCACAATGCCCTTAATGCCGCCAACGGCAATCTCGACAATCAATTAGTCCGCATTGTTCGCCCGAATCCAAGCCAAAAATCGCCATAGTTGCTCCACCCCTACTGGTGCGTAATCTCCACCATTAGCGGCACCACCGTCCCCATTTTCGCTCCGTTCACTTCAAACCCGATTTCGTTCAGGCTGTACTTTACGTCGTTCGGCAGCATGAGTTTGTTGCCCAAGGCCGAATGTATTTTGGCGCTCAACCCACCCGACGTGTTGTTCATCTGGAGGAGCATCTGCTTGGCGTCCAGCGGCGCTGGGCTGTAAAGGATGAGCATGTAGTCAGTGCCGGGATTGGCGTCCATTTTCACGATTTTCGTTTCCGAAGGAAAGGCAACCGTCGAGCTAGGGCCGATGTGCGGCGACATGTTGTCGTCGAAGGGGAGTATCTTGTATCTTGTTCATCTTGCCGGAGAGGTCGGTGGCGAAAGCGTAAATGTATGATTCTGTGTTGGTTGTGATGAAAAACCGGAACTTCGTGCCGCTCGGATATGCGTTTTCCATGCGGTAGGCCACGAGGTTTTCCTTGTAGGTTGGCTCATCGTTTTTCTCCTCATTTTCTTCTTCGACCACAAGGTTGCGGGTGAGCACCCGGTAGGCAGGCATGGCTGTTCCCGTGTTTTGGGTAAATTCCACGCTGCCCTTCAACACCACATCTTCGGGTTCCGGCGTGGGCAATGGTTCCTGTGTAGGAGCTGGCGCTGGGTCAGGTGTGGGAGTTGGTTCAGGCTCGTTGTTGACCACCGGCTCCGGTTCTGGTTCTAGTTCTGGTTCTGGTTCCACAGCAGGTGGGTAGGCTTGAAGCGCCACGAGTGCCCAATTGGCGAAGTCCTCATATTTTACCCAAAAAAAGCCGCTGTCGGCCCAGCCGCTGCCCCAGGAGTTGAGGATGCGGAACGCCCCGTCGTACTTGTTGTCGTCGTACCCGACTATGCACATCGCATGAAGCCCGTGCTGACCGGAAGGCCCGCCGTCCGTGGGTTGAGGCTCCCAAAGTGGGCCCGAAGTATAGAAACTTTCTGGAACGGTAAAACCCAGCATGACCGGATAGCCCTCAGATAAGGCCTTCTTGACCGAATTGATTTTCACTTGGTTTTCCGGCTCTTCTGGGTAGAAAAGTATCTGGTAATCACTGATGCGGAAGTCCATGCCCTCCAGCATGGCGTTGAACCCAACCTCGCCACCGCAGGTGTAGGGCGTGGTCTGGATGCTGGAAACGCCCATCGTTTTCATCAGCTCAAATGCATTCACGGGGTTGCTGCCGCCGAGACAGTCATTGTCGCCCTCGTCCTTGATTTGTTCGTAGATGTACGTTGGGGAAAAGATTTTACCGTCAATTTCGCTGCGGTCGGTGATGCCGTTTTGTTTGGCCCAAAGGATGGTGCGCAAGTGGTAGCCGGTTGCAAATGCCACGCAGGTGCCGTACTGCCCTTGGTCGCCGGGCGTCGGGCAATACTTTTCGAGCGAGGCCGATGTGGGCATGCTCTGGTAGCTTTTCATCGTCAGTTTCGCCTTGTAGGGCGTGCCCCGCAGGGAAGGCAGGTCGAAGACGAAGCCGGTGCCTTTTTTTTGGGCGGAAAGGGAATAGGCCACCAAAAGTAGCAGCAAGATGGTCTGGGAAAAACGGGATTTGGACATGTTGGTTGTGATTATCGGTAATGAGTAGTAGGTGCTAAAATTGCAGTGAAAATATGGGGCAAGATGGGGTGCATTCAGGTGTGTGGGCAATACGATGAAGTGCGCATAAATGGTGCTTGTTTCTTGCGTAATACTCGACTTTGGTGTGAGTCAAAGTTTGCCGGAAACCAGCTCTCGCCAGTCCCCGGCCTGAATCCACGATGTTTGGTACGAGGTTATACAGAGTACCTTTTAGGAGGCTTGAAATATGGGCGCAAGATGGGTTGATTGGCAGGGTAGGGCAATACGATGAATTGCGTATTCGTGGGAATTTAAGGCCGTTCAATGGCTTTGCCCATTGAAAAAATATTCAAATTGCGTTACGGGAAAGCTGCTATATTTGTAAAAAAAATTGGTTTTTATGCGCAACGGCAATGCCACAAGTTTGAAGAAAATGAGCGTCGAAGCCTATATCGCTTTCGAGGAAACGGCAGACGTTCGCCACGAATACTTTGATGGACAACTCACACCTATGCCAGGAACTACCGATATCCACAACACCATTTGCGGCAATATTTATATTGCCCTACGGCAATTGCTCAAAAACACCAACTGCAAGGTGTTCACGGAAAACGTCAAAGTCAAAATCACAAGCGATAAGCACTATACCTACCCCGATGTTTTCGTGACTTGCGATGAGCGTGACACTGAAAATAGTTACATCAAAAAATACCCCTCCGTCATCATCGAAGTCGCTTCGCCTTCCACCAAAGTCTATGACAAAACCGACAAGTTCCTGGATTACCGGAAAATCCCCTCCCTCCGCCATTACCTCATCGTGGACACCGAAAAGCCGCTGGTAGAATGCTTCTCCACCAAAGACGGGAAGGAGTGGGAATCAGAGACGTTTACCTCAAAAGACGAGGTGGTTCCATTGGACGCTCTTGGCGAAAGCCTGTCTTTGGAGGCCATTTATGAATGACTTTTCACCTCTATTGTCGCAAGTTCAACAATCACTTTCGTCCCTGCTCCACTGCTCACCAATTCAAGCCTACCGCCCATTTCTGCCGCTCTTGACTGCATATTGGCCAACCCGTTTCCACTAAATTTGTCCGCGGTATCAAACCCCTTTCCGTCGTCAGAAACGGTGAGCTTCAAATGGTTGCCAGCCGCATTTTCAAAGACGACTTTGATGGCCGTTGCGCCCGCATATTTCACCGCATTTGTGATGGCTTCCTGCGCAATGCGGTAGAGGTTGAGCGTTTGCGATGGTGAGAGCATTATGCCCGCTTCCGATGCTTGTACTTCAACGGGCAGCGACGAGGCCCGCACTGCAAAGTCGCCGATTTTCTCCGCCAATTGTTTCACCGAAAACTGTTCGTGGCGGATGGCCCAAATCGTCTCCCGCAACAGCCCCATCGCCTGACGGGTATTGCCGCTGATGGCCTCCAGCTCCTGTTTTTCCATCTCCGAACCCGCTTGGAAAGCCTTGCGGGACAAGGTGCTACCGATGATGGTCAACTCCGCTCCGAGGTTGTCGTGGAGGTCACGGCTGATGCGCAGGCGCTCCTCCTGCAAGCGGTTGGCGGCCTCCGAAGTGGCCAATTCGGCTTGCAGTTCGGCCTCCCAGCGCTTTTGTTTTTGCTGGCGCAAAACGAACCCAAAAATGGCAAAGGCCGTCGCCAACAGCACTACCGCCAGCAGCAGGTAAGCGTTCCTGCGTTGCAAAATGGCCTCCTGTCGGGCCAGTTCTTTTTCCTTTTTTTCGGTCTCGTACTTGGTAGCCATTTCCGCCAGTTGGCGGCTGCGCTCCTCGTTGAATATGCTGTCCTTCAGGGCGTAGCTTTTTTGCAGCCAATTCATGGCCAGTGCGTCGCTGCCCATGACGGAGTAGGTGTCGGAGAGCATCTGCATCACGTGGCGGCGAAGGTCGCTGAAGCCGGTGGCCTCCGATTTGCGGAGCGCCTCCTGAAAGTAGGGGAGCGCTTTGGCCGGTTGGCCCGCCCGCAGCAGCACCTCACCCATGTTGTTGATGTTGATGGCCACCCCGTGCTCGTCGCCTAGCCGCTGCCGGATGTCCCGAGAGCGCTCCAGCAATTGGATGGCCTGCTCGAAACGGCCACGCTCCGTGGCTACGGCGGCAAGGTTGTCGAAGGTGTAACTGAGTCCGTTTTGGTCGCCGGTTCGCTCCAGCAGCGCAAGTTCTTTGGTGAAATTGGCTTCCGCCTCGTCCAGTTTCCCCAGCTCCAGGAATACCACCCCCCGGATGTCAAGCGATGCCGTGATACAGGCAGTGTCCCGTGCTTCGGTGCAGAGTTGGATAGCTTTTTCGAGGTTCACCAGTGCTTTGTCGTGCTGTCCCGTCTTCTTGAAATAGTTGGCCATTTCCCGCAGCACGTTGCCCTCGCCCACGAGGTCCTTTGCGATTCGTACAAATCGAGCGAACGCTGATAGTGAGTCAGCGCCTTCTCGTAATCGCCTTTCAGGTAGTGCACCACGCCGATGTTTTTCAGTGTCAGCGCCTTCACGGAGGGCATGTTTTGTCGCTCTGCGATGCTCAAAGCCTGCTCGACGAGCGCCACCGCCTGGTCGTAGTTGTTGGAGTAAAAGGTGTAAAAATGCTCGTTGATGAAGTCGGCCCGCTGCCGCTCGTCCATGCCGGGGAGCAGTGCAGCGAGGCTGTCGGCGGGAGATTGTGCTTTGGGCGCCAACGCAAGGCCAAGCAGTAGGCAGAACAGCGGAATCGGTTTTTTCATCAAGGCAAATAAACGGCAATTTGCTGGGGTTGTTCGCAGTTGGGCTGTCCCATTTTACTAACATAAATCCTCACTCCTCCCACATTTTCAAGAATTGCCTTTAAGCAGGCAGCCTAGTCTCTTCGCTACTTGCAAATACGTTGTAGATGCCCGGTTTGAGGAGGGTATTTTTTACCATAAAATAGCCGAAACCCACAAAGATGCTGGGTTTCGGCTATGCTTTTTGGCTCATGACGGCTTAGAGTGAAAACAGTCTCCTTTTTGAGAGAGCGGGTTATCCAACCCGATGGTTTGGAAAGGAATTTAATGACCGAAACCAGCGGGTTGGATAACCCGCTGGTTTCGACACTGAGCGCTGCTATTTGCTACGTTTCACTCAAAGGCGAAATGAGCCTGCTTTTTATTGACAATGATTGAAAACCTTGATTACAAGGTCCCCCGCCTCCGCTGCTCGTCCTCGATGCTCTCGAACAACGCCCGGAAATTGCCCTTGCCGAAGGACTTCGCCCCTTTTCGCTGAATGATTTCGAAGAAAAGCGTCGGACGGTCTTCCACAGGCTTGGTGAAGATTTGGAGAAGGTAGCCCTCCTCGTCACGGTCCACCATGATGCCGAGTTCCTTGAGGCGGCGCAGGTTTTCGTCAATCTCGCCCACCCGCTCTGCCACCGTGTCGTAGTACTCGCCGGGCACGTGCAGGAACTCCACGCCCCGCTTGCGCATCTCGCTCACGGTGAACACGATGTCATCCGTCGCCACGGCGATGTGCTGGCAACCGGGGCCTTCGTAGAAGTCCACGTACTCCTCGATTTGCGATTTCTTCTTGCCGTGCGCAGGCTCGTTTATGGGGAACTTGATGCGTCCGTTGCCGTTGGTCATCACCTTGCTCATCAGCGCTGAGTACTCGGTGGAGATGTCCTTGTCATCGAAGGAAACCAGGTTGGCGAAGCCCATGACCTCGTTGTAGAACTTGGCCCAATCGTTCATTTGCCCCCAGTCCACGTTGCCCACCATGTGGTCAATGAACTTGAGGCCCGTCCACGTCGGGTTGTACTCGCTTTCCCACTTTTCGTAGCCGGGCAGGAAGAGGCCGTGGTAGTCCTTGCGCTCCACGAAAATATGCACCGTTTCGCCGTAGGTGTGGATGCCCGAGCGCACCACTTTACCGCTCTCGTCGAACTCGATGGCGGGTTCCATGAAAGGCTTTGCGCCCCGTTTTACCGTTTGTTCAAATGCGTCCGTAGCATCTTCCACCCAGAGGGCGATGACCTTCACGCCATCGCCGTGCTTGCGCAAATGCTCGTTCAATGGGCTGTCGGAGTGGAGCGGGGTAGTGAGCACGAGGCGGATTTTACCTTGTTGCAACACGTAGGAGACCCTGTCCCGAACGCCCGTTTCGAGGCCAGCGTAGGCCAAGGACTGGAAGCCGAATGCGGTCTTGTAATAATGCGCCGCTTGTTTTGCATTGCCCACGTAAAGCTCCACGTAGTCGGTGCCGAGCAACGGCAGGAAGTCGTCCGCTTCTGGGAAGATTTTATCGAGGGAATAATTGTAGTTTGATATGCCGGTTAAAGTTGCCATTTTATTGATTGAGTTATTTATTGATTGGGCGATTGGGTTATTGGGCGATTGGGTTATTGGGCGATTGGGTTATTGGGTTATTGGCAATAACCCAATATCTCAATAACTCCCTACCTCCTCCTCCATCCACGATTTATAGTAGTCCTCCACTTCCAGTTCCATCGCCGCCTTGGTGATTTTCACTGGGCGGAAGGGGTCAATCATCACCGCCAGTTCCTCGGTTCCCACCTTGCCGATGCTGCGCTCGATGGCACCTGGGTGCGGGCCGTGCGGGATGCCAGCGGGGTGTAGGGTAAGCTGTCCTTTTTCGATGTTGTTTCGGCTCATAAAGTCGCCGTCCACGTAGTACAGGATTTCGTCGCTGTCAATGTTGGAGTGGTGGTAGGGAGCGGGAATAGCATCAGGATGGTAGTCGTAAAGCCTTGGCACAAACGAACAAACGACAAACCCATCCGCCTCGAACTGCTGGTGGATGGGTGGTGGCATGTGGATCCGCCCGGTCAGCGGCTCGAAGTCAAAAATAGATGTGGCAAACGGATAATGGAAACCATCCCAGCCTACCACATCAAACGGGTGTGTAGCGTAGGTGTAGGGGTAAATCAGGCCTTGTTTTTTGATGAAAATCGGGAACTCGCCCTTTTGGTCGTGGGTCTCCAGGTCCTGAGGTGCCCTGAAATCCCGCTCGCAAAACGGCGAGTGTTCGAGCAACTGGCCAACGTCGTTTCGGTAGCGCCGGGGGGTGCGTACCGGGCTGTACGACTCGATGAACAGTAAGCGGTTGTCGGCGTCGTCGAACTCCAATTGGTAAACGGTGCCACGGGGAACGACCACGTAGTCGCCGTACTCGAAGGCCACTTGGCCGTACATCGTCTTCAATGTCCCGCTGCCCTTGTGTACGAACAGTACCTCGTCCGCATCGGCATTTTTGAAAAAATAGTCGCTCATGCTCTCCTCCGGCGCTGCGAGGCCGATGTGCAGGTCGTTGTTCACGAAGAGCGTTTTCCGGCTGTCCAAATAGTTGCCGCAAGGCTCCACGGAAAACCCCTTGAAGCTGAGTGCTGTGAGGTTTTTGTCAATGGCAATTTCAGGCTCCACCGAATAGGGGTGGCCTTTTTTGCTCACGATGGTGGGAGAGTGGAGGTGGTAAACGAGCGAAGAAACGCCGGAAAAGCCTTGTGTCCCGACCAGTTCCTCGGCATACAAATTGCCGTTTTTCTGCCGGAACTGGACGTGACGCTTTCGTGGGATTTTACCAAGGTGGTGATAGTAGGACATGGCGGATTTTTTACCAAAAAAGAGAATAACCGCCCAAAAGTAGAAGTGGAATTGAGTGCCGAAGATGATTTTCATCAATTCGGCGGAGTGATAATTGTCACGAAGTTAGGGGGTCTGGTTTGTGAGAAATGCACCACCTACCTTGCGGGAGAATAATCTGTTGGCCACATGAAAATGGACTCCACAGAAGTAGTCAGCGAGCCGCCGCCCTTTACTTCCGAAGCTTTGCGGGTAGCAATCCACTCTGGGTCGTTTCGGAAAAGGTCGAAGGCGGCCTTGGCTGCTTCTGGAGAGGGGTGGGTGAGGAAATAGTAGAGCATATTGTCAGCACCCTGGTCGGCATCGGTGGGCGTCCAGTAGATTTTGTTGGTCATGCCGTACCGCTCGAAGCGTTGCACGGTGAACCCACGGAAACGAGCCAACAGGTTATCCAGGTTGTTCGGGGTGCAGTGGTAGATGCGAAATTCCCAGACGCCACTGCCTGGGTTGGCCGTGAAATTATTTGGGGAGAAATCGGTGGTTTTCAGAAAAATGCTCTCGATTTTCGATATTAATTCGCCGTTCACCTCGCTTTCTTTCCAGACCCGCTGCCAAGTGGTGTCGGCCATGAAGCCAGTCCAGGCAGCCTCCCGGGCGGCCCGATTGGGGTATGAGAGCACGTAGTAGAGCTTCTCGTCGGGGTTGTCCAGTGGCGTCCAGTAGCCGACGTTGGTCATGCCGTGTTTTTCGAACAGCTTGGTGGTGTGGTTGCGGAAGCGCTTGTTCAGTTCGTTCAGCTTGCCCTTTGCGGCGGTGTAGATGCGGAGTTCGTAGCAGCGGGTGTCTTTCTGCGCCATTTGGTCGGTGGCTGCTGATGGTGTTTGGCTTAAAAGGAGGCTTGAACAAAGTAGTGAAAGCAATAAGGTGGACAGGCGATGGGTAGTGTTTTTCATGTAGCAGTGATTTTGAATTTGCTGCAAGGTAGGTAAGGTGTAAGAAATAAATAAGGGTTGATGGAAGCGGTAGGGAATTAGCACTATAAAAAAAACCTTACAACTCAGCGAGTTGCAAGGTTTTAACTTTGATTTAGTGGCGGGAGCAGGACTTGAACCTGCGGCCTTCGGGTTATGAGCCCGACGAGCTACCAACTGCTCCATCCCGCGATTTAATTTTTTCAAACACTGCTGTTTGAATGTGGGCGCAAAGATACAGTTAACTTCCGCTCTACCAAACTGTTTTTTCAAAAAATAAAAAATCAGTTCAATTCCTGTATCCGATTGTTGGCTTCCCGGAGATGGTATTTCACGTTTTCTTCGCCAATCATCGCCGTGATGCCGCTTGAATCAAGTACTTTTTCATCCCAAAGATTAAGCCTGACTGAGGGGATGACTTTTGTCTTTCGGACTTGCGATAGTTATGGCTGTTGAGGTGGGCTGTTAAAAAGGGATAAAAAAAGTTCCCCCTATTTTTGAG
>CAZDSU010000065.1:38424-38792 GCA_964508135.1 uncultured Saprospiraceae bacterium
TGCGTCAACCACAATGTAGCCAAACAGGCGCCCAGGCCCACCAGACGCGCAGATCCCGGCACACCGCCGCATCCCAACAAACGCGTAACTTTGTGGCGTGCCTTCCGGGGCGGGTTAGAGTGCAACCACTGTGTGACGTGGGAATGGCATGGGGTTGACATGATGCAACGTGGATGGACGCCGCGGTGGTTTGCGGTGGGTTGGCTCCTGGTGGTGGCCGCATGCAGCGGCGGAACCGGGACCTTGCCGGACGGTGGAAGCCGAAGTGGCGTGGGTGAAAGCTGCCTGCGCACGCAGGACTGCGCGTCCGGGTTGGCCTGCATTGGCCTGGTGTGTTCGGTGGACGTCCCGGATGCATCCACGCCAGA
>CAZDSU010000066.1:0-30960 GCA_964508135.1 uncultured Saprospiraceae bacterium
TATAACTAACTGATATTCTTTGACTTAGATGAATTTTAACTACGCCAAATTAAAGAAGTGGATAGTTCAAGTGCTTATCTGCTGGGCACAACAAAATTGGTGCAGAATTTTGTCCGAAAGGTACAAACCGTGTGCAAATAACCTACCGAATTTGCCAATCAAGGGAGATTTTTTGGAGCAATGGGTTGAGGCACATGAAGCCATTATGTAGGCAAAGCACAGGGCGCAAAATCCGAGAATATTTTTTTTACAGGATTTCGATGGACTTGTATCGTTGACAGAATGCGTCAAACATCGGGATGGTTGCCAACAACCATCCCGATGGCTTGATGAATGAAACCTTATTTTTTGTCGTTGTTGTAAATCTCTCGGATGCACAAATATTTGCCATCCAGTTTCTCCCAAACGGCCATGTATTTGCCGGTGCCCGTCACCTTGCCAGCGGCATTCTTGTAGGTTGTTATGCCCGTTTCGGTGACCACGTTTCCATCTCCAAAGACATCCATCGTCTCAAAGGTGAAGGTCATGCCAGCGGGCATGGTTTTAAATTCCTCCTCTTGGGCTTTCTGGATGGCGGCCTTGCCAACCAGTATCGGCGCATTGTTGGCCATACTCACGGCATCATCAGCGTAAATGGCCATGAGGGCGTTCAAGTCCTTGGCGTTCAAGGCGGTGGACCAAGCGGTTTCAGCGGCCTGAATTTCCGATTTGATTTGCGCCATGTCGGGCTTGGCGGGTTCCGGTGCGGATACTTCCACAACGGCCGGTGTTTCAGGTGCTTCCTTGCAGGAATTGAAAAGCAGCATACATGCTGCAACGACCACGAAAAAATTGATTGACTTCATTTTTTGAAAAATTATAATGGTGAAGAATTAGAACATGCGGAGCGGCAACAGTAAGCCACCGCTCCACTTCAATGCTCAATATTTGAATCTTTACTGGATGTTATCAAGCAGTATCCACATCTCCTGCTTAACCATTTTGCGTGTTCCTTCTATTTGCCGGCTGATATACTCGTCGCTCATTTCGGGGTGTACTTTTTTCCAAGCGCCTTCGGTGCTGCCCCCCACGTCGTTCCAGTTCTCGTACAAATCAACGGTGACGGCATCGTAGGTGTCGTGGGCCGTGGGTATGGCGATGGCGTCCAGTATCCAGCCGATCCGCTTGCCAGCATCAATGTCAATTTGGTGTACGGGCTTCACCAGCTTGGTTTCCATGTTGTAATATTCATCCCAATGGCCGTCCGGCACGTCGAAGTAATTAATCATAGCGTACTTGAAAGGCTTGTTGCCCTTGGCAAACGCACCATCTTGCATGGAATGAACTTCCGTTTTTACCAGTTCCCGGTAGCTTTCGGTGTTTTCCACCAAGGTTACTTTGTCCTTGGGCACCAACTTCATATAGTCGTTGTCCCAATCAGCGTAGAGTTTCCCGTAGCCCTGCCAGCCGCCCTTCACGGTGGTCACGGTCGCGTAGTTGTACTCCGTGTTGGCACCAGCAGGAAAGCCCACTTGGAACAGTTCCCAACCAACAATGACGCCTTTTTTGACCCGGTCGGCGTGGATGGCTTTCCAAGCTTTTTCGCATTCAACGTACTTGTCGGCCATGCCGGGTTTTGTTTTCATATAGTCAATGATGTACCAGGTTTGCTCGTTGCTCTGTGCCGACAGGCTGAAGCTGAAAGTCATAAAGGCGAGGAGTGTGAAAAAGAACCTTGCTGTTTTCATGAATAAAAAATTTTGGTGAAGATAAATTAAGGAAGATTGCGCAGCCGTCATCATGACCCGACATCGCCCCGGCTGCAACTGGGTGAAATAGGTTTCATGGTCATTTTGGAGTTTGTTTTTGATAAATGGGTGAAATCGAAGTACTAGGTTTTAGGTATTTTTTCAGGGGCCCCAGAAGCCAATCTGATTGGAGCTTGGCGCTGATGTGTTTGCCGTAGGTGTTTTTAAAAAGTAGTTTGCGTGAAAAAATGCTTGGGTGCTGGCCATGACTCCAACCCCTCAAGAAGGGTTGTCACCGCAGTGGGATGGACGGGAGCGCACTGGTGTATGCGATTGGCAATTTGTTGGCAGGAGAAAATTGGTTTCATTTGACAATCAAGGTTTTAAAAAAAAATGACAGGTACGATGACTAGGTGCAGTTGAGAAAAAAACAACTACAATTTGATTGGGCGCTGTTGCGAAAAAAAGCAGTGTGTGAAAGCAGTTCCTATTTGTGGTGACAAAGGTAGTTTGTGGGAAACGTGGTGTCAATCACATTTTGATGTGATGCTCAAAATACCTTCATCCGAAGCCGCACCATAAAACCCTCGCTCCGCTCCACCTCCAGTTTCGCCCCCAGCTTCCCGGCCCGCATTTCCATGTTCGACAAGCCCAAGCCCGTCACAACCTTGTCATCCGCCATAGGCGGACTGCAACTGCCGTTGTCGTGGATGCTCAACTCAAACTGCCCGTCGAAGTTGCCGAAGCGCACTGTCACCTCCGAGGCGCTCGAGTGGCGCACCACGTTGTTCAGGGCTTCCTTGAAGATGAGGAAAATATGCTGGCGAATGTCCACGGGCAGTTTTTTCTCCAAGGGCAGCTCTCCCAGCTCGAACCGGCAGCCGATGTCACGGGGCTGGAGCAGGTCAGCGGACTGCTCCCGCATCCGGTCGAGGAGGTTCTTCACCTTGTCCCGGCGGCTGTCTATGCTCCACACCAAGTCCCGCATCTTGGAGACGGCGGTGCGGCTGATGTCGGCGATGTGCTCAATGCGGGAGCGGTCCTTCTCAGGGGCGGTCATTTCGAGCAGTTCGGCCTGCATGGCGAGGCCGGAGAGCATGGAGCCGACCTCGTCGTGCAGGTCGCTGGCGATTCGGGTGCGCATGCGTTCCATTTCGAGCAGTTGCTGTATGCGGTAGCGGCTGATGGCAAATGCGATGCCCGCCACCAGCACCAGCACCGCTAGGTAAAACCAGATGGTTTGGTAAAAAAACGGGCGCACCGTGATGGGCACGGCCAGCTCTGCCTCGCTCCAGTTGCCCTTGCTGTCCGAGCCTTTCACGTGCAGTATGTAGTCGCCGGGCGGCAGCTTGTTGTACCGGATAAACGGTGTGCTGCCGAGGTACGACCAGCCGGCTTCCAGCCCTTCGAGCCAGACGTGGTAGTGGTTTTTGTCGGGCTTGAAGTAGTTGGGCAGCGCCCAGTTGAACTGGAACCAACTGACATGGGGCGAAATGAGGTAGCGGCCAACCAATGGGCTACCTATCACTTGCGTTTCTATTTTGTCTTGCTGTTGATTGTAAAAACTGATGCCCGTGAGGCAGAGCGGTGGGTTCTTTTCTGCTTGCAAAATGTCTTGCGGCGCAAAGACGTTGACGCCGTTCATGCCGCCGAACCAGAGGCGGCCCTGGGCGTCCTTCAGGGCCGAGGTGTAGTTGAACTCGTTGTTGGAGAGTCCGTCCTCTTCGAAAAAATTGCGGAACTCCTGCTCCTTCACCCGGTAACAGGAGATGCCGTTGTAGGTGGCTGCCCAGATGTTGCCCTCGTCGTCTTCCAGGATGCTCACCACGTTGTTGTCGCAGAGGCCTTCTTTTTGGGTGAAGATGCGGAGGCTCAGACCTGTTAGGTTTTTAAAACCTAACGGGTCTTGTGAGCGGTCTAATGGCAGTTCGAGGCAGTTCAGCCCACCCCCGAACGTGCCAATCCACAACTTCCCGGCAGTGTCAAGGTGCAGTGCCAGCACGTGGTCCTTGCTCAGCGCAGGCTTGGTTTTGGTGGAAAAATGGGCCAGCGTTTCGCCTTTTCGGTTGAAGCAAAACAAGCCCCCGGAGTTGGTGCCTACCCAAATCAGGCCGTTGGTGTCTTCCAGAAATATTTCCGTGTTGGTCGGTTTTGCCCCGTGTAACCCATTTGGGAAAAGGAGGTTCTGGATACCTGTTTTTGGGTCGTAAACGGTCAGGGTTTCGAGTTTGGAACCGAGCAAGAACGAGCCGTCTTTCAGCAAGTAAAATGGATTGTGGTCGAACTTATTGGCGATGCCTGCAAATGGTGCTACGACGTCTGTCGTTCCATTGTTTAGGTTGATTTTCAACAAGTAATCAGAAATCGCCCAGGCTTCATTTGACTTTTTGTCAAAAATAAATTGCTTTACGGATTGTTCCAACGCCGTGCTGGTCGGGGAATCTTCTGGCGGGAATTCCAGGCGGCTCTCGCCCGTTTCCGGTTTCAGGCGGTATAATCCAAACTTGATATTGTCGCAAAAAGCATAAACATCACCGGTTTTGGCCTGAAACATACCGCGCATGGAATTCCCCCAAGCCACGCCAGGCACGGTGAGGTGGTTTTTGAACGATTGCTTGCCAATGGGAAATCGGAGCAGCCCGTTGTCGGTGGCAACCCAAAGAACGTGGGTACGGTCCTCGTAGAGGTCGAAGATGTTCAAGAACTGAAGTTCATTTTTAACCGAGCCTGAGAAATCGGTCATCGTTGGCTTTTTCCCGGCGTCTTCGCTGTACCGCAGTAGGCCATCCTTCATCGCAAACCAGACATTGCCTTGGCTGTCTTCTAGGTTGCGGTAAGCGGGCGTGGAAAGGCTGTCGGCAATGATGTCGTGGCTGCCGTTTTCGGGGTGGTACTGCCAGATTTGGTAGGTGCTTTTGGGCATGATGAACACCCGGTTTCGACTGTCGGCGAACACCGGCGTGAAGTACATTTTCGTGCCGAACCAGATGAAACTGTCTGGTTTTACCGAGTGCAGCAGTTCCCCGTCGGGGCTGAAAAGGCGCAGTCCCTCTGCGTTGGTGCTCCACCAGGCATTGCCGTTGGGGTCGCAGGCCACCGAAGCGAAGGGCATTCGGAGATGTTTTGCCGTGGCTACTTGCCGGAAGTGCAGGCCGGCTTCTTGCCTGTACAGCACTTGCTGCTGGTCGTCGTCCGTAACGAGCCAGATAGTGCCATTCTTTCCCTGGCGAAGGGAAAAGATTTTGCCCTTCAAACCCGCTGCGGCAGATAGGTTTTCGGAGGCGTGGGTATAGATGTTCAGGGAGTACAACTGTCCATTGGCCACCATCCAAAGCGTGGAGTCGTTGATGCTCAACATGCTTTCCTGAAAAACATCCTCACCTGGGAACTGGAAATCTGCCTGCGGATCGTTGCCGTATTTGATGAAGTTTTGTCCGTCGTACCGCTCGATGCCTTGCAAAGTGCCGAACCACATCAAGCCCCGGCTGTCTTGTGCCACAGCCGTCACGTTGCGGAAGCCCAACCCGTCCTCGATGGTGAGGGCGTCAGGCTTGGGCAGGCGCTGGGCTGACAGCAACAGTGGTGCCAGTACGAGAAATAGAAGTTTGCATGTTTTCTTTGTTGGCAAAAGCGTCAATTTGAACGGCAATGTAAAACGATTTTGATCACCACTAACATCAAAATGTGATACCCCCGCCCATTTGCCCGCCGTATCTTTGTTCCATGAAAACAATCACCCTTGCCATCGTTGAAGACGACCCCGTTGTAAAGGAAAGCCTCCAAACGTTTTTTGGTGGCAACCAGCAGTTCGAGTTGGTGGCCATTTCCAACTCCGTGGAAGACTTCCTGCGAACCCTTTCATCGGATGCCCAACTTTTGCCCCAAATCCTGCTGCTCGACATCCAACTGCCCGGCATGACCGGCATTGCGGGCATTCCTTTCATCCGGGAGCGGCTGCCAGCGGTCAACATCATCATGCTCACCACCTTCGAGGACAGCGAGAAAATCTTTGCTGCCCTCTGCGCCGGGGCATGTTCCTATTTGTCCAAACAGACTTCGTTGGTAAACATCCGGGAAGCGGTGCTCACGGTGAGCCGGGGCGGGTCGTACATGTCCCCTTCGGTGGCGCGCAAAGTGGTCGAGCATTTTGCGCCCAAGCCCAAAAAAGACACCTCTGTGCTGACCGACCGCCAGTATGAAATCGTGCGCTGCATCGTGGACGGCCTCAGCTACAAAATGATCGCCAACCGCCTCGAAATTTCCATTGACACCGTTCGGACGCACATCATGAACATCTATCGGGCGCTGAACATCAACAGCAAGGGGGAGTTGATCCGACGGTCGCTGGATGGGAGGGTTTGATTGGTTTAAAGCTGCACATCCGCAAGTTGATTTCAAAGATGAATTGGCAATGTTTTCCAGTTCACAAATATTCCTACCTTGTTTTTATTTTCAAAAAAACAGACAAACAGCTTTGGCCTTGATGCGCAAATACCTCCCAAGTTTGGCCTTGCCTTACCTGCTGCGGCTGCTTGCTCGCCTGAACAAGTACCTAAAAAATACTTCATCGGCTTCGCCCAATGCTGCAACGATGCTTGGCGTGACGTGATGAACGGCTGGAGGGCGGAATTCATTCCGCCGTGTATAATGGCGGAATGAATTCCGCCCTCCATACAACCCCAAGTTTATTACTGATCAGCGAAGCCAACGGGAAAAATAAATCGGAAAACACAAAAAATAGGAAATATGAATCATCGCAAAATCTTCTTTTGGTCTATCACCGTGGCATTGGCCGGGTTTCTGTTCGGATTTGACACGGTAGTGATTTCCGGGGCAGACCTTTCGCTGCAAGAACTTTGGCCAAGGGGAGAAGTCTTCCACGGTTTCGTCATCATGGCCTCGGCACTTTGGGGCACCGTCATCGGCGCTTTGTTCGGTGGCATACCTACCGACAAGCTTGGCCGAAAAAAGACCTTGTTCTGGATTGGAATCTTCTATTTTGTCTCCGCAGTGGGTTCTGCCCTCGCAAACGACCCTTGGGTGTTTGCATGTTTACGCTTCATTGGTGGCTTGGCAGTGGGCGCATCAACGATTGCAGCACCTGCCTATATTTCCGAGATAGCACCAGCCAACAACCGGGGCAAGCTCGTGGCCCTCTACCAGTTCAATATTGTGTTCGGTATTCTTGTGGCCTTCCTGACAAATTACCTACTGAGTGGCATCCCCGAAAACGCTTGGCGCTGGATGATTGGCGCGGAGGCTGTGCCCGCCTTCCTCTACACGATGATGGTGCTGACCGTACCAGAAAGCCCACGTTGGCTGTTGGTCAAAAAACAAGACCGGAAGGCCGCCGCAGCAACGCTTCGGCTGATAAACCCCAATGTTGACCCTGAAATTGAGATGCTGCGCATCAACGCCGACCACGACGAGGCCGACAAGACTGAGACCATTTTCAGCCCAAAGTACAGACGCCCGTTGATGCTGGCCTTTTTGGTGGCATTCTTCAACCAGTTTTCGGGCATCAATGCCTTTCTGTATTATGCGCCTCGAATCTTTGAAATAGCTGGCCTAGAGAAAAGCTCGGCCTTGTTGAGCAGTGTCGGCATTGGCATCGCCAATCTCGTCTTCACCTTGCTTGGCCTCTCGCTAATAGACCGCCTCGGTAGGAGGCAACTCATGTACATAGGCTCCTTTGGGTATATTATCTCACTTTCATTGGTGGCCCTCGCTTTTGCGCTCGAATGGAAAGGCATGGCTGTGCCCGGTTTCTTGTTCCTGTTTATCGCTGCACATGCCATCGGCCAAGGGGCCGTCATTTGGGTGTTCATCGCCGAGATTTTCCCCAACCACCTGCGGGCGAGTGGGCAAGCATTTGGCAGTTCCGTGCATTGGTGGCTGGCGGCCATCATCCCGTCCATGATGCCCGTCATGATTAGTTCCATCGGCATTACGACCGTTTTTGTTGGGTTCGCATTCATGATGGTGCTTCAACTGCTTTGGGTCTGGCGAATGATGCCCGAAACCAAAGGAGTCTCCCTCGAAGACCTTGAAAAACAAATGATCAGCAAGCGATAAACATCGAGCGGGTTTGATTAAACAAGCTCCATCTCTGTTCAAAATAAAGTTTCATACTCAAGTTATTGAGCGCAACGGAGGTTCGGAAAGTTGCTCTCGAACTCCACCCACATCTAAGCTAAATCATGACGCAACCATCCATCATCTGCTTTGGCGAAGTCCTTTGGGACTTGTTGCCTACCGGCAAAATAGCCGGTGGGGCGCCCATGAACGTTGCCTTCCATGCCAACCAATTGGGCCTGCGCTCCCAAATGATAAGCCGTGTAGGCGACGATGCGCATGGCCATGAGCTGTTGGATTTCTTAGCTAAAAAAGGCGTCTCCACCCACCTCGTGCAGACCGACCACACCTTCCCAACCGGCACGGTCAACGTGGTTTTGGATGAAAAAGGCTCGCCAAGCTACGACATCTCACAGCCTGCTGCCTGGGACTACATCCACCCCGATAATGTGATGACCAATACGGTAAAGGAGGCCGATGCCCTCGTCTTCGGCAGCCTAGCCTGTCGCAATGAGCGCACCAAACGCACCCTCCTCGAACTGCTAGAAAAAGCCAATATAAAGGTGTTAGACGTGAATTTACGCACACCTTTTTTTTCCAAAAACTTGCTCGAAGAGTTGCTCAAGCAAGCCGACATCGTGAAGATGAACGACGAGGAATTGGACCTCCTGAGTGGCTTTTGGGCCGACCACACAACCCCCCTTACCCAGATGGATTATTTGAGGAATAAATTCAGCTTGAAATCGCTCATCGTGACCCGGGGCAGCAAGGGAGCTACCTGCCTCGACGAGTCAGGATACTTTGAGCAGTCAGGTTTTCCCGTGGTGGTCAAGGATACCATCGGCAGCGGCGATGCCTTTTTGGCGGCCTTCCTGTCCAAAATGTTGGTTGGTGAAAACGCCGCCGACTGCCTCCGCTTCGCCTGTGCCGTCGGTGCGCTGGCAGCCACAAAAGCGGGTGGTACGCCCACCATCAGCGAGTTGGAAATTGAAACGATTTTGAAACCTAAATCATTGACAAATAATTAGTTATGATATTTTTGCACAAAACAAAAACCTATTTGATGATGCTTGTCGTCGGTGCGCTTTTTGCCGCCTGCGGCGGAAACGAGTCTTCCCAACCAGAGGTAACAACTGAACCTGCAACCGCAGCAAGCTATCACGAGCAGCACCGACCGCAGTTCCATTATTCTCCCAAGGAAAAATGGACGAACGACCCCAACGGCATGGTCTATTTCGATGGCGAGTACCACCTTTTTTACCAGCACTACCCCGATTCCACCGTGTGGGGCCCGATGCACTGGGGCCATGCCGTGAGCACCGACTTGGTGCATTGGGAGAACCTGCCAATCGCCCTGTACCCCGACTCGTTGGGTTACATCTTCAGCGGCTCTGCGGTGGTGGACTGGAAGAACACTTCGGGGTTTGGACAGAACGGCCAGTCGCCGCTTGTCGCCATGTTCACCTACCACGACATGCCGGGGGAGAAAGCAGGCCGAAGCGACTACCAATCTCAAGCCATCGCTTACAGCAACGACCGAGGCCGCACTTGGACAAAATATGAGGGCAACCCCGTCATTCCGAACCCCGGCAATGTGCGGGACATCCGCGACCCGAAGCTCATTTGGCACGAAGCCTCCAAGCAGTGGGTGGTGGCGTTGGCAGCGGGCGACCATGCCGAGTTTTGGGCGTCGCCCGACCTGAAGAAATGGAAGAAGTTGAGCGAGTTCGGTAAAGCACTGGGCAACCACGGCGGCGTTTGGGAGTGCCCCGACCTCTTCCCGATGAAGGTGGAGGGCACTGGCGAAACGAAGTGGGTGCTCATTATCAACATCAATCCCGGCCAGCCCAACGGCGGCTCCGGTACGCAGTATTTTGTGGGCAATTTTGATGGCAAAACCTTCCAGCCAGACCCCGCTTACCTGCCCTATGTGCAGGGTGGAAAGGCCGTTTGGCTCGATGGCGGCAAGGACAACTACGCCGGGGTCACCTGGTCGGATGCACCCGATGGCCGCCGTCTGCTGCTGGGCTGGATGAGCAACTGGCAGTACGCCAACCTGGTGCCGACCGTCGCTTGGCGCAATGCGATGACCATTCCCTGGTCGCTGTCGCTGAAAAAAACGGCGGCAGGTTACCGCATTTTTTCCGAACCCGTGCAGGAATTGCAGGCACTGCGGGCTAAGACTTTTGAAATCCCGAAAACGGAACTAGCCGCCCCCCTTGACTTGACCAGCCAATTGGGTTTTTCGCCAACCTTGTCCGAGATGGAGCTGGAGTTTGAACTGCCCGACGGTGCAACGGGCAGCTTCGGCGTAGAGCTTTCCAATGCCCAGGGCGAAAGTTATCGCATCGGCTACGACGCTACCTCGAAACAGTTCTTCAGCGACCGCACCAAGTCCGGCGACCTCTCCTTTTCCAAGGATTTTGCGCCGAAGGCGAGCACTACTCCCCGTTTTGCCGATGGCAAAAAACTGACCATGCACCTGTTTTTTGACGTGGCCTCTGCCGAACTTTTTGCAGACGGCGGAGAGACAGCGATGACCGAAATTTTCTTCCCCAGCGAAGATTTTACGCAGGTAAAACTATTCGTCGAAGGCGGGAAAGTGGCGCTGACGAGCGGCAAGGTTTATCAATTGAATAGTATCTGGAAATAATCAAGGTGGTTGATGGATGGCTGAATTGTTGGATTGTTGCGGGCATTACAATCAAACAATTCAGCCATCCAATAATGAAGCAATCAAAGTTCTTAATGGGTAATCTTTCGCAAAACGATAGGATTGCTCAAAGATATCCTATCATGATGCCTTCGCCCCGCATCAGTTTGCCTGCCCCAGTGTTGCAGGCGCTGAGCACGGCCAGGTCGGCGTTGAGGTGCATATTGTACAGTTCATAGGCATGAAGTAGGTTGTCCTCTACTGTGTCTCTGGGATTTTGATTAAAAAACAAGTTGAGAATAGAGCGGGTCGGAGTCGTTGGTCAGGGAGTGCACGGCTAGGTGGAGGATGCGGTAGCGCGCCGCCTGTTTTTTTAAAAGCTTTCCTCAAAAGCACTTGCTCATTCAAGCACTTTTCCGTCGAATGCATCGGCGGCGGTTTTCACCTCCGCCTTGTTGAATATCAGCGCTGGAATACCGCCCCGCAGGTTGAAAAAAGCGCTGTCGAACCGTGTTTTATCTTCTCCCCGCATGGCAATTGCAGCTCTTCAAAACCCCAATAAAACTACCTTACTATGTACCCGTCCGAATCTATCCCGCACCACCACTAAATAAGCCCCAGCCACAAACCCCTCCAATTCATGCTTCGGTGGAACGGCATCAGTGTAAAAAACCTGAGAACCTTGCAGATTGTAAATCCCAAGCGTTCGAGCATGCATGGCTCCATCAATGGTCAAACTATGCTGAGAAAGGTTGAACCCAATCTTGATTTTTCCATCACCCATTACTTCGCCTGTTGCAATTGGCAGGTCGTCAACAATGATGACATTAGATGCTTCCGATTCGCCTGGAGGATTCTCATAGATGGCTGTGACATGAAAACTGCCAAGATAGATACCAAGGGTGTCTTCTCCATTGGCCGTGGTTAAGAGAAAAAGCTGTCCGTCTTTATAAACCCGGTATCCCGTCAATATTGCTGATGTGATGGAGGTATCCGGCGTTTGCCAACTGTATTGGTTGCAGTAGTTTGGCCCGTAAACCAGTTGATTGTTACAAAAACTGACTTCGTCAATGTGGATGTAGTTAATGGAGATTTGAAAGGAGGTTGGAGCGGGGAATTGGGCAAAGACAAGCAAGGGTGAACAAAACGGCAGGGATAAAAACAAAAAATTTGGAAAAAACAACTTGGTGATGGCGTCTCTCCACAATCCAAATACGACGATTTTTACTCGATATTTATAGCCTAGGAGGGTCATGATTGCTTTATTTGAATGAAAATATGAAAACACCCCTCTCATCAACCACACCTTCTATTTTGTTAAGCAAATATCAGCCAGCACTTTTCTGGGGGCAGTGATATTGTCAGTATTTATTACTGATTTTTGTCAGTCATTGAATTCTTAAATTCAGATAATGCCTGTCCTTTGACAATGCCAAGCATTGCTATTATTCAACACTTACTTTACAGATTGCGAGCATACCTCGTTGGTATAGATTTTGCCAAATCATCAAAAGATAGGAACTTTGGATGAGAAACTTATTGAGGAAATTGAACATGGAGGAACGATTATATTCCAACTGGCGTCTTTCAGAAATTTTCATTATTAACTTACACCATCACTACACCACAAAAAAAGGAGCTACGCAAAACCTGCGTAACTCCTTAATAATCAGTGTCGGGGTGACAGGATTTGAACCTGCGACCACACGCCCCCCAGGCGTGTACGCTACCGGGCTGCGCTACACCCCGCTCTCGATTTCGGATTGTCCGATTTCGGATTTCGGATTCAAGGTCTGCCCAATCCGCAATCTGCAATCCAATAATCCGCAATCGAAAGTGGGTAGTACTGGATTCGAACCAGTGACCTCTGCTCTGTCAAAGCAGCGCTCTAAACCAACTGAGCTAACCACCCGATTACATTTTGTGCTTGAGTATTTGAGTATTTAGGTGTTTTTGAGCACATCCGATGGTCTCAAACCCACAATCCCTCAAATACTCAACCCCTTTCGTCAAAGGCGGGTGCAAAAATAGACAAAATTGCTTGGTGGGCAACCTTAGGGGCGGTTCAATTCAAAAAAATTATCCAAGGTCGTGCGTGGTCCAGCAATGGGGAGTTGTTTCCGTTAATCATTGGCTTGCTGCCGCTTCCATAGACAAAAAATCAGGATTGCCCAAAGTTGGAGGCGGTAGTTTTGGCCGTTCAGGTGCGCTTTGAAAAGGGCTTTAACCTGTGGCAGGTTGAACCATGCCCCGTTGGATGGGTCGCCGAGCACCACCTCCTCAAAGCTGCCCCGGAGGGCCGTCCTCAACCAATCACCAACGGGCACGGTGAATCCGTGCTTGGGGCGATTGAAAACCTCGGCTGGCAAGCGCCGGGCAGCTACTTTGCGGAGCAAGATTTTCTTCTGCCCGCCCTTCACTTTCAGTTGACCGTCGAGGCTGGACACGTATTCCAACAAAAAGTGGTCGAGAAACGGGATTCTTGCTTCCAGCGAGGCCAACATGCCCATTTTGTCCACTTTCATCAACAGGTCGTCCACCAGCCAGTTGCGCTGGTCGGTGTAGAGCATGCTGTTCAAGTGGCCAGCAGGGGCAAAGTACTGTTTGTCGCACCGCATTTGCTGCTCTTGGGGCAGCAAGTGTTGTTCTATGAAAACATCGGGGTTGAGCAATTTTTTCCGGCTTGCCGATTTGAAGACATTGGCGCCCGGCAACCGATTTTTAAAAAGACCTGGAACATGCAGCCTATCGAGCAGGGCGTAAAATTCATATCTTTTGTACCCACCGAACAACTCATCGGCCCCCTCGCCGGAGAGCACTACCTTGACATGCTGGGCTGCAAAACGACTCATCACGTAGGTGGGCAAAACGGCATAATCTGCCAACGGTTCGTCCATCTTGGCGATGATTTCAGGTAGGCAATCCAACACTTCTGGCTCAGTGACATGGATTTCGTGGTGCTTCGTGCCGTAGTGGTGCGCCAGTTTGCCCGCAAAATGCGTTTCGTTCAGTTCGGAGTTCTCGCCAAAACCCACCGAAAATGTATGGAGGGTTTGTGTCGAGTTTTCGGCGGCGTAGGAGAGGATGGTACTGCTGTCCAAGCCGCCGCTGAGGAATACGCCTACGGGAACGTCGGCTATCAGGTGCGACTTGACCGCTTGGCCTAGCAGTTGGTCAGTTTCATGGATGGCTTCTTCCAGCGAAACCCCGTGGTGGCTGCGATTGGGCTGCAACTGCCAATAAACAGTCGTTTTCATCGCTCCATTTGCCCGAACGTCGAGCCAACTGGCGGGTTTCACCTTCTTTATTTCCTTAAAAATGGTCGTTTCACCACCGATGTACTGCCTTGCAAAATAAGCGTTTACGGCGCTGGGGTCCAATTCCGAAATCGTAGGGAAAGCAGCCGTGATGGCTTTGATTTCTGAGGCAAAAGCAAACCTGCCGTTCAAGCTGGCGTAGTAGAGTGGCTTCATGCCGGCCCTGTCACGCACCAATAGCAGGCGTTGATGTTGGCTGTCCCAGAGGGCAAAAGCGAACATGCCTGCCAACTTTTCAAAGCCTTGTTCGCCTTCCAACTGGTAAAGCGCCAGAATGACCTCCGTGTCGCTATGGGTCTGGAAAGGGTAGCCTTTTTGGGCGAGTTCGCTCCGCAATGTCGGGTAGTTGTAAATCTCGCCGTTGAAAACAAGGGTGGCTTGACCGTTGGCCGATTGCATGGGCTGGCGCCCTGTTTCGAGGTCAATGATGCTGAGTCGGCGGTGGCCAAGCCCAACTGGGCCGTCCATGAAAATGCCCTGCCCGTCAGGCCCTCGGTGGGCAATCGTGCCGTTCATTTTCTCAACGACTTCCCGACTGGCCGGGCTGCCATCAAGCGCAAGTATGCCAGTGATTCCGCACATTTCAATGCTTTTGCCGATGCTGCTCCATCAGTTGGCGCAGCGCACGGATGTTGTTTTCGAGGCTGAAGTTTTCGATGGCCATTTGGCGGGCCTCATTTTTCATGTCAAAAAACTGCGTGGTTTTTATGGCATCGGCCAAGGCTGCGGCCAACGCAACGGGGTCGCTGGGCGGCACGAGCCAGCCATTTTTGCCATTTATGACGCCCTCTGGAATGCCCGATACGTCGGTGCCGACGATGGGCAGACCGTGGCTCATCGCCTCCAAGCAAACGTTGGGCAGGCCATCCCGGTCGCCGGAGGGGTCCACGATGGAGGGCATCACGAGCACATCTGCCAAGCGGTATTGTGCTTCCATCTGGTTGGGCGGTATCATTCCCTTGAACTGGATGTGGTCCATGAGACCCAAATTTTGAACCTGTGATTTCAGTGCTTCCTCCAAGGGGCCGTTGCCAATGAAGACCAATTGGAAATCAAGGTTTTGTTTTTTCAAAATGCCGCATGCCTCGATGAGGAACGTGAAACCCTTTTTCTCTACCATCCGCCCCACGGCTATGTAGCAGAAAGGCTCGTGGCGGCCTACGGCCAACGTCACCGGCGCTATTTCGATTCCGTGGTAAAGCTTGGTGATTTTTTTCGGGTCAATGCCTGGCAATGTTTTCAGGTACTTTTCATTGGCGCCCGTGCAGGTGGAGAGATAAGCGGCATTCACAATTTTGCCTAACAGGCCACTGTTGTCGGTATAAATATCCATGGCATGGGCGGTGCCGCCGTAGGGAATGCCCGTGATTTTGGAAAGGTGGACGGCGGTGTCACCGGGCGCAGTCAGGAAATGGGCGTGTATCAAGTTCACTTTCTCCGAAACCACTTTCTCCGCAATGGCCGTAGCTCTGAAAAGGCAAATCAAGCTGCGGAAAAACTTGGAAAAGCTGCTGTGCTTCAGCGCAAAAAGCGCTTTCCAAGCTTGCAAATAACCGCTCCTGAATCGGAATGCAACCTTGATGTGCTGAAATAGAAATGACGGCCAAAATGGGTTTTCAGGTAAAAGGATGGCGAGCTTAAACAGCTTTTTTTCCTTTTCGGTAAGGTCGTCCCGCTTGGTAATCTTGCGGGTAGCAATGAGCATCTGGGTACCCTGTTCGTTCATTTCCGTCAGCTCACGGGTGATGAAGTTCTGCGACCACTCGAATAGCCGGTTAACGATGAACAAAACCTTGAGCGGCGGGTGGTTTTCCACTTGATAGGAGAGTTTGAGAGGTTGAGGGTTTGAGAGTTTGAGGGGTTGAGGGTTTGAGAGTTTGAGGGGTTGACTCGGAGCCTCCTCAATCCCTCAACCCCTCAATCTCTCAAACCCTAATTCTTCACAGCCGTTTCCGTGATTCTCACCTTGCGGGGCAGTTGCTCGTCTCGTTGGGCGGTGTGCCAAACGAAAGCGGCAGTGATGGTGGCGGCCTGTTTCAGGTCGTCGGCCACGAGGTGGTCGAAGTTGTCCATGTTGGAATGGTGGGTGCGGCTCCAATACGACATGTTGTCTTGGATAAATTGAAATCCTGGCACACCAATGCCGTCGAAAGAAAGGTGGTCGGTGCCGCCCGTGTTTTGGAGGGTAAGCGTCGTGGCCCCCAAGTCCTTGAAGGGGTCGAGCCAGGCACGGAAGATGGACGAAACATCGTCGTTGCCCTGCAAATAAACGCCCCGAATCTTGCCAGTGCCGTTGTCGAGGTTGTAGTAGGCCGAGATTTTTTCGTAGTCCTTTCCTTTTACCAGGTTGCCGTTGTCGTCATCGTATCCGACCTCTTTTTTGACATAAGACCTGGAACCGAGCAGCCCCTGCTCCTCGCCCGTCCAAAGGGCGATACGAAGGGTGCGTCGGGGTTTTATGCCCGATTCTTTGATGGTTTCCATGAGGATGCGGGCCGTTTCGAGCATGACGGCGCTGCCTGCACCGTTGTCAGTGGCGCCAGTACCGGTATGCCACGAGTCGAAGTGGGCGCCGAACATCACCACCTCGTCCTTGAGGTCGGTGCCGGGTATCTCGGCGATGATGTTGTGCTCCATGCCGTCCTTGTTGCTGTACTCGGCCTGTATTTCGAAGCTGAGGGTAACGGGGATGTTTTGCGCCAGCATCCTGAAAATGCGGTTGTAATGCTCCACGGACATCGTCACTTGTGGCAGTACCACTGCGCCCTCGTCACGAGATTGACCTTCCTTTGCGCTGGCTTGGCTCACGAAGACAGTACCAAGGTCGCCCTTGAAGCTGCGGTCAATCGTGGCCAGCGGCTTTTCCTCGTAAAGCATTTCACGCAGTTTTTTCACGAACTCCCGGCCGCTATCGGGTAAGTTGCCGTTGCCACGCCTGACCCTCGGCTGTGTAGCGGGCGCGTTGGCCATTGCGAGCAGCTCCTCTGGGGTAAGGCGCTTGGCGAGCGGATCCTCCCACTCTTTCAGCACCCGCAACGTGTCAATCAGTACAAATTTGCCCTTGAGTTTGCCCTTGTATTTGTCCAACTCCTCCACCGAGCTGGCGTCCAGGTAGATGACTTCGCCTTTTACCAATCCTTTGGTGGACGGCGACCAAGCCTTTGGGTAGGCAATCACTGGCCAATAACTTGGGCCTTCGCAGTGCATCTCAAAATGCTTCAGCTCCCAGCCCCGGCCAAACGGCCCCCATTCGTCGAGGTGTACGTTTTGGTAGCCCCAATCCTTCAACTGCTGCTGTGCCCAGGCGGTGGCCTTGTCGAGCATCGGTGAGCCGGTGAGGCGTGGGCCGTACACGTCGGTAATCATGGCAGCGGTTTCCATGACCCGGCTTTGGTTCATGCCATGCTTTTTGATGATGGAAATGATGGAATCGTTGACGGTCTCCTGTGCCTGCGAGGCCGAAAACAGGCTGCAAAGCAGCAGCAAAACAAGGTAGGTCTGTTTTTTCATGACTTGTTTTTAGTTGGCGTATTGGCGTATTGGCGTGTTGGCGTTTTGGCAAGTTAGCTTGTTGGAGTATCGGGTGTGTTAAAGCGAAGATTGTGAGATTAACCCCGACTCCGCCCAACACGCCAACACCCCAACACGCTTTCAAAAATTCAAATTCTTGGTCAGGTAGCCCATTTTTAGCGAGTCACGGGTTTTGTCTTGGATGCCCACGCCATACCGCCGAAATTTGTTGACGGAATCAAAAATCCCCAACCCTTCGCTGATGTTGGAATAGGTCGGTATTTCCCCTGACGAAGTGATGCCCGTATTGGCCAAGCTGACGTTGACGTATTTTTCGAGCGATGCGCCCCCGGCAATGATTTCCACGTCAATGCCCAAGAAAATCCGTTTGAGGTCGTCGTTTGCTTCGATGTTGTTTTTCATCAGTTCATAAAATTCGATACCGACCTTTTCAACCTCAAAATTGTTGTTGTTGCTTTCTCGGCGCAAGCCACGGGACCAGGGCCATTTGATGGTTTTGTATACGATGGTGGATGGGTCGGTCTTTGGATATTCCGCGTAATTGACGTACAGGGTAGCATCAAAAATAAAGGCGGAATCGGCAGCCGACCAGTTGATATTGGTCTTGCCGGTATTGATGAAAGAGAAGCCGCTGGTGTTGCCGGCCGGGTTGTTCAGTTTTACTGGGGCGAGGATAACGGTGTTGCTGGTCACATCAGGTAGCCCGTTCCCACGGTCAATGTGCAAGCGGATTTGTTCGCCAGCCTTCAGGCGAATTTCCGTGGAGTCAATGCGGTACAACCAGTTTGGCTCGGTAGCAAAAATGCCATCCTCACGAGGGTAGCCCCAGTTGTTGCCATCCACCCGTTCGAGCGTGAAAAGCTGGCCGTTGCTCACCCGTTCCAGTTGCACGATTGCATTTTCGTAGTAGATGGAGTCGGCAATCTTGGCCAGTTCGAGCGCATCGGCGTCGGGGTCGAGGTAGGCTTTTTCCACCCGGATATAATGCGCTGAGTCGCTGATGTCAATCAGGCCGAACACCACTGGAATGTCCTTCCATTTTGCGTTGACGTCGAAATCGTTGGAGCAGGAAAAAATGAAAACGGAAGCCAACAGAAAGGTGAAAATCAAAGGTCTTTTCATCGAAAACTTAATTTTTTAGGCTGCAAAGGTACTTTTTTTGGTTGAAACGCATACGCCTTGCGGCAATGCTGTCGGCCACGTTGCAAGTAGCCCGGTTACTTGCCTAACCACTGGCGGCAATCAAGTAGTCGGTATTTTTTTTCAATCTTGAAATATTGATTGTCGGGAAATTGGTTGATGGCAAAATTGCGCTCAGGGTTCTTCGCCAACCGTTCCACCAGGTAGCTTTTGAATGGTTCAAAAAGTGCAAACTTCCGTCCCTGTTCAACCAACTGCCTATCCACCAGCAAGTAGCTGACGCCCCATTTCCGCACGAAAGCCTCCACGACGGCGGGGTCGGCTGTTGTGGTGGCATCAATGTACCCGAAGAGTCGTGGTGCCATTTTTTCCCAATAATTCCTGAAATAAAGGGCGTGGAAACCCTCTTGGCTATACAGCACCGAGCGCTTGCAGCGCATCGGGATCATATTGCAGGGGTCTGGTGGCCCTGCAATAAGGCCGTGGTCCGGTGGTAGTTCATCCACTATTTTGAACAACAATGAATAGTTGCCGTAGTCTTGCTGGGCATGGTTTTTTGGCTCGAAGCGCCAAAACCTAGGCAATATCAATGCCGCTAGGAGGATGGCAGTTGCCCACCATTTTTGAAAAAAAGCAGCGTAAATGCCTAGAAGCCGCACGAGCAAGATGCTGAAAAAAACAGGGTAGGTGTAGGTCAAGTAACGGGTGGGGAGGAACAGGGTGGGCAGCAACAGCCGTGCTGTCACCAGCAATCCGATGCCGGCCAGTGGTAGGTAAAATAAGGCCCTGTCAAAGCGACGATGTGAGCGATCACCAAAGCTTGCTCCAAGTAACAGCAGTATGGCGACTACCACGATTGGCAGCTTGTAAACCGGGTCTTGAAAGCCGTTTTTAACTACTTGGGCAAAGGGTCGCATCTCTCTGGTGAAGTCGACCCGGCCTTCAGAACTAAACATGGGCAGCGTGAGCAGCGCGTTGGCAGTGAACATCGGGCCGATGTTCGAGTAGGCGGCTATCTGTCTCGATTTGGCGAAGGATATCGCCACGGCCAGGAGTGCGCCAACAGCCAGCAATGTCAAATTTTTGAAATGGGTGCGGGCGGTCGCCACGAGGTTGGTTTTGTTCAAAAAAGCACTCCTCACCCCCTCCAGTCCAAGCATGGCCAACTCGACAAGCAGCACGATTGGGTAGAACAAAGCGCTGACAATCAAGCAAATAGAAACGCCTCGCCATTTACCGTCGGCAAAAAAATAAAGGAAGGCCAAGAGCAGGGGGAAGCCAAAGGCCCGGGCATTGAAGCCCACCATCCGCTCGAATGTGAGGAATCCAACCAGTGCCGCTGCTGCCAGGCCGAGGGTGAGGCCAAAACGTTTTTTTACCAGAAAAAATGCGAAAAAACAGGTGGCAAGCAGTGCTGCCAATGGCATGTACTTCCCAAAAGAAATGGGGTCGAGCACCATCATGGCGGTTCGGCCAACCGCCACGTATCCCCACGGCTGGAGTTGCTCGGCGGCGTCGTTCAATAGGTCTCCAGCGGCAAATTGGCAGCCATCCTTCCACTTCCACATCCAGGCCACGTGCTGGGCGTTGTCGTCGTTGTGCCAGTATTCGCCGGAGAGCATTTGCCACTCAAAACGCACGAACCACGCCACGCAAAACAGCACAAGAAAGGCTATGGCGAAAAAATTGGACGACAAGCGATGAACTTTTGGGCTTGGGTTCATTGGAAAGTTTTATAATTGCGAGCGCTGTCCATTGTGGTCGCCCAATTTATTGGGCTGACCGAACTGATTTGTTAGACCAATCTTCGAACTAAAATCTTCGTGTATGACCGGTCTGCCCAATAAATTGGGCGACCACAATGGGCATGGCAAATAAACTGATTTTCAATGAACAGACCCTACCTTCTTACTTTCTGCTTCGCAATATTTTCCCTCATCGCCTGCGAAGCACCCGCCCAGCAAGGCAATATTTACGACAACAACCCCGAACAACGGTTGCCCATTGGCACGGAAAAAGTCAAGCACCGCCACATTCCCGCCACGGGCGGAAAAGTGGACAAGGTGCGTGTGGAGCCGCCGTTTTGGTTCACCGGCATGGCCCGACCGGAACTGGAGGTGCTCATTTACGACCAAAACATCAAGGACTACGAAGTGAGCCTCACCAACGCCGAAGGCGTAAAACTGGGGCAGGTGTACCGGGTGGAGAACCCAAACTACCTCTTCGTCGTACTCGAAATCGGCCCAGGTGCCAAGCCCGGCAAGTTCAACATCGTCCTCAAAAAAGGCACGGATACCAAAACCTATCCCTACGAGCTACGCCAAAAAAATTCGGCGTTCAGCAGCGCCCCCAATCCGCAATCCGCAATCCGCAATCCGCAATTGAGCGCCAGCGACTTCATCTACCTCCTCATGCCCGACCGCTTCTCCAACGGCGACCCCTCCAACGACAGCTACCCGGACATGACGCAAGTAGGTGTAAACCGCCAAAAAATGTACTTCCGCCACGGTGGCGACCTCCAGGGCGTGATGAACCACCTCGACTACTTCACGGAACTCGGCGTCACCGCCCTCTGGCTCAACCCCGTGATGGAAAACAACCAACCCTACGAGTGCTACCACGGCTACGCCGTCACCGATTTTTACAATATTGACAAGCGTTTTGGGTCAAATGAGTTGTACAAGAAGTTCGTGGACGACTGCCATGCCCGTGGCATCAAGGTAATCATGGACATCATCTTCAACCATTGCGGCAGCGAGGCTTGGTTCATTCGTGATTTGCCTTCGGAAGACTGGATTCACCAGTGGGCGGAGCATACCCGACCCGTTTATCGGGGCACCATCAACCACGACCCCTACCGGTCGGACATTGACCTAGAGCGGGTGAGCAACGGCTGGTTCGACAACCACATGCCCGACCTCAACCAGCAAAACCCACGCCTCGCCAACTACCTCATCCAGAACATTGTCTGGTGGACGGCCTACTCCGGGCAGGATGCCTATCGCATTGATACCTATTACTACCCTGACCAAAAATTTACCGCCGACTGGGCTGCCCGCATGGAGGAGGAGTTCCCCGGCATCGGCATGTTCGGGGAGGTGTGGGTGGAGAACGTTTCCACGTTGGCTTTTTACACCAAAAACAACGGCCTCAGCAAGGATTTCAACTACAATTTGCCTTCGGTAAAGGACTTCCCCCTCAGCTTTGCGCTCACCGATGCGCTCACGCAAAAAAACGATTGGCTCACTGGCGCCATCCGGCTTTACATGACGCTCTCGCAGGATTTTTTGTATGAAGACCCTTACCGCAACGTCCTTTTCCTCGACAACCACGACCTCAGCCGCTTTTACTCCACCATGGGCGAGGATGTGGACAAGCTCAAAGCTGGCTACACCTTCATGATGACCATCCGGGGCATCCCGTCGCTGTACTACGGCACGGAGATGCTGTTCACTGGTTACACCAACCCCGACGGCAAGGTGCGCCAGGACTTCCCCGGTGGCTGGCCCGGCGACCTCGCCAACAAGTTCACCGCCGCTGGCCGCACCCCGAAGGAAAACGATGCCTTTAATTATTTTAAGAAAATGGCGAACTACCGTAAGGCAAACCCCGTATTGCAGGATGGCAAGCTCACGCAATTCGTGCCAGAGGACGGCGTGTACGTTTACTTCCGCCACAACGCCGACAAGACGGTGATGTGCGTGATGAACTGCAACGACAAGCCGATGACGGTGGCCACCAAACGGTTCGAGGAGCGGACGCTGGGCTTCACCAAGGCCAAAAATATCATCACCGACGAGGTGCTGAACAGCTTGGAGAATATTCAAGTTGGGCGCTACACGACACTGGTGTTGGAGTTGCAGTAAACCATTTGTGGTCGCCCAATTTATTGGGCTGACCGATTAAGGATGTACGGTCAGCCCAATAAATTGGGCGACCACAAAATTTTTCTCAACCACCCATTCAGAATGAAGTTAAAAAACAAGGCTCAAATAGAATCCTGGCTCGAAAAAGGCGAGCTTGACGAGGTCATCAACGAGCTGAAAAAACAGCTCAAGGCCAGCAAAACTGGCAGGGCGCTCTACGCTGATGCCCTAGTGCTGTCGGCGCAGTTGAAGAAAATCAACACCGACAAAATTCAGCGGGTGTTGTCCTACGAGCAGGAGAGCCTGACATTGAACAACTACCGCCGCAGCCTGGTGGATTTCATTGAAATGATTGAACAGCACCAAGGAGAGGAGGAAGAAACCGTTCCCGTTTCAACACCAAAAAAAGAAGAAAAAAAGGAGGAGCGTAAACGAGGCTTTGCTTGGTGGCTGGTGTTGCTGCCGCTGTTGGTTGGGGGCATTTGGTTTGTTTTTTTCAAAAAACCTGCGCTCCGCCCGATTGTCAGGATCTGCACGCTGACGCAGATGGCCAACGGTCATTGCTGCGACCAGGACCTCACCCGGATTACGTTATACGAGACCAAAAACGTCATCTATATATCCGCCGTTTTCGAAGGGCTTGCCGATAAAGACCCGATCATTGAGGGCAAACTTTTCTGGGAAAGCGGGGAGCTGTATCCCACCAAACCCATCAAACTTACGCTGGATGGCTCAATCGGCGACATCTGTTATTCTTCGATGGTGCTTCCCGTCAACGGCCTCCGTTGGCAGGTTGGCAAGTTCTACCTGAAAATTTTAGTCAACGGTCAGCCCGTCGCCGAAAAACCTTTCGAGTTGATAGGCGACAATTATTGATTTCTTATCATAAAAACTATGCGAACCCTCCTTCCCTCCCTCTTTGTTCTTTTGCTTTTTTCCGCTTGCGCAAAAAAGGCAACACCTGTTGCCGAAGGCAATAAAAAAGTACAACTCACTGATGACGAGCTATTTGCGCTCGTCCAAAAACAAACCTTTCAGTATTTCTACGAAGGTGCCGAGCCAAATTCCAAGCTGGCCTGTGAGCGCATCCACCTAGATGGTGTGTACCCCGACAACGACCAACACGTAGTCACCACGGGCGGTTCGGGCTTCGGGGTGATGGCCATTTTGGTCGGCATCGAGCGGGGCTTCATCACCCGGCAGCAGGGCTTCGAACTCCTGAGCCATGCGGTAAACTGGCTAGAAAAAGCTGACCGCTTCCACGGCGTCTGGCCACATTGGCTTGATGGCCGCACCGGCAAGACAGTCCCCTTTGGCCAGCACGACGACGGCGGCGACCTCGTCGAAACCAGCTTTCTGGTGCAGGGCCTGCTCTGCGTCCGGCAGTATTTCAAGGATGGAAATGGGGAGGAGAAGGCGCTTGCCACCAAGATTGACAAGCTCTGGAAGGAGGTGGAATGGGATTGGCACCGTGGCCCAGACCAAGAAAACGTGCTGTTTTGGCACTGGTCGCCGAAGTATGCCTGGAAGATAAACTTTCGCATCCGGGGCTGGAACGAGTGCCTCATCACCTACGTGCTGGCTGGCTGCTCGCCCACGCACGGCGTCCCTGCTGAGGTTTATCACGAAGGCTGGGCGGAGGGCGGCAAAATCGTTGGCGGACCGACGGCCTACGGCCACAAACTCGCCCTACGGCATCAAGGTCGGACCGTGTCAGGTGGGCCGCTGTTCTGGTCGCACTACTCGTTCCTCGGCCTAGACCCCCGCAAGTTGAAAGACCGCTACGCCGACTATTGGGAGCACAACGTCAACCATACGCTCATCAACTACGACCACTGCGTGAAAAACCCACATAATTACGCTGGTTACGGCCCCAATTGCTGGGGCTTGACGGCGAGCTATTCCACGAAGTTTTACGCCGCCCACTGCCCCGAAGAAGACCTCGGCGTCATCACGCCCACGGCGGCACTTTCGTCCTTCCCCTATACCCCAAAGGAGAGCATGGCCGCCATGCGGCATTTCCATGACGACCTTGGCAGCAAAATTTGGGGCAAATACGGCTTTTACGATGCCTTCAGCGAAAAGGAAAACTGGTATCCGCAATGGTACCTCGCCATAGACCAGGGTCCCATCGTGGTGATGATGGAAAACCAGCGGACAGGGCTGCTCTGGCGGCTGTTCATGTCGTGCCCGGAAGTGCAGGAGGGGTTGGGGAAGATGGGGTTTGAATGGAAGTGAAAGCAGGATTAGGTGTTTTCCAAAAGCAAAAAGCCGCTGCGGAGGTTTTACAGCTACGCCCCCAGTCAAGTAGAGGTATCGCCAATAAAATTTAAAGCTTTACTCTACCAACACAAACCCCGCCCAATGATAGGGCGCATCGGGATATTTGTTCTTCATGTTTTGCTGGGCTGCCCGGAAGGCTTCAGGAATGGTCAACCCATTTGTTAACCACTGTTGGTAAAAGTCCGTCATCAGCTCACGGGTGGACTGGTCGTTGACCTTCCAGAGGCTCATCATCAGGTACTTCGCCCCAGCAATTTTGAACGCCCGCTGCAAGCCATAGACGCCCTCGTTGCCCTCAATGTCACCTAAGCCCGTTTCACAAGCGGAAAGGACGACCAACTCCGTTCCCGACAGGTTCATCTGGCTGATTTCGTAGGCGGTGAGGATGCCATCTTCCCGGTTTTCGGGTGCTTTGCCAGAAGCCCAGGCTTCATTTGCCCCGGCAAGTACCAAGCCGGAGCGCATCATGGGGTGTTCCGACATTTTGAACACTGGCTCCCCATCTCTCATCCCTCGTTCCTCATTCCTGTCTTTTGGGTCGGGGAAAAAGAAACCGTGCGTAGAGACTAAGATGGTGCGTGGTGAAGGCTGTTCGCTGCCCAAGGTCTTGAATTTTTCTTCGGTGGCAAAATAGCCTGTATCAAGTTGAACGGCGAAGTTTGCTGAATTCAGGACCTTGCTGATTTCGGTGGCTTCGGTGGCTGAACCCGGCAGGTACCTCCATGAATCGCCTCTATTTGTCGAATCAATATTAAAAGGCAAGTCATTAAGTGCAGGCGTTCCTCGTGTAGTAAAGCTGGTGTCTTCATATATCTTGGTGTTGTTCGCCATGGCAGTGCTGTCCATATCATATCGGACACCACCAACTATATAAGCACTGTTTTCGGCTGCTTTCGTAAAATTCGGGACGACCAACTGACGGGTGCTTCCCAGCAATACCAATTGACGACGGTCGGAAATGGTCTGTTCATCATCCGTTGGAATTGCACTTAAATTGAGCCTGTGCAGCAAGCCGGACGGGGAGCAATAGACTGTTTCCACTCCCTTCAAGGATTCTTCCAATGGTTTCCAAACCAAACCGTACAACGACTTTTGTCCTCCCGGTGAATATAATGCATTAATTCCCCTGACGTTCCCACCTTTAGCATTTTCCAATAGCGGCGCTATTTCCCGCTCCTCGAAAAGCGGTACAAACAGCGGCGCTTTATCGCCTGGGCGAAGGACGAGGGCGCTGTAAAACACGCTGTCGGTTGGCTTAGGCGAGTAGAACTGGTAGTGGATGAACTCCACAGCGGCCTCGCCCTCTCGTAAGCGGTCGCGCACTTCTTGCCAGCGCGGAGCGTGGTACGCATCACCGAACGTGGTCAGGTTGCGGGTGAGCGTTTTTTCGTAGCCCTCAGCTTCGGCTTCCACTTCGGGGACGTACCGGCGTTTGGCGATGGGCTTGGCGTATTCATTGGCGAGGCGGCGGCGACAGCCCTGCCAGAGCTCGAAGGTTTCGCGTGTAAGGCTGTCCGCTTCTGCGACGGACCGGATAAGGCGGTGGGCATTTTCGAGCAGGAAACCATTGTAGAAAAGGGCGTTGTCAAAACCCTCGCCGCTGAGTTCTGGGCTGGAGTGGGCTTGAGAGAAGGAATAGAATTCGGCTAGTCTGATATCAAATTTATGCAGGTAGGCAAGCATCTGGCTTTCCGAAGAATAGGTTGCTGATGTTTCAATGAGGCGGCGGTCGAGTTCGTTCATTTCAAGAAAAAGAGCGGCCGATTCGGGGATTCGGTTTGTTGATTGATAAAACAGGGCAAAGTTGTGCAAAGAATTGGAATAATCTGGGTGTTCCTTGCCCACAACTTTTGCCCGAATTTCTTTCGCTTCCAAAAACAGCGGCTCTGCATTGGCGTAATTCCCCATGTTTTTATACAGAATGGCAAGGTTGGTCAAAGTTGCTGCATAATCGGGGTGTTCCTTGCCTAGAGCCTTTGCCCTAATTTCTTTCGATTCCAAATACAGCGGCTCCGCTTTGGCGTAATCGCCTTTGTTCTGGTACAGAACGGCAAGGCCGTTCAAAGACGCGGCATAATCCGGGTGTTCCTTGCCCAAGACTTTTTCCCGGACTGCTTTCGCTTCCCATAACAGCGGTTCCGCTTTGGCGTAATCGCCTTTGTGGTCATACAGAATGGCAAGGTTGTTCAAAGACGCGGCATAATTTGGGTGTTCCTTGCCGAGGGTTTTTGCCAAGATTTCTACCGCTTCCAAATACAGCGGCTCCGCTTTTGAATAATCGCCTTTGGCTACGTATAGACCAGCAAGGTTGTTTAAAGACGAGGAATAATACGGGTGTTCTTTGCCCACGGTTTTTGCACGGATTTCTTTCGATTCAAAAAACATCAGCTCCGCTTTGGCGTAGTCGCCTTTGTTCTGATACAGAACAGCAAGACCGTTAATAGGTGCTGTATAATCCGGGTGTTCCGTACCCACGGTTTTTGCATAGATTTTTTTCGATTCCAAATACAGTGACTCCGCTTTGGCGTAATTGCCTTTGCCCATGTACACTATGGCAAGGTTGTTCAAGGACTGGGCATAGTCCTGGTGTTTCCTGCCCAAGACCTTTGCTCGAATTTCTTTTACTTCCAAATGTAGCTGCTCCGCTTTGTCGTAATCGCCTATGTAAGAGTACAGAGTGGCAAGGTTGTGCAAGGACGCAGCATAATCCAGGTGTTCCTTGCCCAACACTTTTGCCCGAATATCCTTTGCTTCTATACAATACGGCTCCGCATCTGAATATTTCCCCATTATTAAATAGGTCCTTCCTTGGGTATGGACACAACTCGCATACGCTGCACTCATTTTCCCTAACTCAGCCTCCGCTTTCCCTTTCGCATCTTCAATCACCTGCAAAGCCTGCTTAAATTTTTGCTGTCCAGTCAGCGTTCGGCAAACCAGCACTAAACTGTCAACCTCCTTCACCACCGTTGCCGAATCCACCACTTGGGAAAAACCAATAACCGGAAGAATAATCAGCCAGAATAGTATCAAAGGTTTCATGATGAAGTTTTAGAGGATGAAAGAGATTTTAATTTTTGACCTTACCAATCATAAATTTCCCGGTATATGCCATCTCACCTTCTTGCTCAATGGTGAAATAATAAAGCCCTTGTAGAAGGCTTAACGGATGCCGTATATCGAAGAACAACTTCCCCGATGCGTCCTTTTGAAGTAAAAGGGGGATAGTGTTCAATGGCTTGTTTATATCATGGTTGTTGAAAATAAACAGCACGAACGCAGTAGGTTCATTTTTTGGGGCGTCGCCTACGGTTCCTGTAAAACGAACGGTTGTTGTGCCATTTTTATCCGATTTAAATTCAGTCCCATTGAGCGGCTCGGTGATTTTTAATTTTAAGCCTTCGCTCTTAAGTCCGCTATTGACAAATGCTTCCATCGAGGCATTGGGTACGAAATTCGCCGGGTCTGCCTCGGCGATGGGAATATTTGCAGGTGGCTTTTGCGCTGGAGGCGTGGGCTTTGAGGGAGTTTCTTTTTGAACAGGTTCATTCTCTTTGTTGGCTGGGGGGGCGGGTAATTCTGCGGGCTGTTTTTCAGCAGGGGGTTGAGAAGGAAGTTCAACAGTTGGTTTGTTCAATCGCCAAACAAAAACGCCCACCACCATCAAGCTGACGATTAGCCCTAACCATTTCCATCCCCGGTGTTTCAGCTTCAAAGATTGGTTTGTCAGTGTTTCGTCGCCAGGTGGGAAGGGGTCACTCTTTACCGTTGCCAAAGTATCGTAGTGTTTCCAGCGTCCAGGGTCGCTTAGGTGCCCCTCTAACAACTTGTGAAGCCTTACCTCTTGTTGAAATGCCTTGTCAGTTTCCAAACGATGCTCAAATTCAATACGCTTGTCTGCTGGCAGGACATCGTTCAAGTAATCTTCTATGTACTTGGTCAAATCTTGGTTGTCCATTTCTTTCTAAGTTTGTCGAGCCCTTTTCGAAAGCAAACAATCACGTTGGCATTTAATCTTAATATTGTTGGCGCTCAAAAAGATACACTATTTATTTAGCTTGGTTTTCGTCACCAAAAAGTTCCCAAAATCCTGGGAAGCCTTTTAGCAGTTTTTTGAGTTCCAAGAGGCAATTAATGCTTTTTTTGCTGACGTGCGTATCAGAATAACCCAATTCTTGCGCAACCTCCTTTCTCGGCTTTTCCGCTAAGTAGTACAGTTCTATCAATTTACGACAGGGTTCCCCCAACTGCATAACCGCCTTGTTGAGGAGAGCTTTTAAATCAACATCGGCAAAATCTGTATCGGGGTGTACCTGATACTTATCTTTTAATTTGTCGAACGCTTCAGAAGTGTTGTATTTCGACGGGGATTTTTTCGCAAGCTGGTTCCAAAGTTTCCTTTGGCAAATGCCGTATAGGTATGTCTTGAGCTTGCTGGTCAATTGGAACCCATCCATCCTAACTTTTTCGTACAAAATGTTGATTGCTTCCGAGACTAGCTCCAACACATCCTCGTCGTTGCCTTTTGGCCCGACAAGCTTCCTTATGGAAGGTACCATCATCGCCCGTAACTGACGATAGTCTTCTGGATTGCCGCTGACAATGCCCTTGATAAGCTCGTTGTCGTTCAATTGCTTCATGCTTAAGTGGAGTTGTGCTGGCTATCTCCCTAAGAAACTGTTTTAAAACCCCTCAACGGCCATAAAACGCCATCTTTTGGCGGCATACTGCGGCAATTTTTTCAGCGATAGCGATGCTATCCCCTCTAAAATTCCCTTCGTCTGCCACTCAAAATCTGGCATTTTCTGTCTCGTCAGGGGTTTTTAAAACAGTTTCTAACAAAAGTAGGTGGAAACCACGAACATCATACAAGTTTCTTTAGGTCAACCTGTTAGTACCTCATGTTTACGGTTACTAGGTGCAGCCCAACTTGCTCAACCTGTTTTTTCAAAAAAAGTCCAATCAAGGCAACACTTTTTTTTTGGTGGGCAAATGTATAGTAAAAGCAAGCATGATTGATTTGCCTCACTGCGAAAATTCGTGTACGAGTATTTTCCTAGCTGCCTTTTACTGATTGAAGGCAAAAGGCAATCACAGCATATTCAGTAAAAACCTTATTCCCAAGCAGCCAATCCGGCAATCTTGGCAGCAATGCCAGCAGGTTGCCCTGCCACGGCTTTACCCATTTTTTCACCGCCCCTTGTGGGCAAATAAACTATTTGTGCTATGTTTAAATTCCTTTTTTTCCTGCTGTACTTGCTGCCAGGCAGCACACAGCCCCCAGCATTGCAAGCGAATGATTGCACCTGCCCCCAAGTTTCTAACCTGCACAAGTCGGGACAGGCCAGCGGTTCCATTACCATGTCGTGGAACGGTGAAACCTTGTCCAGCGGCTACACCCTGAAGTATGTGCGGCAATCGGATGGCTATGCCAGTCCAGAGTATGCTACTTCGGGCACGTCCTACACCTTCAGCGGATTGAGCGCTGGAAACTACGTCTTTTACGTGGCTACCATTTGTGGCGACGAAAAGAGCAGCTTCATCGGCGTGGAGGACCTGGTAGAAAATTAGCGGGGTTCAGCGGCGGAGGGACGACTTTAGTTCCTCCGCCTTTTGCCTCAGCCATTCGTGGAGCAGCATATTGGCTTTTGCCAAATCATGTTCAAGGTAATGGCCGACCATGGCCTTGGTGCTTTCGGGGTTCGTGGCCAATTTGAGCAAGGCCCTCAACGCCTTTAGGAAATTTCGGTAGCCAGACTTCTTGGTTCCAGCCAAAGCCCTGTTGTTGTCGAGATAGCTTTCAAAGTTCTTCAACTGCCTTTCCACTTGCTCAGGGTCGCCGTCCCATCTGAACAATTCATAATGGATGCGGACGGAAAGCGACCTGATGCGCAGGTTGTATTTTTCATGGCAGCGTTGTGGCGCTCCTTCGATATGTTGTTTCGCCCTAATAAAGTCAGCAAGCCCGCCCGTTTTCGAGCCTCGCTGATAGTAGATGGAACCAAGGCTGAGGCATTCCACGATTTCCTTTTCAGTGTCGGGTAAATGGCTTTTATGCTGCTTGAAGAACCCAAGCACCCAGTCGAATGCGCCCACCTTGGCGCCCGAAATCACGATATTGAGGAAGTGGTTTGGGTCAATGGCCCCGTTCTCGGCAACGGACAGCCCCTGCTCCACCGAAGTCCTGTAAAGGTCGAAAACCCATTGGTCCTGTTCAGGGCTGCTTGGTGACAATGAAATGGCTTTTGAAGTCAACAGCTTCAATGCCATCCTCTTTTCCTTGGCATCCATTTGGCCCAGGTTGGCGAGCACGAGGCTTTTGGACTGCTCAAAACTATCAGCCCCTTCCTTTTCGCTGTACAACCGAT
>CAZDSU010000066.1:30970-37285 GCA_964508135.1 uncultured Saprospiraceae bacterium
GATAGAGTTCATGAAATGCATGAAGCACGGGTGATGCTTCGAACTGGCTTTGGGCAAAAAGGCTGACAGTTTCGTTAAAAAACAGCCGCTCACGAGCGTCAATGACGTTCTGCTTCACAAGGCTTTCGGCGGCATTTTCGAGGTAGGCGATGGCGAAGTATTGCTCTTGGTGCTGAACCAATAATTGTAGCGTATCGCTGCCCATGTCCAATCCCTCGGTCTCTGGGTGGTGGTAGAGCGCTTCATGGAGGAAAGCGGATTCGGCATGAAACGCCTTTCCTTTTTCACCGCCATTATCCAATTTCCTAAGGCGTTTTTGGATGGTTTCCTTGAAAAGCGCATAGTCGTCCCTGCGGGTGAGAGCGCCCACTACCAATTCGCTGTGCAGGCGGGGCGCTTTTTTCAGCTCCTTCAACACAAGGTAATCCTCTAAGAGGCGGCACATTTCCGACTTGAGCCGCCGCAGTTTCAGGTCGTCAAAACCATCGGTGGGAAATACTTTGGCGAACAACACCGTATCCGGCAGCTTACGCTCATCCATGCCGGGGTGGGCGCACCGCAGCACTTGGAAACAAGTGCGGTACTCCTCCTTGGGGCAGTGCAGCGGGCAATCCAAGAAGGTGGCAAACTCGTCCAGTTCTGCCTTCCCCAGCAGCCTCACCATGCTGAACAATGTGTTTTTTGACATAATATCTTAGGCACTAAAAATTCATTTTTTCTTGACAAAACGGCAAATCTTGGTTTTCTACAATTAGTTGGCATTCAATATATTGCAGTTGGATTTCATCGTCAAAATTACGGAAAATAACCTATCAAGCATTGCACAAAACCCGTTTTCCTTGGTTGTGGGGTATTTCATTCATCAGCACTTTTACCTCGCCCCAAAAGCGGGGCAACCAAGCAGCCCAAGCCAGCCAAAAACTGCTGGGGAACACTTGGGAAAATAGTGGCCTTCTTGATGGAAAATGCCGCAAGGTGCCCACCCGCACGTACCGCTTTCGGTGTCAGCCGAGCGGCAATTGTATCAAGTTTTTTTCGGGAAAAGGCTAATAACTTGTTCTTCAGGTGGTTTTCTCAAAAAAAATTAAAGGCTGTGACACTTTTTTTTGGGCAGACAAATGAAATAGAGAAAGAAACTCCTGAAAAAATCAGGAACACTGCAGGAATCCCCGAAACTGCCTGAACAAGAAGTAGGCAGGGTCGTCGAAAACTGAACCGAGAAAGCCAAAAGGCAAGTACGATGAAAAATGTAGGGATATCCAATGTCAATGTAGTGCATAGTAACAGGGAAGTTTAGCTGCCTGAAAATACTAAAGTGGAGTCCAGATACCACTTAAAAAACGGGGCGATACCGAAAAGCCAGATGAGTAGGATTTTTTTAAAATCATAAGAAAATGAAAAATAAAGCATCTTTCCTTTTTATCGCAAGTATTTTTTTATTGGCAGGTTGCGTAAGTTCCAAGGTAACCTTAAAAACATTTGTTGACCCATCAATTCAAACTAGCGCTGTAAAATCAATAGCTGTATTCTCACTGCGAAATACATCATTGAGTCCAGGAGAAGCTTTGGAATTTGATCGTGCAATGACGCAAGCAATTTTAAAGAAAAATAGCAATATAAAAGTTATGGGTGCATCAGAATCAACTACTAAGCTGAATGAATCAGGGCTTGTTGAAGAATACAGCAAATTTTTGTACGATTTTGAACATTCAGGTATTCCAAATACCACCACGCTAAAAAATATAGGGACACAACTTGGAGTAGATGCAATTTTACAGGGAACATTCTCGGATGTAATCCAAAAGGACTGTCAGATTATAGGATTCACAGGAATTCCTTCCCTTACTTCATTGACACTTAGATATACTATGATGAGTACTCAAAATGGAAATACGCTTTGGGAGGGAACCAGCAATGCAAGGAAAGGCGGTGGACACTGCGAAGCAAGGCCGCTCTATGAAGTTATCGACTTAGCACAGAAAAAAATATTAACGGGATTACCAACATTGGGTAAATAAAGAGTAAAACAACAGCAACACCGCTTCCAATAGCGATAACAAAGTGAAGTCCAGCGACCACTTAAAAACGGGGCGGCACCAAAAAGCCAGATGAGTAGAAAAACTAAAAAAAATCAAGGAAAATGAAACCTTTAATTACAATTATCATCTCTGTTTTATTTATTTCTCCTTGCTTTTCTCAACAAGATTTGCTTCCTGCTTATCCTAAAGAGATTAGTTACAGAGGAGACATCGCTTATTTCAATGGGTCACCTTTTACAGGATTAGTAGTTGATGAAAAGACGAATAAGCGATTAGGAGAATATAAGAATGGTTACAAAAATGGAATGTTTAGAGAGTATTATTCAAATGGCAAAAAGAAAACCGAAGGAAAATATGCGTATGGAGTAAAAGAGGAAAGCCACACCGAATGGTTTGAAAATGGAAATAAAAAGAGTGAAATTATTTTTGAAAATGGAAAACAGAATGGGATATGCACGGAATGGTTTTCAAATGGACATAAAAAATTAGCATATACCTATAATTATGAAAATATAGCAGATGGAAACTACATTACATACCTTGAAAACGAACAGGTAGAAAAAGAAGAAACATATAAAGATGGACAAATAGTAAGCTATAAAAAATACGAAGATGGCAAATTAATAGAGTCATTAGAACCATCAGTTGAGTTTTACCCTAATGGGCAGAAGAAAATAGAGGGAACTCTTAAAAATGGGCAGAAAGAAGGATTGTGGACTTTCTGGTATGAACGAGGACGGAAAAAGAGTCAAGGATATTACAAAGATGGGATTCAAGATGGTCAATGGGTTTCGTGGTTTGAAGATGAGAAAAAAGAATTTGAAGGAAATTACAAGAATGAGAAAAAAGAAGGATTTTGGGCTTTTTGGTATGCAGGAGGAAACAAAAAGAGTGAAGGATATTACAAAGATGGTATTCAAGATGGTCAATGGGTTTCATGGTTTGAAAATGGGAAAAAAGAATTTGAAGGAAATTATGTGAATGGACAGAAAGATGGTTATTGTACACTTACCTTGTCTGATGGAAGCAGGTATCAAGGGGAGTGGAAAAATGGAAAAATGAATGGTAAAGGATCATATTATTTGGACAGAGGACAAGGCGATTACATATCTTACACAGGATATTTTGTGAATGATAAATATGAAGGTCAAGGGAAATTAGCCGGTATTACTGGGGGATATCCCTGGTCAGGAACAGGTGAATTTAAAAACGGAGACTTATTTAATGGAATTTTTTATTCGAAGAATCAGTCAGGGCAAGAAATGGAAAGCACATATAAAAACGGAAAACATTTGTATATGAAAATGTTGAAATGGTAAAAGAACTTGCAAAAATATTTTCTAGTCTTTTATGGAATAAAATTAAAGTTGTTTCAATTCAATAACGGATAGGAGAATTTTCAGATGGCAAAATTAAAATTAAAATCATTAAATCATTAAAAATGAATACACAATACTTCACTAAAGTTGAGAACAAATACGTTTTCAATGTATCATTAATTTTTTGGCACTTATTCATTGCCTTGTCAACAATGGTAGTTGTCGTATCCCTTGCAATATTTCTATGGAGTATAATTCCTGCTTCGCAAAGAGAAGTGGAGAAAAAGCCATATCCCGTTAAAACGCTATACCCTGCACCAATTAAAGTTGATATAAACGAGTTGCAGATAACAGAAACAAAAGAAGAAGCTCCGCCTGTTGTCCCTGAACAGATTCAAACAACAACTACCGCAACACAACAACCAGTTGAAGATTTAAAAGGGAAGAGTGCTTATGATTCAACATTGAATACATTAAAAATTTTAATACCACCATCGAAATACTCTTGGCAAGGTTCGGGTTACTGGAGTTATCCAAATGGTGAGCGGTATTGGACATTTTACAAACTAGAAAAATACAGACAATGGAATGCTACAGAAGCGGGGGTAGAGGATAAACTGAAAGCCGCTTATCAGAGAGCCAATGCAGGCAAATATCCCGATAAAAAACTAATACTTGATGGATATGTCGGCGTATTAAAACTGCTTTCAGAAGAAAAACGGTTAGGCGCACTTCAGGATTTGATTAGCAATGTTTCTGATAACATTTCACAAAATGTAAATGTTTGCCAATCACTATCCAAGGTTGTGAGCAAAATGTCTAAGGAAGAAAATATTTCGCACCTAAATCAACTTGCTCTTTTTGGCAAAAAAAATCCAAACGATGGTTCCCTTTTTATTGATTATACCGCAACAATCATTGACAAATTTGATGTTTCGAAACGAGCGGAAATTGTCGATCGATTAATAATCGGTTATAATAACTACTTCAGCAATAATTTTGCAATGCTGAAAGAAGCAACCGATTTATTTCTTCCACTTGTCGCTCAGATAAAAGCTGAGGACCAGCCCAAAACAATTATACAATACTATGGAGTATTTAGGAATAAAAACTACGCCCGCGATAACTCTATAGCACAAATAGAAAATGAATACCAGCAGGCAATAAACGAGATAGAGAATCAGTATAATTTAGACCAATTAGCCGCACAGCAAGAATATTTTTCTGACAAAATGACTAAGGGAAAATATCTCCTGAAATCATTGGCGGGAGTTGGAGGCGGAATAGCATTAATTGTACTAATTGCATTAGTATTAGTATTTTTTTCTATTCAGCGTAGCGTCAGAAAAATTGAAGAAAAAATATCAATGCAAGATAATTCATAAGCCCTGTTGCACCTGCTCGCTAAAACCTTCAGGTTTTATGCGGTCTAAAGTGGGAGGCTCCTGCCTGCCGAACTATCCTGCTGGCTGAAAAAATGACTTTGTTGCATGACTAAATTTCATAAAAACTGTAAACTTACTTTATTAACATTCAAATATTTCAAAAATGGCAGTAAAACAAGTTAATGTTGACTCAAGAGAGTCTCTTCAATTTTCAACTACAACATACCTTGCCAAAGGTTTTGTAGTTGCAAATTCTACCCCAGATAAAGTGGTAATGCAAAAAAAGAAGGAATTCAAAGCCCTATGGGCAATTGTCGGGTTTCTTCTTTGTGTAGCCCCCTTGATTGTTTACATTATTTACTATGTGACTCAACCTGATGTCGAAATCGTCGAAATCATTGTTGTGCAACAGTAAAAAATCCGTAGTCTAAATTTTCAGGAGCTGCAATTTTATAATGAAACAGCTCCTGATTATTTCCCTGTTGTCAAAAGTATTGGCAGAGCGTCACTTGTGACAACAGGGAACCATAAGGACGAAATAAAAAAAGTGGAGTCCAGCAACCACTATAAAAACGGGGCGTTTCCGAAAAGCATAACGTTGAACAAAACCGCCTGTTTAAAAAAAATATCACAATGAAAAAGAATCTCCTCATCAGTTTTTTAGTAGCATTTCTATCAATGGTAGTAAATGCTCAAGTTGCACAATTTCCGCAAGTTTATTATAATGGGCAAGGTGCGGGTGGTTTTAACTTAAATATTCGGCAAACTGCAAGTGGTTCTGGGACTATTATTACAACCCTTTCAACTACATCTAAGATTGGTGCAGATAACTTCGCTACCTCAACCGAACCTTTTGGGACAGCAACTTGGGCTAGAGTTTGCCTTCCTACCACTACTAGTGGCATTAAATATGGATATATGATGTATGGTTCATATTATGTAAGGATTAACCAAATAAATAATTATGCAACAGTAACAGCTACTAATTTAAATATCCGACCTACTGCTGGAAGCAATTCTTGGGTTACTATTGGCGGTTTAAATGCCTTATATGGTCAAAATTCTATCGTAGCATTAACTGGAAATACTTCGGTTGTTGGCGGAATAACATGGTATGAAGTTTATTTGACGAATGATTGTAGCCAAGCAACTGGATGGCTTAGTGGATCTTTTTTAACTATCAACAGCAATACAACTAATTATTACAATGTTGGAGGTGATGTGAATAACAATAGTGGTGGATATATTTGGGGGGCAACTGTAACAATAGGCAGTTGGACTACAAATAGCACGGAAGGATTTTATCAATATAAACTTTCACCAGGTTGGTCCGGTTCAATTACTTGTACACATCCAAGCTACAATACCTCAAGCCCAACATCTTATTCTCATACAGCGAACAGCCATAATTATACAAGAAGTTTTATTCTTAGCAATGCTTGCACTTATTCTATCTCTCCTTCTTCGGTTTCTCCATCATCATCATCAGGTAGCGGGTCGGTTTCAGTTACCGCCGCAGCAGGATGCAGTTGGACAGCGGTTTCAAATAATACAAGCTGGTTAACTGTAACA
>CAZDSU010000067.1:0-35410 GCA_964508135.1 uncultured Saprospiraceae bacterium
AACCATGGCATTTGTCATTTTGTATTTTTAAAAAGGCTAATTTAACAAAGTCAAGTTAATGCGTGTATAGTGATAAAGAAATTTTGGCTCTTCCATGATTCAATGTGAGATTTTACAAAATACGCAAAGCAAAGCGATACGATTGCTCGTGGCAATCGTATCGCTATCTCCACCCCCTACGCACTATACTTTTCCACAAACGCCTTCATCTCGTCCACCATCTCCGGGCTGCCCATCGCCACCGTCACCCGCTGGTGCAGGCCGGTGGGTTCAAGTTCGAGCACCCGTTCTAGTTGACAGGTGATGGCCTTGCCGCCCGCCTGTTCCACCACGAAGCCAATGGGGTTGCACTCGTAAAGCAACCGGAGCTTGCCGAGTGGGTACTTGCGGGTGTTGGGGTAGAGGAAAATTCCGCCCTGGAACAGGATGCGGTGGATGTCGCTGACCATCGAGCCGATGTAGCGGAGCTGCATGTTGTTGTCCGAGCAGTGGTCAATGTAGCGGCGCATTTCCACATCGAACTTGAGGTAATAGCCCTGGTTGATGGAGTAGTAGTTGCTGCGCTGAGGAATCTGGATGTTCTGGTGCGAAAGGCAAAACTCGCCGATGGTTGGGTCGAGGGTAAAGCCGTTGACGCCGCTGCCCGTCGAGTAAACGAGGATGGTAGATGTGCCGTACAGCACGTACCCGGCGGCCACGAGGTTGACGCCTTTTTGCAAAAAATCTGCTTGCGTCACTGGTCCATTGACGTCGCTCTCCCGGCGGTAGATGCCGAAAATGGTGCCGACGGACACGTTCACGTCAATGTTGGAGGAGCCATCGAGGGGGTCCATCACCACCACGTACTTGCTCTCCTTGCCACGCAACGTTTGCACGGGGATGAACTCCTCGTTTTCCTCGGAAGCGATGCCAGCACATTCACCGCTATTGCTCAAGCAATCAATGAACTTTTCGTTGGCATAAATGTCGAGCTTCTGCACGGTATCGCCGTGGAGGTTCTCGTTGCCAACGGCGCCGAGGATGTTGAGCAGGCCCGCCTTGTTGACTTCACGGTTTACGATTTTGGCGGCTACGCCAATGTCACGGAGCAGCCCGGTGAGTTCGCCCGTGGCGAAATTATGCTCCTGCTGCCGACGAATGATGAACTCGTCAAGGGTTACGATTCGGTTTTGCATAGTTAGGTGAATTGTGAACTTTTAACTTTGAACGGTTAACTGTGAATGGGGTTACTTTCCTCGTTTTTTGGTTAGGATTGAACTTGTAATTAAGTAACATTCAAAAAATAATTTCCTCATTTTCCGGCTACAACGTCGGGGAGGTTCCGAACCTCCCCGACGTTAAATTGGGAAGTTATTTTTTAATCGTTCCTAAGCGACACACTTCATCAACATCATTGTAGATGGAGGTAAATTGTTCTTCATTGAGATAGTTGGTCGCGTACAGCAATTCCAACCAATATTGAGTTTCTCCTGCTTCCTTTTGAGCGACGCTTAGTTTGTGAATCCAATCTGAATCACTTTCAGCATTTTTTGCTTCCCTGACCATAGCCCCAGGATTAGTGCCACTTCGCAATAATTGCTTTGATAGCACATATTCCTGTTCTTCAGCGTCAAATACTTGTACAATTTTACAATTCTGATGGCCATTGCAAATGACTTATCTTTCAGTGGGTCAGATTTACCCTCCTGATTCACGCTTTGCTTTCCCATAGCCATCAGTTTTCTATCTCCAAGAATATGAAAAAAATAAAATTTTCACCATTCCAAGTTCACAGTTCACAGTTCACCGTTCACAATTCAAAATCTGCTATCAATGTAGTACGGCAACATCGCCCGCCAGGTCGGCCAGTCGTGGCGCATGTCGGCGCCCCAGATGTCGAGTTCGTGGGGGATGCCCTTCGAGGACAAAATACCGGAAAGCGTCTTTGAACCCTCCGGGTTTTCGTAGGCACCAGAGCCGGTCACGATATGGCAGTGGTGTTTGCTCCGCAAAATCGGGAGAAAATATTCGTCGTTGAGGTTGGGCAGGTACGACACTGGGGAGTTGAAATAAACGTCTTGGTCGTAGTAGCCGTCGGTGTACTCCTGCAGCTCGTAAATGCCGCTCATGGCGATGACGCCGTCAATCAGGTCGGGGCGCTTGAGGTAGAGATTGGCAGAATGAAGTGCGCCCAGGGAGGCACCGGTGACGTAAATCGGCGTGTCGGGGCTGGTTTTGCTTTTGATGAACGGCACCACCTCGTTGTACACGTAGCTGTTGAATTGCGTGTGCCGGATGGCCTTGTGCCGGGGGTGCATTTTGTTGTTCAACCAGCTTTCAGAATTGATGCTGTTGATGGAAAACACCTTGCATTTGCCGGAGTTGATTTGGTTTTCCAGTACGTCCATCATCAGGAAGCGCTCGTACTCCAAAAAATCAGCAGCGGCGGTGGGGAGCATGAGCAGGGCAAAACCATAGTTTCCCCAGATACCGATTTCCATGTTCTTGTTCAAAGATGGGCTGTGCCATTGATGAATTTCACGGTGCATTTTTCGTTGAGTTTTGAATGATTGTGTTATTGAGTTATTGGGCTATTGAGGTATTTGGTTTGGGTATTCGCTTGAAAACAATTTAGCCCCAGCCCTGCGCAAAGATATTTCGCTAATTTCGCCCGCCCAAACTTAATTTAGTTAGCAGTTCGACAGTTGGCAGTTGGCAGTCAGGAGCAGCTTCCACGTCATTGACTGCCAACTGCCAACTGCCAACTGTCGAACTGTCGAACTCAAAAATGGCGCATCTTTTTTACCTCAACAAATACTTCTTCAAATACCGCAGCCGCTTGCTGTTGGGCATCCTTTTCATTTTCGTTTCCAACTATTTCCAGTCGCTTCAGCCCCAAATGATACGCCAAGCGCTCGACCTCGTCGTGGAGAATATCGCCCTGTACCGCATGTACGACGGCTTCGATTTGCAGACCGTGGTGTTCAGTCATTTTGGGAAAACACTGCTTTATTTTGGCGTGGTGGTGCTGGTGCTGGCGCTGCTGATGGGCGCTTTTTTGTTCCTTGTGCGGCAGACCATCATCGTGATGTCGAGGCTGATTGAGTTCGACCTTCGCACCGAAATCTTCCAGCACTACGAAAACCTGCACCTCGCTTTTTACAAGAAAAACAGCACCGGCGACCTCATGGCCAGGGTCATGGAGGACGTCTCAAAAGTGCGGATGTACCTCGGCCCGGCCATCCTCTACGGCATCAACCTCGTGTCGTTGTTCACGCTCGTCATCATTTCCATGTTGCGGGTAAACGTCACGCTCACGCTGTGGTCACTGCTGCCGCTGCCCATTTTGTCCATCTCGATTTACTATGTGAGCAGCCTCATCAGCAAGAACAGTGAAAAAATACAGCGCCAACTTTCCAAGCTCACCAGTATCTCTCAGGAGGTTTTCAGCGGCATCCGGGTGGTGAAAAGCTACGTGCAGGAAGCACCGATGGGTCGTTTTTTCCATGACGAAAGCCAAGCCTACATGGACAAATCGTTGAAGCTCGCCCGGGTGGACTCGCTTTTTCAGCCGACCATGCTGGTGCTGATTGGCATGAGCACCATTATCACGGTGTACGTCGGCGGGCTGCAAGTGGCCAAGGGCAACATCACCACTGGCAACATCGCCGAGTTCATCATCTACGTCAACATGCTCACCTGGCCCGTCACCTCGCTGGGTTGGATTAGCTCCCTCATCCAACAAGCTGCCGCCTCGCAAAAACGCATCAACGAGTTTTTGAGCGTAAAACCTGAAATCGTCAATCCAGTTGGCAGTTCGACAGTTGGCAGTGGGCAGTCTAGTTCGACAGTCAATAAGTCCAGCGCCCAAGTGATCAGCAGCCCTCATCATACCTCATACCTCATACCTCATACCTCAGGTAGCATCGCTTTCCAAAACGTCTCCTTCACCTACCCCGACACGGGCATCGTGGCGCTCCGCAACATCAGCTTCGAGCTGCTGTCCGGCCAAAAACTAGCCATCATCGGGAGGACGGGCTGCGGCAAGTCCACCATCGCCGAACTGCTTGTGCGCCTGTACGACGTGACCGAGGGCTGCATCCTCGTGGACGGTGTGGACATTCGCCAGCAAGACCTCCACCGCCTCCGCCAACGCATCGGCTACGTGCCGCAGGACGTTTTCCTGTTCTCCGACACCATCTCCAACAACGTGCGCTTCGGCAGGCCCGAAGCCACGCAGGCCGAGGTGGAAACCTTTACCCGCCATGCCGCCATCTACAACGAAATCACTGAACTGCCCGAAGGCTTCGAGACGGTGGTGGGCGAGCGGGGCGTCACGCTCTCCGGTGGGCAAAAGCAGCGGGTGAGCATCGCCAGGGCACTCGCCAAGCAGCCCGACATCGTGCTACTCGACGACTGCCTCAGCGCCGTGGACACCAACACCGAAAAGCAAATCCTGAGCTACCTCGGCTCCGACATCGCCGACAAAACGGCCATCATCATCACCCACCGCATCTATTCCCTGCTGGAATTTGACAAAATCATCGTGCTCAGCGATGGCCGAATCGTGGAGGAGGGAACGCATTCTGAACTGCTGAAAAACAAAGGATATTACTACGAGCAGTATGAAAAACAAAGGATGGAGGAAGGGGTGGAGAATGGAAAATTGAGAATGGAAAATTAGGGAATGGCATGTTTTAACTGATGATGAAGTTTCGTTTTGATGTTTATAAAAGGGGTTTTCCGAGAGGCCGGGTTATCAAACCCGGCGATTCCGGAACTGCCGGGTTTGATAACCCGACCTCTCAAAATGTATGCGTAAGGTAAAATATTCTATTACCGAAATTAGATTTAGAGAAGGAAACCGGTCAGCACTATCGAATTTTGCACTCGACCCTTCGGTTTTTTAGCCGCCCTTTTTCAGAATCGTTGGATGACACGGGCTTGCTTTCTCCGTAGCCCTGTGCTGTGACGCTTTGAACGGCTATCCCATTGGAAATGAGGTAGTTGGCAACAGATGTAGCCCTTTTTTCTGACAAAATTCGGTTGGCTTCTTCATTGCCGACGTTGTCCGTGTGGCCTCCGATTTCCACTTTGACCTCCATGTTGGTTTTCAAAAAATCAACCAGTCCATCCAGTTCGGGCAAAGCAGCAGGCAACAAGTCCCATTTACCCGTTTCAAAGTTGACGTTTTTGAAGGTGTAGGCGCTGTTCTTTTTCAAGTCCTCGGCGATGGACACGGGAGGCGGCGCACTGCCCTCGCCCAGCCAAAAATCATCAAACAAGTAGTAGCCGATGCGCCTTTTTTTCTTTTGGAAGTTCAGTGTGATGGTGTTGAATTCTTCGATTTCGGCAGCATTTTCCAAGTTGGTGGCGGTATTGATGTCCACCGTAAAATTGCCGATGGTGAAATACAGGTAGGCTTTGTCTGCCTTGAAAGTTCGGCTGAGTTTCAGCCACTCTCCCTGCTTGGTCACGATGGGTTCGTACCAGACAATTTGCGGAAATGCCACATCAAGCGACATGTTTTTTTCTTCACTGACGGAAAAATACACCCCCAAACTGCCAGCGGCCAAAGGAATTACCTCCAGGTTTTTGATCATGTGGTACAGTTGCCGGACATGCTTTTCCCCCGCTGCATTGGCCTGTTGCACATAGCACTCAAACGTGTATTCCTTGCCCGGCACGAGCGGCGAACTGAGTTTCCCTTGAATGAACTCGTGGAAATCAAAACCCCTGGCCATGTCAATGCCCGGCAGATAAGTGATGAGGCCAACGGCTTTTTCGCCAGCGTGCGGCTTCGGGAAAAAGCAGTCGCCAGCGGCACTGGGCTTCCAAACAATGAGGTCTGGTGTGCAATCCAGGAAAGTGCTCCAGTCAGCCATAGCGTTGTCGAAAGTCTTATTGCTGCTGCCATACGAGCAGGCGGGGTAGTCCTTGCCGGGGTCAAAGGTCTCGAAGCTGGGGTTGAGCACTAGGTTGCCCGTTTGGGCGATTAGAAACTGGCAGAATAGGAGTGAAACAAAGGGAAAAAAGGGTTTCATGGATGGATAATTTTCACTTGATAAGCCCAAAAGTCCGAAAAGTGACAATTCTGGAACGGAAAATCTTGTGCCCACAAATTCTGAAAACCCCTACATTCGCCCCGTTCCGGTGCAATCGGCACTGGCAGCCAAATTGTAAATGTTTATTTGGAGGTTTAGAGGGTTTAGGGGGTTTAGAGGGTTTAGTGCAGTGCAGTTCTAAACCTTCTAAACCCCCTAAACCCCCTAAACCTCAACAAACTACCTAACCAACTTATGACTGACCTTGACATCGCAAGGACGATCGTGCTGAAGCCCGTTCAGCACGTAGCCGACCAACTGGGCATCTCCCACGACGACCTCCAACTCTACGGGAAATACAAGGCGAAGCTCCCGCTCACCTTGATTGACGAGGAGAAAATCAAAAAAAGCAACCTGATTCTGGTCACGGCCATCTCGCCCACCCCGGCGGGCGAGGGTAAAACCACCGTCAGCATTGGGCTTTCGCAAGGTTTGAACCGCACCGGGCGCAAAACTTGCGTGGTGCTGCGGGAGCCATCGCTCGGCCCCGTTTTCGGCATAAAAGGCGGCGCAACGGGCGGCGGGTACAGCCAAGTGCTGCCGATGGAGGACATCAACCTACACTTCACGGGCGACCTAGCCGCCGTGGAAAAGGCGCACAACCTGCTCTCCGCGCTGATTGACAATAATTTGCAGAGCAAAAAAGTGAGCCTCGGCCTTGACCCCCGCCAGATTTTCTGGAAGCGGGTCATGGACATGAACGACCGCTCGCTTCGCAAAATCATCGTCGGGCTTGGCGGCACGGGCAACGGCATCCCACGGGAGACGGGCTTCGACATTTGCGTGGCCTCGGAGGTGATGGCCATCCTCTGCCTCTCCAACAATATTGACGACCTCAAGCAGCGCCTCGGCAACATCTTCGTGGGCTACACGATGGACCGCAAGCCGATTTTCGCAAGGGATTTGAAAGCACAAGGTGCCATGGCTGCACTGCTCAAGGACGCTATCATGCCCAACCTCGTGCAGACCTTGGAGGGTTACCCGGCCATCATCCACGGTGGGCCGTTTGCCAATATCGCACAGGGCACGAACACCGTCATTGCCACCAAAACCGGCCTCTCGCTGGCCGATTGGGTAGTGACGGAAGCGGGGTTCGGCTCCGACTTGGGTGCCGAGAAATTCATGGACATCAAATGCCAGAGCGCTGGGCTTGCACCAAAGGCGATGTGCATCGTGGCCACCATCCGGGCACTGAAATACCACGGTGGCGGCGACCTGAAGCAGCTCACTGTGCCGAATCCGGAGGCCGTCGAAAGAGGCCTGGTCAACTTGGAAAAGCACCTTGAAAACACTCGGCTTTTCGGCATCCCCGCCGTGGTGGCCATCAACAAGTTTACCACCGACACTGACGAGGAGATTGCATTGGTGAAGAACCGCTGTGAGAAAATGGGCTTCAAGGCCGTGGTCGCCGAGGTTTGGGCAAAGGGCGGCGAAGGTGCTATTGACCTCGCCAACGCTGTGGCGGAAGCTGCGGAAAGCTCGACCACCAAGTTTACGCCGCTGTACGATTGGGCCTGGCCGATTGAGAAAAAAATCGAAACCATTGCCACCAAGGTTTACGGCGCTGCCAAAGTGGAGTATTCCGCCGAAGCGAAAATCCACCTCAAGCGCATCGAAAAACTGGGGCTTTCTGGTGCTGCCGTCTGCATCGCCAAAACGCAAAAATCGCTGTCGGACAACCCTGATTTGATTGGCCGCCCGACTGGGTTCACCATCACCGTCCGGGAAATCGAGATTGCCGCCGGTGCCAACTTCGTGGTGCCCATTACCGGCGAGATGATGCGGATGCCCGGTCTGCCTGACCACCCTTCTGCGGAGAATATTGATATTGATGGGGATGGGAATATAAGTGGGTTGTTTTAAAGGCCCTAACGTCGGCGAGGTTTTGAACCTCGCCGACGTTTAATCTACTGCTGCTATGACCGTTGAAGCCTTCAAATCCTCCCCCACCCCACCCACCGACAATCCTCTCCTCCTCGCCCTCTAGCACGATGCCGTTTGCGAATAAAATATCATGACCGTTCCAAATGGCTGTATATCTTTTATCAACCTGGACCTTTAGCCATGAAGATTCGGCTACTTTGGCATCAAACCTCATTTGACAAGAATTCCACACGGAAGGCACAAAATTATTTTAGGCCAAACTGGCGAAAGTTGGAATATTGATTAACTTAGCGCCTTTCATTTGTTGGCCCTGCCAAGGACTAAAAAAACATACCACCTAAAAAAAATCCAAAATGAAAACAACACCCTACACCGGCCTCCTCTCCTCTTGCTCTCCTTTCTTTTTTCAGTTTCCGATTAAACAAATGCACAAGCTCTTGATTGGCTCTTGGCGGATAAGATGACGTTCACACGAAAATCTATTCGGAAGGAGTGTTGCAACATTATTCAGGTGATAGAAATCGCAATTTTTCATTCTTAAATCTTTTTAAAATCAATTCATTATGAAAACATCCTTACCCTTGCTGGCATTATTATGCCTTCACCTGCACATTGTCAAAGCACAGGTCATCTTTTACGAAGATTTCGAAACTGATTTTGAAACAAATAGCTGGTTGACAACCCCAATCTGGGAAATCGGCACAACAGGCTCGCTGTCAAGTCCGTATTTCAACATTCCATCACATACAAAATTTGCTGGCGTAAATGATGACGCTCCGGGAGCTGGTTTTCCCTCCTTTGGTTCCATCACCACTATGGAAATTGACCTAACCGGAATTAACGCTGCTCTCTTAAATTTTGATGCATTTTTTCTTAATGGGGATTATGATGCTGACGAAACCGCCCGTGTGCTCATCAGCACGGACGGCATGGTTACTTGGCAATCTTTGCTGGATATTGGTGGCAGTATTACCTTGAATAACTGGCAATCATTGACTGTTTTTTTGGGTAACGGACAGGCCGGACAGCCCATAAACCTTGCTTTCGAATATGACGATGGTGGCGGCTGGAATTATGGCTTCTGTGTTGACAACGTAAAAGTGGAGGCGGCACCCGACTACCTTGCCAATGTTTCATACCCAACTTTATTGGATTATACCATTTCCACGCCCCGGCAAATGAATGGACAACCGCTCCAGCTTGTCCACAAAATCGAAAACTTTGGTGCACAACCGCTCAATGACATTTCCTTCGTGCTCAAGGCTACCGTTATTTTCCAAGGTACAGTGGCGCTTGACACCCATTTAATTAATGTGCCCGTAGGTAGTTCAGTTTTGGACACTTTTTTCTTGTACCCGACTGTCCTTGGTAACCATTCCTTGACTTTCAAGGCTTCTCACGCCGAACTCGGCGCTGATTTTTACATTAAAACAGAACCAAATGCTTTTGAATTTTCAGACTCCGTACTTGCCAAAGACGATAGCGAACGAGACGGCTCTATCGGCATGTCGTTCGGCAACCCTATCTGGTATGGTTACTATGGCAGCGAATTTGACCTGAACGTAGCTGACACCCTAACGGGCATAACTGTTTGGATGACGACAGTAACCGCTGGTTCTTTCAACCTGAAGGTCAACGTCAAGGATTCAACGGGCTTGCCAACCATAGAACTGTTCCATTCCGCTCCCATACCTATTCAAGCTGACTCTTCGGGCTGGATCTTTTTTCCCTTGCCTTCTGAAATGCCGCTGACAGCAGGCAATTATGTATTCGCAGTAGGTCAAGACACCATACAAGGCGTCATGGGGCATGGTTTGGACTACGACCGCATAAATCCAGCCGGATGGATAATCTCGCCCGTGGCAGGTGGCGGCTATCCTTGGTCCGAATGGGGTGCAGGTCCAACTCTGATGATCCGCCCACATCTCAAACTACAGCCTGTTGTGAGTGGGGTGGAGGAACCGGTTTTGGCGTCATTGAAAATATACCCAAACCCCGCTACCAATTACGTTGAATTTGATTTCGAAAACAATACTGGCGAGCCTTTCCTGCTTACCCTGACTGATGCAGTAGGACAAGTCGTCATTTCCAAAAAAATGCACGAAAAGGAATTGAATGTCAGCCACTTGCCGCCAGGCCTGTATTTTATAAAAATACAAAATGGCGAGCGGACGGGCACGGCGAAGCTGCTGAAACAGTAGCAGGGGCCTTCCCTGCGACGGATGAAAACGGCTCCTTTCTAAAAATCAATTTGTATTTAATCAATTTTCCTAACTAGCTAAACAAACAATTTCATGCGTTACCTACTTCCCTTCTTTTTCGCCGTCCTGTTAAGCGGGACTACTTTCGGACAGGCAAATCCCTGGGCCGACATTGCGGAAGCGTCACTCGCCGCCAACCCTGGAATAAGGGATATTGTTCCCGACACTTACCGGACACTGCACCTCGACGTGCTAGCGATAAAATCACAGTTGGCCACTGCTCCCCAGGAAGCCAGGTTCGTGGCCGGGGAGCCGGGGGCACAACTTGCCTTCCCGCTCCCAAACGGCGGTTTCTCAACCTTCGAGGTGTGGGAAGCTCCGGTCATGGCGCCAGAACTCACCGCCAAGTACCCCGACATCCGCTCCTATGCAGGCCGCAACCGACAGGGCGATTACCTCCGGTTTTCCATTTCACCGATGGGCCTGCACGCCCTGTGCCTGCCAGTTGAAAGGGCGAATACTTTTTCCATTGACCAATATTCCCGTGGCAACGTGGAGGACTACATCTGCTATTTCAAAAAGGATTGCCCTATCCCGGCAGGTCAAATGATGGATTGCCTGATGGATGATGTGGAAACCGAAGTGGAGGCACAATCGGCGGTAAGCGACCGTGCCGGAAGTTGCGGCAACCTGCGCACCTATCGGCTGGCGCTGGCCTGCACTGGGGAATATGCCATTTATAAAGGTGCAAACGCCCTTCCAAATCGGGCGGCTTTCGACGCCGCATGGAGCAAGCTGCCAGACACTCTTCCGCGCTGCCCCGAACTTTCACTGCCGCCGATTTCTCCACCTGACGCGGCGTGTTTAGCTTTGCCCGTCAGCTTTCCCATCTTTTTCTTCATTTTTTAAAAAAACACAATGAAAAGAGCACTCAACCTGACCCTCCTCCTCGTCCTGTGCCTTACGGCAAACTTTCAGGCGCAAACCAATTTCCCCGTCCTCCTGCACACCGGCACAACCACTTTCCCGGAAAACGTGAAAGGCTACTCCGCCATCCCCGCAGCCAGCGAAACAGTGGAAGGCAACTGCTACCGCCTCCTCCAGTTCTACAAGCTGCCCTCGCAGGCGGACTTCGACGCGCTGGCGCAGCACGGCATTTCACTGCTCGACTACATTCCCCACAACACCTATGTTGCGAGCGTTCCCGCCGCGTTCGACCCGGCGAAATTCGGGCAGCTGGGTGTCCGCTCCATCCAGCCAGTTGCTCCCGCGTTGAAGCAGTCTCCAAGCATGGCGGCGCTTCCCGAATGGGCGGTGGAGAAGGGGCGGGCGCTGCTGATGCTGAGTTTTTTTAAAAACATCCCCCATGAAAGTGCCCTGCGCTGGTGCGCCGAGGCAGGCATCGAAGTGCTTAAAAGCAACGGGCAGAACAACTTCCTGCTCGTCAGCCTGCCCCTGGAAAAGGCGGACGAAATAGCATCGCTGCCATGGGTGGCGTTCGTCGAGCCAGCGCCCGCGCCCTCCGTCCCCGACGACGTGCTTGGCAGGTCGCTGCACCGGGCGAACGCGCTCGACTCGCAGTTTCCCGGCGGAAGGCACTACACTGGCGAGGGCGTCAGCGTGCTGGTGCGCGACAACAGCCCGCTCCACCACATTGACTTCGAGGGTCGGCTTAACGAGGACTTTTTTGGCGAAACCGAGCTCTTCGACTCCGACCACGCCGACGGCGTGGCAGGCATCCTGGCAGGCGCGGGCAACCTCGACCCCAAAAACCGTGGCATGGCTGCCGGAGCCTTCGTTTACAACATGGACTACGAGCCTGAATTTTTGGACTCCACGCTCCACCTGCACCAGAGCAGCAGCGTCCTCGTCACCAACTCCTCCTTCTCCAACGGCTGCAACGCCGGCTACACCGAAATCACCGCCACCGTGGACCAGCAGCTTTGGCAAAACCCCACGTTTCTCCACGTCTTTTCCGCAGGCAACGCCAACGGGCTGAACGAATGCGGCTACGGCGCGGGCAACCAGTGGGGCAACATCACCGGCGGGCACAAGCAAGCCAAAAACGCCATTGCCACCGCCAACCTCTACGCCGACGCCACCATCGCCGGAAGCAGCAGCCGGGGTCCGGCACACGACGGGCGCATCAAGCCCGACATTGCCGCCAACGGCGCCAAGCACGTCTCCACCGACGAGGGCAACACCTACCAGTCCTTCGGCGGCACGAGCGGCGCGGCGCCGGGCATCGCGGGCATCACCGCGCAGCTCCACCAAGCCTACCGGGAGCTTCACAACGGCGAAACGGCGGAAGCCGCCCTGCTCAAAGCCGTCCTGCTCAACACCGCCAACGACCTCGGCAACCCCGGCCCCGACTTCATCTTCGGCTGGGGGCACGTCAACGCCTACCGCGCCGCACTCACCCTCGAAGAGCAGCACCACCTGAAAGACACCGTCGAACAGGGGCTGTCGAACACGCACGTTGTCAGCATCCCCGCAGGCGTCCGGCAGGCTCGAATCATGGTTTACTGGGCTGACCGAGAGGCGACGCCGTTCACTTCCAAAGCCCTCGTGAACGACCTCGACGCATGGGTGCAGACGCCCACCTTCGAGCTTTACACGCCCTGGCTGCTCGACCACTCCCCCACCCCGTCAGCGCTCGCAAGTCCCGCCGCCCACGGCGCCGACCACCTGAACAACATGGAGCAAATTGCTCTCGACAACCCCGCCGCCGGAGACTACACGCTCACCGTGCAAGGCGCGGAGCTGCCTTTCGGCGCACATCCCTATTTTGTGGTCTGGGAATTTCGCACGGACGACATCACCGTGACGCACCCGCTCGGCGGCGAAGGCTTCGAGCCGGGAGACACGGTGCGCATCCACTGGGACGCGGAAGGAGAGGCGGGCAACTTCACCGTCTCGCTCAGCACCGACGGCGGCGGAACTTACGCCCCGCTTGGCACGGCGCAAGCCAGCGAGCGCTGGATGAACTGGACGGTGGGCGCGCCCGTCACCGGCAAGGCAAAAATCAAGGTGGCTCGCGGCACCTTCTCCGACGAGAGCGACGAGGTGTTTTCCATCGCCCCGCGTCCGCAGAACGTGGCGGTCGAAAAAGCCTGCCCCGGCTACATCCGCTTCAAGTGGGACCCGGCGGTGCTGCTGCCCGCAGGCAGCGTCAGCTACGAAGTGTACGCCCTCGCCGACAAGTACATGACCCTGCTCGACACGGTGGCAGAAACCTTTTTCGACCTGCCGACCACGAACCAAAATCCCTATCTCGATTACTGGTTCGCCGTGCGGGCGCTGGACGAAATCGAGGGCGTCCGCAGCGAGCGCACTGTCGCCGTCCTGTACAACGGCGGCTTGTTCGAATGCCCGCAGCCAAACGACCTGGCGCTCCTTTCCATCGTCAGCCCAGGCGGCGGCAGCTTTTTCAACTGCGCTCCCGCAGTCACCGTCACTCTCCAGAACGCGGGCACGCTGCCTCAGCCCGCCGCGCAAGTCGCCTATGCGCTGGACGGCGGCGCGCCCGTGGTGGAAGCTATTCCCGATACCCTCGCTCCGGGCGAGGTGCTCGTCCACACCTTCGCCCAACCGCTGAGCGCCGCTCTGCAGGGGAACCACGCCCTCAAAGCCTACACCCTGCTACCCGGCGACGAGATGGCGTTCAACGACGAGGACTCCACCAGCTTCAGCCTGACCAGCTACCCCGGCACCGCCGAGCCGTTGGACTACGCCGAGGACTTCGAGGGCGGCACTTTCCCGCCGCCATACTACCTGCTCAACAACTACGACTCATCCGTCACCTGGACATCCGCCGCCGTCGTTGGAAGCGACGGCGGATTCACCACAGCCGCCACCATCGACAACTACTCCTACGTGACAAACGGTGAGCTGGACGAAATTCTCACTGTGCCCGTTGACTTGGGCGGCGCGCAGTCGCCGCTGCTCACCTTTGACGTGGCGTACGCCCCGTTCAGCGCCGACTACAACGACGGGCTGCGCGTGGAAATCTCCGCCGACTGCGGCGCGAGCTTCTCCGCTGTCTTGTATGAAAAATTTGGGGCGGAACTGGCGACCACGCCCAACCAGAACAGCCCGTTCGAGCCAAACGCAGCCGGCGACTGGCGTGGGGAGGCTATTTCGCTCGCCTCCTGGACGGGCAGCAGCGTCGTCCTGAAATTCACCAACATCAACGACTACGGCAACTACCTCTACCTCGACAACATCAACGTGCTCGACTTGTCGCCGCCTTCGGTGCTGGTGACCGCCTCGGCGGACACGATTTGCCAGGGAGAGAGCGTCACTTTCACCGCCACGACGACAGGCGAAAATCTCAGCTTTCTTTGGAATTTCGGCGCAGGCGCAAGCCCCGCCACCTCCACCTCTGCGGGTCCCATGACCGTCACCTTCGGCGGTTACGGCTCGTTCACTCCCTCGCTCACCATCAGCAACGCCGCCGGGCAAGCCAGCGCCAGCGCCAGCCTCCAGGTGAATCCGCTGCCGGTCGCCGCGTTTTCCTGGGTCAACGACCTCGGCGCGGTGACTTTCACCAACTTGTCGCAATTTGCAGGCAGCTACTTCTGGCTGTTCGGCGACGGGCAGGGCGGCACTGCCGACAACCCTGTGCATGACTACGCCGCTTCGGGCACCTACTCCGTCGAGCTGATGGCAAACTCAGCCATCGGGTGCGGCTCGGCAGTTTACACGGAAAACATCAGCGTGTCGCTCACCGCAGCGAGCGACTTGGAGCGCCGCCTCCGCACCTTCGTTTCGCCGAACCCCACTTCCGGCAGTTTCGACCTGACGGTGGCAAGCGACCGGGCGGAGCGGCTCGACGTGGCGCTGCTCGACGCGCAGGGCAGGACTGTTTTGGAAAAAACCATGCAGGCAGGCACGGTAGCAACGACGCTGCGCTTCGACGGCGGGGAGCTTGCGTCCGGGATTTGGTTTCTAAAAATCCGGGGCGAGGACGGCGTGATGGCGATGAAGGTGGTGGTGGAGTGACGCCCGCCTTTTCACGCAAAAAGCCCGTTCCGTGCACTCGGAACGGGCTTTTTGCGTGAAAAAACCGGATTTCAGACAAAGAGCCTTCGCTGGCAATCTTCGGAAAAGCTCAAACCTTCATCTAAAGTCTCAAGCATTGCCAGCGTCTTGCTTTCACTTGACCTCTTCGGCTTGTCTCAAGCTCATGCCGGACTGTCCCTTAAAGTCATCGTCAAGATTGTTGACCTCTTCGGCTTGTCCCAAGCTCATGCCGGGTTGTCCCTTGAAGTCATCGTCAAGATTGTTGACCTCTTCGGCTTGTCCCAAGCTCATGCCGGGTTGTCCCTTGAAGTCATTGTCAAGATTGTTGACCTCTTCGGCTTGTCCCAAGCTCATGCCTGAGCTTTCCAACAACGCCATCGTCAAGACTATTGCCGATGCCTCGCCCGCCATTGTGCTGTTCGAGGTGTGCAAAGGTGGCATGTTGAAAATACTTGCTCTTGCCGAAGCTTTTTTCGGATTTTTTATTGTCGCGTTGGAAGGGTCGGGCTTCCTCCACCGCCGGAAAACAGCTCAGGAACATCGCCAAACGCTTCAAAATCACCCATCCCGACTTTTTTGACAAGCTGGTGAACGCCATGCGCAGCCAGCGCAAGGGTGTTCGCCACAACCTCTCCGAAGCGGAAAAAGACCTCCGCAAGCAGAAGCACCAGTTGAAGGCGGCGGAAAAGGAAGCGCAGAAAGCCGCCGAAAAGGAAGCGAAGGAAGCTGAAGCCCGCGCCAAAGCCGCCGAGCTGCAGCAGGAGCTTGCCGCCGGGCAAGCCGGGCAGGAGGCTGCCGAACCGGCTGCCAGGAAGGTGGCGGAGCTGGCTGCCCCAGCGCTGAACGGGAGCTTCGCTGAAGCGGAAACCGGCAACGGAAAGCTGGACTGATGCGGCATGGATTTTTTCAGGCAAGGCAAAGCCCTGCCCCGGCGATTCGGGGCAGGGCTTTTCTTTGGTGCGGTTTCTTTCTGCCGAATTCACAGACAATCCGACCGCTTGCATAATTGTTGCTACCGGGAATTAAATGTCCAGCCGATGGCGGCGGAAAGCGAGTATCTTGGGCGTTGTTCCCTGCTGGCTTTGCTCTCGAACGGCGTTCTCGCTTAGCCGGGATGGCTTCGGGCGAGCACAGGCGAGGGGAACACTCATCTTTGACAAACACGACTGCTTCATGAAAGCTACACCTCCCTCCTCCGGCAACTCCTTGCCGACCGCTTCCCAGCGTTCCTTTTTCCACACCTTCCGCACCGCCTTCGCTTTTGCCCTGATTTTCCTGGCACCCCGCTTTTGCGAGGCGCTGGACTACTACTGGGCAGGCAGCTCCGGCGACTGGAGCGACTACGCCACCCACTGGCGAATCTGCTCCACCAGCGGACCCGCTGCCAACCAGGTGCCAACCGACGGCGACAACGTCTTCTTCACCGGCGACAACTACACGGTCAACATTGACCAGACCGTCGTTTACTGCCACAACATGGACTGGTCGGGCGTGGGAACCGGCGTCTTTTGCCAGGGCGACGTGAATAAGGACATCAACATTTACGGCAACCTGGTGCTTGCGCCGCCGCCGGTGATTCCTCTCCCCACCGGACCGCTTGACTGGCAGTTTTTGGGAACGCTGAAATTCCTTTCCGTGACCGTCGTGCCGAGCGCCTCGACCATTACCACCGCAGGGCAGTTGCTGAAAGGGCACGTTTACTTCGAATCGGCGGACCCCGCCTCCAGCGGAAATCTTCCAAACGGCATCTATCCCTTGTCTGTCAGGATGGAAGAGAGGCAGGCGGTGAAGCAGTTTGTGATTAACCAATAACCCTCTTTAGCCCTGCCGGAAATGAAACCTCCGACGGAGCTTCAAAAAATGAAGAAAGGTTACAACATATCAATTTGAACGATGCAAAGCTGCAGTGTGGTTTTGTTCGTGAATAGCTAAGCTTGACCCAGAAATTACGTCGGTGGGTTTTAAACCCCGCCGACGTTTTATCCCAGACGTATGAGCAATGGCGAGGTTTTGAACCCCGCCTAAGTAATGACCGCCATCATGACTTTCGAAGCCTTCAAATCCTCCCCCACCCCGCCGTCCGTCAGCCCTCTCCTCCTCGCCCTCTGGCACGACGCCCACGGCGACTGGGAGGCCGCCCACAACATCGCCCAAGACATCCACACCAGTGACGGCGCATGGCTCCATGCCTACCTGCACCGAAAGGAGGGCGACCTTTGGAACGCTGGATATTGGTATCGTCAGGCGAGGAAACCCGTAGCGACTGGGACGTTGGAGCTGGAAAGGGAGGAGTTGGTGATGGCATTTTTATAGCGTTTCTCGTCGCTCCTGCTCGCCAAAACTTGCCGATAGCTTTAGAAGGAAATTTTCCCGATGCTGTCAATCTCCCCCCTTGTTTGCCCTGCTTGATTTAAATCACCTTAGCACTTTGCGGAATATCATTTCAACATAATTGGCAATAACGAAAACTTTGCCTAACACCAAAATCATTGAGGAATCGCATGTTTTACCTCGATTAGTAAAACGTGCTTGGCCACTGCCCTGTTTGAGTGGGGAACGCCGATGCCCCTCCTTCCCAAGTAGGCGCTTAAACCATGTGTTATGAAACAACTTACATTAGCATCGCTCCTGGCGATTGCAGTAGCACTCGTTGCGTTCATTGGGTGTCAAAAAGACCTACCTGAACTAAGTAACCAATTGGCACATGCGGCCAGTTACACAAGTTTGACACTGAATGACAACTTCGATTTACCACACCCAGCCATTTCCGAACAATTTGCCTTAAAGCTCTTTGACCTGAAAGAAGACAAGGACGGACTTACCGAAAAAGATTTGCGCTCCGTTGGCGACCCGAACCGTGATGAGGATTTGGTGTATGCCCTTCTTTTTGTAGAAACTTATGACAGGGATGACATCCTGTGGAGTTGGCTGGAGCCTGCGATAACGGAAACTGACATTGACAGCCGCTCGGCCAATGGCGAATGGAAGTGGACTGGCGGCGAGCCACTCGCTTCGATGTATTGCAGTGGCTTGAAAAAATGGCCTGCCTACAAGGTGATGAACCGCTTCCAAGACCCCTGCGGTGCTACCGCAAACGTTGGCCCGATTTACCAATGCTGCTTCCAGCTTTGCGATGCCAACCTTCCGGTAGGTTGCGATATTGTCGTGAACAGGTTGCCTATCAACGAGCTACAAGTTATTGGTAGCCACAACAGTTTCAAAAAAAGGACTGACCCATATATCCTTGGTTTCATGTACCAAAATGGGCAGTTGTTGCCATCAGATTTTAACCCAGACAACTGGGACTACGAGCATCTGACTTTGGATGCACAGTTCAATGATTATGGCATTCGGAGCATTGAGCTTGACGTTTACGATGACCCAAATGGCGGCTTGTTCTATTTCCGTTATGGGAAGGCCGTCGTCATGAACAATCAACAGGCAGGCTACTCCAACGTGCCCGCATTGGCCACCCCGGGTCTCAAGATGTTGCACTACCCCGACCTCGACTACAACACCAACTATTATACCTTCAAACAGGGATTGATGGCGGTGAAAAACTGGTCGGACGCACATCCAAACCACCTTCCGATGACGATTTTTATAGAGCCTAAGGAGGACAACCCATACGAAGACCTCGCTGGATTGGCTCAATTGCCTCCTCCTAACACCGTGCCCAACTACTTTACCAACACGATTCCGTTCACAGCCTCCAACATTGGCAGAATTGACCAGGAAATAAAGGACATCTTCGGCGCTGAATTGGCCAATGTCATCACCCCGGATGTGGTTAGGGGCAACTCCCCAAGCGTGAACTATGCCATTACCCATAACAAATGGCCGAAATTGGGCGATTCAAGGGGCAAGGTTATGTTCGTCATGATCAACTCCAACAACGAAAAGGCAGCTTACCTCAACCTCTACCCTGAGTTGCAAGGTGCTACGATGTTCCTGTTCTCGCAGCCGGGCAATCCCGAAACGGCATTTGTTAAGCATGACGATCCCGTCCCCAACTTCCAAGTCATCAAAAACTTGGTAGAAAATGGCTACATGGTGCGCGCACGTGCCGACGCCGAGACCGTTGAAGCTCGAAACGGCAACACCAACCGCCGAGACCAGGCATTTGCCAGTGGAGCACAGATTGTTTCCACGGACTACTACCGGCCTGACCCACGGTACCTCATGGGGCCAAGTTCAGGGTGGACCGATTATTCCGTGTTCTTCCCGAATGGTGAACTGGCAAGGGTGAACCCAGTCAATGGTTCGCCCAATGCCCAGAATTTTACGATTAGGGAATGAAAAGCTATTATACCTCGCACGTATAGATTTTGTGCAAACAGGGGTTTGGGGCGGAACGCCCCAAAAGACCCTCTCCCCCGACGAGCCGCCGGAGGCGGCGAGGAGGGGCAGCAGCACATTTTTTTTTTAATTTGCACAAAACCTAATAGCGCCAAGTATAGTTGAAAGTTGTTCTACTGAAATGGCCGGGCAAATGTTATTCGCCCGGCCCATTTGTTTTGCGTGAGCAGGAAACTATACTCCACGCTTATAGGTTTTGTGCAAATAGGGGTTTGGGGGCGAAGCCCCCAAAAGCCCCCTCCCCCGACGAGCCGCCGAAGGCGGCGAGGAGGGGCAGCGGTGCATAATATTTGATTTGCAAAAAATCTATTAGCGCCGAGTACAAGTCTCAAGTTTCAATTCAGCGCTTCTTTCTTCAAAGAAACTAGGTATTCCACCAAATTCCTAAGCTCCCTTTTTGACAATGCCTCGCCCAAGGGCGGCATGCCAGAGGGCAGGTTTTCCCGCTTTTCAATCCTCGAAACCGGGACTTTCAGCGGCTCGGCGTTGGAGGTTTTTAGGGTCAATTCAGTCGCTGTTTCCTCGGTCAGCATCCCAAAAACCTCCTGTCCATCCTTGAGTTTCAGTACCACATTGCCGTAACCTGGGGCGATACGGGCACTTGGGTCCACCATTGCTTCCAAGATTTGCTCACGGGTCAAAGTGTTGCCAATGTTGGCCAGGTCAGGCCCGACGGTGCTGCCTTCGCCACCAATCGCATGGCAGCGCACGCATTGAGCGGTAGCATTCCAATAGAACATGCCCCTTCCAGCTCGGCTGTCGCCGCCGAACAGCGCAGCTTCAAACTCGCCCAATGTCGAGCCTTCCGACTTCAATGCGGCCATCTGCGCCATCAAACTGGTCGAGCCAGATGAGTCAATGGCTTCCCGCAGTTCGAGGCTCAGGTTTGGCGATAGTTTTTTGTCCTTGAACTTTGCGAACAAATCCTCCAAAACGGGCAGGGCCTTGGCATCTTCCAGCTTGCCCATCGTCAACAGCAACTGTTGTTGTTCCTTGATGCTGCCCTTCGTGAAAATGATTTGGACGAGTTCGGGCAGGTTTTCTTTTGTCACGGTTGCGTCGTTCAAAAGGCCAACTGCTGTTGTCCGCACGTTTTCGTCTTTATCGGCCATTGCAGTCTTTATTAGCGCCTCGATTTTGCTATATTTTAAATCATTTAAAGCGGACAATATGGCCATTTTAACTTCGCTATCTTTTGTCGTAGCATAGATATTGGCCAATTGGTCATTGGCGTCCGTGATATTCAGATTAACCAATAAGCCAGTCACGGCTATCAAGGTTGCCGGGTTTTTATCCTTTAAAAAAGTGGGGAGATAGGGTTGAACTTTGGCCCTCACGATGGCTGGGTCTCGTTCAATTTTACCACGGTAGCGCCCATCTACCCTATCAGTCTCGGAGGGGTTGGCCCAAGTGCCCAGCGCCGCCAGCGCCTCGGTTTTGATGGCATCCGAAAGGTCTGTCCGCTTCGAAAAAGCAAATAGAAGTTCCAGTTCCTTGTCACCTCCAACCCGCACTGCGGCATTGATGGCCCGTCGCAGCAATGGCTCGCTTTTAAAGCGTTTGTCACCCAAAGTGCCAGCCAATGCTGGCAAAGCAGCCGGGATGGACAAGTCGTCGTTGATGGCCCTGGCCGCCTCCGTGGCAATGTACTCGTCGGGGTCTTGCAGGAAAATCTGGACTTTTTCGTGCTCCAATTTGCGGAGCACCAGAACGGCTGCCGTCCGAAGTGCCTTGCTGGGGTCGTTGGCGAGGGCAATCATCGGCTCGGCCTTCCCTATCCTCGACAGCGCCAACACAGCCGCATGGCGGAGGTATAAATCACCGTCATTATTTTCCTTCAACATATTGATAAGTGGCTGCAAAGCGGCTTCATGTTTTATTTGACCCAATACTTCGGCAGCATAAAATTTCAATCGTGGATTGGCAGATTGCAGCATCGGGATTAAATCATTGCCAATACTTTTTATATCCGAATCGCCCAGCATTCTCAGGGCTTGCACAATGATTTCTTCGTCCTTGTCTTTTAACAATGGGATTAATTCGCTCGCATAAGTTTTTTCCTTTCTGGTCAATTGCCCCATGCCCCATATTCCATGCACACGAGCCATTTGGTTGTCGGTTTGGACAATGGCTTTTTTCAGCTCCGTAGCGCCCGCCTTGCCCCTGTTCACGAGTTCAAATTGCGCCTTCAAACGAATGCGCTGGTCGGAATAGCCAAGGAGTTTGCCCAAGTTCCCCGACGTTTCTTTGGCATAATCCAGTTGCATCAGTCGCTGGGTTTCCTTGCGTTCTGCGGCCAAATCGTTCTTCTCCTTGGTCACGTCCAGCCGCCAGACCCGGCCATCCTCCTTTGGGTCCCAGCCGTTAATCCAGTCGGCAACGTAGAGCGCACCGTCCGGCCCGAACTGAATGCCCGTGGGCAGGATGCCACTCAAAACATCCTTTTCCCCATCCAATTCAAAGGAAGCGCCCTTGGGTTTCAGGCCAAATGACCAGATATGCGAGCCGGTGGTCGTGCCCACAAATTCCACGAGGAAAAACTTCTTCACCCAATCCTTGCCCAGTGCCGTGCCGGGATTATATACCATACCCGTCGGGCCATTATGATAATTCATTATCGGCGGAATGATATATGCGGCCTGCCCCTCCCAATGCGGGACATATAGTTTTTCGTCCATCCAAACGTTATATCGGTTGTTTTTTGGGTCGGTATATTTGCCATATTGCCAATTGGAGCGCCAGCCCGCATCGGAGCCTTCCACGATATGCGCCAGGCGCTCACTTTCGCCTTCATAGTCGCCGTCATTATCGGAAGTAATGATGTTCCCATAATCGTCAAAAACAAATTCATACGTGTTGCGTACCCCGGTGGCGAATATTTCAAAATCGCTGCCGTCGGGGTTCGAGCGGCAGATAAAACCAGAGTTTGGGTTCTCGATTTTGCGGCCATCTACGGTGGTGATGCTGGCTCCGATGTCACCAATTCCCCAGTAAATGCGGCCATCCGGCCCTTCCCGCACGCCTGACATGCCGTGCCCCCCGAAGCCGATATGCACCTGGTAGCCTGTGCTAATGGACGTTTTTTTGTCCCAAACACCATCACCTTCGATGTCCTCGAAGCGCCACAGGTCAGGCGCAATGGCCACGAACGCATCGTGGTCACGCACCAGCAGACCCTCCGCCACGTCGGTCACTTCCGTGTTGAAATCATGCACCACCCGGCTCGAAACGTCGGCCAGCCCGTCGCCGTCCGTGTCCTCCACTCGCCAGATATCGTCCTTTTCGATGGTCAGGTCATGCCAGTCGTGGCTGCCATCGTTGTTCAAATCTTTTAGCCATTCGTTTTTCTTGCTATTTTCAGGGGCAAAGGTTTTCCGAAGGAAAGCCTGCCTGTCCTCGACGGTTTGGAAAGAGATTGACTGCGTCATCCAGTCCTGGTGTCCCCGAATGTCAAACTCCGAGTTGGCTTGGCGGTTGGAGTTGGTCAGGTACACCCGCCCCTCGTCGTCAATGGACATGGCCGTTGGGTCCTTGGCCAGCGAATCGGAAGCCCAGAGGCTGATTTGCAGCCCATCGGCAAGCTTAGCGGTCACTTGGGCTTCGATTTCCTTGGCGTTTTTCTGCGCCGTTGAAGCATCCAGCCGGACGGTGAGGAGGTCGTCCTTTTTGGGTTCTTGCTTGCAAGCCGTGAATAAAAGCAGTAGCAAAGCCGCACAAATGCTCGTATTCTTCAAGGTGGTGGTGAGTGTCATACTTTGTTGAAGTTGGTGAATCAATTTTGGGTAAATGTAACAGTATCTGGGAAATTTGCAAGGGGAGCATGATGAGTTAACATGATTGGTTAAGGCAGGGTTAGTGATTAAAAGTTAAAGTAAAGCAAACGAAAGATGTCTGTTTAGTAAAAAGTTGTTTAATCATAAAAATTGAGTCATGGAAATTTTACAAAAAAAATCCTACGCAACAACCATCGTTAATGGAACATTTCTCATTATCCTAAACCTATCACTAATGTCAGCCATTGGCTATTTGACATTGGATTCTGCTGCGAACCTGAATAGTAGGATAGGTGCATTGTTGTTAAGTTTTTTCTTACCTGCTTTTATTGTCTCAAAGACCAAAAGTATGACTGGACTTGAGCGTATGCTAAAATTTGGGTTTGGATTTATTGCATATATCGGCTTGTCAATTGTATTTGTTGGTTTTCCACAAGCTTTTGTTACTTGGCTTATTCCTTGTTTAGTTTTGGGATTGGGAGTGTTATTTTATGGGGACAAAGTTTAGGGATTGAAAAGGCAACTGCATTTTTGTGTTCAAATAGTTTTATTTACAACCTCCCCAACCCCTCCCTCGCCTGCACATTCCCCGGATTGATTCTCAACACCCGCTCCAGCAGCCGTTTGGCATCCGGTTTTTTTTGCTGAAAAATCAGCAGCGCCGCCTTGTTCACCAGCGCCTGCTCATAGTCGGGGTCGAGGGCGAGGGCTTGGTCGTACAGCTTTTCGCCTTGCGGTAGGTTGCCCGTCAGCACGTTGGCGTAGCCGAGGTTGAGCAGGGCGATGGGGCGCCCGGGGTTTAGCTTCAACACATTTTCAAACACGGTTTTCGCTTCTGCAATGCGTTTCAGCGCAAGCAGGGCAGCGCCTTTTTTCTCCAAGAAATCGAGGTGGAGCGGATAATCTTGTACAGCAAGGTCATACCAATGCAATGCACTTTCAGCAAAGCCCTTATTCATACATGCTTCCCCAACACGGTAGGCTGTCCAAGCATCCAGCTTCATTCCATCAGGAAACTTTATGGCCAAAATCCCTTCCCAATCTTGCTTCAAAAACAACAAATGCACCTTAACCGGCAGTAGCCGCTCCGGTTTTCCCCTCGATTTGGAAAGGTAAAACGCCGCACTGTCCAGCATCACGGGCGAGGCGATGTACTTGTCGTGCATGGCGAGGTAGCCCCGTGCCATGTCCAACGGAGAGGGGTTCGGCTTGGTGAGGTTCTGGATGCCGAGGAACGCCTTTTTTTGCGGAGCAACCGTCGTTGTCATTGCCGATTTATCCCTTTGGGAAGGCAAGCCAATGCGGTGGTCGGTGATGCGCACGTGCGGGATGTCCGTGCTGCCAGACTTGGGCATGTGGCAGGCTACGCAATTGTCTGATTTTGAGGCCCTTGGTTCCGGTTTTTCGGTGCAAGCATTGGTGGCGTGGCACTTCAAGCAAGCGTTGTTGTACTGGCTGATGGGGGTGATTTCCACGCTGCGGTGCGGCTGGTGGCAGGTGATGCAACTCAGTTCCGGCGAGTTTTTGAAGCACTCGCTCATGCGCAGCCGGTCGGCCTGGGAGGCCATGATGAAGTGCTCGTGAGAGTCGGTGTAGCGTGGCAAATAGACGTTCAGCACCTCGCTCAGGCGCATCCCCGGTTTGAAGTCGAAGAAGGTTTTGCCCTCGTTCAGCACGGCCACGCCCTGGAGGTGGCAGCGTTGACAAAGGTCCATCTGAAGGTCACGGGGCAGTCGGCGGGGATTCACGATGGAGTAGTCGGCCTGCTTGGCGGTATCTACGACGAGGCCCCGCAGCTTCTCCTCCACGTGCAGTTTGCCGGGACCGTGGCAGCGCTCGCACTCGATGCCAGTGGGCATTTTCGAGAAGCGGTTCATCGAACCGGGCACTTGTTCCGGCAGGTGGTTGTGGCAGGTGATGCACTCGTCGGTGAGCCAGCGCCCGAAACGGCTGTTGTTTTCTTTGAAACCGGGTGCCAAGTCCCATCGCTTTTCCTGCGTGTACCAAGTGACCGGGGCTTGGTAGAGGTAGCCGTTTTCGTTGATGATATGGGAGTTGGTATGCTGCCCAGAGCCGACGATGTAGCTGATTTTTTCGAGGCGGTGGTGGATGGTATCGCCATCGTCGCCGAGGCGGTATTCGAGGACGTACATGACGGAATCCTTAAAGAAGGGGTGGTAGTAAAAATTGCGGGGCGAATCGTAAACGACGGCTTGCGGGCCGAAGGTGGCGGCGGTCTTTTTTAGGGTCGCCAAATCAAAAGAGCGGCCCATACCCGTGTGCTGGAAAGTCTCGTGGACGTTGGCGTGGCAAGAGGCACAGGTGGCCATGCCCACGTAGGCGACGCTGTCCCGGACATTGCGGAAGGGGGAATCGTTGGTGGAGTTGCTTGTTTTTTTGCAAAAAGAAAAACACCAAGCCACAACAAGGGCAAGGAAATATAACGTGATTTTTTTGGTGGAAAACATGGGGCAAAATTAGAGTATCCAGACTTTCCCGCACAGCATTAATTGGAACGCAGATGACACGGATACGACAGATTTGGACAGATTCAATCGGTGCCAATCCGTAAAAATCCGTGTCTTCTGCGTTCCAATTGTTGTCAAACGGGCTTTTGCAGTTACTTTTACCGCTTCGCAAAAATCAACAATCCAATGAAAAAAATTATCGTCCTCGGCGCCGGACTTGTCGGCAGCGCCATCGCCATTGACCTGAAAAAACAGCATGACGTCACCAGTGCCGATGCCAGCGCTGAGTCGCTGAAAAAGCCCGCCGCTGCTGGCATCCCCACCGTGCAGGCCGACCTTTCCAACCCAGAAAAACTCAGGGAATTGGTCATGGATTTCGACCTCGTCATCGGCGCATTGCCGGGCTTTCTCGGCTATGAGGTGCTGCGGACCTGCATCGAAGCGGGCAAGAACGTGGTGGACATCTCCTTCTTCCCCGAAGACGCTTTCGGCTTGGATAAACTGGCCAAGCAGCACAACGTCACCGCTGTGGTGGACTGCGGCGTGGCACCCGGTATGGGCAATATCATCTTTGGGCACTACCACAAGCACCAGAAAATCAACAGTTTCCGCTGCCTCGTTGGCGGACTGCCGCAGGTACGGCAATGGCCTTGGGAGTACCGGGCGGTATTTTCCCCAATTGACGTGATTGAGGAGTACATCCGTCCAGCGAGGTACGTGGAGGGCGGCAGGCTCGTGACCCGGGAGGCGCTTTCCGACCCCGAACTGATTGATTTTCAGGGCGTTGGCACACTCGAAGCTTTCAACACCGATGGCCTTCGCTCGCTCATCCATACCATGCCCGACGTGCCGGACATGATTGAAAAAACCCTGCGCTACCCCGGCTGCATCGAGTACCTGCGGGTGCTGCGGGCGGGCGGTTTTTTCAGCTACGACGAGGTGGAGGTGAAGGGGCAAAAAATCCGCCCCGTGGACTTGACCGCCCGGCTGCTCTTTCCGCAGTGGAAGTTACAACCCGGCGAGGGCGACTTCACCATCATGCGCATCAGCCTCGGCACCGACGAAGGCACCATTACCTACGACCTGCTCGACCGCTACGACACCGCCACGGACACCATCTCGATGGCCCGCACGACGGGCTTCACCTGCACGGCGGTAGCCAATCTGGTGCTGGATGGCAAATATGACAGGAAGGGGATTAGCCCGCCGGAGTTTGTTGGCGAGGTGGAGGGGGCTTTGGAGTTTGTGCTGGGGTATTTGGGGGAGAGGGGGGTGGTTTATCAGAAAACAACCTTTTAAAAATGAAGATTCTAACATGGAACTGTGGAGGTGCTTTTCGGAAAAAGTTTGATAGCCTTGCTGGCTTCAACGCAGATATTCTTGTAATTCAAGAATGCGAAGACCCTTCTAGAACTAGGGATAAACGATATCAGAAATGGGCAAAAAATTCACTTTGGGTTGGAGAAAATAAAAATAAAGGACTTGGCATATTTGCCAATGATGGCACTATAATTACCAATCTTGAATGGGAAACTAATCAGCTTAAATATTTCATTTCTTGTCGAGTTAATGATGAGTTCAATTTACTTGGGGCGTGGTGTCATGGAGCCAATTCACCAACATTTGGCTATATTGGACAACTTTGGAAATACCTTCAATTACATAAAACAAAACTTAGGAAATCCATTATCGCCGGAGATTTCAACAGCAATGTGTTTTGGGATAGGTGGGACAGATGGTGGAATCACAGCGATGTCGTTAGAGAGCTTAAAGAACACCAAATTGAAAGCCTTTATCACCATCATTTTAAAGAAGAACAAGGCAAAGAAACAAGTCCAACTTTTTACCTGCATAAAAAAACTAGTAAGCCTTACCACATTGATTACATCTTCGCTAGTGATGATTTTTTAACCTCTCTCAAAACTATGGAAATAGGCACTACGGAGAATTGGCTTGACAAGAGTGACCACATGCCTGTGATATGTGAATTTGAATAGGTGGGAATCGTAAATCACACCATCGCCCCCCACAGTACCTCCACCGGGTGCAGCGCCTTCCTCCCCGTCCCATCCAAAATCTGGTGACGGCAACTCGTGCCCGGCGCAGCGATGACAAGCTGTTCCAAGTCTGCGATTTGCAACGCCTTTCGAATGGCCGGAAACAGCACCAACTCCCCAATCTTCATGCTCACTTCGTAATGCTCCGCTTCGTAGCCGAACGACCCCGCCATACCGCAACATCCAGACGGGATGACCTCCACAACATAATTTTCCGGCAACCCGCAGACCCACGCCGAATGCTCCACGCTCGATAGCGACTTCTGGTGGCAATGGCCGTGTAGCAACACTTTTTTCTTTTCCTTCGTAAAAATGCCGGGGGTGATATTGCCCGCCTTTATCTCCTTTGCCAAAAACTCATCAATCAGCAACGCATTGGTAGCCAATGACTTAGCGACAGGTACGTCCTCTTTCGCCACCATCCGGGGGTACTCGTCCCGGAAGCCAAGGATGGCTGACGGCTCGATGCCCACGAGCGGCGTTTTCTCCGAAATCAGTTTGGAAAAAATGCGCAAGTTCTCCCTCGCCAATTGCTTTGCCTCCGGCAACAAACCCTTCGACAACTGCGCACGACCACTTTGAGGATGCTGCGGCATTTCCACTTCATAGCCGAGCCGAGCGAGCAGTTGCAATGCCTTCACCCCAATTTCAGCATCGTAAAAATCGGTGAACTCGTCGCAGAACATGAAGACTTTTCCCTTGCTCGCCCCACTCGATTTTAGCTCGTGTCGGTGCTTTTTGTACCAGTTTCGCAAGGTCGTTTTCGCAATCGGCGGCAAACTGCGTTGCTGCGCAACGCCCACGATTTTTTTCACCAAATTGCCTGACCATGAGTTGTTTATGAAAAAATTGGCCACGCCGGGGAAGTGCGACATCACAGCATTCATCCGACCGATATGCCCAAAGAACTTCGCTCGGAAGGGCACGCCATGCCGCTGATAATATTGGTGCGTGAACTCCGCCTTCATGGTTGTCATGTCCACGTTGCTTGGGCATTCGGAGGTGCAGCCCTTGCAGGAGAGGCAGAGGTCGAGCACCCGCTTCACCTCCTCCTCTCCGATTGCGGATTTTGGATTGCGGATTGCGGATTGGGGGGACTGTGGACTGTGGACTGTGGACTGCGGACTCAAAAACTCCCGAAGCGCATTCGCACGGGCACGGGTCGTGTGCTTCTCGTCACGGGTGGCCCGATAGCTGGGGCACATCGTCCCGCCGCTCAGATCGAGGCGGCGACAGTCGCCGGAGCCGTTGCATTTCTCGGCCATGTGCAGGAAGCCACCAGCGTCGGAGAAGTCCATAACCGTCTGAATTTCAGGCGGTTTTGCACCGGCTTCGTAGCGCAGCGAGGCATCCATCGGCGGGGCATCGGTGATTTTGCCGGGGTTGAAGATGCCGTGCGGGTCCCAGGTTTTTTTGATGTCCCGCAACAGTTGGTAGTTGGCCTCGCCGAGCATCAGCGGGATGAACTCGCCCCGCACCCGCCCGTCGCCATGCTCGCCGGAGAGGGAGCCGTTGTACTTCTTCACCAATTTGGCGGAAGCCAGCGCTATCTCCCGAAACTGCCGCACATCGTCCGCATTTTTCAGGTTCAAAACGGGCTTCGTGTGCAGTTCGCCAGCCCCGGCGTGGGCGTAGTAAACGGCCTGCTGCCCGAAGCCCACCATCATCGCCTCGAACTCCCGAATATAGGCGGGCAGGTCGGCCAGCGACACGGCGGTGTCCTCAACGAACGAGTACGGCTTGGCGTCACCGGGGATGTTGGACATGACGCCGAGGCCCGCATTGCGGAGCGCCCAAACCTGGTGGGTCTGCTTTCCGGTGACGATGGGGAAGGCATAACCCATGCCCACAGCTTGGAGGTTTTCGATGAGTTCCTGCGCCGCCGCCTCGGCCTCTGCCAACGTTTCCCTCCGAAATTCAATCATCAGCACGGCAGCCGGGTCGCCCTGCACGAAGAATCGGTTTTTGCTTTGTTCGAGGTTGTCCTTGGTGCAATCGAGCGTGATTTTGTCCACCAGCTCGCACTGGTCGGGACGGTGCTGCATGGCCACGAGGGTGGCTTCCATGCTTTCGTCGAGGCTGGTGAAATGGGCGCACAGCACGGCTGGCACGGGCGGCGGCAACTGCACGACGTTCAGTTTAATGGCCGTCGTGAAGGCCAGCGTTCCTTCGCTGCCTGTCAGCAGTTTGCAAAAATTGAAATCGGGGCCGTTGGGGTTGAAGGGCTTGTGGTCGAGCAGCACGTCCACGGCGTAGCCCGTGTTGCGGCGGTGGATGTCGGGCTTGGGGTATTCCCGGCGGATATTCTGCTGGTTTTCAGGGAGTTGGAGGGTTTCGTAGAGTTGGCGATAGATTTGGGTTTCGAGGGAGCCGTAGTGTCGGCGTGACTCCGTAGTCACGCCGACACTTGCGCTATTCAGCCCTGCTTTCTCAAAAAACTCCCCTTCGGAAATGCTCCCAAACACCACCTCCGACCCATCGCTCAAAACCGCCTCGATTTCCAGCACATGCTCCCGGGTCGTGCCATGCACGATGCTGGTCGCCCCACAGGAATTGTTGCCGACCATGCCGCCAATCATCGCCCGGCTGGCCGTGGCGGTCACGGGGCCGAAGAACAGGCCGTGCTTCGCCAAAAACAGGTTCAGTTCATCACGAATGACACCCGGTTGCACCCGCACCCAACGCTCTTGCTCGTTGATTTCCAGGATTTTATTCCAATGTTTCGACACATCCACCACGATGCCCGTGCCAACGCACTGCCCGCCTAATGACGTGCCCGCCGTGCGGGGAATCAGGCTAGTTTCATTTTGCGTTGCGAAGCGAATGAGCTTTTTCACGTCATCCACCGTGCGAGGATAGGCGATGGCAAGCGGCAGCTCCCGATAAACCGAGGCGTCGGTGGCATAGAGCGCCCGCATAAGCGAGTCGAAGTGAAGCTCGCCGTCGAGGGACTGCTGGAGCTGGCGGAGTTTGGATTGCATAGTTGATTTTTGCCGCCCAAAAGTGCGTATTTTCAGCAATTGCGAAGCAAGAAAAATAACTGTACTGACCTGAGTTCGGGAATTACAATCGCTCCGATGGAGCGGTTAGGGATTGGCATAACCCACGTTAGATTATTGAAAAAATACTGGGACTTGTCCCCGCATTCAAGCAACCGGTTGACTTCACGTCAACCGGCCGCTGTGTTTTGTGGATATTTAAGACACACCTCACTTACCCGGCAAATCCTTTCACCTTTTTGCAACAATTCCCACTGCATTTATCACCAATCGTCTTAAATTCGCCCCAACACAAGCGTTTGAGGGTTTGAGAGTGCGAGGGTTTGAGAATTAACCCACGGAACCACCTCAAACCCTCAATCCCTCACATTCTCAAACCCCTCAGCCTCAGCGCATGAACAGCATCATCACCGACCGATTTATCAATTGCCACAACAAGCTCCGGGAGGATGGCAAGGTTCGCTCCAGCCGCATGTTTGCCATCACGCTCGACTACCTGCCGCAGAGCCTCAGCGAGATACTCAAGGGCCGCCGTGACGTGACCATCGAGTTGCTCCGCAAGGCGGTGGAGGAGTACAGCTTCAACCCCGTTTACCTGTTCACGGGCGAGGGCACAATATTCCTTTCTGGCGAGGAAAACAAGAACTTTCGGATCCTCACCATCGTCACCGACCGGGACAACGACGAGCGCATCGTTCATGTGCCAGTGCCTGCGCAGGCAGGCTACGCCGGGGAGCAGCTCGACCCCATTTTCTTCGAGGAACTGCCAACCTACACCCTCCCGGACTACAAGTACAAGACAGGCACCCACCGCTCTTTCGATGTGAGCGGCGACAGCATGGAACCCACGCTTTTCGAGGGCGACAAGGTAGTGTGCAGCTTCTTGGAGCCGAGTTATTGGGAAACAAGTTTGAAGGACAACTACGTTTATGTCATCGTCACCCGTGGCGATGTGGTGGTGAAGCGCACCTTCAATCACATCCGCACGGGGCGCTGCTTGGAGTTGCACTCCGACAACGAGTTTTACCAGCCCTTCAACGTGCCAATCGGCGACGTGCGGGAAATCTGGTACGTCCGGGCGAAAATCAGCCCGTTCCTGCCAGCCCCGGCCAGCCTACAAAACCTAATGCGCACGGAAATGCAGGAACTCACGAAGGTGATTCAACAGCAGAGCAAGTTGATAGAGAATTTGTACGAGACTATCGAAAAATTGGCAAACAAGTAGCTTTGCAATTTGAAATTTGGAGTTCAAAATTTGAAACTTGCAGCCACCCCAATTCACTCATTCTTTCATCCAATCATTCACTCATTTTATTATGAAAACGCATCGCATCCACGGCACCGTAACCTTCCAGCACCTTGGCACAGGTTTCTATGGCATCATTGACGAACATGGCAAGGAATGGCGGCCCGTCAACATGCCGGAGCAACTCAAAAAACCGGGCAAAACCGTCACCGTCACTATCCACGAAGTGGACGAGGGCATGTCCATTTTCATGTGGGGCACGCCAGTGGAGATTGTGACGTTTCATACTTGAGGTTTAGAGGGGTTTAGAAGGGTTTAGAAGGTTTAGTCTTGGGTACTTCTAACTTTCTAAACCCTTCTAAACCCTCTAAACCTACTAAACTTCAAACATGAAAATTACCATCTTCGGCGCCACCGGCATGACCGGAAAGCGCGCAATTGACGAGGCACTGGCACACGGGCACAGCGTTCGAGCCTTTGGCCGCAACGTATTTGAAGTCCTCAGCACGGAGCGGGAACGGCTCGAACTGTTCAAGGGTGGCGTACTCAGCCTCGGTGACGTCAAGGATGCCCTCAAGGGCACAGATGCTGTGATTTCCTGCCTCGGCGGTGGAATCGATGGCACGGATCGCACCCGTTCGCTGGGCATCAAAAACATCGTGGAGGCCATGCAAAAAGTCGGGCTGAAACGCATTATCGCCATTGGCAGCACAGGCGTGTTGAAGGCAGCAGAGGAAGGCAAGCTCCGCTACCAGATGCCCGGCTACCCGTCCGCCTTCAAGGCCGTGGCCATAGAACACATGGAAGCCTGGCAGTACCTCGCCAAGTCGCCTCTCGACTGGACCTTGCTCTGTCCCCCCGAAATCAAAGATTTACCACCCACCGGCGAGTACAACCTTCGCCTCGACTACCCCGCCGATGGCCCGATGTGGGTGAATGCGGGCGACCTTGCGCATTTTATGATGCATGAACTGAAGGCGAATGAGTGGGTGAAGTGCCGGGTGGGGATTGCGGCGAAGGTTTGAGCAGGTTTTTCCATTGCCGCAGGCAAACCCGTCCACGTAATGTAGGAAGCCTCGCTGCGTGTTCCGCTGTGCGCTGCTTTTGTCATTGCCGCAGGCAACCCGTCCCCGCCGTGAGGGCAATCACGACAACATTTTGCCGAAGGCAAAACCCGACCGCACAGCGGGGCTGCCCTCAATACGTAGACGGGTTGCCGAAGGCAATGACAAAAGCGACACATAGCGGAACGCACACTTAGACGCATCAGTGGTCTTCGACCATGACAAAAACGGGTGCAGCAATCAACATAAACCTTCATGAAAGACAAAACCTACTCCCGTTCTTGGCGATTCAAGAGAGCCTACCGCACTGCCCTCACCGTCATGTTCAGCTACTTGTGGCTGTCCTTCCTCAAGCGCTTTTTATCCAAAAAGAAGTACGAAACTCGCCTGATGGCGCTCCACGTGCGTAATGCGGAGCGGGTGAAAATGGCCATTTTGGAACTAAAAGGGCTGTTCATCAAAATTGGGCAACTGCTGTCGGTATTGGGAAATTATTTACCGGAACAGTTCCAAAAACCACTGGAAAGCTTGCAAGACAAGATACCGCCACGGCCTATCAGCGAGGTGCGGGAGCGGCTGGTGAAGGAATTTGGGAAGGGGCCGGAAGCACTCTTCGCCCGCTTCGACGAACTACCGATGGCCTCTGCCTCCATCGGCCAGGCGCACAGGGCGGCATTGCACGATGGAACGGAGGTCGTGGTAAAAGTGCAGCACGCCAACATTGAGGAAATGGCGCACGTGGACCTCGAAATCATGCGCCAACTCGTCAAGCTGCACAACTGGTTTTACGACATCAAGGGCTTCGATTACGTCTATTCGCAGGTGCGGCAAATGATTGAGGAGGAGCTTGATTTTGCGAAGGAGGCCGTTTCGATGCAGTGCATTGCCAACAATTTGCGGGAAATAGAACGCTTCGCCATTCCGCAGGTACATCTGGCCTTTTCGACCGGCCGTGTACTGACCACCACTTGGCACGACGGCGTCAAAATCTCCGAACTGGCGCAGCTCGACGCCTGGGGCCTCGACCGCCGTGACCTCGCCACCCGGCTGCTGCGGGCCTACTCGCAGATGCTGTTCAAGGATGGCATCTACCACGCCGACCCGCACCCCGGCAACATTTTGGTGAAAAAAGACGGCTCGCTCGTGCTGCTCGACTTCGGGGCGGTGGCCGAATTGTCCGATGATTTCCGAAAGGGCATTCCAATGCTCATCGAGGCGGCGGTGAAGAATGACACGGACTCCATGATTGAGGCCGCACGGAAGTTGGGCTTCATCGCCAAAGGGCAGGAGGCGGGTGAAATGGCCGAAAAAATGATTGATGCTATGCGCAATTTCCTGCAAAACGAGGTACAGATGGACGGCCTCAACCTCAAGGAAATCAAGGTGAACCCGCTGAACAACAGCCTCACCGACCTCATCAGTGAAATCGGTCTGGGCGGTATCGCAGGTACCATCCAAATTCCCAAGGACTGGGTGCTGCTCAACCGCATGATGACCCTCCTGCTCGGCATCTGCACTACACTCGATGCTACGCTGAACCCGCTCGACGTGGTGCGCCCCTACGCCCGTGATTTTGTTTTGGGTGAAAAAGAAAGCCTTGCTACCGTCGTTCGCAACATCCTCAAACGCACCGTGACCACCACACTCGGACTCCCAGACGAGCTGCACCGGGTGCTGCTCAAAATCGAAAAGGGGAAGTTCGAAACCCGCACTCCGGACATCCGGGAGGGGGCAAAGCTGCTCTACCAGTCCGGCCAGCAGTTCGTGATTACGGTGATGTGCATCGCATCGGCCTATTTTGGCTGGCTTTTTTATGAAAAAGGCGAAATGCTGGGTGTGAAGTGGGGGTTTGGGCTGACGGCATTTTTCTTATTACTATTATTGCGGTCGCTGAGGAAGGGAAGCAAGATTCGGCAGCGGTTGGACTGAGGAACTGGAAAGAAGGCTGCCAACCTCAGCCTCAATGGTTCCTCAAATCAACCCCCCAATTCAATTTCTTCCGCATCGTATCCAAAAAGCTGTCGTCGAGCAACTGCACCACCTTCACCGGGAAGTCGCCACGGCGCACGGCAATCTTATTGTCGGAGGTAGTGGTTTACTGGATGTTTGGATTTGCGCTTGCTCACTATAAAGGTACGTTTAGTAAACATATAGACACGTTCAATTTGCCAACATTCACATTCACAGAAGTATTAGTTTAACGTGAGGTTTGGATTAGAACCTTTATAAAAGGCTGGTTTTCAAAGTTTTA
>CAZDSU010000068.1:0-35329 GCA_964508135.1 uncultured Saprospiraceae bacterium
CCGGAGCCAGAAGTCAGGTTCGTAAAGTGTCGAATAATTCATCCTGACTACTTACAGCAATCCTGTTCAGAAAAACCGCAAGTGGCTCACCTCGCACGACTTGCACTTGAAGGTGTAGCCGAGCATGATTTCCCAGCTCCCGTCGGTCACTTTGTTGAGTTCAGATTGGGTAAAATCCCGCCCAACGCCGAGGCGCAGGCCGTTCCCAAACTCCATGCCGGCCAGTACGTCGAACGAATCGCCGAGGCGGTAGCTGCCGCCCACCCAAAAAGCGTTCATCAGGATAAAATTGGCGTTCAAGTCCACGTCCACGGGCGCAGCCGGGTTGATGCTGACCAAAATGGACGGAACCAACTCCACGTTGCGGCTCAGCGTGGCGCTGAACCCGCCCGCCACGTAGGTGGTGCGCGGGTTGTCGTTCTTGCCGTCGCGGTTAAGGTAGAGGCCGTTTTTCAACAGGCGCGGCACGGAGAGGCCGAAGTAGTATTTTTTGCCCAAAAAATAAGCGCCCGTACCGAAGTTGGTGGCAAACGCCGTCTCGTCGCCCTGCGGGATTTCCGGGTCGTCCGGGTCAATCGCCTCGGCCTCCGACCACTTGAACCGCAACTGCTCCAACCTGCCGGACACGCCGAGGCTCAGGGTACTGGATTCGCCGAGTTTGATGCGGTAGGCGTAGCTCATGTCAACGGAGTTGGTGCTCACCTTGCCGATTTCGTCGGAAGTGAGGGCGATGCCGAGGCCGTTTCGCTTTCCCGCAAACGGCGTGTGGGCGTTCATGTGGATGGTGCGGGGCGCCCCGTCAATGCCCGACCACTGGTTGCGGTACAGCGCCAGGGCATCGAACGAGCCTTTCGCCCCCGTGTAACCGGGGTTGTAGGCCAGCTTGTTGAAGGTGAAGTGCGTGTACTGCACGTCACTCTGTGCCGCCACTCCCCCAGCCACGAAACTGAGTATTAAAAGATGGATTAGCTTTCTCATTGTATTTGATTGTTATATTGTTGGATTGTTGGATTGTTGGATTGCTGTGTCGGTGAACAATTCAGCAATACAACAATTCAACAATCATTACCTCGTGATGGTGAAATACCCCTGCAAGCACTCATCGCTGTTCCCCTTGTCCAATTGAATCAGGTAGAAGTAAGTGCCAGCTGGCAGCAGGCTGCCCTTGAAGCGGCCATCCCAGTCGTTTTTGTATGCATCCTGCTCAAAAACCTTGTCGCCCCATCGGTTGAACACCCGCATATTGTTGTTCTTGTAGGTATCCTCCAGGCAAGGCACCTCGAACACGTCGTTCCTTCCGTCGCCGTTCGGCGTGATGATGTTCGGCACAAAGCAGGTCTGATTCTCACTGTTGCCCAGCACGTTGATGCGCACCGTTGCTCGGTCGCAGTCGTCGGGACAGTCCGTGTTGCAGATTTCGTACACCAGCACATCGGGGCCGTAGAAGTTCTCACGGGGCGTGTAGTTCAGTTGACCGTCCACTATGTTGGCCGTGCCGTTGGTCGGCGTTTCCACGATGGTGATGTCCCAGTTCTGCACGTTGCCCGGCTGGTCGTTGAACACCAGCACACCGCCCTCCAGTTGCTGGTTGAACTGCACGTCGAACATGTCGTCCGCTGCCGCAATGCCCGTGAAGACGTGAACCGTGGCAGGTTCAGCCGTGAAGCTGCACCCATCAATCGTCAGCGTGGCCGTGTAGTCGCCCGCCTGACCAGCCGTTGCTGAAGGCAAAACGGGGTTCGATACATCGGCGGTGAAGCCCTGCGGACCGTTCCATTGGTAGGTAGCGCCAGCGACCGGCGTCACGTTGAGTTGCACGAGGTCGCCACGGCAAGCCGGGGTATTTTCATCGGTCGAAGTGAACGTGACAAGTAACGGTGCCTGCGTCAGTTGCACGGCCTCCAAATTGGAAGGCAATGTGGAACAAGTGCCATTGCTGGCAGCTACCGAGTAGGTGCCCACGTTGGCCGTTCCCATGTTTTGGATAAAATAAGTCGGCACGTCCGTCGTCGCCAGCAACACGGGGCCGCTGCCGTCGTCGAAGTACCATTGGTACTGAAGGTTGGTGCCCGGTGCGGTGCTGCTGTTGAGTACCAGCGTTTCACCCTCGCAAAGTTGCCCAGCGGAAACGCCGAGCTGTAGCGCTTGCCCAAGCACGTTGCTGACGACCACTTGCGCCGTGTTCGAGGGCTGCGTCGAGCAATTGCCGGAGGCAACCACCACCGAATAAGCGCCAGCATTGGCCGCTGCCGCATTGGTGACGAAATAGGTCGGCACGTCCGTCGTGGCCAGCAGCACAGGACCGTTGCCGTTGTCGAAGTACCACAGGTACTGGACGTTGGTGCCGGGATAGATGGAACTGTTGAGCGCCAGCGTTTCACCCTCACAAACCTGCGCCGCCGAAACGGACAACGTTGGTGCGTTGCTCAGGGCGTTGGTCACGTAGATGTCCTGGGCATTGGAGGGCTGCGTCGTGCAATTGCCCACGGAGGCCGTCACGGTGTAGATGCCCTGGTTGCTGGCCGTCATGTTTTGGATAAAAAACGTGGGCAAGTCGGTCGTGCCGAGCAGAACCGTGGTGGTGCCGTTGTTGAAGTACCAGTTGTACGAGACGTTGGTGCTGGGGAAAATGGAGCTGTTGAGTTCCAGTAGTTCGCCTTCACAAATCACGTCGGACACCACCGAGAGCGTCATTGCCGGGCCGATGTCGTTGGTCACGCTCACGTTCTGTGCGTTCGACGAGGGCGTGAGGCAGTTGCCGTTACCAGCCACCACGTAGTAGATGCCGGAGCTGTTGGAGGTCAGGTTGTTCAGTTGCAGGCTGGGCACGGTGGTGGTGCCCAGCGACACTTGGCCGCTGCCGCCTGCCCCTGTGGGGTTGAAGAACCACTCGTACTGCACGTTGTTGCCGGGCAGCGACGAGGTGCTCAGGGTCAATGCCTCGCCTTCGCAGAGCACGTTAGCGGAGACGCTGAGGCTGGGTATGGAATTCATCTGGTCGAAGACCACCACGTTTTGGCTGTTGGACGCCTGCGAGGTACAGCCGGAAATGCTGGCCTGCACCGTGTAGAGGCCGCTGTTGGCGATAGATGTGTTGGCGATGGTAAAGCTAGGCGACAGTGACGTGCCTATCAGGACCGAGCCGTTGCCGTTGTTGTAGAACCACTCGTAGGTGGCGCCGCTGATGCTGGTGCTCGTGAGTTGCAGGGTTTCACCTTCGCAAAGGTTGCCCTGGTTGGCGGTCAGCACCGGCGTTTGCGCCAGCACCGTGCTCACCGTCACGGTTTGCGGTGCCGACTGCGGCGAGGTGCAGCCGTTGGAGAACACCGCCACGCTGTAACTGCCCTGATTTGCGGGGGTAACGTTGGGGATGCTCAAGCTCGGCGAGTTCGTGATTTCAATCGGGTTGCCGTTGAAGTACCAGTAGTACTTCGCACCGCTTCCCGCCGACGCTGTGCTGAGTTCGATGGCCTGTGTTTGGCAAAGCACGGCGTTCGCCACCGTGAGGTTGGGCGCTTGCGCAGCGATGGTGTTGACCGTCACGTCCTCCATGTTGGAGCTTTGCGGCGGACAGCCCGTCGTGCCAGCCACCACCAGATAAGTGCCTGAATTTGAGCTATTTACGTTGTTTACCACAAAAGACGGCGTGGCGGTTGTGCCAAGGTTGACCGGGCCGTTGCCGCCGTTGAACATCCACTGGTAGGTCACGTCCAAGCCGGGATAGGCCGTCGTGGTCAACTGCAATTGATCGCCCTGACATGGGGTATCGCTGTTGGCGGCAAGCACTGGCGCTTGGCTCAACAGGCCACCAACTACCACCGCCTCCGCGTTGGAAGGTGGCGAGGTGCAGCCGCCAGCCGAGGCTACCACGGAGTAGCTGCCCGTGTTGGAGGGCGTCGCGCTCAAGATGGTTAACGCTGGAACCGTCGTTGTGCCAATCAATACGACCGAAGTGCCATTATAAAAAAACCACTGGTAGGTAGCACCGCCGGGAATGCCCGTTGCCCCGAGGCCAAGGATTTCGCCCTGACAAAGTGCATCCTGCGTGACGCTGAGGGTTGGGGCAAGGTTCGCCACGTTGGTCACCTGCACCGCCACGGGTGCCGATGGCACGGACTCGCAACTGCCCCTCGCCACTATTACGGAGTAGCTGCCTGTGTTAGATTGGTTCACGTTGGTAAGCTGGAAGCTCGGGGTGGTGGTCGTGGTGAGCAGCGTTGTGCCAAAGTACCAGCGATACTCAACGTTCGGCCCAGCTTGGGCGGCGGTGGAGAGCATCACGTCCTCATCGTTGCAGGGCTGGATGTCGCTCACCGTGAGGGTTGGCGTGGTTGGTATCGTGGTCACGCTCACGCTGACGGTGGCAGGCTGCGATGGGCAGTCATGCACTGTGAAAACCAGCAGGGTGTACGTGCCGCTGTTTGCCGCCGTCAAGTTGTTCAATGCCACGGGGAACGGGCCTTGTGGTGCCGAGGTGCCCGTGAAACTGAAGTTGTTCGGGCCGGTCCACGTGTAGCTCACGGTGCCGGGCAGCAGTACGTTGTTGCTGCCGGAGAGGTTGATGGATTCGCCTTCGCAAATGGTGGCAGCACTGCTCAGGTTGGTGATTTGAGCTACGGTTGTGCCAGCGTGGCAGGTGTATTCCCGCCAGTCTGGTATGCCGTCCGTATCACTGTCCGGACAAGGGTTTCCGCCAGAACACTCTTCGGCGTCGGTCAGGCCGTCGTCGTCAGTATCGAGGTCGTCCACATCTGGGATACCGTCGAGGTCGGTATCGGAGCAGGGAGTCGAGTTTTCACATTCGTAGGCGTCGTCAATGCCGTCGTTGTCGCGGTCGAAGTCACGGAAATCAGGCGTACCGTCACCGTCACCGTCGGTGCAAGGCCCATCAAACGGGCACTCGTCAACGTCCACGATGCCATCGTCGTCGGAGTCGAGGTCGCGAAAGTCGGGTTCGCCCAGGCCGTCCGTGTTGGTCGGCGTTGAGGTCGGTGTCAAGTTCGGTGCGTTGGCTTGGCCGCTGGCGTTCACCGTTGGCGTGCCGCTGCCGATGATGCCATCGTGGTCAGTGTCAGGCTTGCTGGCCTCGGTCACATCCCAAATGCCGTCGTTGTCGGTATCGAGGTCGCGGAAGTCAGGCTGCACGTCGTTGTCGGTGTTTTGTGGCGACGAGGTCGTGGACAGGGCGTTGCCCTGCGGGTCGGTGGTGGCGCGCCCGTCGCTGTTGACCGTCGGTATGCCCGTGCCAATGATGCCGTTGTTGTCGCCATCTGGCCGAGTCGCTTCAGCCACGTCGTTGATGCCGTCGTTGTCGGAGTCGAGGTCGCGGTAGTCGCGCACGCCGTCGTCGTCCGTGTCGGTCGGGTGGGATGTTGGTGAAATATTGGCCCCCGTGGGAATTCCTTTGTTGTTGACGGCTGGCGCTCCGATGCCGGGCATCCCGTTGTTGTCGGGGTCGATACCCCCAGCCCCTAAAGGGGAGCTTTCGGCCACGTCGTTGATGCCGTCGTTGTCGGAGTCGAGGTCGAGGTAGTCGGGGCGGATGTCGCCATCGGTGTTTTTCTGCACCGAAGTCGTGGTGAGCGCCTGGCCGTTTGCGTCAGCAATCGCTTTCCCATTGGTGTCCACCACGGGTGTGCCCGTTCCGATGACGGCGTCGTTGTCGCCGTCAGGCTTGTCGGCCTCCTCCACATCGTGGATGAGGTCGTTGTCGGAGTCGAGGTCGTGCCAGTTGCGGATGCCGTCGTTGTCGCGGTCAGGGGGCAGCGGGATTGGCTGGCCGGTGAAGACGGGGTCAATCAAGGTCGAGAGGCCGTCCGTATTCACGATGGGAGGGCTGGCAGTGCCACCGCCGATGCGGCCATCGTTGTTTGAGTCAAAAACACCGTAGCCAGCCTCGGCCACGTCGTTGATGCCGTCGTTGTCGGAGTCGAGGTCGTCGTGATCCGGTACGCCGTCCGCGTCCCACTCAATTCGGCCGTAAGTTTCAATTGCGTTCGGATCGTCGGGGTCGGAAGCGATGGGGTTGTAAAGCCCATTGAGGCCAAATATTGCGGGAGCGCCATCAATCCTGCCGTCGCCGTTGACATCGGGCTGGTTGTGGCCCGCCTCGAAGAGATCACTGATGCCGTCGTTGTCGGAGTCGAGGTCGAGGTGGTCGGGAATTTTGTCGGCGTCAATGTCGTAGGCCGGGTTAACGTTGTCGCAGATGCCGTCGCCGTTGGCGTCCATACAGCCGTTGGGCACGGCGGGGTCATTGGCATCCCTGAAGTTCAAGATGCCGTCGCCGTCTGCATCCTCACTGGGGTCGCGGCCGCCGGGCAGGCAAGCGAAGCCGCCGCTTGGGTTACAAAACTCCTTTTTGTCAGGGATACCGTCGTTGTCGTCGTCAATGTCGAGGTTGTCGCGGATGCCGTCGCCGTCGGTGTCGGGGATGATGGCGACGAGACAATTGTTCACAATGTCCACCGTGAAGGTGCCGAAAGCTGCTCCGCTGTAGGTTACGAATGTCCAGTAGTCCAAGATTTTGTTATCGCCATAGTTGTTTTGGTAAACAAACGGTATGTTGGTTGGAGCTGGATCCCCGTTTGGGTTATTGCCGCTCATCGGCCCGCCCACGTTGGAGTGGTTGTAGTAAAATTGGTCGAACGACGACGCCTTGACGTTGCTAATCAACTTGAAGATGACGCCGCCAGCATTGTTCTCAATGTCCGTAAGCAGAATATGCGTTTCGCCATCGCGCAGTTCCAGCTTGTAGCCAAAAGTAAAATTTGAAGTAGCGGGGATGACGTTGCCCTTGCCATCCTTTCCGTCCCAGAAGATGGAATCAGGCCCGACGATGATGTTTTTGTTAAGGGTAAGGTCCACCGAGTCGGTGAAGTTGCCGTTGTTGTTCAGGTCAAGGGTGAGGAAGGCAACGCCGCCCAAGGTGGATTCAAAATGAATCCAAGCGCCAAGGCCTGTTTGCAGTGAGCCTGGCAGACAGTCGCTGCCCGATGGATTGAACGCGCTCAGTTCAAATCCAATGATTTCCGGCTCCACCGTTGAGGGCATGTGGAACAGCCACGTGGTATGCGTATTGTTCCTGAAAATATCTGTGACCATGGCCGTTTCCGGCATGGTCTCGTCGGGCTTGTTGAAGAAAATCTTGTTGTTGATGAGGTTGGTTGGTGCGTAGTCCGCTGCCTGTGGTTCGTAGTAGTAATTCTGGCCGAGGACCCAAGCAAGCGGGTTGTCGGAGCGCGAAACGTCCGCTCGTTGGTGAGAGTTGTAAGTAGGCGCTCCACTGCCGTTTACGATGCCCCTCGAAACGGAAGTTATCGGGAAACGGTACGGGTCGGTTTCCATGAACTGTACCTCGTAGAGATACCCTCCTTTCGTCAGCACGAAAAACTTCGGGGAGGTCATGTAGCCGTTTTGACTGATGACCGACACGTATTCGTTGGAATAAACCCGGCCCGATTTCATGATACTTCCCCCGCCGTTGGCGGGGCCTCCCGTCGAAACCGTGATGTCCCAAGCCGTGATGACGGTTGGGGTGGTGGGCTGGTGGGTAGCCCTGTCCCAAGGGGCATCATTCATCAGGTTGAGGAAACTGGCTGCCTGATAGACCGGGAAGGCCATCTGCACCGTCCAGACACCGCCCTGCCCCACTGGCACGGTGACAGTGCCGGGCGTGTAACCCGCGCCGCCAGTTGGCCCCTCCAATTCCTGCCAATTGTTGTAAATAATGGCCGTGTTGCCGCCGCCAGTGCCATCGAAGGTGGCAACCATCACGCCGTCTGGCCTGTAAACCTTGATGAAGCCACCAGCAATGCCCACATGGCTCGCTCCGACATTGATGGTTTCGCCTTCGGCGGCATAGACCTTCAACTGCTGCTCGTTTCGGTTGTCGAGGAACAAGCGGTAGCCGGGGTAATCAACAAAGTCCTTTGAGCCTTCCGCCCAAAGCTCCGCGCCTGGCAGTGCCATCAAAGCCAAGGCCAGCAGTTGCAAGAGCTTGGCTTTTCTGTTCGTGAGATAATCAAACATGTGTTTCATAATGAACTCGGTTAAGTGAATACATAGCGAATCTGGTCGTCTTGGGGCCAATTGAGGCCCCAAACGCTTCAGCATACTGAAAATTCGGTTCAAGAATTTTTTCAGGAGGGAAAGCCCTATCTGATTTAATTGCCAGCAGCAGTCAGGGCAGATGCAGTTTTCTCATAGTAAAAGTTCCGCAAGGGCGGTAACGGCTGCTGTTGTAGGAAGAAGGCAATTTTACCGGGCACCTATCCAAAATGGAGTACGCCACGGGTAAACTTTATTTACCATACAAAATTCCATGCCAATATTTTTAATATGAGCTGGTTTTGCTGGAATTCCCGTAACGCTACAATCTGTTGACGCTTCGCAACATACAGCTCCGCCCTCAAAATCCGACAACGGGTTAACTTTGCGAAAAATCAAAATCTTCCCATCATGCAAGACCTTCCCCGCTGCCCTTGGTGCCACGGCCACGACATTTATGTTCACTACCACGACCACGAGTGGGGCGTGCCCTCCCACGACGACCGCCACCTCTTCGAGATGCTCTGCCTCGAAGGCGCCCAGGCTGGCCTCAGTTGGCTCACCATCCTCAACAAACGGGAAAATTATCGCCTCGCCTTTGACCAGTTCGACGCCGAAAAAATGGCCAACTACGACGACGCCAAGCGCGCCGCCCTGCTCGCCGACCCCGGCATCGTGCGCAACCGCCTGAAAGTCAATGCCTTCATCGAAAATGCACGGACTTACCTGAAAGTGAAGGAAGAATTTGGCAGCTTCGAGCGCTACATCTGGCAGTTTGTGGGCCACCAACCCAACGTCAACCAACGGGAGAAAATGGGCGACATTCCGGCCTCCACGCCACAGAGCGACACCATGTCGAAGGATTTGAAAAAACGGGGATTCAAGTTCGTCGGTTCCACCATCTGCTACGCGTTCATGCAGGCGACGGGGATGGTGGACGACCATGTGGTGGGATGTTGGAAGCGGAAAAAGGAGTAGCATTGATAGTGCTTCGAGCGCTATCAATGCAGTCAAAATCAAATCTTCCCTACCACCAACTTCAGCGCCCTCGCTCTTCTCCCCGCCGCCTGTACCCACACCGTGTACCACCCCTCCTGCACGTCCGTCAAGTCAATGCGCACAGGTTCCAGCGGCGCGGATTGCACCTCCATTTCCTTCACCAGCCTGCCAGCCCTGTCCACCAGCAGCAGCCGAACGATGCGACCCTCCACGGCTCGCAGGTTCACGTCCACGTAGTCTCCAGCGGGGTTCGGGAACAGCTTGAACTCGTCCAAATCTTCCCAAAACTCCAATAGCTGCACGTTCGAGAAAGCCACCGATCCGTTGTCTCGTAACTGAACGATGCGGTAAAAATTCACCCCCGGCAAAGGCCGCAGGTCGGTGAATTTGTAAGTAATAAAATTGCCCGTCGGCTCGTCGTTCGGCTGCTCCGCAATGGGTGTCCAGACAAACCCATCCGCCGATCGCTCAATGCCGTACTGCACACAGTGCTCGCCACTGTTCGTGCTCCAGCGCAGCTTTGCGGTAGCCCCATCCTGTTTCACAAACAGTGAAAACACCTCGCCCGGCGCGCCAACCATCGGGCTGGTCGGTGGGTTCAGCGTCCAAAGCGCCTCGTCGTCCTCCACAGGTGTCCCCGATGTGTTGTTGTTTGGCGAGCTGTCCACGTCGGCGGGACTGGCCGTTTTCACCTGCACGAAGTAGGGCAGCGCCGTCGTGTTTTGCAGGCAAAACAGCTTGATGGTCATCGTTTTTGTCGTGCCTGCGGCCAATGCGCCCACCGTCCACTCGCCCGTTCCGAGGTTGTAGCTCGTGCCCGCGGGGGGCGTGTTCGAGGTGTGCGCCAAGCCCTGCGGAATGGGCACGGCCAACTTCACCCCACTCGCCGCCGCCGTGCCGTTGTTGGTCATGGTGATGGTAAATGTCACATCGTTCCAAATCAGCAATGTCGGGCTGCTGGCCGTCAGCGTCACCTCCAGGTCGGGGGCGCTGCCGCCGGGTGCGGTCACCCCGAAGCTGCGGGTCACGTCGGGGGCGGGGTTGTACTGTGCATTGCCTGCTTGGCTGGCTTTGATGCTCACCGTGCCGGTCGCACCGGTCAGCGTTACCGTGTTTCCTGACAAAGTCGCCGGGCCGCTCACCAGCGTGAAAGTTACTGACAAGCCGCTCGAGGCTGTGGCGCTGAGGGCAAACGGCGCATCCGTCGTCACTTTGTTCGCCAGCGCGTTGAACGTGATGGTCTGATTGAGCAGCCCCGGTGCGCTCACCGTGAAGCTCCGCTCAACCGGGGTAGCAGCGTTCCAACTGGCGTTTCCAGCTTGACTCGTCCGGATGGTCACCGTGCCCGTTTGCCCCGCCAAAGTCACTGTGCTTCCTGACAAAGTTGCCGGGCCGCTCACGATGCTGAAGCTGACGGGCAACCCACTCGTTGCGCTAGCGGAAATGGAAAACGGCGCATCGGTCGTCACTTTGTTTGGGATTGCGCTAAATGTAATCGTCTGGTTCTGTGGGCCAGCCCCCGGCGCTCCGGCGGTGATGGCCGCCTCGTCATCCTCGTTTGTAGTAGGCGCTGTGCCGTTGCCGGGGGTGCTGTCGTTGTCGGCTGGGGTAGCGACTGTCACCTGTGCGTAGCCTGTGAGCGGCGCATTTTGCAGCACAAAAAAGTTGCAGGTAATCGTGGCCGTTTCGCCGGGGCTCATCGTGCCTACCGTCCACACCTGGTCAGTGAAAAGCCCGAAGCTGCCTTTGGAAACCGTCACCTCATTTCCACCCACATAAACGACACTTGAAGGTTTGGGGAAGGCAACCTTCACGCCGCTTGCCGCCGCTGTGCCCGTGTTCGTGAGGGTTGCGGTGAAACCGATGTTGCCCCACTGCGTCACGTTTTGCGCCGTGGCGGTCATGGTCAATTCCAAGTCAACGCCGCTGCCGCCGCCGGGCAGGCTGACGGTGAAGGGGTGGTCAACGTTCGGGGCAGGGTTGTACGATGCATTGCCCGCCTGCGAGGCACGGATGGTCACGGTGCCGGGCTGCCCGTTCAGTGTGACAGTTGCGCCGCTGAGTGTGGCCGGGCCACTCACCAGTGTGAACGTGACCGGGAGGCCGCTGCTAGCAGTCGCAGAAATTGTGAACGGCACGTCAGTCGTCAGTTTGTTCGGGATGTTTGAAAATGCGATGGTTTGGTTTTGCAGGCCCGGCTGCCCCACCGTGAAGCTGCGGTCAACGGGCGTGGCGGCGCTCCAACTGGCATTGCCGGATTGCGAAGCACGAACCAAGACCGTGCCGGTCGTGCCGCCGAGCGTCACCGTATTGCCGCTCACAGTGGCCGGGCCGCTCACGATTTGGTAGCTCACGGCGAGGCCACTGCTGGCCGTCGCACTGAGGGCAAACGGCGCATCGGTCGTCACTTTGTTCGGAATCACTGGGAACGTAATCGTCTGATTTTGAGGGCCTTGGCCGGGGGCAAGGACGGTTTTGGCCACCTCGTCGTCCTCGTAGGCGACACCAGGTGTACCGTTTGCGGGCGACGAGTCGGGGTCGGTTTGGTCGCAAGCGCTCACTTCGGCCCAGCCCGTGAACGGCGGTGCGGCGAGCAGGTACCAGCCCAAAGTCAGCGAGGCGGAAGCACCCGGAGCGAGGTTGCCCACGTACCAGACTTTTGCCCCAAAATGGTCGAACGTGCCCTGCGTGGACGTCCACTCGGCACCACCCACGTACACCGTGCTGGCGGGCAGCGGCGCAAATACGCGGACGTTGGTCGCTTGCGCCGTGCCGTTGTTCGTCACGGTGAAGGTGTAAAAAATCGAGTTGTAAACATTGACCGTTGCGGGGCTGTTGCTGGCCGAAAGCGAGAGGTCAACGCTCCCTCCCCCACCCGACTGGGTCACGGTGAAGCTGCGGTCAACGGGCGTTGCCGCCGCCCAACTTGCGTTGCCGGACTGCGTGGCGCGAACGGTCACCGTGCCAGCCTGACCCGTCAGCGTGATGGTGTTGCCGGAAATGGTGGCCGGACCGCTCACTATTTGGAAACTGACCGAAAGCCCACTACTGGCAGTGGCTGAGATGGCGAATGGCGCATCGGTCGTGAGCTTGTTCGGGATGGTAGGGAAAGTGATGGTCTGTGTTTGCGGAGCAGCCGAAAACGGCGAAAGCCTCATGCCGGGGATGGGTCGCTCCAGTGTGCCACCGGGAAGTTGCCAGCCCACGGCGAGGTTGTCGCCGCCCGTGCCCTCCTTCGTCAGCGCTTCGATGTAATACTGCTGCCCTGCGCTGAGGGTGATGAGCGCCGATTGTTGCGAAGCAAACTTCGTCCACTCCTGCGAGTTCGTCCAACTGGCCACGCTGGCGATGAGCGCCTTGTTGGTGGGGCTGCTGGTGGTCGAGAGCCACAGCTCGCCGTTGTCGTCACTGGCGATCCAGAAGCGGTACTGCCCCGTGACGGGCGGGCAGATGTAGCCGCGTACCCGCGTGCCGTAGTTGTCGAGCGCGTTCACGGGGATTTCAAAAATGTTGAGCGTTCCGGTCTGGTTGGGCGTGTTCGCAAGTGGAATTTGTGAAATGGCCGTTCCGGTGATGCCCGTCCATCGCTCGTAACTGATGCTGCCCGTGCCACTGCAACCGCTGGGCGGGGCCACGTTTACCCAAAAACTTTGCGCCGCGTTGATGGCAGGGCCGACCGTGCCGTTGCCGGGCTGGGTGGCGGCGATGGTCACTTTGCCTGGCACGCCGAGCAGCGTCACTTGGTTGCCAAGTACCTGCGCCGGGCCTTCGGTCACGTAGAAAATGACGGGCAGCCCACTCGATGCGGAAGCGGTGAGGGTGAACGGTACAGCCCCCACCAATTTGTCCGAAATCGCAGAAAAGCCGATGGTCTGGCTCGTTCCGGCGCAAGCCGGGAAAATGTCTTTTTGGAAAAAATCGCTGGCTCCGGTTGGGTCGCTCACTTTGAGTTTTACCCGGTACCAGTAGCTGGCGTCGTAGCACTCGACGGGCGTGAGGTTGACGCTGGCCGTGGCCGTGGTGAAACTCTGCACGGGGTGCGAGTGCGCGTTGTGATACAAAATGACCTCCCATTGGTAGCTCAACTGCCCTGCCGAGTGGTTGGCGTCGGTGATGGTGGCGCCGAGGCTGACGGGCGTGGTGGCGCTGGGGTTGAAGGTGTTGACTGCGTCAATGCTCGTGGCCACGATGTCGGGCGCGCTGTTGTTCAGCGAAATATTCAGGCTGGCTTGGGCGGTCAAGCTGGTGTTGTCGGTGGCGGTGAGCGTTACGGTGTACCCGGTGGGGGAGCTTCCAGGGCTGTAAGTTTTGACGGGATTGGCTTCGGTACTGGTGGTTCCATCGCCGAAATTCCAAAGATAGGCGAGCGTTCCGCCGTCCTGGTCGTAGGTGTTGAAGCTGGAAAACTGCACAGTCAGCGGTGATGTCCCGCTGTTTGGCGAAGCCGAAGCAGTAGCCACGGGCGCGTGGTTGGTAGTGCCGGTGAAGCTGACCCGCCTGATTTGGTCGGGGTAGCGCACGTACCAGATGCCGCCCTGCGTCGGATGGGTGTTCACGAAGACGCAAGCGCCCGCCACGTCCACGAAGTTGCGCACTTCGATTGGGTTGTAGTTGGCGTCGAAGCGGAAGTTCCGTATCCAGCCCGCACCGTAGTCGGCGTGGAAGTAGGTGTCGTGCCACTGGGGCGGGAACTCGTGGCCGTGGTACCAGACGCCGCCCGTGCTGGCGTTCCCGGTGAAGGAGTTGCCGGGCAGTTGTGCCGAGCCGACGTTGTAAATCGTGCCATTGTTGAGGCCGCGGGCTGCTCCGGTGCGCCAGTCCACTTTTGGCTGGTTGTGGGTGGCTGGGGCGTAGGTGGCATTGTTGTAACCGGGTTGCAGGGTCATTCCCTCGTATTTTGGCCAGCCGAAGTTCATGCTGGGGGCGTTCACCACGTCCATTTCTTCGCGACTGCTCCAGCCCACGTCCCCCAAGAGGAACACGCCGGGGTTGCCGTCTGCGGGGTTGTGGCTTCCGGTCTCTGGCACGTGGCAGAAACGGTAGGGGTTGCGGACGCCACGTGCCCAGGTGCGCGAGGCGACGGACTTGGGGCTGGGCGCGTTCCAGTATGGATTGCTTGGGTAGCCATCGCCCGTGGCGGGGTTCAGGCGCAGTATTTTACCAGAATACGAAGTCAGCGTCTGACAGCGGTACGCACCGATGTTTTGGGCGGAAGTGATGATGCCATCGGTGATGGCTTGGGCGTAATAGGTTTCTGGGTCGCTGCCTTGGTCAACAGCGTTGTAGCTGGCCCCGTCGCCCATGCTGGCGAGCAGCGAGCCGTCCTGCCCGAAGGCGAGTGAACCAGTGCCGTGGCTTTCGTGGAGGATGGGCGGGCCGTCGTTCACCGAGTTGCCGAGCAGCACGAAGCGGCTGTTCGGCACGACACTGACGTAGGTGCTGATGTCCACTTGATAGCGCGTGATGCGCCCGATGGTCGCGTTGAAGTATTCGTTGGTGGTGGCGTTGTACTGCCCGCTGCCGAACTTGAGCAGGTGGTGGCGGTCAACGACGTATTGTAAGTAGATGTAACCGTTGCTCAAAAAATTGGGGTCGAGCGCGAAGCCGAGCAGGCCGAAGTCGCGCCAAGCGCCCACCTCTGCCGAGATGTCGAGCAACGCAGGGGATTGTTTGACACCGTTCACCACGACCCAGACCTTGCCGACGGTTTCCCAGACGTACATGCGGCCGTTGTTGTCCCAAGTGAAGCCAGCGACTTGGTTCCAGCCACCGAGGTAGAGGTTGTCGGAGAAACCAGCGGGCTGTGCGCGGAGGCTGCCTTTGAGGAAAAAAAGGAAAATGCCGAGGGAGATGAGAATGAGCGGCCAATAGCCACCACGGGCTGAAACGGATGTTGTGCGGTTCATAGATTTTGGATTTACAAAATATCAAAATAGCGGCTGCTTGGCGCAGGCCAGCAGTGGGGGGAGAGTCCAAACTTGAATTCGAAAGGGATGTGAGTGGAGTAATTTCTGGAGAAGACCTTTTTGGACTACGAAGGTAATTTGAATTTCTTGATTTTAAAGTATTTGCTCATCATTTTTGTAGCATTTCCCCCGGTTCTTGTATGCTGAAACCACAATCAGGCAATGGGCGGAAGATGTCACCTCAATGGTCAAACAGCCAGCGGTGCATTTTCGGAAATTCTTGCCCCCAGAACGACTCGTTGTGCCTGCCCCGCTCGCGGATGACTATGTGGAATTGTTCGTCCGTAAAGCCCCCTCTGTGAAGCACCGCATGCAGCTTGGTCAAGCCAGACTCCATGCGGCTGGTTTCCCGGATGCTGCCTGCAACGTAAAACCTGCTTTTTTTGCCAACATCGTTTTCGGCCAATGGAACACCTGCGGATTGAACCACAGCGATGGCGACAGTGCTCCTACCCTGCCAAACACTTCCCCAAAGCGCAGTCCCGCCCACAGCGCCAACAACCCACCCATCGAGCTGCCGATGATGGCCGTCGTTTTCTGTTGGGGCATGGTGCGATAGCTGCGGTCCACTTCTGGTTTTAGCTCGTCAATGATAAAACGCAGATGCTCCAGTCCTCCCCCACCCTGACGTCCGCGCTTGTAAGGGGCATACTCTCGAATTCTACCCAGCCCTGCATTGTCAATCCCAACAACGATGGCTTGCAGCTTCTTTGGCATCTTCGACATCGTTTCCGGGATTTTCCAGTGCCGACCGCCAAAGGCAGTTCTTGCCTCAAAAAGGTTCTGCCCATCCAGCGCGTAGATGACTGGATACCGACGCTCCGTCATGCGGTATTCAGTTGGCAACAGTAGCCGCACCGTGCGCTCCCTGGCATTTGGTGGGAATTTTACTTGGAAATAATGAAGGTTTGGCGATTGATTCATTCAGACTTCTTTTTGCAGCAGCAGTATTTTCCGGTCACGAAGATGCTGTTTTTGGGAATGATTGACGAATGAGGCAGGTCTTTACTTTAAATTTCGTGAAAAAAATGGTGGCCTGATTTGCATGCTGGATTTACCCCTAAAAATGAAACATTGCCCGTTCCAACAAAAACGGAACAATTATTGCCCTTTCGAAAATCTCCTTCTCAAAACAAACGGTAGAAGTCGTGCCCACGCGGCACCAAGTCACGGCTGAATTTCCCTCATATTTAAGATTTTAACTTTTGGACACGAACAAACACTTGGCTAGCCACCTTTCTGTTTAGTTCTCATTCTGAAGCAGCCAGAACCCTTCCGCTTTTACCTATTTTCCCTTTCACAAAAACATCCTTCGACCCTCCACGGTACGCGCTTTTTTTGGCCTGTTCGCACGGACTGACAGTCCGTGTTGCCCACTTGCTTTTGCCTACGGCAAATGAGCCAAGCTTGTGCAAAAAAGCGATGCCCATCATAATGGTCACTCATTCACTTTTAATAAAAAATTCACTTTATGAAGAACATCTCACTGCTAATTTGCCTTTTCGTGCTACCATTTCTGGGTCATGCCCAATCCAATGCGCTGGCGCAAAAAGTGCAGGAGGCCAAGGCCCAAAAATCGGTTTTTACCAAACCAAACCTCTTTCAATTTGCTGGGCAGGCGAAGTCCGCCAGCCAGTTCGACGACCTCGTTGCCGAAGGCAAACTGCTCACGCTCGACCTCGGCAGCTTGAAGTCGCTGTACCAGTCCGGCCCAGAATCTTTGGAACTGGAATTGCCGAACGGCGATCAAAAGCCGCTCAAACTGGAGCTGGTTAGGCACCAGTTGCTCACCGAGGATTTCACGCTCGTTACCAGCACATCCAACGGCCAACCCGTTGATTATGAGCCGGGCGTGTACTACCGGGGCATCGTGCAGGGCAATGAAAACTCGATAGCAGCCATCAGCATTTTCGAGGATGAAATCATCGGGGTGGTGAGCACCCAAAAAGAAGGCAACATGGTACTGGGCCGCACGGACGGCACTGCCAAGTCGGCCAACTACATTTTTTACAAGGAGGACGACCTGCTGTTGGAAAATAATTTCGAGTGCGGAACGGACGATATGTCAGTTGCCGAAGGCAAGGAAACACCGGCTGGCGCAAATGAGAAGGTGGCAAAATGTGTGCGCGCCTACCTCGAAGCCGAGTACGACCTCGTGACTGAAAAAGGCGGTGCCACACAGGCCACCAACTTCCTCACTGGCCTGTTCAACGCCGTGGCAGCCGCCTACCAAGCCGAAGCCATTACGACCTACATTTCCCAAATATTTACATGGACCACCGCAGATCCCTATGCTACCAGTTCCACTTCTGCGGCCCTGACCTCGTTCCGGAACTACCGGCCGACCTACAACGGTGATGTGGCCCACCTCGTTTCGAGGGGAGCCCCCACCGGCGGAGGCATCGCCTGGGTGGATGCACTGTGCACCAGCTATGCCTACGCTTACAGTTATATCAACAGCACCTACAACCAGTTTCCGACCTACTCCTGGTCGGTGAACGTCATCGCCCACGAGATGGGCCACAACCTCGGCTCGCCGCACACCCACGCCTGCGCCTGGAACGGCAACAACACCGCCATTGACGGCTGCGGCCCAGCAGTGGGCGCCAACGAGGGCTGCACCGCCCCACTGCCAGCCCAGGGCACGATTATGAGCTATTGCCATCTCGTGAACGGCGTGGGCATCAACTTCAACCTCGGCTTCGGCCCGCAGCCCGGTGACAAGATCCGCACCGAAGTGACCTCAGCCAACTGCTTGACCACTTGCGCCAGCCAGTGCCTCACCGTGGCCACCAGCGGCATCAACGTGAGCTGCTTCGGTGGCAACAACGGCACGGCCACTGCTACGCCCAGCAACGGAACAGCGCCCTACACCTACGCCTGGTCGAACGGAGGAACCATACAAACCATTAGCAACTTGACAGCAGGCACCTACACCGTGACAGTGACCGCATCGGGCAACTGCACGGGTACAGCCACGAGGATTGTCACAGCCCCGGCTGTGCTCAGCGGCAGCACCACCGTGACCAACACCAGCAACGGCCAAAACAACGGCGCCATCAACCTGACCGTGAGCGGCGGCACGCCAGCGTACACTTTCTTGTGGTCAAATGGGGCAACTACGGAGGACATCGCCAACCTCGCTCCCGCCACATACACCGTCACCGTGACGGATTCCAAGGGTTGCACGGCCACCAAATCTGCCACCGTTTCCACTTCCAGCGCACCGCCCATCACGCTCAGTTTTTCCGTGACGAATGCCTCCAGTGGACAGAACAACGGTGCCATTGACATGACCGTGAGCGGCGGCACAGCACCATTCACTTATCTTTGGTCAAACGGTGCCACTACGCAAGATCTCGTCAACATTGCCGCAGGTACCTACAACGTGACGGTAACGGGCGCAACGAGCACCAAAACGGGCAGTGCCACAGTCGGAACAAACTCCGGCGGCTGCACCTCCGCCAACCTGCCCCACACGCAGAGCTTCGAGAGCGGCCTCGGCAATTGGTCGCAGGCCACCAACGACCAGATGGATTGGACACTGCTCTCGGGCAGTACGCCAACCGCCTCCACCGGGCCGGACAACGCCGCCAACGGCAGTTTTTATGCCTACACGGAATCCACTGGCTTTACCAACAAAAAGGCTTATCTGCTCAGTCCGTGCCTCAACATTGCTGGGATAAATACCTTCCAGGTGAGCTTCAACTACCACATGTACGGTTCACAGATGGGCACGCTTCGCTTCCAGTTCAGCCTGAACAACGGCACAAGCTGGAGTACCGTCTGGACCAAGCAAAACAACCAAAACAACTCTTGGAAATCGCAATCGCTGAACTTCACCAACAACGGTGGCAGCAGCATCCAATTCCGGATGTTTGGCACCACGGGCGGCGACAGGAGCGACATGGCCATTGACAATTTCTCGGCCGTGCAGACTGGCAACCTGACCAACGGAGACCCGGGCGAAACATCCATCGTGCTGAACCTCGACGTGAAGGCCGTTGATATCTCCCTCAGCCCAAATCCGGTTGAAGACGAACTGACCGTTTCTTTCTTTTCGTCAACGGGCCAATCCAGCAAAATCATGCTCAGCGACCAAATGGGCCGTACAATACAAACTAAAAACATGGAGGCTACCGAAGGCAACAACTATATCCAACTGGACGTGGCGGGCTTGCCCACTGGCCTGTACTTCCTTACCGTGGAAGAAGGCCAAAACCGACGGGTGGAGCGGTTCGTTGTGCTTCGCTAAAACACATAAATCCTTTATTTTCAACTGTTTAAATTCTGATTGTCGGCGGTGCGCACCTGTGCGCACCGCCGTATTTTTTTAGGGGAGGTGCGTTTTTTTTAAGAACTTTACCCCATGAAGAAAACATCCCCAACTATCGGCCTTGTGCTCTCCGGCGGCGGTGTGCGCGGCGTTGCGCATCTCGGTCTGCTTCAAGTTTTGGAAGAAATCGGCATCGAGCCAGTGGCCATTTCCGGCACGAGCGCTGGGGCAATAGTCGGGGCACTGCGAGCTGCGGGCCACTCGGTCAGCGCCATCCTCGACTTTTTCAAGACGACCTCCATTTTCAAAATCGGCCACTTCGCCACGCGCAAGCCAGGCTTCATTGATTCCGACAAGTTCTACCCGATTCTAAAGGAGTTTTTGCCCGACGACGATTTTTCGGCCTTGAAAAAGAAGCTCTACATTACGACCACGGACATGGTGCGGGGCAGGCAGCGGACGTTTTCGCACGGGCAACTCATCCGCCCGGTGCTTGCCTCTGCGGCTTTCCCGGTGATGTTCACCCCGATGGAAATCGAGGGTCAGCTCTACACCGACGGCGGGGCGCTGAACAACTTCCCCGTGGAGCCGCTCACGGGCGAGTGCGAGCTGATCGTCGGCTCCAACGTCCACCCGTTCAAGGACTTGCAGCCCGGCGACATCAAAAGCACCTTGGCGGTGATGGAGCGGCTTTTCCACCTCAGCATCCACCACCATTCGATACACAAGTATCACCTGTGCAACGTGGTCATTGCCCCGCACGAACTGGCGGCGTTCGGCACTTTCGACCGAGCGCATTTTGATGAAATGTTCGAGATTGGGTACAGGGCTGCCCACGCGAAGCGGGCAGAGTTGGAGGCGTTGTTGAGGGATGAGTAGGCTCGTTTCAGCCCTTGCCAAGTGGGTTGATGCCTTTTTTTGCGAGGTACTCGCCAACGTTGAATGTCACCCCGTCCAGCACTTCTGTGTCTTCGTTCCAGTCTGACCAAAGCCCTGATTTTTCGCCTTTCTCCGCCACGATGACCTTCTGCACATTTGACAAAATCCAGATGACCTTTTCGGCACCGAACTTGAACAACTCGTTGGTTTTCAGGGTGATGTAGCCAGTTTCGCCGAGGTCTTCCACATCGGCCCGGATGTCCACCTCGATAAAGATTTTTGCAGGAACATTCACGTAGTGAACATCCACCAGATCGGGCGTGAGGACGGAAGTTTCGAAGATGCCAATGTCCGAGGCGGGGTTGTTGCGGTGGTCAATGTGGAGGCCGATTTCGTTGGAAAGTATCCAATATTTTTCGTCGTCCAATTTGAAAAGCAGTTTCATCAGGTAGCTGACGATGATGGATTGTAGTCCGCTGGAGCCTATGATTTCTTCGATGGTTTTTGTTTTGTTCAGCACTTCACGGTAGCCTTTTCGGTAAAACACGCGACCTGCAATGGTTTCGTAAACCAACTCCTCCGGCAGGGTTTTAGCTGGTTTCTTCGTTTTAGGTTTGGCGGCAATGGCTTCCATAACTTATTTTTTTTTCAAAGTTAAAACTAAACCGGACTTTTACAAAACGGTTCCAGCATTATATTTCACCAAATCCACACCGATATGCGCATCATTTTACTATTCCTGCTCCTACTTTCCATTTCGCTCCAAGCCCAAAACTTCGACAACGGCTTCCATTTTTACATGCCGCCCGGCGACAGCACGGCGCAGCGTTTCCTGCCCGAATTTGCGAAGCAGCCCATCACCGATTTCGTGAGCGTGAGCACGGACGGCCACTTCGAAGCGGGCGGCGAGCGGCTGCGGTTTTGGGGGGTGAACGTGACGAACGGTGCCTGTTTTCCCAAAAAAAGCAAAGCCCCGTGGGTGGCCGCCCGGATGCGCAAGTTGGGCATCAACCTCGTCCGTTTCAACGGCATGGACAACACTTGGGCGGGCGACGATGGCTCCATTTTTTACCCAAACTCCAACACCACGCAGGTGCTCAACTTCTTCACGCTCGACAAGTTGCACTACTTCCTGGCACAACTGAAGCAGCAGGGCATTTACGCCAACATCAACCTGCACGTGGAGCGACGGTTTCAAGCAGGCGATGGGGTGCTCGCCGCCGACAGTATCCAAGACACTGGCAAGGCCGTAACCATCTTTGACCGTCAACTGATCGCGCTGCAAAAGCAGTATGCCCAGCAGTTGCTCACGCCGGTCAGCCTGTACACGGGCCTCGCGCTCACCAACGACCCCGTGATGGCAATGGTCGAAATCACCGACGAAAACAGCCTTTACAGCTACTGGCGCGGCGACCGCCTCCAGCATTTTTCGCATGACGGCATGCTCATGCAGCGCCACTGCGACACGCTCGACCTGCGCTGGAACCAGTTTTTGCAAAACAAGTACGCCAACCAAGCCGCCCTCGCCGCAGCTTGGAATGACAATGCCAGCACTCCCGGTGCCAACCAGCAGCTACTCGACAACAACTTTGAAAACGGAAACCCCAACGGCGACTGGAAACTCGAACTCCACGACGCCGCTGCCGCTACCCTCAGCATCGTGCAAACCAATCCCTTCGAGGGGCAGGATTGCGCCCTCGTCAACGTGACCAACGTGACCGGCACAGGCTGGCATATCCAGCTCAAACAAGAAAACCTGAGCGTGGAGGCGGGCAAGACCTACACTGTCCACTTCGCTGCACGAGCCGAACAGAACGCCACCATCTACGCCTACACCATGCGCAACCTCAACCCCTGGACGTGGTACGGCAGCAAACAAATTAGCCTCACGCCGCAGTGGCAGGAGTTCAGCTACACCTTCATCGCACCGGAAGACAACGCCGACTTTGTGCGCTTCGCTTTCAGCTTCGAGAATCAGCTTAGCAACTTTTATTTTGACAAAATGAGCCTCGCCGACGCTGGCGCAACGGGCGTCATCCCTGGCGAGAGCCTTGCCAGCGGCAATTTCCAGCGCATCAACTACGGCGAGCGGCTGAACTACACCCTCGCCCGTGTGGCCGACATGACGGAATTTTACCTTGCGTTGCAACGCAATTATTTCGTTGAAATGCGCGACTACCTCCGCAACGAACTCGGTGTGCAAGTGCCCATCTCCGGCTCCAATTCGCTGGGCGGCCCCTCCGATGTTTTCACACACCAGGACATGGACTACGTGGACGACCACGGCTTGTGGGACTACCCCGCTTGGTATTATGATGGCACGAATTGGAACTGGGAAATCATGAACACGCCGATGGTGAAAAGCGACTGGTGGACGACGCCCAACGAGCTGTTCAGCGGCTTGGCCATGAAGGGCAAACCATTCACGCTAAGCCAATATTACCACGCCTTCCCCAACCGTTACGAAGTGGAAATGATGCCCTGGATAGCGGCCTACGGCGCGTTCCACGACGCCGACGCCATCGTTTTTTACGAGTACAACAACGATTTTGAGGAATGGGAAAAAGACATGGTCGAGGATTTTTACCTCCTCAACCGCAACTCGGCGCAGATGGCGCTGTCGCCGATGTACGCCTACGCTTACCGCAATGGGCTGATTTCGGCAGCAAGCAACCCACTTGAAATCACCTACTCAAAGGACTACATGCTGAACCAAGTCCCCCTCACCGACAACGCTGGCCGCTGGGGCACCCACCTGCCCTACAACAGCCGTTTGGCACTGACCACGACCATTCGCACCGCTGGGTTCGATGGGACGGGAGCGCCCGATTTCGGCGTGCTGCCTACCGGGCCGGGGTTGCAAGCCACTACCTCCACGGGCGAGACGAGCATTGATGCTGAAACGGGCATTTTGAAAACGGTAACGGCGCAGTTTGTCAGCATCTGCGGCTTCTTGAACGAAAACGGGCCGCACGAGGCTGGGCCGTTGAAGGTGCTTTCGGGCAACGATTTCGCCGCCGTCAGCCTCTTGTCACTGAATGACAAACCCATCGCAGAGTCGGCGGAAAATGTGCTGACGGTTTCCTCCAAAATCCAGAACACGGACATGACCTGGCAGGGCAACAGCGTCAACAACGGCTGGGGCCAGCAGCCCACCGAGCTGTTCCCGATGCAACTCTCGTTTGAACTCACCACACCCGTTGGCACGAACAGCCTGCGCATTTACCCGCTTTCGCCGACAGGCGAAGAGAGCAGTTTCACGTTGTACGCACCCGTGTCGCCTGGCAAGTTTGTGGTGAACGTTGACCAGTCGGTTGACCAGACACTGTGGTACGGCGTGGAGGCTTCTACGTTTTCCGCCGTTGGCGAAATAGCTGCCAGCAACGCCATCCGCCTGTCGCCCAACCCGGCCACTGCGCGCAGCTTTGCTGAGGTTTCGTTGGAAAAAGCGGCCCCGCTCACGCTCCGATTGTTGGATGCGCAGGGGCGGTTGGTGAAAACCATTTACCAAAATAACCTGCCTGTGATGGCGGTGCGGGAATCCATCGAAGTGGGAGCGCTTGCACCGGGCACTTACCTCGTGGAGTGCCGAGCAGGCGAATGGATGAAGGTGGAGAAGCTGGTGGTAGAATGACCAAAACATGGTCATTGCCGAAGGCTAAAAACAAAAGGGGCTGGCTGATGCGACATCAACCAGCCCCTTTTCATTTCCAGTTGCGCCACTCCCCCAAATTGGGTGGCGGGGTGGTTATCTCCATCCGCTCCCCCGTCTTCGGGTGGTCGAAAACGAGGCGATGGGCATGTAGGCCAATCATGGAAATGTCAGATTTTATTGGCTTTGCGCCATATTTTTCATCGCCGAGCACGGGGCAGCCGATGGTGGCCATTTGCACCCGTATCTGGTGGTAGCGCCCGGTGAGCAGCTCGATTTCCACGAGGCATTTCCCTGCGTTTTTTTGCAAAACCTTGTAGCGCAGGCGGCATTCCTTCGACGCCTTCGTGTGCGGATTGACGATGATTGCGCGCTTGTGCTCATCGTCTTTTTTGAGCCAATGAACCAGTTCGCCCTCGTCCTGCGGTGGGCATTTTTCAAGAATGGCGAGGTAGAACTTGCCCACCGTCCGCCCCTCAAACTGTGAGCCGAGCGACTTGATAGCGGCAGGTGTTTTTGCAAAAAGCAGCACCCCGCTCACCGCCCGGTCGAGGCGATGGGTCATCACGGCGGCAAGCTGCTTTTTCAGGGGGTAGGCAATTTTGAAATAAACGGCCACCTCTACCTCGGCGCTGGGATGCCGCCACTTGTCTTTGTCGGACTGCATGCCGGGGGGTTTGTTGACGGCGAGGAGATAGTTGTCTTCGAAGAGGATTGGAAGCATGAGTCAGGTATGAGGTATGAGGTATGAGGTGCTTGGTGACTCGCACATTTCATACCTCCGACCAATTATTGTTGTTGTTTGAACCACTGCTCGCAGTAGGCTTGCACGCTGTTCTCAAGCAGTAGCTTATAGTTGGACGCCGTTTTGAAGTTTTCAAAAGCATCCTTGCGTTCCTTGTGGATGCGTTTGTAAACGTCGGCATGTTCCTTTTTGAAAATGTCAAAACTGAAAACAGCCTTCTCTTTTGCAGGGGCCTCCTGCTTGGCTGTTGGGGTAAAAAGGTCGGCGCCCTCCCCTACCCTGCTCATCCGACTGGCCTGGTTGGCGGCTTTTTTTTGCAAGGAAAATGCAGGCTCCATCGTCTTTCCGATGGATTTTTCCTCTTCGAGCAATTGGCGGAAATCGGCGGCAGTGATGTTTTTTGCGCGCTCTCGGTTGATGCGCTCGTCGTCCTTGAGGCTTTTTTTGCGTGAAACCACTTGTTCAAGCAGTTGGGCGTATAGGTTGGCCTCTTCGAATCGGCGGTTGGTTACCCACCCCGCAAACGCCTTGACTTTTTCTTTCGGCCCTTTAACGTTGGTCTTTTTTTCAAAAAAGGCGAGCATGAACAGCACGAAATAGTCCTCGTAACCGAACAGTTCGCTGCCCTTGATGATGGGCAGCACCTCGTCGAGGGCGAAGACCATGCTGACGCCGTACTCGGTCAGTGTGTTGAAGGCGCGCCGCTGCGCTTCGGTCAGTGATTCAATGCGGGTTTGGAGGTCGTTTGCAGGCTTCCCGGTCTTTTTCTTGATTGCCTCCACTGGTGCTTCCGCTGCTTCCGACTCTGGGTTGAAGTCGGTCTTTTCGTTGATGACGATGCGGAGGTCGGTGATGCTGCGTCCTTTTTTGATAAAATCGTATTCAATCTTGAGGTGTGTTTTTTCGTTGATTTCGTCCCTGGCCACATCCAGCACCTTGCGGCGGAAGTTGCGGAAATCGGGGTACTTGTCGGAAATGCCCAGCCTCGACTTGAAATCTTTGATGTTTGCGGCAAACACGTTGCGCCCATGCCGGATATTTTCAAAATAATATGCCTTGCACATCTGGTAAATACGGATGCTGAAGCCGCTCTTCATCTTTGCCACTTCGAGGAACTCGAACCGGGTAAACCGCTCCTTGAGGCCAAGTAGAAAGGGCTTCATTTGTGGCGAAAAACCAAATTCAACGCAGAGCACGCCATGCTCGTCGTACTTTGGTACTGCTCCGGCTACCCAGTTGATATGGCCGCGGAGGCGGTGGCCGTCCACGGTGAAGTCAGTGGGAAAAGTAATTTTTTTATCAGTGATGCTATCGAGGAGGTCGTCAAGACGCTCGTAGAAGGAGCCGTGTTTTTTGGACTCGTCCGATTTTAGGATGTACTCGATTTCGGACACTGGCACAAGGTAGGTCTCGAAGTCGCTGTCCTCCGGGCGCAGCAACGTGGCCATGTAGAGGATGAGTTTCTGCTCACGGGGTGTAAGCTTGTACCGCGCATGTTGAATGAACTGGTTGGCAATGGCGGCGACCTTCTTTGTCTTTTCCGGATGCATGGTGACTCAATTTGGAGGCAAAATATTTTCTCGCGTGTACATGACAAAAGCATGTGGTACACTTTTTTTCAACATTTCCCACAGCGGGTACACATCAAGGCAAAAAACTTTCATTTCAAATGAAAAACACTCCCACAACGGGTACACATCCTGCTTGTTTTTGTACATTCATTGCAGTTGATAACCCGGTTAACGACGCTTTTTTTTGGTAAAAAAACACGCACACAGCAGGAACACCACAAAACACCTGCAATTACTGGCGTTCCCAAATAGGGTACACATGAGTGAAACAAAAGAAAAACTTCTCCGTAATTCTGCCCCACTTCGGGTACACATTTACCCACACAGGGTACACGAGTAGCACAATAACTGTCTTATCTACTTGTAAATCAATAGGTTACAAAAAATTGTGGCTATGTGTTATCCCTACCCTTTTCGTTCATCCCCCACATCAAGTACACTTGGCGACTTTTCAACCTTGCACTTGCTCACTTGTTGGCCTATTTCTATTGATATAAGTTGTGGAAGTGGCGGAAAATCCAGCAAAAGCATCCCACTTTGGGGACACAACCCACTAAAAGTACCCCACTTACCCACTTTTGCTACGCGAAAAGCCCACTTTGGGGACACTTGGCGCCCACATTTATAACGCGGCAAGCCCACGTCTATGACACTTGACGCCCACATCAGGTACTCTACTTTCCCTTCAAAAGCACACATAACCCCCACTTTAAGTACACGGGTAAATTCATAAAATGCTGATTATCAATCAATTAAACTACGTGTAAACCTCTAAAGATTAACAATAAACAATTTAAATAAACAATTTAGATAAAAGAGAAAATGGTATTTTTTAGTTTCTATTTTGGAAGCTGTATCGCATTTTGCCCAATGCGAAAGGATTTTAATGAGGCTTGATGTGTACCCGATGTGGCAGTTTTGATAGACGAGGTATTCCGATTTGCGCGTGGCATTTGCGCACAGAGGTATTTCCGGAGACTCAATTTTCAGCAAATAACGATTTCGTTAATTGCATTTTTCGTTAATTATCACCCTATCCCTTTTCTAGTTAGTAGTTGTGCTATAGCTTTGCCGCCTCAAAGCAAATCGGCGTTTTATCGTTATTTCGTTAATTCTTTATCAATCAATAAATACTATGGCATTGGTCATCGGAGTCGTATCACAAAAAGGAGGCGTGGGCAAATCAACCGTTGCCCGCCTTGTAGCCTGCAACTATGCTACCAACGAGTGGGCAGTTAAGATAGCAGACATGGACCTCTCGCAGGGTACCTGCACCAATTGGAACCGCCGCAGGTTGCAAAATGAAATCAACCCTAAAGTATCTGTGGAGCAGTTTGTTAACGTGGCCGATGCCATCAAGTACGGCGACCGCTACGACCTCATCATCTTCGACGGAGCGCCCCACTCCACCAGCAAGACGCTCGATATTGCCAAGGCCAGCGACCTAGTTGTGCTTCCCACGGGCGTCTCGCTCGACGACCTGGAGCCAACCATTAAGCTTGCCCACGAGCTAAAAAAGAACGGTGTTCCAGCCGAAAAACTGGCCATAGCCCTGTCCCGCATCGGCAACAGCGAGGCTGAACTAGCCGAGGGCATGGAATACGTGAGGGCAAGCGGCTATCATTTGCTTGATGGCGTTCTCTTCGAAAAGACCGCCGTTCGACGCGCCAGTGATGAGGGCAAGTGTGCCACGGAGACTGGCTTCAAAACCATAAATGAGAAGGTGGACGTACTGGTGCAGGCCGTGGTGAACCGAGTGGAAGCTGTGAAAAAAGGGAAGCGCAAGTAGGAACGAATTCGTTATTTCATTAAAACGTCAATTTACTTTTTATACAACCAACTAAAAGCGGCATATAATGGCAAAAATTAGCAAACCAACCACCAACCGAAAGGGCGCTCCGCCTCCAGAGTTCGAGGCGCCAGCCAACCTCACGCGTAATGCCGATCAAGACCTCAGGCCACTTAACTTCAAGGTGGCGGCATCCTTCAAGCGTGAGTTCAAGGCTTATGCCAACGAAATGGACATGAGCATGGTCAGCCTGCTCACCACTTGTTTCGAACATTTCAAGAATTCGAGGTAACGATTTCACTATAACGTTAAATAACGATTTCGTTATTTCGTGTAATCGTCACGGTTTCGCCTCGTTTTTACCCAAGTTTAGGCGAAAGACTGGAAATGGCAACGGGGAAGTGGGATGCTGACCTGAAATTTGGTTGTTTTTCGGCGTTCTAACGAAATCAGTACCCCATTCAGCAATGCTGGGTCGCCTCTCCTGAAAATCGGCGCTTAGATTCGCCTAAAACCGTCCGACGGGTTTTGGGTTTGATAGTAATTTTTAACGAAAGGAGGAAATGACGAAATAACGAAATATGCTTTTCGTTATTTCGATCAAAAAACAACATTATCCACCAACTCCGGACATCATTATTTTCATTAAATCGTTATTTCGTTAAATTCTCAACAATGGAAAACAACACCAACCACTTCCACGGCCTGCGCACGGTCATCTACGTCAACGCCGATTTGCAGGCTGCCCGCGATTGGTACGCCGACGTACTCGGCTTCCCACCATATTTCGATGAAGCGTTTTACGTCGGCTTCAACGTCGGTGGCTACGAACTGGGCATCATGCCCACCGATGGGGTCAACCAGCCGGGGAGGGGAGGGGTGCTTGCCTACTGGGGCGTGGGAAATGCCGAGGTCACGTTCGAGCGGCTACAATCAAAGGGTGCCCAGGTGAGAGAAATTGTGCAGGAGGTGGGCGGTGGCATCAAGGTGGCCACATTCTTTGACCCATTTGGGAATATTCTGGGAATTATTGAGAACCCACACTTCGTCTTGCCTAAGTAACGAAAACGTTATTTCGTTAATTATAAGCCAATTTGGCGATTCATTCAAGAACCTATGCGTCTATCACAGGAGTATGGGAAAGATATCATATAAACTTGCTTAGTAATTAACGAAAACGTTATTTCGTTAAATCATTAACTGCTTCCGCCAACCGCTTCCGCTCTCGCAATGCCTTGTGTACCTTGTACAACTGCAACATCGTAATAATCATGGCTACCATCACCACGATGCCCAACAGCGGGTAGTGCTCCAAGTACCCGCTTTCCGTTTTCACCACAATCATTCCCGCCACCGCTGTGGCGATACCGCCGGACACCTGTGCCACGGAGGAGTTGATGCCCATAAAGGCCCCGCGGTCGGCAGGGTCGGGTACAGCGGTGTTTAGCGCAGAGGACGAAATGAGCCGCGAAGTGACGCCCACAAAAAGTACTGAATTTATGACGATGGCCAACCAAAGCGGCGTGATGCCAAGGTTGGTGTATATCAAGACGACAACAATGGTCAGGATGGAACCGGCCACGAAGACCCTGTATGAGCCAATCATATCTGACAGCTTGCCAATCAACGGCCCGGCAATCATGGAACAAATACCTGTCACAAAGTAGATGAGCGGCAGTTGTTCCATTTTTAGGCCCAAGTTGCCGACGGCATAGGCCGTGCCAAAGGGCATGAGCATGTAGCCGCCCGTGGCGAGTAGGGTAGTGGCGAGGAAAACTTGCAGGTAGCGGCTATCGGCGACCGTTTTGAACATGTGGCCAAAGGCCGAACGCTCGTTTTGCAGTGCGAGGTGCGCCGTCACGGGCTGCATTTTTAGGATAATCGCCAACAAAATCAGTACGGCCAGCCCCACGATCATGAGGAACGGCGCATGCCAGCCCCAGATATTGGCGAAATACAGGCCAATCGGTAGCCCCAGCACTTGGCTGGAGGCAAAGGCCATTTGCACGAAACCCATTACGCGGCCCCGCACCTGGAATGGGAACAGATCGGTGATGATGGCAAATGAAACCGACCCGATGACACCCCCGAAAATACCCGTCACGATGCGAGCTATCAGCAGGAAATGGTAGTTCGGCGCAATGCCGCAGAGGAAAGTCCCAATGACAAAACCCGTGTAAAAAAACATCAGCAACCGCTTTCGGTCGAAACGGTCGGCAAAGCCGGAGGCCAGCAAACCCGAAGCCCCGGCGCTGAAAGCGTAGGCCGAAACTACCCAGCCAAACTGCCCGGTGGTGATGTCCAGTTCCTTGAGCAAGATGGCACCGAGCGGCGAAAGCACCATGAAGTCGAGTACGATGGTGAACTGCGTCAGGGCGAGGATGACGATGATGAAAATCTGGTAGGGGGTGAATATTTTTTCCTTTGAGTTGGTCACGGGTGGACTGTTTTGAAAAAAAATGCCGCCCGTTTTGCGCAAGCGGCATTTTCTGAAAGCGAATGAAGTGGGTTTTGGTTCGATAGGGTGGGGTAGCGTCGGATTCTTTTTTCCGGGAGGAAGATTGGAACGCGGATTAGATGGATTTGACAGATATTCACTGATTAAACCCACGTTGCAATCCTGCTCGCGTGAAAATCAAATCCGACACTTTATCGGAATCCAAATCTCCTCCTCCGAGTCCGGGTCGCCGTTCTTGTACTTTTCCCCCAACAACTCAAAATGCGGACGGTCGTCCAGCAGGTACTCGGAATTTGGAAGCCAAGTACCGTAGATGTACTGGAAAATGCCGGTGCCCGGTCCCTTGTGCGGAAACACGGCGTACAGCCCGCCCGGTAGCGTGAAAGGTTCCATTCTGTTCGGTGAGGTATCGAAGTCAGCCACCTCAGTGGCAGCCCATCTCACAAACTCAACTTGCGGTGAAAACTGCTCGAAATATCCGGCAGGATAAACTTGCAGCGAGTACAATTCTGTGCCGATTGCATTTGTGATTTCCCGGCAGCGGGGCATGAAGCTGCCCCAAAGTTCGCCGGTTCGGTTGTTGGCGAGGGACATGGGAAGGCGCTTGCCGACGAGCTTTTTTTCGCTTAAAACTTGGATGGTTGGTTGCATGGATTTCAGTTTGATGGCGTAAAATAGGGATGCCCACCACAAGGGCGGGCATCCAAGTCGGGTGATTTTTTACGTTTAGAAGCCCTGCTCATCGGCGCTTGGCCCGTAGCTGCCCGGGATGGGGATGTCCAACAGCCGGAGGTACACGCCCAACTGTGCCCGGTGGTGGATCATTTGGCTCAGTGCCATGCGAACGACGCCCCATCTGTCAGTATCCCACAGAATCATGTCGCCGTGGCGCAGCACCCAACGCTCACCGAGTTTGCTGGTGTTTTCCTCCACAAGTTGCGCCTTGCCATCCACCATGCTTTTTTCGAAAATAGCCAAAAGCGCTTCCGCGCAGTCGGCGGGAGTTGGCTCGTAGGGGGCTGCTGCAAAGTCGAGTTCGTCGGCGGTGAAGGCCATGCTAATCCAGCTCGGCAGCTCGGCGATGTGGACGGCCAAGTTTCGCATGACCATGCTCTTGGGGTGCGGTTGCCAGTCCAGTTTGTCAGTGGGAATGAGGGAAAGCATTTTGCGGGTGGTGAGGGCTTCTGCCTCTAACTCCCTGATAAACAATGAGATAATCGTCATAATGATTTAAGTTTTGATGAATAATGGGTCAAAGATGGGGGTGGCTACTGACAACTGTATGTCAGTGGGTTTTGAGAATTTTACAAAAAATGTTTGGGAAAAATCGTCGGCTACTTACTTTCTGTAATCGCCATCTCAATATTCCGTTCTGGCACGATCCAAGCAACCGCCACAGCAAAAAACAACAAGAAGGAAATCCCCGGCTGCCAGAAGGCAATGGGAATGGCCGAGAGATAGGCGACCTGGGAAAGTATGGCCTTGAGCTTCGATTTTTCGAGGGCAGCCTTCAGTTTTTCGTTGTGGTCTTGGCTTTTGAGGATGCAGGATTGCAGGAAGTAATACGCCAATGCGTTCAGTTCCATCACTACGGCATAGACCACCACAGTGTTTGTCTCAAAATGGTTTTCGCCCATCCAACCGGTGGCGAAGGGCAGTAGTGACAGGCAGAACAGCAGCAGCATATTGCTCCAGATGATGCCGGGGTTCACCTGCCGAACGGTGTGCAGTAGGTGGTGGTGGTTGCCCCAGTAAATGCCGACATAGATAAAGCTAAGGATATAGCTGAAAAGCACCGGCCAGAGTTTCAACAGTTCGCTCCATTCCGAACTGTGTGGCACTTTGATTTCCAATACCATGATGGTGATGATGATGGCGAGCACACCGTCGCTAAAGGCTTCCAACCTGTTTTTTTCCATTGGAGAAAGTTTTGGGGCAAAGAAAACCTGTTTTTGTGGCTTTTTGAAAATGGGTTAAAATTTAACCCTGCTCAAATTGACTTACCCTCAAATCCATTTCCCGGAGGTACTCGTTCAGTTCGATATGGTCAGTCTTTCGGAACGGCATTATCGAAGCGGTCAGCCGCCGGATGCGGTTGGTGCGAAAATCCCGGTAATCGTTGCGCAAGTGGCACCAGCCGATGAGGTGCCAGTTAAGGGAGTAGAACGTGAGGCCAATCGGCTCCACCTCACGGCTGCTGACCTCTTCCTCGGCATTGACATACTCCATTTTCAGGATGGTTCGATGGACAATAGCGTTTTGGATGACGGTCAAAAAGTTGGTGTCCGGCATCAGGTGGGCGTATGCCTCCGGGATGTAGTGGGCAGTTTTCGATTGGATGTTTTCGAGGTTGTCGCGCTGCTGGCCACCAAGCGCCATTTTGATTTTGGTCAACGCCGTGCCTACGTGCCTTGCCACCTCCCTGTCGGCGAAGCGCAGCACCAGAGGCTCGGTCAGCGCCAGCGCGTTGGCCTCCTCCGCCGTCAGCGACACGGGCGGTAGGAAGTAGCCCCCGACGATGTAGTACCCCCGCCCCGCCTCGAAGCCCACGGGTACGCCGATTTCGTTCATGGCGCGCAGGTCGCGGTACACGGTGCGCACGCTCATGCCGAAATGCTCGGCGAGCTGTTCGGCGGTCTGGTATTTTTTGGTTTGGATATGGGCGATGATGCCCATCAGGCGGTCGGTGCGGTTCATTTTTCTGGTTGATAAAGTTGATGTGGGCTTGTTGGGTTGATGGGCTTCAGGTTACAAATATCATTCGTGCCACTGACATTAGTATGTCAGTAGAGTAGGGGGGTGAAAAAAAGCGACTGCTCCAGAATAGACCGTAGCAGTAGCTTTTTTACGCGTTCAGGAAATATTGAAAACATGCTTAGCTCACACCAATGACCACATTCCCCTTTTTATGCCCTTTGTCCACATAATGGTGCGCCTCGGCAATCTGTTCCAGCGGGTATTTTTTGTCAATTACCGCTTTCAGTTTGCCCGCCTCCATCAACTGTTTGAGAAACCCGACCGCCTCCGCCGTTTCAGCGGCCACGCCGAAGACGACCTTCCTTTTGCCAGCCACCGACGCCCATGCCCCCCGGATCATTTCGGGAAACATGGCAGCACCCAGGAGCAAAGTTCCGCCACTTTTCAGCGCAGCGAGGCATGACGAAACCGAGGCCTTGTTCACCGTTTCATAGACAACATCGTACTGCTCGCCGCTTTTCGTGAAATCGGTTTTTGTGTAGTCAATCACCTTGTCGGCGCCCAGGGATTTCACCATTTCCAGGTTGGCGGTGCTGCAAACAGCCGTCACCTCCGCTCCGAAGTGCTTGGCAAGCTGCACCGCCGTCGTGCCAATAGCTCCGGAAGCCCCGTAAACCAGCACTTTTTGTCCGGGCTGGATATTGGCTTTTCGGAGAAAATGCAATGCCGTGGTGCCGCCAAATGGCACGGCAGCAGCTTCTTCGTGGGTCATGTTTGCGGGTTTTATGGCCAATGCCCCCGTTTCCGGCAGGCAGTTGTATTCGGCGTAAGCGCCAAAGGCCATTGCGGTTGAGCCGAAGACTTGGTCGCCGACTTTGAACTGCTTCACGTTTTTGCCTACCGCCTCGATTTCACCGGACAGTACGCCTCCCAAAATGGTTTTTTTGGGTTTGAAAAGGCCGAAGAAAAACCGCACCGCAAATGGGTCTGCCTGCCGCAAGCGGCAGTCGCCGGAATTGACCGCCGTCGCATGGATTTTTATCAGGACTTCGTTTTCCTTCGGAGTGGGCTTCGCTACTTCCTTGATTTGGAGGACTTCTGGTGAACCGTAATTCAGATAAACTGCTGCTTTCATTCTTCAATTAATTTTGTTGTTTAAAAATGATGCAGCAAAGTTGAGGGGGTCACGGTCGGCATTCATTGACTTTCGGTAAGAAATGGTTTTTGACCAAAAAAAACGCCCCCGTTCCTGACACAAATATCAAAAACGGGGGCGTTCAGCTTTTGGAAGACGGCTATTTCAGCGTAATCCTTTTCCGAATCCGGCTCAACGATTCCGGCGTAATGCCGAGATAGCTCGCCAACTGGTATTGCGGCACCCGGTCCAAGAGGTCGGGCCGGGTTTTCAGCAGGTTCATGTAGCGCTCTTCGGGGCTGTTGAGGATATAGGACGACAACATGCCCTGGCTTTTGCCAAGTTCTTCCTCCACGGCCATGCGGCTGGCGGGTTCGAGTCTTGGGAATTTTTGGAAAAATGCCGCCTCGTCTTCCGGCGTGCCTATCGTCAAAATCGAATCCTCGATGCAAGTCAGGTAATATTTGGAAGGCTTCCGCTTGAAAGTGCCCTCATAAGCCGTGACGGGCTGCCCTTCGGTGAAGAAATTGGTCGTTTTTTCCTCGCCATCAACGAGGTAATACTGCCGGACGCAGCCTTTCAAAACAAAGTAGCACAGCTTTGAAACTTGTCCTTCTTTGACCAAATGGTCTCCTTTTTCAAACGACTTGAACTTGATATTTTTGGCAACCTCCGCTGCTTCCGCCTCGCCCAACGGCATGAACTGCGAGATGTAGTTGATGATTTCCTGCGTTGGGCACTGCGTTCTGTGCTTTTTCGCGGCAGGGGCGCTTGGAGCAACTGTCGTTGTTTCAACCATAACAATCATTTTTTGAAAACTACAATGAGGGCTTCGGTGGGGCAGATACAAAGCTACTGAAATATTTCATCGGAAATCAACTCGCGCAATCCGATAGACAAACGTATCATCCTCGCCGAATGTCCGCCGTTCTTCGAAGCGAAAGCCCAACTGCTTGTAGAATCGGTGCGCCGCCGTGTTGGAAGCCAGTGGGTTAATCGGCACTGCAGCGTCAATAGGTCAGCGATGGTGGCGGAGCATATCATTTTTTGCTGTTTTCAATTAGGAGTGTACGAAGGATTAAAGTAATCAAAAAATTGGAATGGCTGTCAAAT
>CAZDSU010000069.1:0-35196 GCA_964508135.1 uncultured Saprospiraceae bacterium
ACTATTGTTGTGGCGACCACAAATATCGCCATAACTTAATCGTGCAGTATCAAAAATTTGGGGTTAGCGAATCTCATTTGCCCCACAAACCTTCCAAAAACACAGCGGGCATGAGCCTCCCGACCCATGCCCGTTCCATATTTGTCATTCCCGAAGGGAACCTCACCCCTTCTGAACCACCTCCACCTTCAAGCTCAGTTCCTTCAATTGCGCAGCATCCAACCCATCCGGCGCATCAATCATCATGTCCCGGCCCATGTTGTTTTTCGGGAAGGCGATGAAGTCACGGATGCTCGTCTGGCCGCGCATCACGGCGCAGAGGCGGTCGAGGCCGAAGGCGATGCCACCGTGCGGCGGTGCGCCGAATTCGAAGGCACCGAGCAGGAAGCCGAACTGGTTTTCGGCCTGTTCGGGCGTGAAGCCGAGCAATTGAAAGTTCTTCTCTTGGAGCGCCCTATCGTGGATACGGATGCTGCCGCCGCCGATTTCCACGCCGTTGAGCACGAGGTCGTAGGCGTTGGCTCGCAGGTTTTTCAGCGTCTCATGGTCACCGGACATCATCTTCTCGGCGTCTTCTGGCAGGGGTGCGGTGAACGGGTGGTGCATGGCGAAGAAGCGCTGCGAATCCTCGTCCCATTCCAGCAGCGGGAAGTTGACGACCCAGAGCGGCTTGAAGTCGCCCGCCTTCATCAGGTTCATGCGCCGGCCCATTTCGAGGCGGAGTTCGTTGAGTTGCTTGCGGGTTTTTTCGGCTTCGCCGCTCAGCACGAGCATCATGTCGCCCGGCTTGGCGCCCATTTTATCAGCAAACGCCTGCAACTGGTCTTCGCTGTAAAACTTGCTGACGCTGCTGCGGAAGCGGCCAAACTCGCCATTCGGGTCGGCGTTGTATTTTATCCAAACGAGGCCCTTCGCCCCGATTTGCGGGCGCTGCATCCACTCGGTCAGGTCTTTGATGTCCTTGTTGGAAAACGATTCGGCCTGTCCATCGTCGCAGATGCCCACCACGAGTTCGGCGCTGTCGAAAACGGAAAAGCCGTGGCCTTGGGCTACGCTGTTCAGTTCGAAGAACTCCATGCCGAAGCGAATATCGGGCTTGTCAGAACCGTAGCGGGTCATGGCTTCGTCGTAGCTCATGCGGGGGAAGTCGGCCATTTCGAGGCCCAGCACAGACTTGAAAAGGTGCTTGGTCAGCCCCTCGAAAGTGTTGAGGATGTCCTCACGGGTCACGAAGGCCATCTCGCAGTCTATCTGCGTGAACTCTGGTTGGCGGTCGGCCCGCAGGTCTTCGTCCCGGAAGCATTTCACGATTTGGAAATACTTGTCCATGCCCGCCACCATCAGTATTTGCTTGAAAGTCTGCGGCGACTGCGGCAGTGCGTAGAACTGGCCGGGGTTCATGCGGCTCGGCACCACGAAGTCACGGGCACCTTCCGGCGTGCTCTTGATGAGGTTCGGTGTTTCGATTTCGATGAAGCCCTCGCCGCTTAGGTGCTTGCGGGTCTCTATGGCCACCTGGGAGCGAAAAATGAGGTTCTGCTGCACGGGTGCCCTGCGAATGTCGAGGTAGCGGTACTTCATGCGCAGCTCGTCGCCGCCGTCCGATTCGTCCTCGATGGTGAAGGGCGGGGTCTTCGATGCGTTGAGGATGGTGAGTTCCTTCACCTCGATTTCGATGTCACCAGTGGGGCGATTGGGGTTCTTGCTGGAGCGCTCCCGCACTTTGCCGGAGGCGGTTATGACGAACTCACGGCCCAGTTTGCGGGCTTTTTCGCAGAGCGCAGCGTCGTCATCCATGTTGAAGACGAGCTGCGTGATGCCGTAGCGGTCGCGGAGGTCAATGAAGGTGAGGCCGCCGAAGTCACGGCCAATCTGCACCCAGCCTGAGAGTTTCACTTCTTGTCCAACGTGTGTGATGCGGAGTTCGCCGCAGTTGTGTGTACGATACATGATTTTGATATGAGGGATGAGGAGTGAGGGATGAGGGATGATTGCCACTTGGCAAAACATGACTCAATAACTCAGCTCTTTTCAAAAAAGTGCGCAAAAATAGTAGCTTCTACGCCAAAAGAATTGGCGAGTTTTCAAATTTGACACGTTTTTTGAAATAGGAGGTTAGTCGTTGGAGTTTCTGGCAAATATTAGACACCGCTCAGAGCACCAGCCTACCAAATCCTCCCACCGATTTCCTGCTCCCCCTTTGCTCCGGTCTATTGGAATTAATGGCAAATGTTATATTTGCTATCCGTTCGCACACGACTTGGCTTCGACATGCGTTTTTCACCCTAGTTTTTCGCCAATAACTTCAGAACAAATTGAGATGAAAAGGAATTCACTGGTTTTTATATTACCCTTGTTGATTTTTGCATTTACGGTGCCCAAGCTCAAGCCCACGGTGCGGGGCAATTATCCCAGCAATTATTTCCAGGCTCCCGTTGCGCAAGCACTGCTGCTTGCAGGCACTTTTGGCGAGCTTCGTCCCAATCATTTCCATGCGGGCATTGACATCAAATCGGCCAGGGGAGTGTCGGGCGATGCTGTGTTCTCGGCTGCCGACGGCTATGTTTCAAGGATAAAAGTGGACAAAAGCGGCTACGGAAACTCCCTCTACATCAGCCACCCGAACGGCTACACGACCGTGTACGCCCATCTCGACAAGTTCAATTCGGAGATAGCGAACTACGTCAAGGCACAGCAGTACATCCAGGAATCCTTCGAGATTGACATTTACCCGACGCACGACAAGTTCCCCGTCTCCCAGGGCGATGAGGTTGCCAAAATGGGCAACACCGGCTCTTCCAACGGCGCACACCTGCACTTCGAGGTACGGGAAACCAGCACCCAAAACCCGCTCAACCCGCTGCTTTTCGGCTTCCGGGTGGTGGACAATATTGCCCCAAAAATGCACGCCCTGAAAGTTTATTCCCTTAATGAAAAGCGGGAAGAACTGGATGCAAAGGCCATCACGCTGGTGAAATTGGGCGAGGTTTACAAGGTGAAAGGCGACACCGTCCTGCTCGACGCAGGCCAAACCGGCTTCGGCCTCAAAGTGTACGACCACTTCGACAAAGTGAGCAACTGGAACGGCATCTACGAGCTGTCCACGTACCAGGACGACAGTCTCGTGTACGATTTTAGCCTGGAGTCGTTTTCTTTTGAAGAGAGCCGCTACATCAATGCCCACTGCGACTACGAGGAGCGGGTGACGAAAAACAGCTACTACAACCGCTGTTACGCACTGCCCGGCAACCACATGTCCATTTATCGCCACAAAACAAACAACGGCGTCATTGACTTACAGGAAGGGCAGGCAAGCAGGATTACGATGGTGGCCTCCGACGTTGCTGGCAACAGTTCCACGCTGGAATTTTGGGTGAAAATGAAACCCAATGCGTCCATCTTGGCACAGCCAGTTTTTAACCAAAAATACAATTACATACTGCCTTTCAACGAGGGCAACATGATACGCACCGAGGGCCTGTACCTACACATGCCGCCCGGTACACTGTACGAAGACCTGTATTTGAAGTACAATGTGCTGCCGGAACGTTCAAACGGATTTTACTCCGATGTACACCACCTCAACGATAGCAAGACGCCTGTCCACGATTTTTTCGACATCGGCATCCGCCCGACCCAGTCCATCCCGGCAGAGCTGAAACCCAAGGTCTTCGTAGCCTACTGCGAGGGCAACAGGATTCTCAACTGCGGTGGCCGCTGGGAAGACGGCCTGCTTCGGGCAAAAGTGCGGGGCCTTGGCAACTACGCCATCATGGCCGACGTGACGCCGCCCGTGATCAAGCAGGTTGTTTTTGGGCAAAACATGAAAAGTTACCAGAAATTCAGCTTCAAAATCAGCGACAACGTGGCCACTGCCCCCAACGTCGAGGAACTCAGCTTCGATGCCCATGTGGACGGCCAATGGGTGCTGATGGAATACGACAAAAAGAATGGCACTATTACCCACCGCTTCGATGGCGTTATCACGCCGGGCGAGCACAATTTCAGGCTGGTGGTACGGGATGCCGTCGGCAACGAGACGGTGTTTGAAAGGAAGTTTTTTAGGTGAAAATAAGGTGAGTTATGAGATACCGGAGACGTTTAGAGCGCAAGTATCATTGGAAATATCAAATTGCGGCAATTCTTAGTCGCTTATGCCATTTTTGTTGGTGGCAAATTTTTCTATTATTTCAAAGCACTTGTCAATGAGCTTGTCTTTATATTGATTTGTAAGCTCATCGAGTAGTTTGTCTTGATTCCTTAGAAATTCCCTCTCACAGTATAGTCTCTCAGTTCCAATCACAAAATTGGTGGACTTAGAGTTGTATTCGAAAAATACATTTAAGTCAATTTCGATGAGTGGTTCAATCTCATTTATCCGACTTAGAATTCCCTTCATTTTGAGGGAACCAAGTGGCAAAGAAATTTGATTTGAGATAATTGCTCTTGCATTAGATACTAGCTGTTTTATTCGGCTTTCGCGTTGAGTTCTTAAGTGCTCTGTCATAATTGGGTTGTTTATGTATATGCCTTTCATTTCTCTTGATAGGCTATGGTTGTTTACTTGGTTTCTTCAATAAGAAGTACATCTTCAAAACACTTTTAAACAAAAAGCACTATCAATTTTTATTGCAATATTTCAATCACTTCATCAATCGCCGCCAAATCCAGTATCGTTTTACCACTGCCAGCAGGGTCGGGATGATACATCGGCTTCCACTTCACGTCGTACAGAAACTCCTCATCGCAGTAGGAGCTATTGGCAAAAATAATTTGCGAAAAGGACTCATCGAAAGCCTCCACCAACACGATTACCTCGACATTCATTTCCTTTAAATCCGCTGGCGTCCGCTCAAAAAATGGGCTTTCCTCATCAATCGGGTGGACGATGTTCCAGTTAAGCGGCAACATCACCACTTTTTCCCTTTCCAGTTTCAAGCGGGCAAAGCGGCGCACCTTGGAGTCGTCGGGGTTTGTCTCCACCCATGACATGGTGAGTTTCACTTCAAGGTTGATGAGGCGGCTGTTGCGCATATTGGCGATGCGGAACTGGAAGCTGAGTCCATCCCGGTAGGGCGTGATGATTGCATTTCTGCTAAAAACAAGCTGGGAGGTTGGTTTAGAAAAACGGACGAACAACAGCCCCGTAGCCAATGCCGCCGACATCAGGCCGACGAGTGCAATCGTTGCTGCCACGAAATTAGTTGAAATGCACGACGGGCTGATGCTGCCATAACCCACCGTCGTGAAGGTTTGTACGCTGAAAAACCAAGCTTGCTCGAAGTTCTCCAGCCAAGTGCCCGTTTTTATGCCGCTGAGGCAGTCAATCCCAATCCAGTTTAGCAACAGGGCAAACAGGATGTTTATCACTACAAAAAACGACACGACCACAACGAAGAAGCGGCTCCAGGTCATTTCCACGAGGTCTTGGTAGGGAGTCCAGGTTTTCAGACCGACCCGCTCGACATTGAAATTTCCGTTCTTGTCGATGAGTCTATCACGGTCGCCTATGATGCGGTTGCCGAAGCCGAGGTCGTCGGTTTCCTTGATTTTGCTGTTGCGGAATGGGTTTTTGATGGCCATAAGCAACCCCGGTATTATTCTATCACATTCACTTCATGTACTTGCAGCACTTCCTTCGATGTGCCTGCCAAACTTACAAAAGCGATGATTTTGCAATTTTCCTCCTTCCATTCTCCGGGTAGGGTGTAGGTAAAAGTTTTCAATATTTCCGCCCCAGTCGTCAGTGGTTCGTTCACAGGGTCGCCATCATAGCTTGTGATCAAGTCTCGGAGCACGTGCTTGTGCGTATAGTCCGATTGTGGGGTGGAGCTGGCGGGTGTAAGTTGTAGGTCTTGAATGCCGCTCTCGGTCAGCATCAGGCTCAAGTGAACATCAGGTTCGGAAATGGCCTCGTCCACGTACAGCGCTACATCAACGGTTAAGTTCCTGGTTCCGGCATCGAAATTGGGAACGATGTCAATGCGCACCTTCGGTGCAATTTCCTTCTCCGTAGCAATGAATCCTGCCCAGTCGTCCGAACCGAGCTGGAGGTCAAACTGGCCGGAGAAAAGCTTGCGGTTAACGACCGCTGTCGGATAACCAAAAGGCTCGCCGAGGTAGCTCAGTAGCTGGTCGCCGTCGTCGGTGCGGAAGTCGTACTGGCTGGCCGGGTACGGTGGCGAAAACTCCCCAGCGTGAATGGACACGGCTACGAGTTGCTCGCCATGGCTGCCCAACAGGTCCTCGATTTTGGCACTGCCCGCGGGGCAGTTCACACACCGGACGCCCGTAAATTCTTCTATCAGCACCTGACGTTTTTGGTCTTCAACGGGGTTGGGCTCATCATCGTCCATGACCATTGATCCCGTTACAGTGGGGGGGATCTCTTCGCAAGAGCTAAAGAAAAGAGCGGAAAAAACTAAGGGAAGGATATATTTTTTCATGTGGTGAATTGCACAAAAGGGAAAATGACGTTTTGTGAAAATGTCATTTTATCCATCGTTAGAAAGTTGAGTTTACGGACATTTTTACGCCACTAAACGCAGGTTCCAAGCGGCATATGCCACCAGAACAGACCACCCCTTGCACCTGTTTCACATAGCTCAAGGAAAAGCGGTTGGCCTTGTGCGTGTAGTAAACGTCGAAGCGTGGGAAGTGTATTTTTTCTTTTTCCCCAGTTTCTACGTCAATAGGCGACTCCTTGCCGGGGTTAATATTGTACATATCGGAAACCGTGATGGCCCAGTGAGGGGCGAGGGTGAACTCTGCAAGGCCGAACACCCAGTTGCCGTAATCGGACCGTACACCGTGGCTCTTGGACATGCTCATATACTGCGACTCTAACCGAATGGAGGTCTTTGGGTTGAACTTATAGAGAAAGTCAACGTACGGCGTGACGGTCTTGGCAGGTGCTGCTTCGGGCTTGCCAAAATAAACCTCCAAGTTGTAATCCTGGAACTGCACCCCGGTCGTGAGCGTCCACTTGCGCTTGTATTTGTAATATATTTCGGTAAAAACCTCTCGGTACAACTGGTCGCCATCGAGGTTTGTGATGTTTGAAAAATTGGCGCTCAGGCTTAGTTTTTTGTTCACTGCATAGCTTGCATCCACTTGAAATGCCTGCTCCCCAATGAACTGCGTGGCGGCGGCATAGCGGGCCAGCAATCGGTAGGTGTTCACCCGGGTCATTGGGGGAATGTAGTGTATCAGACCCCGCACGCCCTCTTCCTGTGGGCGGGTGCGAAAGTCGAAATTCTCCGTGCGCTTGCCTTCCACCGTAATGCCCAAGCCTTGTTTCGCATAGCTGAGGCTGGTATAAATAACGCTGCCAGATTTGTTGATATACCTTTTGCCACTGATTGTGTCCCCCGATACCGTAACACGCTCCCCAAAAGGGTCAGCAATGACCTCCTTTGTCTTCATGGCCGTCTCGAGATACCAGGCGAACGGGCCGGCAGTCAACGTATTGTAAAACGAAAAAGCATAAGTATTGTAGTTGGGGCCTTCTCCGTTCAGGGTATCCGGGAACATCTGAAGGATGTCCACTTTGCGGTAAGTGTTGAGGTCAGCCACGAGGTTGTTCATGGAGCCGTCGTCGAGGGTGCGGGCCACCACGCCGAAGCCCGGTGCAAGTGTCACCTTGGAGGAGTCGCTGCCCACGAAGCCGTCTATTGCAGCCCCCCGAAGCACACTGGCGTAGGTGTCGAACTGCTGCTTTTGCCTCCCGGTAAAAGCCTTCACCGTCCAATTGTCGGTGAGGTCGTAGGTCGTCCTAATGCCGTACAGCGCCTGGTCAATGGCCAACGGGCGCTCCTCGTAAGCCCTGAAGATGATACCACTTCCGATGATATCGTATATATAGCCAGCGGTGATGCCGAGCTTGTTGATTTTACGGGAAACATACCAGCGCCCGACGCCGATATCGGTGTAGGAGCCGTTCGGGTTGAGCAAGTTGGAGTTGTTGAACATGTCGAAGCGGATGCCCATGTCGAAGCCCCAGTTCTGGTAGTTGAGGTTGAGCCAAGACTCGGCGCCGAAAAGCTGGCGGTCGTACTGTGGGGTGTTGGCCGCCCCGATGGACGAGTCCCGCATGAAAAAATTGCCGTTGAGCTGGAGGTTTCCGGATAGCCGACCTTGGTTTGTGGTGGTTTGTTCGTTTTCTGCATCCTGTGCCGTGACGGTTTGCAAGCCGAGCACCAGAAGCAGGAGTGGCAGCCAAAATCTTGGAATCATGTTGGTAAGGTTCGTTTACTTTTGCCCTAGGGTAGTTAAGGGCAGGTTAATCAAATAAAAACACATCCATTTCAATGGATTTCGGGATAGTTTTGCACTCACTTATTTCTTAGGCATCAAAGGTAGCCATTGGGCTGCCGCAAATTTATTTTTAACCAGATAAATATTGAAAAATATGAAGCAAGCGACAATTTCTGTATTTCTCTTTTTTTGCTTCGCAATGGTTGCGACAGCCCAAAAAACAGTACCAAATGTGACCGTAAAAACCCTTGACGGTCAAGTAGTCAACCTCAAGGAATATGCTGCCAAAAGCGGCAAAACGATCATCATCGACTTCTGGGCCACTTGGTGCTCGCCCTGCAAAAAAGAGCTAGACACCGTAGCCGAGTACTACGAAGATTGGCAAAAAAAATACAACGTGGAACTGCTCGCCATCACCATTGACAACCAGCGTGCCCTGCCCAAAGTGCCCGGCATCGTGGAGACCAAAGGCTGGGAGTACACCATTTTTGCTGGCAACGAGGAGGACATGCGCAATGCGTTCAACTTCCAGACCATCCCGCAAACACTGGTCATTGACAAAAAAGGCAACATCGTGTTCGAGCATAACGGCTATGTGGCCGGCGACGAGGAAGAACTGGAGAAGGCAGTGGCAAAGGCAGCTGGGAAGTAGGCATTCCCCAAATTCCCATAAAAATAGCGCATGTTCAATGGTTTGGACCTGCGCTATTTTTATGGGAATCCCCGACATTTTCGAGCCAAAACTGCCTTTTTCAATCAATAAAGTTCCTTACCTTTGAAAAAAATCAGCCTATGTCAACTGCAACTGCCGCAATTCTCAGCCCCGCCGTTACACCTGTGGCCAAGCAATCCCCTGCCCCAAGCAAGGCCGTGACGCTTGATGCCTATTTCAAAAAGTACAGAGACCTCGAAGATGGGTTCAAATACGAGCTGGTAAATGGCAATGTAGAAAAAACTCACCGCACTATGACACCTGCACAAACATTTATCCTGAACAACTTAATGCGTCGTTTTATAGGCACAAAAGCTTATGAAAATGGAGGCAACCTTTTTGTAGAAATCGAAATGCTGACCAAGCCCGACCAAATCCACAAGCCCGACATCTGTTACCGCTCCGCAAAGCAGATAGTGGACGGCGATTTCAGCCCCTCGGAATTTGTGGTGGAGGTCATTTCCCCAAACGATAAATTCGAAAAGGTAAAGGACAAACTGCGGGAATACTTCGCAGCAGGGGTCAAGGTGGTCTGGCATATTTTTCCGGCGCATCTGGAAGTCGAAGTTTATACTTCCGCCCGCCGCAGCGACGTATTTTCTGGAGCGGATACGGTCAGCGCAGCACCTGCCATCCCGGATTTTCAACTAAAAGTTGACGAAGTTTTCAAGAAAACCGTTGTTTCGGCCTCGTGATGCCGCAGCGAATTCATTGATAGAAGCCAACTTTGGTTGGCCCCAACAAGCAAAACATACTATGACAAACTACCCACCCATCCCCAACCTGCCCATCACCGCTTGGGCCGAAGATGACCGCCCCCGTGAAAAGCTGCTGGACAAAGGCCGCCAGGCCCTCTCCGACGCTGAACTCATCGCCATCCTCCTTGCCACAGGAAGCCGGAACGAATCTGCGGTGGCACTATCGCAGCGCATCCTCGACTCTGTGGGCAACAACCTCAACGACCTTGGTAAGCGAAGCATCCCCGAACTGATGAAGTTCAAGGGAATCGGCGAAGCCAAGGCCATCACCATTGCCGCCGCACTGGAGCTAGGTCGCCGCCGCCAAGTCTCCGACCTGCCCGACCGTCCCGAAATCAAGGGCAGCCGAGACGCCTACAACATCCTCGCCCCGCTGCTGCTCGACCTGCCGCACGAGGAGAGCTGGGTGCTGTTTTTGAACAAAAAAAATAAAGTCATCGGTAAGGATAAACTCAGCATCGGCGGTACCGACGCCACCGTCATGGACGTTAAAATCGTCTTCCGCAAGGCGCTGGAGGGCATGGCCGCCGCCATTATCGTGGGTCACAACCACCCCTCGGGTACCCTCCGGCCCAGTCAGGCGGACATTGATTTGACCAGGAAAATGAAAACCGTGGGCGAAGCCATAGCCCTGCCATTAGTTGACCACCTCATTATCGCCGATGGCGGGTATTTCAGTTTTTTGGACCAAGGGCTTATATAAGAGGGTTTGAGAGATTGAGAGATTGAGTGATTAAGAGGGGGACTTCTCAAACCCTCAACTTCTCAAACCCTCAAACACTTTTTTTCGACATACATCCAGCCCTATTTTTCATCATACCAATCGGATTAGCTACCTTTGCCAACGATTCAGCAAACATATTTCAGCAAAACCCTGCCAGAGGAGAGAAATTGGAAATTGAGAAATTTGGAAATTGTCACCCCTGATTCGCCCGTTACAAATTTCTCAATTCCATAATTTCTCAATTTCCAGCCTCAAGTTGGCAGAAGCACTTGTAGCAGTGGCAGTCAAAAAAAATCCGAACCAGCTTTCCTTCAAATTAGGCAACGACGACCGCATACCGAAACTCATGGGCGTAGTGCTGCTACTGGTGGCGGCCTATTTGTTTATTGCGTTTTTCTCCTACTTGTTCACTTGGACGGACGACTACGCGGAGGTGAACAATAAGCCTTTTTCAGAGCTATTCACCGACGGATTCCAAGCATCGAACATGCTGGGCAAGCTGGGCGCCATCGTTTCCAACACTTTTTTTTGGTGGGGTTTCGGGTTGCCGTCCTTCATTTTGGTGTACCTCACATCGGTCTTGGGTTGGTCAATGGTGAAGCGCATCCCACTGCGGGCGCACCGTTTGCTGTTGCGGCAGTGGCTGGTCATCATTGTACTGGCTTCCGTCTTTTTGGAGTTTGTTTTTGGCGATGCGACTTTTCCTTGGGGTGGCGCCTTCGGCGAAGGCGTGAGCAAAATGATGACGGGCTTCGTGGGCGTGTTGGGTATGGCGGTGTTGTTCTTGGCCATTTTCGTGGGCATCATCGTCTGGTTCGTCAACCCCAATTTCAACGAACTCACCCCCCAAAAAGCATGGTACGAAACCAAGCTTTGGTTTCGGGACATACTCAATCGCCGGTACACCACCCGCAAACCGCAAACTATCCCGAACACCGACGGCTTTTCCGAACCGGGCAAAAAAGGCCAACCGCTTCGCCCAGTTGGTGAACTGGCAGACGACGACATGGGCTTCAATCTGGTGGACAAAACCACGACTGGCAAGCTCCCCTCCCTCAAGCCCGGCGACTCCGATTTTGAAATCACTGAAAACCTGACCATAGAAGAGCCAGAGGAGTTGCTGTCGCAAATTTCTACCGTACCTGCTGCCAACATACCTGTGCAGCCTTCCCTCTTCCCAGAAATGGCGGTGACGCAGGACTCGCAGAATTTCAGCGAACCCTACGACCCAACGCTGGAACTTTCGTCCTACGAGCACCCAGTCATGTCGCTGCTCTTCGACTATGCCGACCAAAAAGTGGAGATTGACCGAGGAGAACTGGAGGCCAACAAAGACCAAATCGTCGAGACCCTGCTCAACTACAAAATCGAAATCGTGAAAATCCGGGCCACCATCGGCCCGACGGTCACATTGTACGAAATCGTGCCGGCTCCCGGCGTCCGCATTTCGAGGATAAAAAACCTGGAGGACGACATCGCCTTGAGCCTCTCGGCCCTTGGCATCCGCATCATCGCCCCGATTCCCGGCAGGGGAACCATCGGTATCGAGGTGCCAAACAAGAACAAGCAGATCGTGGCGCTGAAGGAACTGCTCATGTCCGACAAATTCAAGCGCTCGAAGATGGACCTGCCCATTGCCCTCGGCAAATCCATCTCCAACGAAGTGTTCGTGGTGGACTTGGCGAAGATGCCCCACTTGCTCATCGCTGGTGCCACGGGTCAGGGCAAATCGGTGGGTATCAATGCGGTACTGCTTTCGATTTTGTACAAAAAACACCCGTCGCAGGTAAAGCTGGTGCTCATTGACCCCAAAAAGGTCGAGTTGTTCCCCTATGCCCGCTTGTTGAACCACTTTTTGGCGTTCCTTCCCGGCCAAGAGGAGCCCATCACCACTGATACCAAGCGGGTGGTGAACACGCTGAACTCCCTCGTCATTGAGATGGACACCCGCTACGACCTGATGAAAAAGGCGCATGTGCGCAACATCGGTGAGTACAATGAAAAATTCGTGGCCCGCAAGCTCAACCCCAACAACGGCCACAATTTCATGCCGTTCATCGTGCTGGTGATTGACGAGTTTGCTGACCTGATCATGACGGCTGGCAAGGAAATCGAGTTGCCGATTGGGCGTCTGGCGCAGCTTGCACGGGCGGTAGGCATCCACCTCATCATCGCCACGCAGCGCCCTTCGGTGAACATCATTACGGGCGTCATCAAGGCCAACTTCCCCGCCCGCATCGCCTACAAGGTATCGGCGAAGGTGGACTCACGCACCATCCTCGATGCCAGCGGTGCCGAGCAGTTGGTGGGGCGGGGCGACATGCTCTTCTCCGTCGGCGGCGACATGGTGCGTCTCCAATCCGCATTCGTGGACACGCCGGAGGTAGACCAAGTGATAAAATTCATCTCCGACCAGCGGGGCTACCCAGAGCCGTTTTATTTGCCAGAATACCACGGCGACGACGAGGAAATGGGCGAGATGGGTGCCTTCGACCCCAATGACATGGACGATATGCTCATGGACGCAGCACGACTCGTGATGCAAAGCCAGCATGGTTCCACGTCCATGATACAGCGTCGTTTGAAGCTGGGGTACAACCGTGCTGGACGTATTATGGATCAATTGGAAGCGATGGGCGTGGTGGGGCCTGCAGAAGGATCCAAGCCTAGAGAAGTTTTATTATATGACGAGACGGAATTGGAACGATATTTGGAAAAGTGGAAGCATAGGAAATAGGAGGCAAAATCCTTGAACGGTGTAAGATTCGTCAAGGAAATATCAAGCCCGGTGAGCGAAAGTTCACCGGGCTTTTTTTTTACATTACTTTTTTTGAAAATATCCTTCAAAAATTGGTCACTGCTTTTCTTTCTCAGCCGCAGGCATTTCTTCTGGCAGCATCAGCTCCCCATCTTCGAGCATGTCTTCTGGAGCCATGTTCGGCGTATTGGCCTCTTCCATCATCGCCACGATTTCTGGGCAAACCTTGCGAAGCGCATCCATCGCTTTGTTTTCAGCCTCCTCACCTTCGATTACGCCGTGCTTTTTTTCCAGTGCAGCGATACAGGCTTGGCCATCTTCATCAATCTTTTGGCCCTTGGCCATCATGGCCATCACCGAGTCCTGCTTGCCCTCGTCAAACATTTTAGTGATTTCCTTCTGGAAATCGGCCATCGGTGTCATGCAAACGCAGAGATCGTCGGCAAAGGCTTCGTATTTGTCTTTCTTCGGGGCGCAACTTGCAGCCAGCATGGCCACAGCTACAAACAGTTTGGTTGATTTTTTCATTAAAAAGAATTTGAAAGTTTCGCAAAGGTGGGCAAAGCCTCCGGCAAAACAAAGACAGCAACGAAAAAGGCCAGGGAAATGACTTTTTCGGCCATTGATTTGCCTATTTTTGACCACCTCAAATTTCAATTTCTCAATTTCCAATTTCATGAATTTTCCGCACCTCCTTTCCCCCCTCGACCTTGGCTTCACCACCCTGCCCAACCGGGTGCTCATGGGCAGTATGCACACTGGCCTGGAAGAAACGAAGAACGGCTTCGAGCGCATGGCCGCCTACTTCGCTGAACGGGCAAGGGGCGGCGTGGGCCTCATCGTCACTGGGGGAATTGCGCCGAACCGACAGGGCTGGGTAGCGCCCTTCGCAGCGCGCATGACCAACGGTTCACATGTTGCGGAGCACCGCAAAGTGACCAAGGCCGTACACGCCGAGGGTGGCAAAATCTGCATGCAAATCCTGCACGCCGGGCGCTACGGCTACCACCCGCTGGCGGTGGCGCCTTCGGCGATACAGTCGCCCATTTCGCCGTTCAAGCCGTGGGCGCTCACGGGCTGGGGCGTGCGGCGCACGATTTCGGATTTTGTCCGCTGCGCAAAACTGGCGCAGGACGCTGGCTACGACGGCGTGGAAATCATGGGCAGCGAGGGCTACCTCATCAACCAGTTCATCGTCGCAAAGACCAACAAGCGCACCGACGAATGGGGCGGTAGTTTTGAAAACCGTACCCGTTTCCCACTCGAAATCGTGCGGCAAGTGCGGCAGGCCGTCGGGCCGAATTTCATCATCATCTACCGCCTCTCCATGCTCGACCTCGTGGAGGACGGCAGCAGTTGGGAGGAGGTGGAAATGTTGGCGAAGCAAATCGAAAAAGCCGGGGCGACCATCATCAACACGGGCATCGGCTGGCACGAGGCCCGTGTGCCGACCATCGCCACGATGGTGCCACGGGCGGGCTTCGCCTGGGTGACGAAGCGGCTGATGGGCAAAGTGGGCATCCCGCTCATCACCACCAACCGCATCAACATGCCCGAAGTGGCCGAGCAGGTGCTGTCCGAGGGCTGCGCCGACATGGTGAGCATGGCCCGCCCTTTCCTCGCTGACCCCGATTTTGTGAAAAAAGCCGCCGAGGGCCGCAGCGACGAAATCAACACCTGCATCGCCTGCAACCAAGCTTGTCTCGACCACACGTTCAAACGCAAAACGGCCTCCTGCCTCGTGAACCCACGGGCCTGCCACGAGACGCTCATGCCCGTTTTGCGAAGCGAAACCAAAAAGAAAATCGCCGTGGTGGGCGCTGGCCCTGCTGGATTGGCAGCAGCGGTGACGGCAGCAAAGCGAGGGCATGAAGTTCACCTGTTCGAAGCTGGTGCCGAAATCGGCGGGCAGTTCAACCTGGCGAAGCGCATTCCCGGCAAGGAGGAGTTTTACGAGACACTTCGCTATTTTGAGAGGCAACTGGATGTGACAGGCGTACAACTGCATTTGAACACCAAAGCAACCATTGAACTACTTGAAAGTCAAGGCTTTGCGGAAGTGGTCATTGCCACTGGCGTGGCTGGGCGCAAAGCTGGCATTCCCGGCGAAGACCATCCGAAGGTGTTGAGTTATTCGGATTGTTTGCTCCGCAAAAAGCCAGTCGGGAAGTCCGTCGCCATCATCGGAGCGGGGGGGATTGGGTTTGACGTGGCGGAATTCCTTTCGATTGCGGATTACGGATTAAGGATTGCGGATTCCGAGACCCCAATCCGAAATCCACAATCCGAAATCAGAGATTTCATGACCGAGTGGGGCGTTGACACCGAGTACCGCAGCCGGGGCGCTATCGCCAAGCCGCAGCCCGAATCCCCCGCCCGTGAGATTTATTTGCTGAAACGCTCAGAGGGCAAGCACGGCGAAGGCCTCGGCAAAACGACGGGCTGGATTCACAGGGCCAGCCTGAAAATGAAAAAGGTCAAAATGCTCGCCGGGGTACAGTACGTAAAAGTTGATAACGAGGGCCTGCACCTCCTGCACGAGGGCAAGCCAAAACTGCTGGCCGTGGACAATGTGGTCATCTGTGCCGGGCAAAATTCCGTTCGGGATTTGTACGATGCGCTACTTGCCGAGGGCATGGCCACGACGCTCATCGGCGGGGCAAACGTGGCGGCTGAAGTGGATGCGAAGCGGGCGATTGAGGAGGGGGTGAAGTGGGGGCTTCAAGTTTGAGGAACGAGCACTTTCAGCGCCTTCGGCAAAATGCCAAACTGTACTGGCCCCTCCCCCAAAAACTCCCCGTCCGCTTCCACTTGAACAGGGTGATTATCAGCCGTTTCTACCAAAATTTCCTCCACTTGGAACATAGATACCTTTGGGTGCCAGCCAATTTTTCCCGAATAAAAAAACGGCGTGATGAGCAGCACACCGAGCTTAGAGATGTGCCCGGCAAGGGTCAGCGCCAGCTTGCCGTCGTCGGGGATGGCCTGCGGCACGAGCTGCAAGCCGCCGCCGGAGTAGCGGCAGATGCCGATGTTGATGGTGTAGAGCCGTTCTTCGACCACCCGCCCGTCGAAGCTGACCCGGATGCGTGGCACCCGGAACTCGAACAGGCAGCGGAAAATCAGGAACAAATAGAAAATGGCGCTTGAAACTTGCGTCTTGTACGCCTCCGCCCGCTTGGCCACATAGGCGTCGTAAGAAAGGCCAGCGACGTTGATGAAGTAGCGTTTTTGCTCGCCGCTGCCGTCGTGGTAGGTCAGCCAGCCTACGTCTTGGTGGGAGATTTTTCCAGTTTGAAAAAAAGCGACCCATTTTTTGATGCTTTTCGGGATGCCGTGCGTTTTAACCCAGTCGTTGCCCGTACCGACGGGCAGCAAGGTAAAAGTGACTTCCTCAGGTAGGCAGGTCGTCTGGCGCATGATGCCGTTGACGACCTCATGCGCCGTGCCGTCGCCGCCCACGGCCACCAAGTGGCGGCAGCCTTCGGCAATGGCTCTTTCGGCAAGCTCGGCGGCATGGAACCTGCGCTCGGTGAAAACGGCGTCGAAGGCGATGCCCGAAGCTCGTAGCAGTGCCTCGATTTCAGGCCAGCGTTTGTGCACAGTGCCGCCACCGCCCACGGGGTTGACGATGAAAAGCCAGTTTGGTTGGCTATTTTTGCCTTGATTTTTCACCTTCATAAAATGCTTTCGATGAAAAAAAATGCGCTACTCCTCACAATTTTTGCCAGCCTGCTCCTGTTGAATTTCCAATGTGGCAAATGTGATGATATTGAATGTTTCACGCCGCCAAGCGAGTTCAGGTTTCAGTTGCTGGACAAAGATAGCGGAGAAGATTTGGTGGCCAACGGTACTTTTCACGCCGACGAAATTTCGGTTTTCTCCATCGCTGGCAACAAGAAACACGAACTCCAATTTTCGACCGGCAGCACGGCCTATTTTTTCACCGACCAAGAAATCGGCTGGGAGACAGGCCCGGAAAAGGCAAGTTACGAGCTGCGATTAGGCCCTTCGACGACATTGCCGTTTATCTACGAGACGAGAAAAGTCAGCTAAGATTGTTGCACGTTTTTTGAATTGGTGCGGTTTGAAATGGACTCCGTGGAACGGTTGTTCATCACACAGCAGAACCTTTTCCAGTTGCGGATTTGAGCCGTTTGGCTTCTTTCAAATAGCTTTTTGAACATGAAAATCTTGATGGTCTGTCTTGGCAATATCTGCCGCTCGCCGCTCGCCGAGGGCATCATGCAGCGCAAAATCAGCGAGCACGGCCTCGACTGGCAGGTGGACTCTGCGGGCACAGGCGCTTGGCACGTCGGCGAGCTGCCCGACCGTCGCTCCATCGCCACGGCCCGCCAATTCGGTATTGACATCACCAACCAGCGTGCCCGCCAGCTGAAGCCCCACGACCTCGACCGCTTCGATATCGTGCTGGCCATGGACAACCAAAACTACCGGGACATCCTGCGCCTCGCCACCACCAAGGAACAGGAGGAAAAAGTGCAGCTCATCATGAATTTCGTGACGCCTGGCAGGAACCAGGCCGTGCCCGACCCCTACTGGGACGACAATGGGTTTGAGCAGGTGTTTCGGATGTTGGAAGAGGCTTGTGGGAGGGTGGTGGAAAGGTTTTTTAGGACGAGCCACACCATTCTCAACACCTCTCAACCATTATTGCGATAGTTGATAAATGCCTGGGAGTTCACGGCATAGCCCATTGTAGTCCAGTCCGTAGCCGACCACGAATTTATCTGGGATTTCGAAGCCGAGATAGTCAATTTTGACGGGCATCTGGAGCGCTTCCGGCTTGAAGAGCAGCACGGCCAACGATGCGGAGGCGGGTTCCAGTTTTTGCAAATCGGCCATGAAATGGTGCAGCGTACGCCCAGAGTCCACGATGTCCTCGACGACGATGATGTGTCGGTTTTTTACCTCAAAATCGAGCCCCAGCACGGTAGAAACCTTGCCCTTGGAAGACAGGCCCTCATAGGAGGCCAGTCGCACAAAAGCTATCTCGCACTCGATGCCGCAGGCCCGCACGAGGTCAGCGGCGAAGATGAAAGCCCCGTTCAGCACCCCGACAAACAAAGGGCGCTTGCCCTCGAACTGCTGCCGGATTTGGCTGCCGAGCGCTTCGACCTTAGCTGCTATTTCAGCCTCGCCAATGAACGGTTCGAAGGTCAGGTCGTGTGCGGTGATGTTTTCCATGGAAGTTATTGTGGCCGCCCAATTTATTGGGCTGGCCGAATGGTTCACAACGGTCTGCCCAATAAATTGGGCGACCACAAGGGCGAAGGAAAGCTATTTCAGCGTTTTTCAAAGAAAAAAAGCGGCGAAAAATCACGCATTTGCCTCGCTGATGAGCGACTGCATGTAGTCAATCAGCAACCGTATGCCGAAGCCAGTGGCGCTTTTTTGCGAAGAAAACTCGGAATCAGCAATGGCCATGCCGGCAATATCCATGTGCGCCCAGGCCGGGTGCTTTTCGATAAATGCTTCGAGGAACTTGGCAGCGGTGATGGCACCAGCAGCGGGATTGCCGCTGAAGTTTTTCAGGTCGGCCACGTCAGATTTCAGTTCCTTGTTGTAATCGTCCCAGAGGGGCAGTCGCCAAAGGCGCTCGCCGGTGCGCTCGCCAGCCTCGTTGAGTTGGCCCGCGAGGGCGTCGTTGTTGGAGAAAAGCCCGCCAGCGTAAGTACCCAGCGTGCGGATGCAGGAGCCGGTGAGCGTGGCGAGGTCAATCAGCACGTCGGGGGCGAAGTTGCGCACGGCGTAGGTGAGGCCGTCGGCGAGGATGAGCCTGCCCTCGGCATCGGTGTCAATGACCTCGATGGTCTTGCCCTGGTACGAGCCGATGACGTCGCCTGGCTTGGTGGACAATGCGTCCACGGAGTTTTCGGTGGCGGGTATTACGCCGATGATGTGCAGCGGCAGTTGAAGCTTGGCGGCCACCTCGATGGTGCCCAAAACGGCTGCGGCACCGCCCATGTCCGACTTCATGAGGTGCATGTTGGTGGACGGCTTGATGGAAAGCCCTCCGGTGTCGAAGGTGACACCTTTGCCGACCAGTCCAATCTTTTTCAGCGGTTGAGCGGAATTTGGCTTGTATTCCATCACGATGAAGGCGGGCGGGTTTTCGCTGCCTCGGCTCACGGCGATGAGTGCGTGGAGACCCAGTCCGTGTATTTTTTGCTCGTCAAAAATCTCAACCTGATACCCGTGCTGCTTGCCAGAGTTGGTGGCCCAATCGGCCAGCACCTGTGGTGTTTTCTTGTTGGCAGGGGCATTTATGAGGTTGAAGATTTCGGAGTGCGTACCAGCAAATGCTTGACCACGCTTCAGTGCTTCACCGGCAGCAGCGAGGTGTTCCTCGCCCACGGCAATCTCGATGTTGAAGTCGGGAGCGGCATCTTCTGGCTTCTTGTCCGTTTTGTAGAGACCGATATCGTAGCCGCCGAGGAGGAGGCCGTTCACGCTGGCTTCGACCCAAGGAGCAGGGTTATCGGGGGCATTTTTGTGCAAAAAACTAACGCTGAGATTGGTTGGCAAATTAGCTTTGCGCTTAAAGACTAAAGAGCGGAAAGCATTTAGCACATCAATGGTGCGGGGCGCTTCGCCGAGGCCGAGCAGGAAAATGCGCTTGCTCTGTTGGTTTTCGTTGAAATAAAGCGTGTGTATTTCTTTGGCTCCGGCCTTGAAATCGCCTTTAATCAGGTCAGCTGGCACTCCGGTTTTCTCAGCAACCAGTGAAAAAATGGCATCCAAGTTCGTTCCCTGGGCAACGGGAACGATGAGTGCATCTGTTGAAATGGGTGCCTGATGGCTAAGCGTAAATTGCATGGCGTTATTTTTTCAGCGGCCTGGGGCGATAGCCTGTGCTGCTAATCTGTCCATTACGGTTCGAAAATCGCCTTGTTTCAATTTTTTATAAAGCCTTGTCTTTTTTATAAAAATTTGATAATCAATGTATTTTGCGAAAAAACAAACCCATGTTCTAGTTTGGTGCGCAAAGATAGTTTCCAGATAGATGTTGTGAAAATTTGTCGAAAATTATGTCTTTTCCCAAGGTGATAACACGCAGGGCGATACATCCAAAGATAGCCCGTTTTTTTTGAAATCAAATTCAATACAATACATAAAAATTCCGCAGGGCGCTAATTTTCAAAGGCGCAAGGAAATACTATTTATCGTCCATGAAACACCACATCGCCATTTTCGCCTCTGGCACAGGCTCCAATGCTAAAAAAATCGTCGAACACTTCAAACATAACCACAATATTAACGTAAGCCTTATTGTTTCAAACAAGGCGGATGCGCCTGTTCTGGACATGGCTCGAACAAATGGCATCCCAACCCTGGTCATTGACCGCCCCTGTTTTTACCAAACCGAAGATATTTTGAAAATTTTTAATAAATTTTCTATCGGTTTTGTGGTATTGGCGGGTTTTTTGTGGTTGGTGCCAACGTACCTGGTGCGAGCCTTTGAAAAACGCATGGTAAACATCCACCCGGCATTGCTGCCAAAGTACGGTGGCAAGGGGATGTATGGGATGCGGATACACGAAGCAGTGAAGAAAGCTGGTGAAACGGAAACCGGCATTACCATCCACTTCGTCAACGAAGCGTACGACGACGGCGACATCATCTTTCAGGCCAAATGCCCTGTTAACCCTGAGGACTCTCCTGAAGACATCGCCCAAAACATCCACCGGCTGGAGCACCGGCACTTCCCCGAAGTCATTGAAAAGCTCCTGCTCGGCCGATTTTGAAAAACCTGATGACAACCTGTTTTTTTTTTGTAAAAAATCGAAAATAACAGGTTGTCCATCTGAATTTAATCAACAAGCATTTTAGTATTTCCAAAACAACAATCATGAAGAATCCCATCCTCTTATCCATTTTCGCAATTCTGCTGCTGGCATTCAACGTGCAGGCACAGGACAAACTAAGCTGGAAAAAACACGTGAAGCTCGCCGACGAGCTTTACGCCAAAGCCCAGTATGCTGATGCAGGCGAGCACTACCGGGCCGCTTTCAAGCAAAAGACGAAGAAAAGGGAACTGGCCTACAAAGCGGGCGACTGCTTCTACACTATCCGTGACTACCGCAATGCTGCCGAGGTCTGGAAAAATGTGAAGGACGACAACGCCGCCTACCCGCTCATCGGCCTGCGCTACGCCCGCTGCCTCAAGCAGAACGGAGAGCACGAGGCTGCCAGCAGTGAGCTGGTCAAGTTCCTCGGCAATTACAACGGCACCGACAAAACGACCGTGTCGCAAATCGTGCAGACAGAACTGCGGGGCTGCGAACTGGCCGCCCAGTACACCATGAAGGGCGACGACCCGAACATCGTGCTCGAGCACCTCAATGCAAATATCAACACACCGGAGACGGAGTTTGGACCTATCCCGTTCAGTGATGAAGCGCTCTACTTCTCCTCCACCATGGCCAAGCGGGCGGAAATCTACCGCACCATCCGATCCGGTGGTGGCGACTGGGGCAAGGCGCAGCCGATTGACCACTTCCCGGTCATCGAGGGCGACCACTTCTGCAACGGCTCGCTCACGTCGGATAACTCCCGATTCTATTTTACCATCTGTAAATCGGAGGAAAAATGGGGCGGCCTGACTACCCACTGCGAAATCTACGTGACTCGCCGGGTGGGCAAGACCTGGACTTCACCAGAGCGCCTGCCCGACTACATCAACGAGCAGAACGTATCCACCACCCAACCGAACGTGGTGCAGGTCGATAACACCGAGATACTCTACTTTGCCTCCAATCGCAATGGCGGCATGGGCGGCATGGACATCTGGTACACCACCCGTGAAATCAGCAGCAACGCCAACGACTTCACCCTGCCCATCAACGCCGGCTCCCGCATCAACACCAAGGGCGATGAAATCACGCCGTTTTATGACAAAATCGAAGGCAACTTGTACTTCGCTTCCAACGGCGCTGTTTCGGTAGGCGGTTTCGATATTTTCAAGACAAAAGGCGCAAAATCGCAATGGCAAACCGCCGAGAACGTCGGCACACCGCTCAACTCGCCCGCCGATGATTTTTCCTTCGTAAAAACACCCTCTGGCAAAGGCGGCTTCATCGTCTCCAACCGCAACTATGGCATGGAAAAGGTGAACACTACCGACGAGGACATTTTTGGTTTTACTTATGAAACGCCCGTGGTGCAATACGCTGCCCGTGGCGAGGTGTTCAGCAAGGCCAGCCGCGAGATGCTCGAAGACGTGGAAGTGACCATCTACGAAATTGACGACAAAGGCCAGCGCCGCTTTTTGAAGAAAGTCGTCTCCACCAATGGGCATTACGACTTCCCCGTGGAACCTTCCCGCAAATACTCGCTGGAGGCCACGAAGGACGGCTTCTTCGCAGCATCCTACGGCTTCGACAGCAACGATTACACCAACTACACTGACTTCGGAGCGCCGCTCTACATGGAGCCTTATGGTGTCGGTGGTGGCGATGAGGACAGCTCGATAAAGGAGGACGTGAAAAAATTGGCCGAAAAAGAAACGGTTAAGGAACCCGTCAAAGAAGAGGTGACAAAAAAGGAGACCCCCAAGAAAGAGACCGTGAAGCCGGAAGCTCCCAAAAAAGAAGTGGTGACCACCACAAAGAACAAGGCTACCAAAGCAGCGCCTATCACGACTGGTACTTACTACAAAATCCAGATCATTGCGCTGAAAAGTGTGGACATGGGACATTCCCGTTTTACCAACGTGAAAAACATGCGACGCATTGACAAGGAGTTTTTCACTGACCGCAAGCTCTACCGGGTCATGTTGGCCGACTACGCCACGCTCGAAGAGGCGCAGGCCGACCTGCCTTCTGTTCGCGCTTTGAAGGATTTCAGCGATGCCTTCATCGTGGAATACAAGGATGGGGTGCGTGGGGAAACGATTAAATAGCTAAGGCTTTGTCCATTTTGTTACTTTTTTGTGTAACGCTATTTCAGGACGGGACATTGATTTTCAAAAAGATGAGCCGGGGCAATTGCTTCCGGCTCATCTTTTTTTTGTCAAACAGATAGGTAACCACCCGACAAGTTGAACAATTTGGTGAAGCCCATTTCGTGCATCTTGCGGCAGGCGTTGGCGCTCCTGACCCCGCTCCGGCAATAGACGAAATAGGTTTTGTCCTTGTCGAACTTTCCAATGGCTATAGTGCAGTTGTGGCCCTGGAAATCAATGTCTTTTGCTCCTTGCAGCTTGCCAGCGGCTACCTCACCGGGGGTGCGCACGTCGAGCAGTACGGCATCGGGAGTGGTTTTGGCTTTGGCCAAAAATTCGGCAGCCTGAAGGTTTTCGTAGGCATCGTTTTTAAACATGGACTTGAAAAAGTTTAACATGGGCACTATGTTTTTCAAAAACCATGAAGGTGAAAAATAGCGGGAAGGCAAGACCACGATGGCGACAACCTTCACTTTGGGCAAAATGGCAAAAAAAAAGGGTAGCCGAAGCTACCCTGAATAACCCTAAAAAACCAAATGAAAACAATTTATTTTGATTGAGCCAACTAGCTCAAGTAACAATCAAATGTAGCGGCAAAAGTGTTGAAAAAAAAATTAGCAACCAAGCGAAGACTAATTTTTTTTTCCTGACATTAGTTAGAACAAGTCAAACTAAGATTAGTTCACGCACTTACTTCTTTTGCTTTCTGCCGCTTCAAAGTGTTTGGGCAAACGTAGTCCGTTGTTTCAAACTTGCCCGATTCTTGGATGGCCTTGAAGCCACCTTTCACATCCACGATGTTTTCGAAGCCCCTTGATTTCAATATCGAAGCTGCAATCATGGAACGGTAGCCGCCCGCGCAATGTACGAAATATTTCTTCCGACGATCGAGGTCCCCCATGTACTCGTTGATAAAGTCGAGGGGTATGCTCTCCACATCTTTGACATGTTCAGCGGCGAATTCGCTCGGTTTGCGCACGTCTAGCATATTGTCGGGGCCGTATTCTTTCAAATTTTCTGCCAGTTCATCTGCAGTGATGGAATCAAAGTTGTCCAATTCCATGCCAGCCTTTTTCCAAGCTTCGATGCCACCGGCGAGGTAACCTACCACGTTGTCAAAACCAACGCGGCTGAGGCGGGTGATGGCTTCTTCAGCCTGACCCTCCGGAACGATGAGGGCGAGCGGCTGGCTCACGTCGGCAACAAGGGCGCCTACCCACGGTGCAAACTGCCCGCCAAGGCCGATGAATATTGAATTTGGTATAAACGCTTTGTGAAAATCGCTCTCCTGGCGCACGTCGAGCATCAGGGCACCTGTGGCGTTCACGGCCTCCTCAAATGCCCTCGGCGACAGGGCCTGTGCGCTCCGCTTCATCACATCGTCGAAGCTGGCGTAGCCTTCCTTGTTCAGGCGGACGTTTTCGGGGAAATATTTTGGCGGAGCCAACAAGCCATCCGTTACTTCGTGAACGAACTCGGCCTTTGTCATGTCGGCGCGGAGGGCGTAGTTGGTTGCCATCTGGGCACCGATGGTTGAGACGGTTTCCTTCGACATGTTTTTGCCGCAGGCAGAACCTGCGCCGTGCGCCGGGTAAACCGTCACCTCGTCGGGCAGGGTCATCACCTTGTTGCGCAAGCTGTCGTAGAGGTGGCCAGCAAGGTCGGCCATTGTCAGGTCGGATTTTTGTGCCAAGTCGGGCCGCCCCACGTCGCCAATGAACAAGGTGTCGCCAGTAAAGATGGCGTTTTCCTTGCCGTTTTCATCGGACAGCAGGTAGCAAGTGCTTTCCATGGTGTGGCCGGGGGTGTGCAGCACTTTGATGGAGATGTTGCCCAGTTTCAGCACCTCGCCGTCGGTGGCGATGTGTGCCTTGAAGCCGGTCTTGGCGTTCGGGCCATAAACGATGGTAGCACCAGTTTTTTTTGCGAGGTCAAGGTGGCCAGACACGAAGTCGGCGTGGAAATGGGTTTCCAGCACGTACTTGATTTTGGCTCCGTCCTGCTCAGCCCGGTCGAGGTAAGGCTGTACTTCCCGCAGTGGGTCAATGACTGCCACTTCGCCGTTGCTTTCGATATAGTAGGCGCCCTGTGCGAGGCAGCCGGTATAGATTTGTTCGATTTTCATTCGTCGCAATTAGTATTTTAAATTAATGGTACAAAGATGATAATAATCACCGCTACAACTTGGGGATAAAAGTCACAATTGGACAATTTAATTTTTTCATGTGGACTAATGCAACGTGCTTATTTCAACATCAACTCGATTCGGTTGCGATGTGTTTTGATCCTTTCCATGCCCTCCAGCTTTTTGAGCAAGCGGGTGACGACCTCCCGGGAGGTGTTCAGTTCAGTGGCTAGTTCTTGGTGGGTGGCATAAACGTACCGTTTTTCCTGAAGGGCCGCCTTTTTTTTCAGCAAGCGCCAGATGCGCTCGTCCATCTTTCGGAAGGCGAGGCTGTCCACCGCTTCGAGCATGTCCTCGAAGCGGCGCTGGTAAGCTTGGAATACAAAGTTTTTCCAAGAAGGGTAAAGCCCCATCCAATAGTCCAGTTTTTCCACGGGCACGAGCATCATCTCGGTTGCCTCTTCGGCCACGGCGCGCACCGTGCTGGGCCGGTTGGCGGTGCAGCAAGTTAGCGACATGGCGCAGGTGTCGCCCTTGGTCAGGAAGTAGAGGAACGTTTCGTGGCCCTTATCGTCCTGTCGCATGATCTTCAAACTGCCCGACAGAATGATGGGAATAGAGCGTATGAACATGCCTGGCCGCATCAACTCTTCGCCCGCTTCGAGCTTTTTCAATGTGCCCACTTTTTCGATTTCTTCGACTAGGCGAGGCTCAAATTCATGGAACTGGTTTGGTTGAACGGTTTGATTGATTGATTGCATGATTGTTCAATTCGGTAGTTTTTCCCGGAATTTGCCATAGACCCAAGTACCTGCAATGGCACTTAAAATCGTGATGGCGATGACACCAACACCAGAACCAAGCTGCGCAAACAACGGGCCCGGGCAAGCACCTGTCATAGCCCAACCAAGCCCGAAAATCAGTCCGCCGATGACTTGGCCCTTCGTGAATTTTTTATCTTGAAATTCAATGCTTTCGCCTTGTATCGTCTTGATTTTCAGCTTTTTAATCAACATGATGGATATAGCGCCCACCACCACGGCAGTGCCAATAATCCCATACATGTGGAACGATTGGAGCTTGAACATCTCCTGTATTCGGAACCACGAAATCACCTCAGATTTCACTAGGATGATGCTGAAGAAAATGCCTACCAGCATGTAATTCAAGTTGTACCAAAGCGGCACGTCCTTTTCGCTTGCGTTAACGCAATGTGTATCAAGGGAACGGACTTCGAAATCCTTGTTCATCGTCTCGGCGATGTCGGTTGTTGCGCCTGATATTATTTTGCTCATCGTTATTTGAGTTTATAGTTTTAGTAAAAATGGTACAATCCAATTGGCAGAAATAAAACCGCCAACCATGAAGCAGATGGTGGCCACGAGCGATGGCAGTTGAAGGTTTGCCAAGCCACTGATGGCATGGCCGCTGGTACAGCCACCTGCGTAACGTGTACCAAAGCCGACAAGGAACCCTCCAACGACAACGAACATGAAACCCTTGATTGTCAGCAGGTTATGCCAATTGAAAAGCTGCGTGGGCACTAGGCTTGAGAAGTCGTCAATGCCGTTTTCGGCAAGGCTGGCTGCCAAAGCGGGCGCTACTTTCACTTGTTCGGGGTTGTGCAGCAGGGTAGCTGCAATGAACCCTCCTATGATAATGCCCACTGCAAAAAACAGGTTCCACACTTCTTTTCTCCAGTTGTACTTGAAGAAGGGAATGTTGGCGGGGAAGCAAGCGGCGCACACATGCCGAAGGTTGGCCGAAATGCCAAAATTCTTGTTGCCCAAAATCAAGAGCAGGGGTACCACCAAGCCAATTAAAACGCCTGCTGCCGACCAGTGCCAAGGTTGTCTAATAAGTTCTAACATGATATTGAAGGTTGAATTGTAAAGTTGCGTGATTGTGGCGGCAGCTACTTTGTCCATCCAAGGTAGCCACCCTCCAAGTTGTAGAGGCTTTTGAAACCTTTTTCAGCCATCAACTTGGAAGCTTGCCCGCTACGGTTGCCACTTCGGCAATATATCAGATAAGTCTTGGACTTGTCCAGTTTATCCACTTCGGCTTCAAAGTTGGCTGCTTCAAAATCCAATTGAGCAGCGCCTTCAATCATGCCCTCGGCGGTCTCCTCTGGAGTGCGCACGTCGAGCAGCACGATACCGGGTTCGGCCATTTTTGCCTTGAAGGCGGCTACGTCTAAGTTGGTGTAGTCCCCGGATGTCGTCTGTGAAGTGCAAGAAGAAAGACCCATGACTGTCAGAAATGCGAAAATGAATATTTGCCTCATTTTGAATATTTTAAGTTTGAAAAAATTAGGTGCGATTTGATTGGTTTACTATGGTTCGGTGGCCTCCAATAGCCATTTTACGGGATAAATCCTCACCGTTCAAAGGTGATGCTCCACATCCCCCTCAGTTCCCCTGGTTTGTAACCAACAGCCTCGTCCTGTGGGTATAGTTCTTTGATGACGGCATAATCGCTTTCGGCGATATCCGTCCCGACAGCACCGTGGCATTTGGCACAAAGCGGCTGGAGCATAATGGGCGCAGCGAACGCCACTTTTTTCTCATCCAACAATTTCAATCTTGGCATAAGTTGCTCTCCTTTGGAAGCTGCGAGCTGGAATGCTGTGAGCTGCTCGGCCTCCCATCCTGTCGGTGTATCCAATGAGTTTCGTGGCCTGTCGCTGGTGCGTCGAATGGTGGCGTTGTTCGCCTTCGAGAGGCTGTCAACTAAGGGCATGGCAGCCAAGTTGCAGTAGCGCACCGCCCCAGCCACACCTTCCTTTTCCAAGGCCACAGACAGTTGGCTGCTCAAGGTGGCGAAAGTGGCTGCGGCGATGGCCTTGCCTTTGTCCAAATAAGCCTTCTCCTCATCAGGTGAAAGTGGCTGCTGACTGGCCTTGTCGCTTGTGCATTGCGCCAGCAACAAAATGAATGACAGGCTTGCAAATATTGAAAAAGCTTTCAACTTCATGGTATTTAGCATTTAAAAAATAGCGTTCAGTCCCAGCCCCAGCCAGTTGCCCCGCTGGATGGCACCCACGCCGGGTTGGCTGAAAAAAGCGTTTACCTGTGAGCCGTCCCCCGCTGCCCCAGCATCGCCGTTGCGCCAAGTGTAGTGGAGCGCCAGCTTGAGGTTCTTACCATCGAGGTACCAGTTCACGCCAGCATCGAAGGTCGTTTCCTCGCCCGACGACATCTTCAGTTGCGCCGCATCGGCCTGGCCTTTTGCGGCCATTTCCCCTTTGAATTTCATCACCATGAATACAGGTTCCAGCACAAACTTGCCCGTTGGCAGGTTTACGCCGAGGCGCAGATGGCTGGTGGCCTCATTGGCGGTGAAGCTGCCGAGACTGTCCAATCCTTCCCGTTCCATGAACATCCATTCGCCATCAAAGTTGAGCGGCCCCCAGTTGAGGAGCAGCCCTGGGCCGTAGGCGGTGGAGGATTGGAACAGCTCGGTTTCGCCCTGCCGGGCAACGTTGAGGTCGAGCGAAACGCCCTTTCTTTTGTTGAAAAAATTGATGTCGTAACTGATGCCGTACTTTTGGAACTCAGGGTCGCCCAGCGATAGCGAGGTGCGCCCAACCAGCAGTGGGGCATACTTTTTTCCAACCGAAGTGCCTGACAATGAGGCGGTTATTGGGTTGAAAATGCCCAAATTGTAGTTCAGCGAGATTTTGTTTTTGGTCAAAATACCGCCCAAGTTCAGCCCCGCGGCACGTCCAGGGCCAGTGCCGACAAGGTGGGTGCGCAGGTAGTTCTGCGACATGGACTTCTCAAAGGAAGTGGAAGACCAGCCAGAGGTGATGCTTTCCCGCTGCATCTGCGGTCGGAACCACCCGCCGACCAGGTTCAGGCTTTCGTTTTTGGAAATTTTCCATTGCACAAAAGCATCCCAAATGCCCACCGCTGGGTCGGCTTTGTTGACTGCACCAACGCCACTACTGAGGGCGTCACGTCCAGCTTGGTCGTAAAACAAGACGACATTGTACTTCAGATTTTGGTAAGGTTCGCCAGCAAAGGCCAACCTTGCCCGCCGAAAGGAGACGTTGAAGCGGTCATCTACGGCCTCGTACTTGCCGCTGTTGGCGTTGTACACTTCCATGCCGGTGGAATAGATACTCCAAAGCTGCATGAATGCCTTGACATCAGGCACGTAGCGGCTGTTTTTCGGAAGCCAGCGTTGTACTGCTGGAGCTTGTGCGGCGTCGGTTTGCGCCAAAGTCTTCCCAACAGACAGCAGGCTGATGAGAAGGATGAATCCCGTTTTCAAAATAGATTTCGCCATTGAAGGGGCAAAATAATGCGGATTAATTGAGCGGCCAAGTGATGTTGGTCACGGAAGCGAGTTTATCGGCAAATACCTTATTCAAGATTTGAGCTGCCAATTTTCCCGCCTGGGCAACCCTTATTTGTTTTCTCTCGAAAATCTCAAGAACGGCTGGCTATCCATACTCCAAAGATTAATTTGTTGAAAAGACGCACGAAATAGACCCAATTAGAAGGCCTTTTTGCCAATTCAATATTACGGTGACTTTTAGCAGCGTTTAGCTATTTGGTCGTCCTGTTGTATATTTAGCCCCCAAATATTTTCGTAAAATGTCCCAACTGGCTCATCGAATATACATCACCACACTGGCGAGCATCGTTGCCCTCACCTTCTTGTTCCTGCTGTACAAGGGCGTTCCGTATTACAGCACACCCATCGAAGAGCGTTTTTACCATCCCGACCACAATTGGTTCAAGCCGAGCGGCGCCTTCGGGCACGGGCTGGGCATCGTCGGCACATTGCTGATTATCATCGGGGTATTCGGCTACATGGCCAAGAAAAAATACAAATTTCTTGCAAGGTTCGGCAGACTCAAATACTGGCTGGAGTTCCACATTTTCCTGTGCAGCCTAGGGCCAGTGATGATTCTTTTTCACACCGCCTTCAAGTTCGGCGGCATCGTTTCCATCAGCTTTTGGAGCATGGTGGCGGTGGTGGTGAGCGGGGTCATCGGTAGGTTCATCTACGTCCAAATCCCCCGCACCATCGAGGGCAGAGAGTTGAGTTTGAACGAGGTGAAGGGTATGAAAGCCAACCTTGGTGAGCTACTAAAAGGTTCGTACCGGCTGAACGAAGACAGCTATCAGTTGGTGTTGGCAGCAGTTGACGTCAACCGCCAAAAATTTGGGACAAACGTGCTGTCGAGCATGTTTAACAAGTATATGGAAGACAAAAAGACCCTGCGCCAAGTGAAAAACACCCTTCGTGAAAACGGCCTCGCCAGCCCCGATGTGCGGAAAGTAGCCAAACTGGTGGACAACGAACTATCGCTCAACAACCGTATCGAACGGCTGGCCACCATGCAAAAACTGTTCAAATACTGGCACGTGGCGCATTTGCCATTTGCGCTCATTATGCTGATTATTATGATTATCCATGTCGGCGTGACGCTGGCGTTTGGGTATCGGTGGATATTTTAGGAAAGGTTGAGGAGAGTTGAGAGGGGTTTAGCAGGCCCTGATTCTCAACCCATCTAAACCCCTCTCAACTAATCTCAACAAAAACAAAGAACGTGAGCAACTACACTTATGCCTTCGAGAAACTGGGCGTTTGGCAACTGAACAGGGCCTTCACCAAAAAACTGTACATCAACACCAAAGCTTTTCCGAAAGAAGAGCTGTTTGGCATCACTTCCCAAATTCGCAGAGCGACTATTTCAATCTCGTGCAATTTGGCCGAAGGCAGTGCCCGAAAATCACCCAAAGACCAAAAAAGGTTTTATGAAATCGCATACAGTAGCGCAGCAGAGGTAGTAAATCTGTTGGTGCTGTGTTGCGATTTGGAATTCCTCTCAGAAGAAATTTACCAAGACCTTCGCAATGACCTTGAAAAAATCACCTGGCAAATAAACAAACTCGTAGAGGGTATTAAGCAGGAATGAGAATAATTGCACACAGCCCGCTCAACTATTCTCAACCCTTCTCAACCATCTAAACCATTCAAAAGCATGTTGCTCGAACAAATCATCATTTACGGCACGGTCGGCCTGTTCTGCCTCGTGGTCATTTATTTTTACTTGAAAAAGCAAAAAACGACCTCGGACAAGACCGCCGCCAAGATAGAAATCGCCAAAATCGTGGGGCTGCACGAACCGGTCTCGCTGCACCCGGTCATTGACATCGGCACCTGCATCAAGAGCGGCGCTTGCGTGGAGGCTTGTCCAGAGAAAGATATCATCGGCATCGTAAACGGTCGGGCGGCACTCGTGAACGCAGCAGAATGCGTGGGCCACGGGGCTTGCTTCCATGCCTGTCCGGTGGAGGCGATTTCGTTGGTCATCGGCACGGAGAAGCGGGGTGTGGATTTGCCGCACGTCAGCGAGAGTTTTGAAACCAACGTGCCCGGCATTTACATCGCTGGGGAACTCGGCGGCATGGGTTTGATAAAAAACAGCGTGGAACAGGGCGAACAAGCAATGAACAGCATCGCCCAGGCCCTGATGAAAAAGAGCGGTGAAGGCTACGATGTAATCATCATCGGCGCAGGCCCGGCGGGTATTTCTGCTTCGCTCACTGCCAAGAAACACGGCCTGAATTTCCTGACCTTGGAGCAGGATTCGTTGGGCGGCACGGTCTATAATTTCCCCCGCTCAAAAATCGTGATGACCGCCCCGATGAACCTGCCACAGTACGGAAATGTGAAGCTCTTCGACACCAGCAAGGCCGAACTGCTGACGCTGTGGAACGAGGCGTTGTCGAAAAACGGCATCACGATTCGGGAGCATACGAAGGTGGAGGCAATTCAAATGGATGGCAACCATTTTAAGGTAATGACGGCCAAAGGTGAAGAATTCAAGACCAAAACCGTGCTGCTGGCGATAGGCAGGCGGGGCAGCCCCCGCAAGCTCGGCGTACCGGGCGAGGGGCTGGAGAAAGTGGCTTACCGACTGTTGGAACCCGAAAACGTCATCGGGAAAAACGTGGTGGTGGTGGGCGGCGGCGATTCGGCCATCGAAGCGGCGCTCTCACTTTCGGAGCAAAACAAGGTGGTTCTCAGTTACCGCAGCGATGCCTTCAGCCGGGTGAAGCCGAAGAACCGGGAGAAATTGGACGCCGCCATTGCTGAAGGCAAAATAGACGTTAAACTGAAGTCGAACGTTGTGAAAATTGACCAAGAACTGGTGGAACTGGCGCTGGAAGAAAACGGTGGCCAACAGGCACTCCCCAATGACCTCGTTTACATCTTCGCCGGGGGCGAGCTGCCGACGCAGTTTTTGCAAAAAACGGGGGTGGAGATTACGAAGCGGTTTGGGTACACGGTGAAGAAACACAAATGAGATCTGTGTCCCTCCGTGACCTCCGACCCTCTGTGTTGAGATTTTTTTTAACACAGAGGGTCGGAGGTCACGGAGGGACACAGAGAAATTATTACCATGAAACAACGAATCCTACATATAATCCTTCTAACCTTGCTCACCAGCAGGGCCGCCGCCCAGCTCTCCCCAGGCGATCTCTCCACCGCACACGCCAAGCTGGAGGGCATGTCCAACTGCACCCAGTGCCACGACCTCGGCGACAAGGTATCCAATACCAAATGCCTCGCCTGCCACAAGGAAATCAAGAGCCGGGTGGACAAGCGCACGGGCTACCACGTCTCGAAGGACGTGAAGGGCAAGGAATGTGCAAGCTGCCACAGCGAACACCACGGCCGCAATTTTGAGATGGTACGCTTCGACGAAAAGAAGTTCAACCACACATTGACAGGCTACGAACTCACCGGGGCGCACAAAAAAGTTGACTGTCGGGAATGCCACAAGCCCGACTACGTGGACGACCCGAACCTCAAAAAAAAGAAGGACACCTACCTCGGCCTCGGCCAAAAATGCCTCGATTGCCACGAAGATTACCACCAGAAAACAATGGCGAACGACTGCGCCAAATGCCACACGACTGAGGACTTCAAGCCCGCCACCAAGTTCAGCCACGACAAAGCTGATTTCGTATTGATAGGCAAGCACAAAACCGTGGACTGCAAGCAATGCCACAAAATGGAGGTAAAAAACGGCAAGGATTTCCAGCATTTCGCCGATGTACCCTTCAAGAATTGCAACGCCTGTCACGACGATCCGCACCGCAACCACCTCGGTACCGACTGCAAGCAATGCCACAACGAGCAGTCCTTCGCATCCACGACCAGCCTCAACAAGTTCAACCACGGCAAGACCAATTTCCCGCTGAAAGGCAAGCACAAACAGGTGGATTGCCGGGACTGCCACAAGATGGAAACGGCCACCGCAACCAATGTTTTTCAGGACAGGCTCGGCGTAAAAACCAACGAATGCGCCACCTGCCACAAAGACCCGCACGAGGGAAAATTCGGAGCAGACTGCGCTGGCTGTCACTCGGAAGCTTCGTTCACGAAGGTGTCGGCCAGCAACCTCGACGACTTCAACCACGCCCTCACCGGCTTCGAGTTGGCGGGCAAACACGCCGTTGTGGACTGCAAAAAATGCCACAAAGCCGACAGCTTCACCGAGCTGCTGCCACACAACACCTGCGCCGTCTGCCACACCGACTACCACGAAGGGCAGTTCACCCCCCTGCCCCCTAAAGGGGGAGTACCGCCGGACTGCGCTGAGTGCCACACGGTGGACGGCTTTCCGGGCAGCACTTTCAGCATGGAGCAGCACGCCAAGACCAAGTTCCCGCTGGACGGGGCGCACGTGGCGACGCCCTGCTTTGCTTGTCATTTGTCATCCAAAAACGTCGGGGAGGTTCAGAACCTCCCCGACGTTGGGCAACGGAAATGGCGCTTCCGCAACATCGGCGAGCGCTGCGTGGACTGCCACGAGGACATCCACAAAAAGGCCAACGAAATTGCCGCAACATGGTATCCCTATCAGGACTGCCAGACCTGCCATATCACCAATTCTTGGTCGGCTTCCAGCAACCGTTTTGACCACTCGAAAACGAAGTTCCAGCTCCAGGGCAAGCACCAGCAGCAGGACTGTCGGGCCTGCCACCTCAGCGACGATGCGCCGCCGCAGCGGAAGTTTGCGGGCCTACCCGCCGCTTGTACCGATTGCCACGAGCACAGCCACGGTAGCCAGTTTGAAAAGAACGGCGTGACCGACTGCGCACGCTGCCACAGCTTCGACGGCTGGGCAATGAACGATTTCGACCACGACAAGACGAGGTTCAAGCTCGAAGGCAAACACGCCGAAGTGGCCTGTGAGAAATGCCATGTGCCGAAGGAGGTGGATGGGGTGGTGATGGTGCAGTATCGGATGGTGAGTTTTGAGTGCGTGGTGTGCCATAAGTGACGGAACCGTTCCTCTATTTGTGCCAAATGGCGATACGCTACAAATAGGGTTTGTGCGAATGCGTAGCGTATTGACTTTTGGCACAAATGCAGATAGTGACTTTTGGAAATATGTTGCCAAACGGCACTATCGATGGAACGGAGAGCGGTGGGATTCTGACGTTTCTACAAAGATGTCGTTCCTACGGAACGAGCGTGAATGCCCCGCCACATCGTTCCATCGGAACGGCATCTTTAATGTTTTTACCTTGAAAATTCGGATTCAAACTCCGAAATTTCAATAAAGAATAAAAGTATGAAGATTAAAAAAACCACTCACCAACACATCGTTCCATCGGAACGGTATCTTTGTAGCAGTTTGCAGATAACCGTTGTCCCCGTTCCATCGGAACGGTATTTTGACTGGCCGAAGGAGGCGGACGGGGTGGTGTTGGTGCAGTACCGGATGGTGAGTTTTGAGTGCGTGGTGTGTCATAAGTGATATAAGAGGCTGTTTTAAAACCTATTATTGCCTATTCATCATTATCCTAACCTGGCAGAGCCAGAACCAAAAAGCAAAAGCGGTAACTTGGCGTCATGGA
>CAZDSU010000070.1:0-34712 GCA_964508135.1 uncultured Saprospiraceae bacterium
TATAACTAACTGATATTCTTTGACTTAGATGAATTTTAACTACGCCAAATTAAAGGTGATTGTTAATTTGCCTGATTAGTTCTTCTTCTGAAAGAACGCCATTGTGTTTCCATTTTTCGCTTCCATCCTTGAACAAGATGAAAACCGGGACGCCCTTTATGTCGTAGGCTTTGCCCACGTCACTGCTTTTGTCCATATCTATCCGCATTACCACGGCTTTGCCTTTGAAATCTTCTTCTATTTTGTCAATAATTGGAGCCATTTTTCTGCAAGGGGCGCACCAGACAGTATGGAAGTCAATGAGAACAGGCTTGTCCGTTTGGAGCAATTTATTGAAATCTTCTAGGCTTATTTCCTGGATTTTTTCATCCTTTTCGATTTGGGTTTTGATTAATGGGTAGCCTTTTTCCTCCCATTCAACCAGTCCGTTGCCCAGATGAAATACCTTGTCGAATCCATTCTTCTGAAGTATTTCTGCCGCTTGAGCGCTTCTTCCGCCCATTTTGCAATACACATAAATTTCCTTGTCTTTGGGGATAAGGTTTATTTTTCCCACAAAGTCCTCATCATATAAATTTATTGTGCTTGCATTGCTGATATGCCCTCCAGCAACTTCTTCGGGGGCCCTGACGTCCAAAATAATTCCGTTGCCTGCCTCGACAAGTCGCTTGAACTCTGTTGCGTCAATAGTTCTTATTTGTGCTTCCGATGGTGCTGTCTGGCTGTGACAAGCTTCGCCAAGCAACGAAACGATTGTGACTAAAATAAAAATGATTTTATTCATAAGAATTAGTTCTACTTTGTTACTTTAAAAAAAAATCTATCCAAGTGGGGCGATGCGCCGCCAAAACTTTATCAAAACTGCCATTTCCCCTCCTCGCCGCCTTCGGCGGCTCGTCGGGGGAGGGAGCCTTTGGGGGCGTTCCGCCCCCAAACCCCCTACTTTCCAAAGTGATATGTTCAATATTCTAAAGTAACAAAGTAGAATTAGAAGTAGTTAAAAAACCAGTATTTTTCAAACCAAACCTTTGTCCAATGCCAGAGATACCCTGGCTTTTTCATTTTCACGGCTGGCAAAGGCGAACCGTAAAAATTGCCCCCGGCATAACCTGCTTTGCCATCGCCCATTTCAAGAAAACACTGCCCATCGCCGTTAAAAGTTTTATCGGGTATTTTGCCGCCAATAATCCGGGCAATGTTGTGAGCAACGGTTTCTGCCTGATAATGGGCAAAAACACCGGCTTTTGGCAAAGGCTTGCCCATTTCAAGCGGGATGAAAGTGATGTCGCCGATGGCGTAAACGTTGGGGAAATTGGTTTCCATGGTATTCCGGTTCACCTCGACCCACCCCGATTTCCCAACCAGGTCTGTTTCTTTAATCACGGTTGGACACTGGTGCTTGGGGGTGTAAGCTAATAAGTCATAGCCGGCTTCTTTGCCATTGCTGAAAGTCAAGGTCTTTTCCGTTGCGGATATGAGTTGGTGTTCTGGAAAATACTTTATGCCTTTCATTTCCACCATTTGCCTCACGGCACCCGATAATTCTTTTCCGGCAACACCCATTGGGCCCGGTTCGGGCGAGTACAATGAAATTTCGGTTTTGCCGCTTAATCCTTTTTTGTGGATAAAACTATCCACGAGCATGGCAGCTTCGTAAGGAGCGGCGGGGCATTTGAAAGGCAGTGAAGGAATTAGAACGGCGATTTTTCCACCCTGAAAATCCTGCAATTGTTCGTTGAAATTGGACGCTCCATCGAGCGTGTAAAAATCGTGTCCGAAATTATCCAGATTGTGCTCCGCAACTTGCTCTACGCCGAGAGAAACAACCATAAAGTCACCTTTGTATTCCTGCCCTTTTACCGTTACGGAAATTTCATTTGGGTTTACTTTTTCGATTTCACCCATAATTACTTCAATCCCGGAACCAGCGATTTTCCGGGTATTTCTGTAAACCTGTCTCGGTTTCCGTTTGCCGACCATCAGCCAAAGTAGGGATGGCGCAAAAACATTTTTTTCTTCTTTTTCAAAGACAAGTATTTTGATAGGATTGACCTCTCCATCATCGCCAACTTTTTTTCTCAACTCCGTGGCGGTAATAATGCCACCTGTCCCGGCGCCTAATACCAAAATTGTGTTATCCATGTTCTTATTGTTTAATTTTTTTAAAAAGCCGTCAGTTTTTCCATGTTTCCTCGTGAAGGAGTTTATGGTCGAGGTAAGTTTCTTCCAGCCTCATGGCGTCGAAACCGTTGGCTTTGAGCAGTTGCACTGCTTCATCAGCGATGGTGCAGAAAGCGCCCCGGCAGTAGGCTACGATGGTCAGGTGGCGGGGCAGTTCTCCGAGGCGTTGCGGCAGTTCGTCTATCGGGATTGAGAGGGCGTCGGGCAGGTGTCCGGCAGCAAATTCATCTGCCGGGCGAACGTCGAGCAGCAACGCACGGTCGCTATCGGGCAGGGTGTCGAATGTCAGGCTTTGTGGACTACCCGCTTCCTGCCGGTACTGCCGGAGAGTAACCTGCACGGCGGGTTCGGCTTCCAGTGCCAAATCCCGAAGGGCTTTCCAGGCAGCGTAGGCTTTTTTGCCGTTCAGGGTGTAGTAAATGAAATTCCCCTCCCGCCGTGACTTCACCAGTCTGGCGTTTTTCAAAATCTGCAAATGCTGCGAGGCATTGGCAACAGAGATGGCAGTTTGCACGGCGACTTGTTCCACCGTCTTTTCGCCGTTGGCCAACAGGTCGAGGATTTCCAAGCGGTTGGCGTGGGAAAAGGCTTTGGTTAGTCCGGCAATGGCGGCGTAAATGCTGTCTTTGAAGGTTCGTCTTTCCATGCTGCAATATTAATCAAATATTCAAACAAATACTTGAATAGATTGTTTCACGAAGAAAAAAAATCATGAAAAACTTTGCTCCAACGGAATGCTTCTCACCAAGCGATGTCAAAAACAGGCAGCAGGACGGTGAAAACATCCAAATCATTGATGTGCGCAGCCCCGAAGAATTTGCGGAAAAGCACGTGCCCGGTGCCGTCAACCTACCGCTCGAAGCGCTGGAAAATGCGGTTGCAGGATTCGATAAAAAAGCCATCCTGGTAACCGCCTGTGGCAAGGGCGGAGGTCGCTCGGCTGCCGGTGCGGAAATGCTGCGGAAGTTGGGGTTCCGGGCGGCCTGGCTGTGCGGCGGGACATTCGGTTGGTTGGAAGAAAACTAAACCAACATGCCAAAATTTCAACTGGAAGCGACCGACTATGACGGCTGGTTCGACCGCCATCCCGTCCTTTACCAATCGGAACTGGCGGCCATTCGGTCGCTGTTGCCACCATTCAAAAACGGCGTGGAAATCGGCGTCGGAACGGGCAGGGTTGCCTCGGCGCTCGGCATCCGGCACGGGCTGGAGCCGCTGGACGACTACACCGAAATCGCCCGCAGCCGGGGCATCGAGGTGACGAAAGGAGTTGCGGAGCAGATGCCCTACCCCGACGGCAGCTTCGACCTGGCGCTCATGGTGACGGTGGACTGCTTCCTTGACGACGTGCCGAAAGCCTTTGCGGAAGTATACCGGATTTTATCACCCGGCGGCAGTTTCGTGGTAGCGTTTTTGGACAAAAATGGGGCGCTTGTCAAAAAATACGAGCGAAGCGGCACGCCATCGTACCAAAACGCCCATTTTCACAGCCCGGAGGAGATTGTGGGGTGGATGTCGGAGGCGGGTTTTTCGAGTTTTCGATTTGCGCAGACGCTGTTTGCTGATGACCCTGCAAGCTTGGAATCGCCGCAACCGGGAGTAGGGGAAGGAAATTTTATAGTAGTTTTGGGTAGTAAAATATTTGAAATCAATTCTTAAACCATTTTAAAATAAGGAGATGAAAATCACAAACATGTTATTGCTTCTATTTATCCTCGGCCTTTTCGCCCTCCCAGGGTATTCACAAACCCCCAACGATAGTGACGACCCCAAGGCCGCCCAAAAAAATAAGCCGCAGACGATTGGAATCGTCATCTCGACCAACGACCCGGAAACCGCGTGGAATGCGTTCCGACTTGCAAACTATTCCGTTGGGCAAGGCGATACGGTTTCTGTCTTCCTGCTCGGCAAAGCGGTGGAATCGCCTACCATCTCCGACGAGGACTTTGATGTGAGGGACATGATGGAAACGTTCGCAAGCTCAGGTGGAAAAATATTTGCCTGCGGAACTTGCCTGAAAATCAGGAATACTAAAGGCACTGAACTATGCCCTGTCTCTTCATTGAGCGAGTTGTATGGCATCATTAAGTCCAGTGATATAGTGCTGACATTTTAATCTTTTTAACAACGACTAATTCTTGCAAAATGAAAAACAAATCTATCATCGTACTGCTAGCGTTCACGGCAATCGTTTTTATTGGCCAGCTTTTAACCACCAACGAACAAGCCTATCACCCTGAGTTTGGTGATTCCAGCGAGTACCATCCCATTGGAATCGGTGCTGCTTATGCTTACCCACCAGCAGTGGGCGTGCTCACGAACTCAAAAAACTGCATCAGTTGCCACGTAAACAACGGGCCTTGGAAGGATGAAAGCAATATTGTCATTGACATCCTCGACAAAGAAACCAAGAAATCGTTCAAGCAAACGGACGGCAGTTTTTTGATTGAAACCAACCGATGGGAACAGAAAACGGTGCTGACGGTCATTGGAAGCATGAAGGGCGAAAGCGTTTCCGTTCCCTACCGCAATGCCTGGCTCTATATTGACCCGACAAGCATCGGGACGAATTCCCTCTCAAAATTTGCGCCCGGCTGGGACGTAAACCTCCCGATGTCCTGCCGTGTGGTTGGCGACAACCTGCCCGACTTTGAAAATGCCAACATCACGAGCTTGCCCATGACCATCCAGCCAATGACCATTGCTAATGATGCCGAAATGCAGTTGCAGGTGATGTTGACCAAGGGCGAAAGCGTGAAAGGCAACGCACAGGAAGGGATGCTCGGGAATTATTTTGAACGGAAGGTGAGGCTCGTCGTGAAAGAAAAATAAAACGGGCTGGAGAGCAGTTCCATTGGTCGCCGATGTTTCAAATCGTATTCGGTAACTTTTAAATTTACCAGATAAATTCAGAAACATGATTAAAGGTACACTCCTGCTTGCCCTTCTTCTGCTGACACTGCCCTTCGCCTGCTAAGTACAAGACACCGGCAAACCAGCTGGTACCGACGGCTGGCTAAAAGGCACAAACAACGAAAAATTCGAGACCTTGGCCAACCAGTTGCGAGGCTTCGACGTGGCAATGGTCGAGACGGGCTACCGCTATTCGGAACTCTTTTGGGCAGGCCAAGACCAAAACTGGGACTACGCCAAGTACCAGTTGGACAAGATAAAACTGGCGATGGCAAATGGCTTCGTGCGCCGTCCAAAACGGGCTACCTCTGCCGAGCATTTCCTGAACGAATCGCTGCCAGCGATGCACGAGGCAGTGGCTGCCAAAGACACTTCTTTGTTCCGACAAAATTTTCAAGCTTTGACGATAGGTTGCAACAGTTGCCACGCCAAAGAGAAACTGCCGTTTTTCAATGTACAGCCACCAACGCAACGGCTTTCACCAATCCACAAATGACATGCTTCAAAAAATATTAGCCACAGACACTGCCAAAACCACCCTCCTCATCCGCTTGATGGTCGGAGCGGTTTTCCTGTCCGAAGGCATCCAAAAGTTCCTGTTTGCCAGCGAGCTTGGGGCGGGGCGCTTCGCTAAAATCGGGCTGCCCAACCCAGATTTTCTCGGCCCGTTCGTCGGCAGTTTTGAAATCGTCTGTGGGACGCTGGTGCTGCTTGGCTTGCTCACCCGGCTGGCGAGCATTCCGCTAATCGTTATCATGCTCGTGGCCATCCTCACCACCAAAGCCGAAGTGCTGGCCAAAGAAGGTTTCTGGGAAATGCTGCACGGCAGCCGCACCGATTGGGCGATGCTTTTAGGGAGCATTTTTTTGTTGGTGAAAGGCGGCGGCGCGTATTCAATGGACAGTAAGTTGAGTTCCTTGAAACCCAAGCCATGAAATGGATAACCCGCCATCGCCCGAAAATTGACCGCATCGCCTGCCCATGGCTCATCCGGCGCTTCATTGACCGTGATGCAGAAATCATCTACGTACCCGATGGCGAGGTAATTACACAAGCCGAAGTCCTCGGCGCCACCCCCTTCGACGTGCCGGGCGTGGAGTTCACGCACTACGGAGACCATTGCACTTTTGATTATTTCCTGAAAAAATACAAGTTGGAAGACCCGGCCTTGAAAGTGCTGGCGCCCATCGTGCGAGGCGCAGACACCGACCAGCATCACCTGGCGGAACAGGCGGCAGGGCTTTGGGCGATTTCCGCAGGGTTGGCGCACAACGTCGCCGACGATTACGAGTTGCTCGAAAGGGGCATGATGATTTACGATGCGCTGTACAGTTGGGCGAAGTACCACCGGCAGGAAAAGCACGTGCAAAACCCGACGGAGCAGTCGCTGAATACTTTCTTCACCAAAGTCCTCAAAAACAGAACCCGAACCGGCAGGCGAATGCCTACCTGGGCAAAGCGATTGAAGGAAATGTTGCAAAACCCGGTGGACGACCGCCTCTCCCTGAACGACCTCGCCAAATCGCTCGACATGAACCCCGGCTACCTGAGCCGTGAGTTTTCCAAGTATTTCGACGACCTGAGCTTTCTCGATTACGTCCGAAAGCTGCGCATGGAAAAAGCCATCGAATTGCTGCAAGACCCGGCGTATTCGATTGCCGAAATTTCCCGCCTCGCCGGTTTCTCCGACCCGGTCTATTTCGCCCGCATTTTCAAAAAAACGACCGGCAAAACGGCGTCCTCTTACCGAAAAATGCTGCAAAAAAGTAAAGCCAGTCCTAAAGGTTGAATGCGTCCTATTTTAGGGAAAATGGGGGTTGCAGCTTTGTGAAGCCAAACCAATTTAGGAGATAACTTGAAGTTACCTCCTAAATTAAACTATCAAAAATCTCCCGCCATGAAATGGATTACTCGTGAGCGACCAAAAATTGACCGCATCGCCTGCCCCTGGCTCCTCAAAAACTTCGTGGACAGCGAAGCGGAATTTATTTATGTGCCGAAGGAGCAGGTATTTGACAAAGCGAAGGAACTCGATGCCATTCCCTACGACATCCCCGGCACTGAATACTCGCACGAGGGCGAGTTTTGTACCTTTGATTTCATCGTCAAAAAACATGGGCTGACCGACCCCGCCTTGCTCCAACTCGCCGTCATCGTGCGGGGGGCAGACACCGACCGCTTCAACCTCGCACCACAGGCGGCGGGGCTTTGGGCCATCTCAGCGGGGCTTTCGCACAACATCCGGGACGACCACGAGATGCTTGCGGTCGGCATGAAAATGTACGATGCGCTGTACAGTTGGGCGAAGCACGTTTCCGACGAGCGACACACGTGGAACCCAAAATTGTGAAAATGAAAATCATTGCAGGAATACTTGCCTTCTCATTTTGCTCCCTTGCCCATGCCCAACAAATGGGCAAAATCGTTGGGACTGTCACCGATGCCAACCGCCAAACGGTAGAGTTTGCCAGTGTTTTTGTTGCCCCCCAATCCGACTCGTCTGCCATCACCAGCGGAGTGATTACCGACAGCCTGGGGCGGTTTTCGTTGAACGATATTCCTTATGGCGACTACTTTCTCAACGTGCAGTTTATCGGGTATGTAGGGCACAGTCAGGCGGTAAGCCTCGGCGAGGGCAAAGTGGAGGTTGTGCTGCCCGGCATCGTGCTGGCAGCGGGCGCAACCGTCTTGCGGGGCGTGGAGGTGAGTGCCATCCGCAACCTGATTGAAAAAACGGAGGAGGGCATCGTGCTGAACGCCTCCGACAACCTCACGCAAATCGGCGGGTCGGCAGCCGATTTGCTCAAAAACATGCCCGGCGTGATGACTGGCGCAGAAGGGGAAATCACGCTCCGGGGAAAAACGCCGCTGGTGCTGATTAACGGAAGGGTTTCGGGCATCGGAGGCACAGACCGCTCCGCCAACCTCGAACAAATCCCCGCCGGCAGCATCGAGCGCATCGAAATCATCACCAACCCGTCCTCGAAATACGACGCCGACGCCGAGGGCGGCATCATCAATTTGGTACTGAAAAAAAACACCGATTTGGGCAGCAACGGCGCAGTTGCAGCCGGCGCAGGCTTTGGCGAGCGGTACCGCCTGAACGGTACGCTCCTTCTGAACCACAAAACCAAAAAATGGAACTTCGGCGCCGCTTACGACAACTGGTACACCACCCGCACCCGCCGGGTCAGGGGCGACCGGGTGCAGTTCGACCTGCCCGATGAATATTACCTGACCCAGAGAAGGTTCGACGAGCGAGTCATTCAAAACCAAAATGCCAGAGTGAACATTGACTTTTCGCCCAATGAAAAAAACAGCCTGAATTTTGAAGCCATCTGGCTGTTCCAGGGCGAGGACAACAACGAGACCCTGACCACGACCACCGAAACCTCCACCCTCGATTTTACCAGACGAAACCGCAGCCATTCCAATGAAATCAGGCGTTTTTATACTGGTGAAGCCTTGCTCGAATATGCCAGAAAATTCAACAAACCCGACCAGTTGGTGACCTTCCGTGCCAGTTCGTCCTTCGACGATGACCGGGAAAACACGCTCATCACCACGCAGGCACTCTTGCCGGATTATTCGGAAACCGGCGACCCGTATTTGCAAAAAACCCACAACTACGAAAATTCTAGCCTGACAAACCTCTCGCTCGATTACGCTCACCCCACAGGGGCGAACAGCCTGGTGGAAACGGGTTTCAAATCCATTTTCCGTGTTCTGGACAACGACTTCCTGCGGCAGAACCAGACGAACGGCGACTTCGTCACCGACCCCGCCAACACGGATATTTTCAATTTCAAGGAGCAAATCCACGCCGCCTACTTGCAGTACGGCGCTTGGGTAGGCGATAAAAAATCCCCGGACTGGAAGTACGCCGTCGGGCTGCGGGCGGAACAGGTCTGGAACAACGGCGACCTCGAAATCCAGCCGCTTCAATTCAAAAACGATTATTTCAACATCTTCCCCTCCGCCCACCTGATTTGGTACGCTGCCAACCGGGACATGCTGAAACTAACTTACGGCAGGCGCATCAACCGCCCCAGTTTCGGGCAGTTGATACCATTCACCGACATCACCGATTCGCTCAACACACGGGCGGGCAACCCTGCGCTGAAACCCGAACTGACGCACTCGCTCGAACTGGCGTACAGCCATGCGTTTGAAAACGGCAGTTTCAGCGCAACGGCATTTTACCGGCGCACCAGCGACGTGATTTTGCCCTACACCACCCTCGACAGCAACGGCGTGGCGTTCACGAAACCCCTGAATTTCGGCAACGCCGAAACATTCGGGTTGGAGGGCTTGGTCGCCTGGAATCCCGCCAGAATTTGGAGCATCAACCTCAACGTTTCGGGCTACGACCTGCGAATCGAAAACACCGAGCCAACGCTTGGCTTGCAGCGCAACCAATGGACGTATTTCGCCAAACTCATTAACAATTTCACGCCCTGGGAAGGCGGGAAAATCCAACTCATTGGCAGCTATACTTCGCCGATTGCCATTCCGCAAGGCGAAAGGGTGGCGGTTTATTTTCTCGACCTGGGTTTTCAGCAAAAGGTATTGAAAGGCAAGGGCAGGCTTGGGCTGGCAGTCACGGATATTTTCGACACCCAGGAGAGCGGGACACGCTTGTCCGCCCCGAATTTTGAGTTCAGCCGGGTTTTCAAAATTGACACGAGGGCTGCGCTGCTCACCTTAACCTACTCCTTCCGGTCTTTGGCGAAAGAAGAACTGTTGGAGAATAAATTTAAAAATGATTGACTTATGAAAAATGCTTTTCCCCTCGCTTTTGCGCTGCTCGCCGGGCTTGCCATCCTCGCCTGCGGCAGCCGCCAATCTTCCCTGACGCCCGAACAACAGGCTGAAATCAACCAACGGGCGCAATTCTTCGACACCCTCCAACCGCAGGCTGTCTGTCGTTTCGATTTTGAAAACTTTCCGGTCGGGCAACTGCCCGCCGCTTGGTCGCAACATTTCACAGGGGACGGCGGCACGGACTGGAAAGTGACCGACGACGGTGGCAACCGGGTGCTGGCGCAACTGCGCAGCGACAACCCTAGCAGTCATTTCAACATCGTCGTCAACGACAGCGTCAGCGCCAAAGACCTAGAATTGAGCGTCCGGCTGAAAGGCGCACAAGGCAAGCAAGACCGGGGCGGCGGTTTCGTCTGGCGCTTCATTGACAAAAACAACCACTACATCGTGCGGGCGAACCCGCTGGAAGACAACGTGGTGCTGTACAAAATGGAAAACGGCAAGCGCAGCGACCTGCCGCTCGTCGGTTTGGGAAAAACCTACGGCATGGACACGCCCCCGCTCGGCGACGGCTGGAACACCCTCCGCCTGACGGTCAGGGGCGACCTGTTCACGGTTTTTCTGAATGACAAGGAATTGTTCAAAGTGCAGGACGCAACCTTTCCCAATGCCGGAAAGGTGGGGCTTTGGACAAAAGCGGATGCGGTGACGCAGTTCGATGATTTTGAAATCAAAAAATTTGAATAGCCATGAAAAATACATTTTTAGCCATACTCATCACACTCCTTCTTGCCCCGGCTGCCATTGCCCAAACGACCGAGCGGGCATACGTCGCCAATTTTGCCGATGATTTCATTTCGGTCATTGACGTGGCGGCACGCCAAAAAATCGCCGACGTGAAAACCGGCAAGAACCCGCACGGGGTGGCTGTCTCGCCCGACCGCCAAATCGTGGCGGTGAGCAACGAGGGCGACAACACGATCTCGCTCATTCGCACCGGCGACCTTGCCGTTTTCAAAACAATTCCCGTTGGTAGCAAACCACATCAACTTGTTTTTTCCCCCGACGGCAAGCACCTGTTTGTTGCTATCAACGGCGAGCATCGGCTCGATGTCATTTCGAGCGACAGTTGGGCGGTGGTCGAAAACATCCCGGTCGGAAGGCAACCGCACATCGTTTTGGCACTGCCCGGTGGTTCGCTGCTGGTGACTTCGGAGGCAGACCAAAAGTTGGTAAAAGTCAATGCCGAGACCATGCAGGTAACTGCTGAAATTTCCGTTTTCGGCTATCCCAGGGTCATGGTCGCTTCGCCCGACGGCAAGTTTGCCTACCTGACCCAGCGGTGGCTGAACGGCATGGTCAAAGTTGATTTGGAGCAAAACAAAATCGTGGGCTGGACACAACTCCCGCCAGCCACCGGGTTTGACAGCGAAGGAAAAGTAGCGCACGGGCTTGCCGTGTCGCCCGACGGCAAGTTGGTGTACCTTTCCAGCCAACTCGCCAACAATATGTCCGTCATTGATGTGCAGAAAAACCGGGTTGTCAGAACGTTCAAGGTGGGCAAAAACCCGAACTGGATTGAACTGACCGAAGACGGGAAATACGCCGTTGTGAGCAACACCTCCTCCAATGACGCTACGCTGGTAGACCTGAAAAAGAATAAAGCCATCGGAACCATTCCAGTCGGCAAAAGCCCCAAACGGCTGACAATCAGCGCAGAGATTAAAAAATGAAGCGTGGGAGTTACGCTTTTGAAAAAATTCACCATCAATCACAAAAAATGCAGTCATCATGAAAAGAAAAGATTTTCTCAAAACTTCCACCCTCCTCGGCGCAACGACGTTGCTTCCCACCAGTTCCGTGTTCGCCAACAACATCGCCGGGAACGGCATGGACAAATTGGTGGATGCCAATGGCAACTTTGCCCTGCAACCGCTGCCCTACACCGAAACTTTCTTGGAGCCGTTCATGGACGAAGAAACCGTGCATCTGCACTACACCTTCCACCACGGCGGAGCGGTGAAAGCGGCGAACAAAGACCTTCAAATGATTCGCAAGGCACTCGACGAAAACGCCGTGGAGACGGTGGACTACTGGACAAAAAAGTTGTCGTACCACCTATCATCGCATGTGCTGCACACCATTTTTTGGACGAACCTTTCAAATAAAAAAACCGACCCGTCCGGCGAGCTTTTGAAGCGCATCGAAAAAGATTTTGGCAGCTACGACAAGCTGAAACTGTTGTTGGCGAAGACCTCCAAAGACGTGGACGGCAACGGCTGGGGCATACTTGGCTACCAGCCCTACACCGACAAGCTGACCATCCTGCAATGCGAAAACCACGAAAAACTGACGCAGTGGGGCGTCATCCCGCTGCTGGTGATTGACGTTTGGGAACATTCCTACTACCTCAAGTTCCGCAACCGCCGGGCCGAGTTCGTGGACAACCTGTTCCAAATCATCAATTGGGACAATGCGGCGCAGCGGCTCGACGTGGCATGCAGATTGACCCGCTAAATATTTACCGATGGAAAAAATACCTCCTTTCTCCGAAGCCTTTCGCCTCTGGCTAAAAGTCGCCCTGTACAGCTTCGGCGGCCCTGCCGGACAGATTGCCGTCATGCACAAGCTCATCGTGGAGGAAAAGAAATGGTTAGGTGAAAACCGATTCCTCCACGCCCTCAACTATTGCATGTTGTTGCCGGGGCCAGAGGCGCAGCAGCTTGTCACCTACATCGGATGGCTGTTGCACAAAACACGGGGCGGCATCGTGGCTGGGGCGCTGTTCGTGTTGCCGGGGTTTTTGTCCATCTTGGTGTTGAGCATCGTGTATGCACTGTGGAAGGATGTGGCAATCGTGCAGGGAATTTTTTATGGTATAAAACCCGCTGTGCTGGCCATCGTCATTGGGGCCGTCATCAAAATCGGAAAAAAGGCATTGAAAAACGAGGTGATGGTCGGCATGGCGGTGCTAGCGTTTATTGCCATTTTCTTCTTCAAAATCGGGTTTCCGGTTATCATCATCGCCGCCGGCTTGTTGGGTTTTGTCGGCGGCAAAATTTGTGAGGAAAAATTCCTCGTCATTAAAGGCCACGCCGATATAAAAGACGGAGAGGAAGGATTGATTGACCGCCTGATTCAAACTACAAAACCCTCGTTATCAAGGACTTTCAAAACCGCAGCCTTCTGGTTGGTGCTTTGGCTGCTGCCCGTCGTCGTGCTGGCGCTGACGCTTGGCATGGAGAATATTTTCACAAAACAAGGCCTGTTTTTCAGCAAATCCGCCCTCGTCACCTTCGGCGGGGCCTACTCGGTGCTGGCCTACATCTCGCAGCAGGCCGTGGAAACCTACGGCTGGCTGCAACCCGGCGAGATGCTCGACGGCCTCGGCATGGCCGAAACGACGCCGGGGCCACTCATTCAGGTGGTGCAGTTTGTCGGGTTCATGGGTGCGTTCCGAAATGCCGGTTCGCTCGACCCGGTGTTGGCGGGAGTGCTGGCTTCCGTGCTGGTGACCTGGGTGACGTTCGTGCCTTCCTTCCTGTTTATCTTCACAGGTGCGCCTTATATCGAGCACCTACGGGGCAACAAATCACTCACCACCGCACTCTCCGGTATCACCGCAGCTGTGGTGGGCGTTATTTTGAACTTGGGGATTTGGTTCAGCCTGCACACGCTTTTCAAAAAAGTAGGCGAACTAAATTATGGCGTGTTGCATGTCCCGCTGCCTGATTGGGCGACCGTGGATTGGGGCGCTGTCATCATCACTTGTGCTGCACTGGTTATGTATTTCGGCATAAAGTGGGATATGCTGAAAACCATTGGCGCCAGTGTTGCTTTGGGCCTTGTTATTGAAGCTGTTTAGACTTTCCTCATTTGGATAAAAAAGGCGCTTTTCCGCCCTGAAGTCAGCAATTTTTTCGGCAATAGCGCTGCTATTCCCTCAAAAATTCCTGACTTCAGGGCGGAAAATCACTCTTTTTTATCTCAAACAGGAAAGTCTAAACAGCTTCATTAAATTTGTTGGTGGATAAAAATGCTCCTTTCAAAGTTGTAGAAATGAATTGCTCTGGTAATGGAAATGCACCGTACCCCAGCAATTCATCAACTGACTCCCCTTATTTTTTTGGGACATGAAAGAACACTCCATCCGGAATCGGCTGCTCTGGGATGTTGTCCGATGCCCAGGTTACTTTCAAGTCTTCACCTCCAGTGCCATTGAAGTAGCGGAGCACAATTTCATGGTAACCCGTTTGGAGGGCCACAGCACCCGATACCTTTTTCGTGCCGTGCAGGCCGTCGTTGTTCACCACCATTTCCTGGTCAATCATCAAGATGCTGCCGTCGTCGGAAGCTGTGGAGAAAGTGTAGATGCTCGTTTCCGGCACTTTGATGAAGCCCCGGAACTCAAACCCGTAATGCTCGCCCTTGGCGTTTTTTGCGGAGCGGTCAAAATTGGTCACGGTGCCCTTCATTTTTGCCAACCTTTTGTCAAAGTTGGGCAATTTGCTCCAATCTCCTTCGAAGTATAAATACTGCAACCCCGGCGCCATTGCCGCCAAAGCCCAGCTGCCCTTCGGCTCTTTTTTCCAAAAACTTTGCTGCATCGTGCCACTGATTGGCTTGCCATTGCGGAAGGAGCGAGCAGTGATGGTGGTGGTCTCGGTCAGTTTAATGGGCGATTTGTACACTGAGGCATCCATCGTTACAGGTGAGCCATCTGTGGTGTAATGGATTTCGGCATTGCCAGCCTCGTCCACCAGCGTTACCTCCAGGCTTTCGATAAAAATATCCCGTATTGACTTGGCCACCGGCGCAAAGTGGATGTCCGGCTTGCCCTTCAGTTGGAGCATGATGACGGAGTTGATTTTGTCGGGCATTTCCTTTGGCAGTTCCATGACGATGCCGTCGTCCACCCGTTCAATCTTTGGGCTTCTGGCCATCGGAGCAGCAAGGAACGTAGCGCCCATCGGGGTATTGGCCACTCCACTCAAAACCAGCTTGTTGTCACGAGGTGCATCGAAGACGTGGAGGTAGAGAATGGTGTTCTCCCCTTTTGTTTTCATCGTAACCCGTCCCCAGTCGTAGCTGCCAACAGGGCTTGCCATCGTCCCGTGGATGGACTCGCCGTTTTTCTTCATCCAATCTCCCATTTCCTTCAAGCGCTGGATGCTTTCCTCCGGGAAAAGCCCTTCGGCGGTCGGGCCAACGTTGAGCAAAAAATTGCCACCTTTGGAGGCGATGTCGGCCAGGTTTTGCAGCAGTTCCTTGGTGGACTTGAAGTTTTTATCCGCTTGGTTGTAGCCCCAATTGTTGTTCATGGTCATGCAGCTTTCCCAGTCCACGCCGGGCATGCCAGTGGCCGGAATTTCTTGCTCTGGAGTCCCAAAATCACCAGCAAATTGGCCGGGCGCTGTGAACCCCGCCATGCCTTCGCGTTTTGCGCCCACCCGGTTGTTGATGATGATGTTGGGCTTGAGGCTGCGAACGTAGTTGTAGAGGTCTTTGCCCCGGTCGCTGTTCCAGGTACTCTCCCATTCGCCGTCGAACCAAAGCACGTGCGGGGCTTCGCCGTAGTTGGTGCAAAGCTCTTTTAGCTGACGCTTCATGTAGTTAACATAGCGGTCGAACTTGGCTCCTTTCGCCGAACGGTTCGTCTCCCAGTTGCGCCGTGGTAAATAATCAGGATGGTGCCAGTCCATGATGGAGTGGTAGAAACAGAGCTTGATGCCTTCTTTTTTGCACTCGTCGGCCAGTTCCTTTAGGATGTCCCGTTTGAACGGCGTGGCCATCACGTCAAAATCGCTGGTTTTACTGTCGTAAATGGCGAACCCATCGTGGTGTTTGCTGGTGATGACGATGTACTTCATCCCGGCGTCCTTGGCCATTTGAACCCAATCATGGGCACTGAATTTTGTTGGGTTGAACTTGTCCACGAAGCCATCGTAAGTCTCCAACGGGATTTCTGCGGTTGTGCGAATCCACTCGCCGTAGGAATCCTTTTCGCCCCATTTGCCAGCTGGCACTGCGTAAAGTCCCCAATGGATGAACAAACCAAACCTCGCTTCCCGCCACCATTCCATCCGCTGGTTGCGTTCAGCCTCCGATTCGTTCAGGTAGTCTTTTTGGTTGGTGGTTTTTTTGGTGGAATGGCAGGCACCCACCGCCATTGCTAAGAAAATGGAGGCAAGCAGGGCTAGTTTAAAGTTGATTTTCATAATAATTCGAAGCTTTGAAACATGAAGTAATCCGTTAAAATTGGGGCAATTCTAAGGAATTATTGGCGCATTTTTTAACCCCGAGAAAAGTCCGCAGCGGCAAATCAAATGAACAGTACTTCAGCTCCTGCGAAGCAATGAAATAAGCAGTTTTGTTGCTGGCGCAAAATCGGCACAATTTTGTAGTTGAAGGAGACAATCAGCGCCTGGTATTTTAGATGCTGAATCCTTCCCCGCTATTTTCCCGCTATAAATCACTATCCCCATTTGAGTCACGGTTGAATGCCGTTGCTCCGCAATCCGCAGCTTTCAACGATATACTGGAATACAAAAACTATTAACGACAAGTTGGGGAGTAACCGAAAGGTTGCTTCCTAATTTGTAACAGAACAGAACACAACATGAGGAAAAGGGCTTTCAAACTGGCACTGGTCGGCTTTTGGCTGACGTGCTGTGGTCAAATTTTTGCAGTTGTCCCCGCACATTTTCCGGTTGCCACTGATTTTGAGTTGGTAAATGGAATGGTCATAGTTCAGGCTGAATTGGACGGCCATTTGGCCAACTTCATCCTCGACACGGGCGCACCAATGATGATTTTGAATGAAAAAAGTACAGAATCAACTGATTTTCAAGCAAATAGCTTGCAAGGCGGAATGGCTGGTTCCTGGAAAACCATTGAAATGTTCGCATGGGCAGGTGTCCGCAAGTTTGATTTGCGGGCGCTCAGTACTGACATCGGAGCACTGGAAACGGTGACCAACCGCCCCATCGCAGGTTTGATTGGCTACGATTTTTTCGAAGACGTTGAGTTGGTAATGGATTTCGAGCGGCTGCTCATAACGCTATTGCCACAAGGTTCGACCGCCAAATTGGAAGGTTGGACGCTCAAGTCACAACTACCATTTACCATGGCCGGGCATTTGGCGGTCATCGAAGCTAATATAGGCCAAGTCAAACTGCGACTTGGGCTTGACACTGGCGCCAATATCAACCTCCTAAATATCAACAAGGCTAAAGAACTGGACGCCGAATTGGCAGTACCAGTCAACAACGCCGGGGTCATCGGCATGTCAGGCGATTCCTTTAAAACTTATGCTGCTGATGTGATAGAAACAAACCTTGGCGGGCTGAATTTCCGGGACATGCGGTTCATTTTCTCTGACATTTCGCACCTCCGGAACCTCGTTGAAAATGAGGTGGATGGGTTGTTGGGGTTCCCATTTTTCAAGTCAGGCAAGTTTTCGTTGAATTACGCTGCGCAGACGATTTCAATCTGGGAATGAATTCCAAACACAGGCAAGACCTCAAAATCTTGCCTGTGTTTGACTTCCGATTTAATCCACCTGCACTTCTACCTTTTCCTCCTCTTTTTTCTTCTTTTTCTTGTCTTTATCCTCCTTTTCAATCTGAATTTTAGCACCCTGTTCCAGCTTCCGGGAGACTGCTGCATAAGGCCCAATGACGACTTCTTCGCCCTCCTTTATTCCACTCAGTATTTGGATATAGTCATTGTCCTGTATGCCCGTCTTCACGGTTCTCATGTCAACCGTATCCCCTGCGACCACGAAAACCACTTCCAATAAATCATCGAAATTGGAGGCAGCAGAAGCTTCTTTTTCTGCTTCTTCTTCGTTCACCTTTTTTCCCTTGGACCTCGCTTTTTTCTCGTCTTTCTCACGGGTTCCAACGGCTTGAATCGGCACACTTACCACGTTTTCAACGGTATTGGTGAAAATCTCCACCGACGCTGACATGCCGGGACGGAACGGGTAAGGTTTGCCCGGTTTTTGAAGGTCCTTGTAGGAAGCTGGGTCAATATCAATGGTGACAATGAAGTTGGTCACCTGGTCGGTTGTAAGGTTGACGGAGCCGGTGGCAGAAGAAACAAGGTTGTTTGCCGTATGCGCAATCTCAACCACCTTGCCCGTAAATTTGCGGTCGAGGTAGGCGTCAATTTCAATCTTGACCAATTGTCCCAAGGCCAGTCTTGGAAGGTCGTTTTCGGTAACTTCCACCTGCACTTCCATCGCTTTCAGGTCGGCGATGCGCATGATTTCCGTGCCGGCCATCATAGACGTGCCCACTACTCGCTCGCCTTTTTCGACGTTCAGCTTTGACAGAATGCCGCTCATGTTGGCATAAATGGTCGTTCGCTTCAAGCTGGTGTTGATTTCCTTGAGCGATGCCTCGGCACTTTTTATCTGAAACTCCGACGCCGAAGCCGTCTGCTGTGCCGACCGGATATTGGCTTCTGCTGCCCGCACGTTCGACTCCAATTGTTTGACCGTGGTGAGCGAAGCATCAAAGTCTTGCTGAGAAACCACACCGTCCTTGAACAGTTTTTCGTTGCGTTTGTGGATTTCACGGGCATTGGACAGTTGAGCCTCCAGTTGTTCCTTCTGTGCCCTCGCCGATTCGATTTGCGCCTTTGAGTTGGCCAAGCCAGCCTTCGAGCTGTTCACGCCAGCGGCGGCTCGCTCAACTTGGGAGTTGTACGCCTCTGGGTCAACCCTAGCAAGCACCTGGCCCATGGTCACGCTGTCCCCTTCCTTCACGTAGAGTTCCACAATCTGACCGGAAACGTCAGAGCTGATTTTCACCTCCGTTTTCGGAAAAACCTTGCCGCTGGCCTCCACCGTTTCCTTGATGGTGCGCAGACTTGCTTTTTCCACTTCTACGGTTTCGCCGGTTTTGCGGTTGGAACCTTTGATGATTGCCGCCACCATGAGCAGCACCACGAGGCCTATCAATCCAAAAATCCAGAGGTTCCTTTTCTTCTTTGTCGTTGCCATATCAGTTTGATAATAATTGATGAATGATGAAGGGTCAAAGCTGGATGGTCAATCCAATTTTATTTCTTTTCCAAGGTAAAAATCCAGGATTTTCAGGCGGAACAAGTAGTCGTACTTCGCCACTATCAGGTTGGTTTCTGCGATGTCGTAAGTGTTGCGGGCGGTCAGCAATTGCAGGTTGTTGATGGTGCCGAGCTTGAACCGCTTTTCGGCATTCTCAAATGCGACCCTGGAGGCATCGGCTGCCGTTTGCGAAGCGCTCAAAGTAAGGCGTGCTGCCCGGGCGCTTGCGATGGATTGCTGCACATCGTTCTTGAGTTGCTGCTTCTCCAAATCGCTCTGAACCCGGGCATTCAGGATGCCAACTTCGGCACGTTGCACATTGACATCGTTGAGGCCGTTGCTGTAAATCGGGATGCGAATGCTTGCGCCAATATTTTGCCCAAAATTGTCTTTCAACTGGTCAAAATAGGGGTAATCAATCGGGTTAAACTTGGAGTATGTGACATCTTGTCCTAAGGTAACAGGCACTTCCCCTAGCCCAAGCCCCAAATCATCAGTATTCACATAGATGATACTATTTACCCGTTCAGTAACTGTTTCCACATCGTACAGTTTTGAAGCATCTGACCACCGGCTGTCCAAGCCGCCAAACAGGCTGATGGTGGGATAGTAGCCTGATTGGGCCAATTTTACATCCACTTCTGCGCTTTGCACCCTAAGTTCGCTTGCGATGATTTGCGGCTGGGTATTCACGGCTTGGCTGTAAACTTCCCGCATGGTCAGCGATTCCGGGTTTGCGTCTGCCGGGATGCTGAACTGGGGGCGCTCGATTTTTATGTCCGTGGACGGGTCGAGCTGCATCAACTCCTTGAGGTTCAGGTAGTTGAGGTCAATTGCGTTTTTTGATTGAACGATGGCCTGCTCGTCGTTGGCTATCTGCGCCAACACATCGAGCCGGTCATTTGCGGGGAGCGAGCCAGCGGATATGAGCTTGTCCGTTTGTTCCAGTTGGCCCTGAGACAGCTTGCGGCGTTGGTTCGCATTTTCGAGTTGCTCCTCTGACATCAGGATGCTCAGGTAAACATTGGCGATGCTGAGGGCAATGTCGTTGAACGTTGCGGCAGCGTCTTGCTCCGCAGCTTGCACGTCAATTTTGCCTTGCTTGATAGTGTTATTGATGAAGCCACCCGAATACAACGTCGCTCCCACGTTCAATCCCATGCTGTTGAAAGCAATGGTTTGGTTGTTGAAGCTGTTGGTGGTGGGGTCAATGGTGCGGCCAAACTGCCAACCAGCACTGGAATTGGCACTGACATTTGGCAGCCTGGATAACTGGTTTTGCTTGTCGGTGATTTTTGCCATGGCAATTCCATACCCTGCTTGTTTCAACGAAAGGCTGTTGGTGCGGGCATACTCGATGCATCGCTGGAGTGACCAGGATTCCTGTGCAGCAATTTTGCCGGAGCCAGCGAAAGAAGTCAAAAAGATTGCAGCGAAAAGCGTCAGATTGCGGAAGGTGTTTTTTCCAAACCTCATAATACCTAGTGATTTTAGAACGAGCTGCAAGATTAGAAGACGTGCCTTGCATTCATCAAATAATTCTATCAACGTCTTCCTAATTTGGATAAAGAGCCAAAAATGGAGACCGTTGTTTGCATTACGGTCTGCATTTTATAGATGCTCACATTGAAAATCAATAACGGGAACTTTTAAGAGACAGGGTTATCAAACCCAGTTGAATGCGCACAGAATCAGGGGCGTAGCCCCAGCCCCGTTTGTAGTGCGGCAATCACCCCATAATTTTAAGGGGCGTAGCCCCGACACGGGTGATTTTCATAGCTTTTCGTGCCGGGGCTACGCCCCTTTGGAGTCCTTTTCAACTGACTGCTACAAACGGAGTCGGGGCTACGCCCCTGCTTTTCAATGAATTATTCTGTGTGCAATCAACAGGGTTGTTAAACCCCGCATCTGCCTGTCCGGTAGGCAGGGTTCCAGAATTGCGGGGTTTGATAACCCCGCCTCTCAAAAAAGGCTGAAATTAGCATACCCCAACCATTTATTTCAAATGCGATTACCTATGAATGCTTAGCCTCAACAATTTGCCTTCCCGCAAAGCGGCCTTAATTGACTTGCGTCTTCAACCAAGCTAGAATATCCGTATCCTTTTTTGCACTGATTTCAGCAGGTAGTTCAATGGTTTTGCGTTGCTTCATGTCCACGGCGTAGGGTAAGCGCCGAGCATCGTCGGACAGTTCTTTCAGTAGGATGAAGCGGTTGTTTTTGAAGGATTTGTTGATGACTGGGTCAAACTTCTTCGGCTTATCGAACAGGATGTTCAATGAGAAAACCTCTTTGTCGTAATCGTAATCTGGCGAAAGTGCCTGATACCCATTGTTTTTATCGGTTGATTTCAACAAAAACAGGGTGTTGTACTGCTCCCCTTTCACGATTGCGTATTCCGCCAAAGGCAGTACGGGGGCCGGGTTTAGCGGGTCGCTGAGGTCGTAAACGAAAGGGCCAAGGCTCGCCGCAAACCCTACGAGGTAGTCCTCCCAAATCTCCAGCCGCTTGATGGCGCCACTTTGTGCGTCCTCGACAAAGCGCTCGTTGAGGAACTTCGGCACTAGTGGCTTGGATAGTTTCATGGACACCAAGTCGAGTATGTACAACTTGTCGAAACCTCGGATGGCCACTTGTTTGCTCACATTGTTGTAGGTGATTTCGGATAAATAATAGGGGTAGTCAGCGCTGAGGTTCACGGGCAGCACCTCCCGAAACACCTGCTGGCACTTGCCATCGTAAATCGTCAGTATCCGGTGGCTTTCGCCAAGGTCTTTGTCCTGCGTTTCTTTTTCGGCGGAAATGACCACGAAGCGGTCTTCGCCTGCAGCCCAGAACATATTGCCTTCCAAAACGCTGCCCACGAGCTTGCAGGTGGGCCTGCTTGGTTCGGTAGGCGCTGGAGGCATGGTGTCAGCAGGTACCTGGGCTGTGGAATCCGGGTTGGAAGTGGTGTCCTGCTGATTGTCTGTGGAAGTTCCGCTGTTGCAGGCTTGCAAGAACACCAAACAGAGAATGACGAGGATTTTGGAAAGTAATTTCATTTGCGGTGTTTGTTTTCGGCAAAGTTGGTGAAAGTTTCTTGTAACATGACTAACATTTACCGCCTCCGCTTCTGCCGCAGCTTGGGCTGGTTCCATTCTTCTCGCTGCGCAAAGTCCACGATTTTGCGCATGGCGGTCAAGATGAGCAAGAACACAAGGTAGCCAATGGTCACGACGATGTATATCCACTTGTAAGAACCTGCATCGTTCATGGTCAGCTTGCTGAACAATTGCGCCAACAGTGCCGACAAGGCAGCCAAACCGACAAAACACAAAATGGAACGGCTCCAATAATTGTCCATGTTCTTTGCGAAAATACTCAAGATGGCATTCAAGGCTGAAAAGAATAGCAGGAAAGATGCAGCAATGGTCCAAGGAAAGCGCTGCTCTATTTCCATGCCTGCACCCCTGAAAACAAGGGCACCGAGGTTGAAAACCAGCACGGCTGCCAGCAACATAATCGCTTGATAAACAGGATTTTGGAGTATGACGAAGACAGGATGGCTTTGTTTTTCCATGAGGATATTTATTATTGGGATATTGGGATATTGGGTTATTTAGGTTCAGCAGCTTGGTCCAATAAAATATCCCAATAACCCAGTAACTCAATATTTAAACCACTTCTCCGAACAAATCAAACTCGGCGGCACTGGTGACTTTCACGTTGGCGAAATCGCCGATTCGGACGAAATTGGATTTTGCGTCTACCAGCACCTCGTTGTCCACTTCGGGGCTGTCGAACTCGGTGCGGCCAACGAAGTACGCACCTTCTTTCCTGTCGAACAGCACCCGGTATGTTTGGTTGACTTTTTCGAGGTTTTTCCGGTAACTGATTTCTTGCTGAATTTCCATCAGTCGGGCTGCCCGGTCAGCCTTAACCTCCTCCGTTACATCGTCCGGAAGGTCGTGGGCGCTGGTGTTTTCTTCGTGGCTGTACTGGAAAACGCCGAGGCGCTCGAACTCCATTTCCCGCACAAAATCGCAGAGTTCTTCAAATTCCGCCTCCGTTTCGCCCGGAAAGCCAACCAGCATGGTGGTGCGGATGGCGATGCCTGGCACCCGCTCCCTCGCCAATTTGATGAGGTCGGTGGTTTCCTCACGGGTTATTTGTCGGCGCATCCGCTCCAGCACGCCATTGGCGGCATGTTGAAGTGGGATGTCGAGATAGTTGCAAACCTTGGGCTGCCGAGCCATTGCATCAAAAATCTCGACTGGAAACTTGCTTGGATAGGCGTAGTGCAGTCGAATCCATTCAATGCCCTCCACTTCGCAAAGCGCATCGAGCAGGGCGGGAAGCTCCCGTTGTTTGTACAAATCGAGGCCGTAGTAGGTCAGTTCCTGAGCAATGAGCATCAGTTCTTTTACGCCCCGCCTTGCCAAGCTTTTCGCTTCGGCCACGAGGGATTCTATGGGGCGGGAGATGTGTTTGCCTCGCATCAGCGGAATGGCGCAGAAGCTGCACGTGCGGTTGCAACCTTCCGATATTTTCAGGTAGGCGTAGTGTGGCGGCGTGGTAATGATGCGTTCTCCAACCAGGTCGTGGCGATAGTCGGCATTGAATCGGGAGAGCAGGCCGGGCAGTTCCAGGGTGCCGAACCAAGCGTCAACTTCTGGTATCTCACGCTCCAAATCTTCCCGGTAACGCTGCGAGAGGCAACCCGTGACGTAGAGTTTGTCAATGCCGCCTTCCCCTCTCACGCCAGCGTAGGCCAGAATGGTGTCAATGCTTTCTTGCTTCGCAACGTCAATAAAACCGCAGGTGTTCACGATGACGATGTTGGCGTCTTGGTCGTCGCTGTCGTGTACCACGTCGAAGTCGTTGGCCTTCAATTGGGTAATGAGGTTCTCGCTGTCCACCAAGTTTTTGGAGCAGCCGAGTGTGATTACGTTTACTTTATCTTGCTTTAAGGTACGGGTCTTCATGTTGTAAATAAAAAGAAAGCAAAGATACGAAGCCGGACGGCAATTCTGGCTGGAATGAAAAAAGCCCTGACGACAAGGGTTCGCCAGGGCTTTTTTGGAATAAAAGGTTCATTTTATTCCACAACGGACAAGCGCTGTGTCTGGAAATCGGTCTTCGTCCTCAAAGTCACGAGGTACATGCCAGCAGTCAGGTTCAAGGTTGGTATTTCAAAGCTGCTTTCACCTGCCTTGAAGTCGTTTTGAGGAAACTCCTGAACCAATTGCCCAGTCATGGTGTGGATGCTGACGGATGCTTGGATGGCCTCCGCCGCTTCCATGTTGATGAAAATCGGGGTGCCCACTTTCACCGGGTTCGGGCCAATGTTCCATTGTGCAACGTCTGAAACAGTGAAGGTATCGCTCAACTGGTCTCCTGTCTTGAATATTTTTTGACCAGAAAAACCACCACAAGTGGAGTATTCGTTGTAGCCCATTACCTTCCAGAGGTAGCTTTTGTTGGGCACTAGATTGGTCAAAACTATCGTGTTGGAATTGGCAATGATTCGGGAAGTTTCCTGGCCCGAAGTCGTCAATTCAATTAGGTACTTATCAGCTCCCGGTAACGCAGTCCATTCCAAAGGCACCGCATTGTAAGACGCAATGGTTTCACTTTGCTGCGGGCTAACGACGGTGGGCGTACCAGTCACGGAGGCCAGGTTCGGGGTGTAGTTCGGGCGGATGTAGTTGCGGCTCGAACTGAACAGGCTGTTGCTGATTTCCGACTTTTGGCCATCAGAGAAATGGTAATCGCTGCAACTGTAAACGTAGTTCATGAAGTTATGAATGTCCGGTGCAAGCAACTGGCCATTAGGGTCTTTAGCATTCTGCGTGTAGGCGCAGTTGTTGTTCGGGAACATGTAATCGGCGGGGGTATCGCAGATACCATCGCCAGCGGACAAACAGTTGCTCATGTTCACTTTTTCGTTTGGAATGCCACTCGGGGAGGTGGGGCCTACCGGGTTGCCGTGGTCGACTTCATTCCAACCTCCACTAATTTCCCATCCATAAAACGTGTGGTTCAAGCTAAAAAAATGTCCAACTTCGTGGGTTAGCACCAAATCTTGGCCAGCATAACCTTCCACGCAAACTATCCAATCGTTGCCTTGTGGGCCAGCATCGGGCTGGTAGTAGGCCAGCACACCTTCTTCGGCCATTTCGTGTACAATGAAGATGTTTATCGCATTGTAAACCATCTGGTTGGCCAGCGCATTGGAGCCGCTAAACGAGGTGGGGTCGCTGTAAATACTATTGCTGTTTATGTACTTGAATTCCTTCAAATAAAACTGGATGTCCTGGTCGAGGTAGTTTTGGTTGAGCAAACAAAGCGCCTGGAAGCCTGCCCGTTCCGACGCCCTTCCCGTTCCGTCTGATTTTGCCACCAAAAAGAAACGCACCGGCACGTAGGTGATGGAGCCACGTTCATGCACGTAATCCCGCATTTCGTTGCGGTTGAACTGCATCTGCTCCATGATTTTTTTGCCGGCTTCCGCCGAAACACCACATTTATTTTGGGCTTCGATGTTGGCTGATGCTAAAAGTACAATAGCAAGCAAAAATGCCCATGATTTTATTTTGTTTGACATTTTATTGATTTTGAAATTTGCGTTATTCGTTGCTTAACACCTTTTGTGCGAACAGGTTGCAAAGTTATAAAAAAAAGATGCCAGAACTTGTCTTTGGCCTGTCAAATTCGGTTTGTTGAGTTGGAAAAATTCTACTTTTGCGCCGCTTTTTAAAAGACTTTAGACAATAGACTTTAGACGATAGAAAGTGCTTGGTTGACCATTCCTTCGTAGTACTTCTCCTTTCATTTCCACAGTCCACTGTCTATGGTCTAATATCTAATGTCTAACATCAAAATAAAATCATGAGTAAAGTAACGGTAATCGGTGCAGGCAACGTGGGAGCCACCTGTGCCAACGTCCTCGCCCACAAAGACATCGTGAATGAAGTCGTGCTGGTTGACATCGTAAGCAACCTCGCAAAAGGCAAGGCTCTCGACTCCTGGCAGCAAGCCCCCATTGACGGGTACAGCACCTACCTCAGCGGCGGCGACGACTACGCTGCTACCGAAGGGAGCGAAATCGTGGTCATCACCGCTGGCGTGCCACGCAAGCCCGGCATGAGCCGTGACGACTTGATTTCCACCAACGCCCGCATCGTGAACACGGTGACGGAAAACATCATGAAGCACAGCAAGAACCCCATCATCATTGTCGTGTCCAACCCGCTCGACGTGATGACGCTGGCCTGCTGGCGCTCTTCTGGCCTCGACTCCTCCAAGGTCTTCGGCATGGCAGGCATCCTTGACACGGCACGTTACCGTGCGTTCCTTGCCACTGCCCTCGGCTGCTCTCCGAAGGACATCCAAGCACTGCTGATGGGCGGCCACGGCGACACGATGGTGCCGCTACCCCGTTACACCACGGTTGCAGGCATCCCCGTCACGGAATTGATTGGCAAGGAAGAGCTTGACGCCATCGTACACCGCACTGCAGCGGGTGGTGGTGAATTGGTGCAACTGATGGGCACTTCCGCATGGTACGCACCCGGCGCCGCCGCTGCCCAGATGGTAGAGTCCATCGTGAGGGACGAGAAGCGGATTTTTCCAGTTTGTGCCAGGCTCGACGGCCAGTACGGCCTCCACGACATCTTCCTCGGCGTACCTGTGAAGCTCGGCAAAAACGGCATCGAACAAATCATTGAAGTGAAACTGAACGCAGAGGAGCGGCAAATGCTCACAGATTCTGCCGCTGCCGTTAGGTCGGTGATAGATGTTTACAACAACATGCAGCTTTGATGGCAGCATTTTGCTAATTGAAAACTAAATGCCCGGCGTGACTGCGTCGGGCATTTTTTTTTGGATTTTGTTGAGTTCTAAAGCTCAATAGCCACATTTTTTGAAACAAAACCATTCTACTCCTGTTTCTCCTCGCCAATACTTTCCAATGAATAAAATCAACTGTTTCTGGTTTCGCCGTGACCTCCGTTTGGAAGACAACGCAGGGCTTTACCATGCCCTCAAGGCTGGGCTTCCCGTGCTTCCCGTCTTTATTTTTGACAAAAACATCTTGGACGATTTGGAGGACAAGGCCGATGCGAGGGTTACGTTCATTCACCAACAAATCAGTAGGTTGAATGAGGAACTAAAGGCGTTTGGCAGTTCCATTTTAGTGAAACATGGGCACCCAAAGGAAGTCTGGGCGGAAATTGCCCAAGCCTATCAACTGAAAAGCGTGTTCACCAACCACGACTTTGAGCCTTACGCCCTGCAACGGGAAGCAGCGGTGCAATCGCTCTTGGAAGCTGCGGGCACTAGTTTTCACAGCTACAAAGACCATGTGATTTTTGAAAAAAACGAGGTGCTGAAGGACGATGGAAAACCCTACACGGTTTTCACGCCATACAGTCGAAAATGGCTGGCGAAACTGGATACCCGGCGGTCTCATTTTACCACTGAAACAGGCGAACGGGTGGAAATCTCCTATTTCCTAAAGCCCTACCCTACCCTCAAATATGCGCCTAACTTTCTGAATATCAATACGTTGCCGATACCGTCATTGGAAGGAATGGGCTTTACGGTTTCCAATTTGACCTTCCCTTCGACATCGGTTGCGCAGGGCATCATCCGCAATTACAACAAGGCCAGGGACTTCCCTGCCTTGGACGGCACTTCACGCCTTGGGCTGCATTTCCGCTTCGGCACCATCAGTATTCGGGAGAAAGCGAGGAAGGCGCAACAACTCAATGCCACCTACCTCAACGAGCTTATTTGGCGGGATTTTTACGCCATGATTTTGAGCCATTTCCCCCAAGTGGTAGGCAAGCCTTTTCGACCGGAATATGACAATATACGATGGCACAATGACGAACAAGAATTTCAAGCTTGGTGCGAGGGAAAAACCGGCTACCCACTCGTGGACGCAGGGATGCGGGAACTCAACGCCACTGGCTACATGCACAACCGGGTACGGATGGTGGTGGCTTCTTTCCTCACCAAGCACTTGCTCATTGACTGGCGTTGGGGCGAGGCCTATTTTGCCAAAAAGCTCCTCGATTACGACCTCGCTAGCAACAACGGCGGCTGGCAATGGGCCGCTGGCTGTGGCACGGACGCTGCGCCCTATTTCCGCATTTTCAACCCGGAATCGCAGTTGCAAAAATTTGACAAGGAAATGAAGTACGTGAAAAAATGGGTGCCTGAATTTGGCAAGGCGGCGTATCCAGCTCCCATTGTGGAACACAAAATGGCGAGGGATCGGTGTTTAGCGGCGTACAAAATGGCGTTGTTGAGGGATTGAGTTATTGGGAAATGGGGGATTGGGGGATTGAGTTATTGAGTTATTGTGAATCACGAAATACCCCAATAACCCAATAACTCAATACCCCAATTACTTAATTCTTCTCAAACCGCATGGAAGCTGAGTTCATGCAGTATCGAAGCCCTGTCGGTGGTGGCCCATCGTCGAAGACATGGCCGAGGTGGCCGTTGCAGACGGAGCAGCGGATTTCGGTTCGTACCATTCCGAGGCTGGAATCTTTAATTTCAGTAATAGCGTAATCATTAACGGCCTTGAAGAAACTGGGCCAGCCACAGCCAGCGTCGAACTTGGTGTCTGAATCAAAAAGTGGGGAATTGCAGCCACGGCAATAGTACCTTCCTGTTTCTGTGTTGTCCCAATAAGCACCCGTGAAGGGGCGCTCCGTGCCAGCTTGCCGAAGCACCGTGTATTCCATCGGGGAAAGTTCTGCTTTCCATTGTTCTTCCGATTTTATGACCTTGGGTATGGTGTCCCCCGTGGTTGTGAGGACGAACGGCTGGGCAGGGTCTGATTGACTTTTCATGGTCTGCGCATGGTTGCAGGAAGCAGAAAGCATGGTGAACGAGGTCAGGAAAATGGCTGCTAAGATTTTCATTGTGGAGATGTTTTAGTGAACCAGAACCAGTAAAACATACGCAATGAAATCCAGTTTCGTTTGCGCCTGTTAAGGATTTTATAAAAACCCCTTGACAATCAATGACTTGCCAGCACCATCGTCCAATATGGCCCAGCAGTTCCAACGCCTATTTCATTGATTTTTGGATCCATCAGGTTCTCGCAATGGGTAGCGCTTTCCTTCCAGGCTTTGAGGGCTTCCTCTTCCGTCGCACCTCCTTTCAGCAGGTTTTCCGCATAGAAAGTATAAACATAGCCCTCGGCAGTGATGCGCTCATCCACGAATGAACCATTCGAGCCGGTATGACTGAGTTTGTTGTTGGCATTCATGTCCTGGGAGTGCTTGATGGCCACTGTTTCCAGCGTGTCGTTCCAGGAAACGGGTATAGTCGCAGCGTAACTTTTGCCGCCACAGGACTCGCCTTTTGACCTAAATTCATTTACCAATTCCACCAGCTTGACCTTGTCGGGATTGGCGGGCGCATCAGGGAAAAAGGTGCTGCCGTCATCGCCTTTGTTGCTGCAAGCAGCTATGGTGATGCCCGAAAGCAACAAGAATGAAAAAATGTTCCTAGTCATTGAATTTGTTTTGATTTTGAGAAAATGTCCATGCAAAGGAAGAGATTTGGGTTTAGACTTCTCATCTATTTTGAACGCAGAAAGTCTTTTCCCGAATCATTTTGCCAACTTAACAACCACATCCACCTTTCGGTTTTGCCATTTTGGGCGACCGTCGTTGTTCTCGCCCTTGCCTTCGATATAGATTTTGTCCACTCGAATCCCCTTGTTTTTCAACATGACTCCAATGGCTTTCGCCCTTTTTTCTGATAAAACCATGTTATATGCATCTGAACCAATATCGTCGGCATATCCAACGATTTCTACGCTTTCGATGGTCTTTCCATTGAAGCCATTTTTGAAAAAAACTTCCAATTTTTCGATGTCCGTTGGTTTTAACTCTGCCTTGTCAAAGTCGAACAGGATTTCCTGGTGTACCTCGTTGGTCGGAATCTTTGCGGGTGTGGGCACGCCTTTTTCCACCAAAAGGTCGCCGGTATATGCGGGCAGCCGAAAGAGCGGGTCGAGCAGCAGGTTCAAATGGTACGAGGTGCGGTTCTCCCATTTCGGTATTTCAAATCTGTGCTTATAAATATGGTAATCGTCGGCCCTGATTTCCACGTCCAAGGTGTCGTTCGCCTTCAGGCAAAGAAAAAACCGCCCTTCGTCATCCGTTTTTATGGGCAAACGGTGCTTTGCCATCACCGTGCAAGGAACTGGTACATGCGTGATGGAGTCACGCACGTAGCCCTCCACGTAGGTAATCGGGTCGCTCGAAAGTTGATTCGGCAGGTCGAATTTGTAGATGTCCATGCCGCCATGCCCGCCCTTGCGATTGGAGGAAAAATAACCAGATTTGCCGTCCGCCGTCAGGAAGATGCCGAGCTCCCGATAGGCGGAATTGACGGGCATCCCCAAATTGCGGGCAAAGCTCCAACTGCCGTTCACCTGCAACCTCGACACAAAAATGTCCTGTTCGCCGAGGCCAAGATGGCCCGTGGACGAGAAGTACAGCACCTTTCCATCGTTCGTGATGAACGGGGCCTCCTCATCGCCGGTAGTATTGATGATAGCCCCGAGGTTGGTGGGTTGGCCCCAACGGCCATCCGCATTCCGCTGGCATACCCAGATGTCAGTGCCGCCCAGTCCTCCCTCACGGTTGCTGGCAAAATAGAGGGTGTTGCCATCGCAACTGATACTCGCTTGTGACTCCCACGAATCGCTGTTGGCGTAGCCATTGACGGGGCTAGCCTCGGTGATTTGACGGCCATCGGTCACAGCTTCCCAAATATCGCAAGCTCCCAGCACCTCAGGTCGTTGGCAAGCGGTGAAGAACAAACGGCGGCCATCCCGCACCATCGTCACCATTCCCTCGTTCTGGCTGGTGTTGAAGTCACTCACGGGTTCCGCCGATTTCCAATCGCCCCTGGGGCGGGTGGCCATGAAAAGGTTTTCATCTGCGGTTTCGTTTTTTTTGCTGGTAAAATACATCGTATTACCGTCGTTCGTGAGGTACGGAAAGTATTCGTTCGCCCCAGTGTTGATGCCTCCGCCAAGGTTGACAACCTCGCCGATATTCAGAAACTGCAACGAATCCGTAGCCGAACGACAAGAGCGCAGGTTGTTCTCCAATTCTGCGTAGTAGCTTTCCTCCACTTTCCGCTCTTCAAGGCCGTTGTAGGCAAAAACGGTAGGTTGCACAATTTTCAGGCTGTCAAATTGCTCAAAATACTTCAACGCCAGCTCGTACTTGCCACATTGGTAGTAGATTTTGCCACATTCAAAATACAGGGCACGGGAGAAATTGGGGCTGTTTTCCAGTGCCTTCACATAATATGTTGAAGCCTCCTCCAACTCGCCCATCAGCTCATAGCACGCTCCCGAACTGCGCAGTGCTGGCGAAAAATCAGGGAATTTCTTCAACACTTTTTTGAAATGGGACAGGGCTTCCCGGTATTTCATTTGGAGCAAGGCCATTTCACCTTGGTGGTGAATTTGTGCATATTCATCAGGAATGATTTGAATGAAAGATGGCTCCTGCTGCGCAAACAGCGGCAAAAGCAACAACAGGCAAGACAGGGAAAGTAGAAGTTTCGACATTGTTTTGGGTGATAGAATGAAAAGGGTCTCAGCAACAAATAACGTTCTTTCGGCGGAGCTGTTCCAAATTTTTTGGTGCTAGAGAGGGGGAGCCACCCTATTTTTTCAAAAAACGTACCGTTTGGCAATTAACATGGAATTGGTTTTCTGGGTAAAAAAAATGGCCAGCCCCACAAAGGAGGCCGGCCATTCGGCAATGATTGGATGCCTTTTTAGAATTTCAATGTCAAATTGGCGGCGAACACAGTGCCGAGTTGGCTAAAGTGCGAGCCATCATAAGTCAGTATATGGTAGCGGTTGTTGAAGGTAATCAGGTTGCGCTGAACCTGAACAGCAGCTGCATCCTTCAGCAAGCTCTCACCGTTGGTGTTGAGTGCCTCAAACTTGTACTCCGGGAGGACGTTGGCGATGTTCTGCACCGTCAATCCGAAGTTCAGGTTTTTCATCAATTCAACGTTGATGCTAAGGTCTGTGACCACTTTTGGTTGGAAGACCGTCTTCAGGTCCGAGCTGAGACCTGCTTGACGGAAGGTAGTCGGGCCAAACAAGGTATTGTTCAGTGAAAATGCCCAACGGCCAATGTTGTAGTCAAAGCCCAAAATGGCTTTGTACTCTGGGCGAGAGGAAAGAAGTAGCGCCTCCTGCGTGGCATCAAAAATGGTCTTATCCGTACCAGAGAGGATGTCTGGGTTCAGCACATCGCCGTCCAGTGCATTTTCAAGCGCAAAATTGCCAGCGAGGTTGATGTTCAGCTTGCCACTGCCGAGCAACATGTTGCGGTTGCTGATTACGAAGTCAATACCGCTCGTGGTCGTGTTGATACCGTTGGTGAAGAAACTGGCAGCAACGATGCCGTTGGAGGCGAGAATCTGACCGAGTGTGGTGGTTGTATCTGATTCAGCAATCTCAGAACCAAGGATGATGCGGTCTTTCACATCAATTCTGTAATAGTCAACCGTAATGCTCAAGTTCTTCGTCGGGTTCAAGCCAAGGCCAACCGTGACGTTGGTTGACTTCTCCGGCTTCAGGCTTTCGATGCCCATCTGGCGAGCCTGAGAGCTTTTGTTGTTGAAGATACCCTTGCTCTGGATACCCTGGCCAGGCACGAAGCTTTGCTGCGCAATTTGCAAGTAAATCTGGTGCAGCATTGGTGCCCGGAAGCCCGTGGAGTAGCTGGCACGCAATGTCACCATGTCGTCGAGGAACTTGTAGCGACCGCTGAATTTGTAAACGAAAGTGTTGCCAAAATCGCTGTACTGCTCGGTGCGGAAAGTAGCGCCCAACAGGAAGCTCCGGTTGATGTCGTAGGCAAGGTCAATGTAGCCCCCAACGTTGGAGCGGGTGTTCGTACTGGCGTTTGCTTCGCCAATGCCCGGGAACGAGTCGGCACCTGAGCCAACGAACGAGGCCGTATCGCCAGCCATGATTTTAAAAACCTCCCGGCGCATCTCCATGCCAATGCCGAAGTTGAAGTTCTCGAACAGCATTTTGTTCACGTCAATGTTGCCGACATTGTGCGAGAAACTGTAACCGCCCGGTTTGAAATAAATCGGGCTTCGGGCACCCAAGCTGCGGTTGCGTGAGTTGGCCACGGTGTAAAGTTGCTCGTTGCCGCCTATCGTGAAGCTCACGTCCGAGTTCCAGCCGTTTTTCTCCGAACGGAAGCCAATGGTGCCGTTATAGTCGCTCAGGTCGCCCTCAAAAGTTGGGAGGTAGCCGAGGTAGGGAGTTCCCGGCTTGTGGAGGAGGCCGTCATCGGTGGTGCGCCAGTAGGGTGTGCGGTAGTTTGCGAAGCTGTTTACCTTTTTGTAAACATAAGCTGCGTTGCCATAAACCTCTGCGTTCTCGCCTACCGGGATGCCAGCGTTTACCAAAAATTGGGAGGTCGTTTTCTCCGGGTCACCGTTAACGTTTCCAGCATCGGGCTTGAGGTTAAGGAAGTTGTTGACCGTGCCAATATCAGCACCAAAGTCACCTGCCTCCCCTGCGGCATCCACCTTTCCAGGACGATTTGCAAGGTTTTTGTGCGACAGTGCCATCGTATAGTTGATGAAGCCTTTTTTGAGAAAATTGGCGCCGTTGTTCACGGAAATACCAACCATTTCGCCATCGCCCTCTGCGGTCATACCTGTGTTGAGCGACACGGTTCCATATTCGTACCTATCCTTCAAAATAATGTTCATAACGCCAGCGATGGCATCAGAACCGTACTGGGCAGAAGCACCGTCACGCAGGATTTCCACCCGCTTGATGGCATCCTGAGGAATGGCAGCGAGGTCTGCGCCACCTTCCCCACGTCCCGGTGAAGTCTGGATGTAAATGAGGGAACTGAGATTTTTCCGTTTTCCATTGATGAGGACCAAGGTGCGGCTTGGCCCCATGTTCCGAATCTCGTAAGGGTCGAGCAGCGAGGTGGCATCGTTCACGGGCGTTTGAATGCTGTTGAACGAAGGCACTTTGTACTGCAAGGCTCGGTCAAAGGAAGTTTGCCCAGTGGCCGCCAGTTCCTTGGCAGAAACGATGTCAATCGGCACTGGAGAGTCGGTAATGGTGCGCTGCGAGGTACGGCTACCCACCGAAACCACAACTTCTGCGAGGTCGGTTGCGCCGGATTCCAAGGACACATTCAAGGTGGTCGTGCCTTGGCCAACTGTAGCCGTGCGAGTGGTAGGTTCGTAGCCGATGAACGTAATTTCAATAGTGTAGCTGCCCGCATTCAGCGCCAGCGAATACATTCCATCAACGTCCGTTACCGTACCTGTTGATGTGCCCTGAACTTGGACAGCCGCCCCGATGAGCGGCTCTCCACTCGTATCGGTAATCTTACCCGACACCGTGCCACGTTGTGCAAATGAAAGTAAACTTGTTAACAGCAGGACAGCTGTTAAAAAGTGTTTGACATGTTGTTTCATACTCAATCTTTTTTAGTGAGAAAATGTAATTCTTGCGGCGTAAAATTAACACGGTAATTGAAAAACCCAACTTTAAAGACACAAATTGCCAAAATATTCTTTCGGTGATTCTAAGATTGAACAGAGGTGTATTTCATACATTTTGATAGCTGCCACTTATTGTTTGTTTGACGTTAATTTAGAATTCCTACCCAGACATGCGTTATTATACATAAAAAGGCGGTGCCCCAATAATGCCCGCCTTGTTATAAGCAAGGGGTCTGGGGCG
>CAZDSU010000071.1:0-34350 GCA_964508135.1 uncultured Saprospiraceae bacterium
GCTGTCATTGGTGCTTTTTTTTAACACAAATCTACATCAAATTGAAGCCGCACCCGTTTGGATTACTCATTTCAATGCTTGGATTAATGATTTTCTCATAACCCATAATATTCCTTCTTTCATTGCGCCTTTAGTTATTGGGGTTCTTGCAGTAGTTGCTGTTATACATAGAACAATAATGGTCGAGAAAGACATTATAAAAAACTCCGTAAATTATTATTTTATGATGCCTATTCCCTCAAAACTCAAGAGATATAAAAATGATAAGTTTGAGGAGTTTGAAAACGAGTATAAAAGTAAGAATCCCTTAGCTGTCTGACCCAGTTATCCCATGAATGCCCAACCTAATTAAAAACGGAAGTTCCCCCCGCTGGCCCACAACCTCCCAATTGAAAAACGGCCCTGCTCGTCACAAGCTCTGCTTGTTGACGCCCATTGGTTGCGGCCTTTGGCCGCCGTCCGTAGGCTAAGTATGATTTCTTACGGCGGCCAGCCGCCGCAACCTACGCCCGCTTGCAAACACAGCTTGCAACGAGCAGTGCCGTTCATAGAAGAACAGATAGTGGATTAGCCAAGATTTGCAAAAAATGCATTGGCGCCAAGCAGTTTTGAAATTTCTAACTTTGCCCAAATACCACATCAAGCAAAAAAACAATTCACCATGTCCCCCACCCCCACCCTCTGGTTCGAAATCGCCATCGTCAGCATCATCTACGCCGTCGGGAATATCACCTTCGGGCATTTTGAGGAGCAGACCCCGAAGTGGCGCAGGGTTGGCAAGTATGTGCTCACGCTGGTGCTCATCTGTTCACTTTCCTGGTTTTTCAGCAGGGCGGTCGCCATGACGGGGCTGGGGCTTGTCATTTTCCCTTTGGGGTACATCCACGGCTATTACCTGCCCCGCAAGAAAGGCATCAATGGCTGGACCGGAGAACCCAAGCGCAGGTACTATGAGTTTCGGGGCTGGGACACGGATGTGTTCAAGGAGCGGTAACGGAGGGGCCATTTCGGGCGAAGTGTCGGCGTGACTATGAATCTAATGTCGTCAACTTAAGGAACTGTTTCCGCCACGAACATCCCCCTAACCCCCTTCAAAGGGGGAATAAAACCCTGCTAAATTGCTCAATTTTTGAGGTTTAGCACTCACGAATTCCCCCTTAGAAGGGGGGTAGGGGGATGTCAGTCAGGGCAGATTTTTCAATTTATCCCTTAAGTTGACGACAGTAGACTATGAATCACGCCGACACTAATCAACAGGCACCATTATTACTGCTTGATTTTTGAAAGCGCCCCCAGCTCCCCAAACGTAATGGTAAACGCTGATTCTCCAATGGCATAAGGCCCGACTTCGTAAGCCAGGTAATGACAGTAGATGCCATCCTTCGTCAGTCCATAATTATCGGGGAGCTTGAACTGGAAAATATCGTCGAACTTAAAAGGCTCGGAACCATCCGTTGGGTTGAAAATGTCCGTCCTTACCTCCTTGAATTTTTTCTCTGCAACTACTTTCAAAGCGGTTGTGTCGGTCACGAGGTCATCCCATGTAAGTGGCTTTCCGGTGCTGGCTTCAAAAGTTAAGACCGCAGCCGTTGGGCTTCCATGTGCGCCTCCCTCAAAGGTGTAGCCCAAGATTCCCAAGGTGAGGTGTTGGCCATCGTTCAGCAATACGGTGTCCGTGCTTTCTGCTGTCCATCTCCCTGCCGGAGAACCCTCGGCATCCATCGCAAAGTCCTTGCGGGTTTGAAAAAATGACGCTGCCGCAGCATCAAGGCTATTTGAGGGGATTGGATTGCCCAAAGAATCATAGCCTCCCAAAATGCCCATCAAGTATGTCTCTGCCCAAGCGGCCACGCTTTTTTTCAAAGGTTCGCTTCCTTGCTCCACATTGGGATAGCTGAGGTTGATGGTTGCGCAATCAATACGCATCGTGTCCGGTTTGTCGCAGTCTGCCCCATCTGACTTGTTGAAGTTAATGGTTGACACGACAACCTTGGTGACATCCGGTGTTTTTGTCCCGCTATTGCAGGAGAACAGCGCAGCAAGGCTGCAAAAGGTCAAGCAGGCGAGCAATTGTTTTTTCATAAGTTGGTCTGTTTTGTAATTTGTTTGAAAATGAAGCTGTTTAGACTTTCCTGTTTGAGATAAAAAAGAGTGATTTTTTGTCCTGAAGTCAGGAATTTTTGAGGGAATAGCAGCGCTATTGCCGAAAAAATTGCTGATTTCAGGGCGGAAAAGCGCCTTTTTTAGCCAAATGAGGAAAGTCTAAACAGCTTCAATAATGGGTGCAAAATTATCGAAAAGCGGTGACATCTTTCTGAAAGGTGTCATCGCCTGCTCTACCTTCGCAAAAACATCTTGGCCTGAATAAAAAGCAAACGGGCGTGGTTCATGTCGAACCCGCCCGTTTGCTTTTACCAGAAAGTTGAATTTCTGACTATTCCTCGTCCTTTGCAGGAGCTTCCGTATCGTTTTCAGCAGTTTCGGTAGCGCTGCTTTCTGCTGCCTCAGCAGCCTCTTCAGCGATTTCACCGACGGCAATCATGTCTTCCTCCGCAACTTCGGCAATAACTGGTGCAGCAGCAACTGCGGCGGTTGTAGCAGCTTTTGCAGCACCACCACCACCACGACGGGTGCGGCGCTTCTTGCCTTTGTCAGTTTCACCAGCTTTCGCTTGGCCGTTGTAATCTGGATTGAAGTCCACCAATTCTATCATCGCCAGATCGGCAGCGTCGCCATGACGGTAGCCGGTGCGAATGATGCGCACATAGCCACCTGGGCGGTCGCCAACGGCTTCTGCGATTGGGCCAAAAAGTTCCTTGATGGCTTCCTTGCTCTGCAAGTGGCCAAACACAATCCTACGAGAGTGGGTCGTATTCTCCCTTGCCCTTGTGACCAACGGCTCGAAGTACTTGCGCAATGCTTTTGCTTTCTGGAGGGTGGTCGTGATTCGCTTATGCTCTATCAGCGAATTGGACATGTTGGCAAACATCGCTTGACGATGCTCCATCGTCATCCCGAGATGCTTGTTCTTCTTGCCGTGTCTCATGGCCTAGTTAATTTTAGAATTTGGTGATCTTCGCAACACCGGAGATTTGGAAATTCGGAAATTGGAAATTGGGAAATTTTAGATTCCAAAGCCAATTTCTATAAACAAACTTCGACAGTCATTGCAGTTATGATTAAGGGTTTCGGAATTCCGCAATTGGAAATCCGCAGTCCGCAATCGTTTTATTCTTCGTCAAGTTTGTACTTCGACAAGTCCATGCCGAAAGTCAAACCTTTGTCTTGCAGCAGTTCCTCGATTTCGACGAGCGATTTTTTGCCAAAGTTCCTGAACTTAAGCAACTCGTGTGTGTCGTAGCGTACCAACTCGGCCAAGGTGTTGATCTTGGCAGCCTTGAGGCAGTTGTAGGCACGGACCGACAAGTCGAGGTCTTCGAGGCTGGTTTTGAATAGCTTGCGCATGTGCAGTACATGCTCGTCCACCACATCGTCACGGCGACCAGAGTCATCGGGGATGCTGATGTACTCATCAGTGATAAGCATCAGGTGGTGAATCATGATACGGGAAGCTTCTTTGACGGCATCTTCCGGGTGGATGGTACCATCGGTTTTTACTTCCAAGGTCAGTTGCTCGTAGTCAGTGCGCTGACCCACACGGGTATTTTCAATCTTGTAAGCAACGTTCTTTATTGGCGTGTAAATGGCATCGAGCGGAATCACGCCAATCGGTGAATCTTTCGGCAAATTTTCACCAGCGGGGACGTAACCACGGCCTTTGGTGACCGTGAACTCCATCTCCAAGTTCACGAATGGCTCCATTTTACAAATGAGCATGTCAGGATTCATCACCTTGAAAACATTGGTGTGCTCCTCCAAATCACCAGCACGGAATTCTTCTTTACCACTGATGGTGAGGTAGATTTTCTCGGAAGCAAGGTCTTCACCTTGAATCAGTTGCTTGAGACGAACCTGCTTAAGGTTCAGAATTATGTCAAGAACGTCTTCTACGACGCCTTTGATGGTAGCGAACTCGTGGTCAACACCAGCGATGCGCACAGCGGAAATAGCAAAGCCTTCCAATGAGGAAAGCAGGATTCTTCTGAGTGAGTTGCCAATGGTTTGGCCAAAACCAGGCTCCAACGGCCTGAATTCAAAAATGCCTTCAAAATCATTAGCTTTCTGCATCATGATTTTGTCAGGCTTTTGGAAATTTAAGATGCTCATATAATGAAGAAATCTTTGAAAGGATGAAGGATATAGGCCGTCTGTTCAGATTTTCAACACATTTTGCTGAATAAATTCAACAAGATGGGCGCAATGTAAGCGCTAAATAAAACAGGTTTGGCAGGCAACCCAAGTAGGTGCCTGCCAAACCGATTGAACCTTATTTAGAGTAAAGTTCAACGATTAATTGCTCGTTCAACTTCTCTGGTATTTGTTCACGTTCTGGATAAGACAGGAACGTGCCACGCATTTTGTCAGGATTGAATTCCAACCAACCAAATTTCTTCACGTCGGTTTTCTTACCTACTTGTTCCCTAATCAGGTCAAGCTCTTTGGACTGGCCACGCACCTCAACCACGTCGCCTGGGCGAAGGTGGTAAGACGGCACGTTCGTCAGTACTCCGTTCACAACAACGTGACGGTGGGAAACTAGCTGACGTGCAGCACGGCGGGTAGGAGCGATGCCAAGGCGGAATACGGTGTTGTCGAGGCGGGACTCCAGCAGTTGAAGTAGTACTGTACCTGTAACACCGTGCTTATGGCTGGCAACTTCGAACATGTTGCGGAACTGGCGCTCCAACACACCGTAAGTGTACTTCGCTTTTTGCTTCTCCATCAACTGGATTGCATAGTTGGAACGCTGCTTGCGCTTGCGGGTTTGGCCATGCATCCCCGGTGCGTATTTTTTCTTTTCAAAAGCCTTGCTAAAACCATAAATAGGCTCGCCAAAGGAGCGGGCTTTCTTCTGTTTTGGACCGTTATACCTTGCCATTATAAATGTTTTCTTTTTTCGATTAAAAAAGACTTGGATTGCATGCGCAAGTGGTTATACCCTCCTGCGCTTGGGTGGCCTGCAGCCGTTGTGCGGAACCGGTGTGAGGTCCAAAATCCGGGAAACCTTCACGCCAGTCTGGTCAAGCGCCCTGATGGCTGCCTCCCTGCCTGAACCCGGGCCTTTCACATAGACCTCAACGGTGCGCAACCCAGCCTCAAATGCTACTTTAGCAGCATCACCAGCGGCCATCTGTGCGGCATAAGGTGTGTTCTTTTTAGAACCCCTGAAACCAGCTTTGCCAGCCGAACCCCAGCTAATCACTTCACCTTTTTTGTTGGTCAACGACACAATGATATTGTTGAACGTTGCCTGAATATAAGCGAAGCCTTCCGGCTCAACTTTTACTTTTCTTTTTGCCTTGACTTTGGATCTAACCTTTGCCATCTTGATATTAATTGAAACCCGGCTATGCTGCACTTTTTATTGCCATGCAGAAAAAACAGAGCCTAGGTAAATTACTTCTTAGCCAGTTTTTTGTTTGCGACTGTTTTACGCTTGCCCTTGCGGGTACGTGCGTTGGTCTTGGTGCGCTGACCCCGAAGCGGAAGACCTTTCCTGTGGCGGAGGCCACGGTAGCAGGCAACGTCCATCAAGCGCTTGATACTCATCTGCACTTCTGAACGGAGCTCGCCCTCAACTTTGTAGTCCTTCTGGATGAGCTGAGTAATGGTACGAACGTTGTCATCCGTCCATTCGTTTACCTTGACGTTTTCATCAATACCTGCTCCTTCCAAGATTTCCTTTGCCCTGGAGGCACCAATACCGAAGATATAAGTGAGGCCTATAACGCCGCGCTTGTTTCTTGGTAAGTCAACACCTGCAATACGTGCCATATTCTTAATGATTTACGAATTTCAGTAAATTACATTCATTCAAAGCAGGTCGGATTAACCTTGACGTTGTTTGAATTTCGGGTTTTTCTTGTTGATGACATAGATCTTACCCTTTCTCCTCACAATCTTACAATCCGTTGACCGCTTTTTGACAGAAGCCCTGACTTTCATAACGCTTTGATTTTCAATGTATTAAAAATTCGCCGCAATTTTACTTGTAGCGATAGATTATTCTTCCTCTCGAAAGGTCGTAGGGAGACATTTCAACTGCAACCCGGTCGCCTGGTAGGATTCGGATGTAGTTCATCCGCATCTTTCCCGAAATGGTGGCCGTTATAATGTGATTGTTCTCCAGACGTACCCTGAACATGGCATTTGAAAGTGCCTCATCAATAGTTCCGTCTTGCTTTATTAAATCTTGTTTAGCCATGCTTTCAAAATTCGGAGCGCAAAGATACGAATATCAACCAAAGTTTTACTGCCGATTAAAAAAAAATCAACTTGTCCAACTTTGTCCAAAATCTGGTGTGTGCCTGCTTATTTTTTAGGCTAACAACGCACCTATTTCTTCCTTTGCTTCCACAGTTTTTAGTTCGGGGTTCATGGCGATAGCTGCTTCGATGGGGTCGTGATCAGAGAGGATATCGGCGTGGTTCTTCCGCACTGCAACCGTATGCTCGTAATGTGCAGAAGGTTTTCTATCGGAGGCCATGATAGTCCAACCATCCTTCCCTTGAATGATATCCTTCTTACCCATATTTATCATGGGTTCGATGGCAATGACCAAGCCTTCTTTCATCAAAACACCATTTCCACGCTTGCCGTAGTTTGGCACCTCAGGGTCTTCGTGGAGCGACTTACCCACGCCATGACCAACCAACTCCCGAACCACCGAGTAACCGAACACACGCTCCGTGTAAGTTTGAATGGCATAACCAATATCGCCAATTCGCTTCCCGTGCACCGCTTGCTCAATTCCTTTGTAAAGGGAGGTCTTGGTTATCCGCAGCAACTCCATGGTCTTTTCATCAACATCGCCCAATGCAAAAGTGTAGGCCGCATCACCGTGGTATCCGTTCAACAATACTCCGCAATCCACTGAAACGACATCACCATCCTTGAATTCTGTTTCATCGGAAGGAATACCATGCACCACAACCTCATTCATCGAAATGCAAAGCGTGGATGGGAATTCCGTATCTGAACCTGCCCCGACATATCCTTTGAATGCCGGTATTGCGCCATGGTCTCGTATTAGCTCTTCAGCTTCACGGTCCAGTTTGCTGCCTTTCATGCCTGGTTTGATATTGGCGCCAACATGTGTCAGCACTTTGCAAACCAAAAGGCAAGCTTCACGAATCAGCTCAATTTCGTCATCCGTTTTATAGAATATCAAATTCGTCTTCGGCTGATTCAACAAGCTTCTCATCGTCATCTCAAAAGGCTTTATAATGACAACGTGCTACTAAGCAAAGTGGGCTTTAACCGGAAGTTTGTAACCGCTATTTGCCTAGTAGCACGATTGAAATATTCAGTTTGTTCTATCAGAATCATCCCCCAATAGGAGGGGACAAATTAATTACATGTTGGAACCAATCCCCTGCAATCTTGTCCTACCCTGAATTTTACCTGATTTCACGAGGCCATCGTAGCGGCGCATGAGCAGGTGGCTTTCTATTTGTTGGAGTGTATCCAAAATAACACCTACCCCGATGAGAATTGATGTACCCCCGAAGAAGGCAGCGAAAGCCATGTTATCTGTGAACAGCCCAGCAAATGCTGGCATGATAGCTATCAATCCAAGAAATATCGAGCCTGGGAGGGTAATTCGAGTAGTAATCGCATCAATGAAATCAGCCGTGGGTTTTCCAGGCTTGATACCAGGTATGAATGCATTCTGACGCTTCAAATACTCCGCGTATTGTGTCGGGTTTACAATCAATGCGGTATAGATGTACGTAAAACCAACTACCAGCAGAAATACAAAGACGGATGAAGAAACAGAATAAGGATCGGTCAACTGACCTAATATTCCAGTGGTCGCCCCAGCCTGTCCACCGCTGCTTGAAAATTGAGCAATAGTTGAGGGAACGAACATCAGTGCCTGAGCAAAAATGATTGGCATGACACCTGCTGAATTCACTTTGATAGGAATATAGTCCCTCGCACCAGCGGCTGGTATGCTAGTATTTCCCCGCTGAACCATGTGCTTTGCAAATTGGATTGGAATTTTGCGCACACCTTGAATAATAAGTATTATTGCCATAACCACAGCAAACAAGAGTGCAAACTCGAATATCAACTTGAACCAAGCATTCTGGCCAATCTGCATGCCAATCTCGCTCGCAAATGCCTGAGGCATCCTTGAAATAATGCCAATCATAATTAACAAGGAGGCACCGTTGCCCAAGCCCTTGTCCGTGATTTTTTCACCGAGCCACATGGCAAACATGGTTCCGGCAGAAAGGATAATTGTGCTCGAAATCCAGAACAACCCGGGAGGCATTGCCGCATCAACTGCGTTCATCGAGTTGATATAGGTAAGGTAACCTCCACCCTGCACCAGCGTAATGGCAACAGTCAGCATCCGCGTGATTTGGGTCAGTTTCTTGCGGCCACTTTCGCCTTCTTTTTGTTGAAGCCGCTGGAAATAAGGCATAGCAAATCCCAACAACTGCACAATGATAGAGGCCGTGATGTATGGCATGATACCCAATGCCATCAGGGATGCATTCTCGAATGCCCCACCCGTGAACATGTTAATTATACCGAGGATATCTTGGGAAGACCCGTTTTGTCCTGCTCTTGTGATTGCATCAGGGTTAACGCCTGGCAGAACCACAAAGGAGCAAAGCCGAAACACAAAAAGCATCAACAACGTCCAACCAATTCGTTCCCTGAGCTCTTTGATTTTCCAGATGTTCTGGATAGTCGTAATGAATTTTTTCATCGGAATTTCTTATACCATCCAACTTGGTTCGCTGGATTTGATGTTTGACACTCGAAACTTCACACTGAAAGGCCTCCTCCCGCTTTCCGTGCGGCAAGCTTCATCCTTCAAACCAGATTAACGCTTCCGCCTTTTTCCTCAATAGCTTGTTTAGCAGTAGCTGACACGGCATGTGCTGTCACTTTCACCGAGCTGTTCAGTTCGCCTCTGCCCAATATTTTTATCCTATCGTTCTTACCGATGATGCCATTGGCATGGAGCGCCTCAAGCGTAATATCAGTCATTTTGTATTTCTCAACAATTTCCTGAAGGCGGTCCAAGTTCACCGCAGTATATTCGATACGGTTGGGATTCTTGAAGCCACGCTTTGGCAAACGGCGTTGCATAGGTGTTTGACCACCTTCAAAGCCACGCTTTTCATTATGGCCAGTACGCGCTTTTGCGCCATTGTGACCTTTCCCAGCTGTACCGCCACTGCCTGAGCCTTGACCCCTGCCTATCCGCTTTTCTTTATGAGTAGCGCCCTTTGCCGGTCTTAGATTATGAAGTTCCATTTTATCAAGTCAATTGAAAATGAACGATAGTTATTTTTGATTAAGCGTTCTCCACAACTACCAAGTGTTGAACTTTGGCAATCATCCCCAAAATCTGGGGCGTTGCTTCGTGCACGACCGTCTGATGCATCTTGCGAATGCCCAACGATTCCATCGTCAGCTTTTGTCGCTTAGGACGATCTATCGTGCTTTTTACCTGCGTTATTTTGACCTTACCCATTTTATTTAATTTCCGGTTTAGGCTTCTGTTTAAAAAGCTGGACTTTCAAACGAAGATTGAATTATCCGTTAAAAACTTTTTCCAAAGTCAGGCTCCGCTGCTTAGAAATATCAATTGGACTGCGCAACTTGGAGAGTGCATCGAGTGTCGCTTTGACCACGTTGTGTGGGTTGGAAGAACCCATGGACTTGGCCAATACGTTGTGTACCCCGGCAATCTCCAACACTGCACGCATGGAACCTCCAGCAATTACACCTGTACCTGCGGCTGCAGGGCGTATAAGTACCCGGCCTGCACCGAACTTCCCTTTCTGCTCGTGTGGGATAGTACCTTTAAAAACTGGTACTTTTATCATGTTCTTCTTGGCATCAGAAGCCGCTTTGGTGATGGCTTCCGTGACATCACGAGCCTTGCCCAACCCCTGGCCAACTGAGCCGTTACCGTCCCCAACCACTACAATCGCAGCGAAACTAAACGTACGGCCACCTTTGGTTACTTTGGCAACCCGGTTGAGGCTCACTAGTTTCTCTTTGATTTCAGATTCTACGGTTCTTACTTTCTGAACGTTGCTATTTGACATTGAAAAATTATTTGAACTCTTTAAAAAAGAGATTTTTCACAATGATTAGAATTTCAATCCGCCTTCTCGTGCGCCTTCGGCCAAAGCTTTAACCCTGCCGTGGTACAAGTAACCGCTACGATCGAACACAACCGCCTCGATTTTGGAACCGACTGCTTTTTCGGCAATCAACTTGCCTACTTGCTTGGCTTGTTCTACATTGGTAGCCTTTGCGATGCTTTTGTCCATCGAAGAAGCGGCCAATATTGTATGGCCTGCACGGTCGTCTATCAATTGGCAGTAAATAGCGTGATTGCTCCGGTAAACGCTAAGGCGTGGGCGCTCCGCGGTGCCTACTACTGCTTTGCGGATGCGCAGGTGAATGCGTCGTCTGCGCTGTTCTTTCTTGAATTTCATTTTCTGGATATTGTTTTTGACTTAGTGTAAGGCGCACTTGGTCCAAACCCAAGACATTTTTAATACTGACTCAAACAAACTCTGAACAAAACCCGCCAAACTAATTGGCTGAGGTTGATTATTTCTTGGCAGCTGCCTTGCCAGCTTTCCGGCGCAGAATCTCACCTTGAAACTTGATACCTTTTCCTTTGTATGGCTCCGACTTACGGAAAGACTTAATCTTGGCAGCAATCTGCCCGATAAGCTCCTTGTCGGCGCTTTCCAACTTAATCATTGGGTTTTTACCTTTTTCCTGCGAAGTAGACACTTTTACCTCTTCAGGGATGTAAAACATAACCGGGTGGGAAAATCCCAAGGTTAGCTCCAACAATTGGCCTGTATTGGCTGCACGGTAACCCACGCCCACCACTTCGAGGTCTTTCACATACCCGTTCGATACGCCTTCAACCATGTTGTTCAGTAGTGAACGGTAAAGACCATGTAGTGAACGATGGCGCTTTTGGTCAGTTGGACGGTTAACCGAAATAGCTCCATCTTCCATCGAAACCTGAATATCAGGGTCAATTTGTTGTGTAAGCTGCCCTTTCGGCCCTTTCACTGATACCAAATTCTTATCGTTGATTTTTACTTCAACGCCACTTGGTATGGTTATCGGCATTTTTCCTATCCGGGACATTTTCTTCTAATTTTTAGTAAAAAATCAATAAATGAAGCAAAGAACCTCACCTCCTACATTTTCCTCTCTGGCCTGCTTGTCAGTCATGATACCCTTCGAGGTGGACACGATGGCAATACCCAAACCGTTGATTACCTTGGGAATTTCGTTGACTCTGCGATACTGGCGCAAGCCTGGACGGCTAAACCTTTCCAGTTTGCGGATAATCGGCTGCCGGGAAACCACGTCATACTTGAGCGCAATTTTGATGATGCCGTTGATACCAACTTCATCGTCAAATTTGTACTTGAGAATATAGCCGCTGTTGTAGAGAATTTCAGTGATGGCCTTTTTCTCATTGGAAGAAGGTATTTCCACCACCTTGTGGCCTGCCTGTTGTGCATTGCGAATGCGGGTCAGGAAATCTGCTATTGGATCAGTTACTATCATTTTATTTTATTTGCTATTCAAAGCTTTTGAATCGAAACCAGCCACAATCGAGGCTGAAAATGCAAGCCTTTGGTTTACCAGCTTGCCTTGGTTATCCCTGGGATTTTGCCATCCAAGGCCATCTCCCGGAATTTATTGCGGCAAAGCCCAAATTTGCGCATGTAACCCTTCGGACGTCCCGTCAGCTTGCACCGATTGTGCAGACGGACAGGGAGTGCATTGCGAGGCAACTTATCAAGCGCCTCGTAGTCACCAGCTTCCTTGAGTTTTTTGCGGAGGCCGGCATATTTGGCGACCATCTTTGTCCGCTTAACTTCTCGTGCTATGATTGATTTCTTTGCCATTTTTATGTTGTTTGCTTGCTAAGCAATTTGGTATTTAACGTTGGATTACTGCTGCTGAACGTTTTTGCTTTTGAATGGAAGGCCAAGTTGCTTCAGCAAAGCATAAGCTTCATTGTCAGTTTTGGCGGTTGTAACGAAAGTGACATCCATGCCCGTGATCTTCGTGACCTTGTCCAAATCAATTTCCGGGAAGATGATATGCTCGGTGACACCCATCGAATAGTTGCCACGGCCATCAAAGCTCTTGTCGTTGATACCCCTAAAGTCACGTACACGTGGCAGCGAAACGGAGATAAGCCTGTCCATAAACTCCCACATCTTGGTGCTTCGAAGGGTCACTCGAACGCCAATTGGCATGCCTTCACGAAGCTTGAAGTTCGAAACCGATTTCTTGGCTTTTGTAATTACTGCCCTTTGGCCAGCTATTTGGCTCATTTCTTCAATGGCCACATCAACCAGCTTTTTGTCTTGGGTGGCTTGACCCACACCTTGGTTGAGGCAAATTTTCACCAATTTGGGTACTTCCATTGGGTTGCTGTACTGGAACTGCTCCTGCAATGCCGGCACGGCTTCCTTTTCATATTTTGCCCTTAACCTTGAAACGTATTTCATTGCTTGAAAAATTAGTCAGAATAATTAGTTAAACAATTCGCCAGACTTTTTGGCATAGCGAACCAATTTGCCATCCACCAGCTTCCTGCCTATGCGGGTCGCTTCGCCAGTTTTCGGATCTACCAACATCAAGTTGGAGAGGTGTATCGGTGCAGCGATATCAACAATACCACCGGGCTTGTCCTGAGTAGGCTTGCGGTGCTTTTTCTTCATGTTGACGTTGTCAACAATCGCACGGTTTTTGTCCGGGAACACTTCCAAGACTTCGCCAGTTACACCTTTGTAGTTGCCGGCAATGACCTTCACCTTATCACCCTTCTTGACGTGGAACTTAGGTGCAAACCTTGTCTTTTTTTCTTTATGTGCCATGATTATCAGCGACTTATCTGATGCAACCTGTTTGAGGTTGTCTCAATTTCAATGAATATTTTAGAGTACCTCGGGGGCTAGCGAAACAATTCGCATGTAGTCCTTCTCCCGAAGTTCACGGGCCACCGGCCCGAAGATACGGGAACCCCTCGGCTCGTCCTGGTTGTTCAACAAAACGCATGCGTTGTCGTCAAAACGGATGTAGGAGCCATCTTTGCGGCGCACCTCTTTCTTAGTACGCACAACCACTGCTTTTGATACTGTACCTTTCTTCACGCCACCTGGTGAAGCGTCTTTGACAGCTACAACGATCTTATCGCCTACCGAAGCATAACGACGGTGGGAGCCGCCAAGAACACGAATGCAAAGCACTTCCTTCGCACCACTGTTATCCGCTACTTTGAGCCTCGATTCCTGCTGAATCATATCTGCCTATTTTTAGTTAGTAGTTGTTTAATGCCTGCCAAAATCAGATTGGTCTCAGCACTAGAGTCAACGACTGGTTATTTCGCTCTTTCAAGAACTTCAATCAAACGCCAGCGCTTGTTTTTGCTCAAGGGGCGGGTCTCCGAAATGCGCACCTTGTCCCCGATTTTGCAATCGTTGTTTTCATCGTGCGCCATGAACTTCTTGGAAAGTTTCACGGATTTGCCATAAAGCGGGTGCTGTAGGCGCCGCTCAACCTTCACGCTAATGGTCTTCATCATTTTGTTGCTGACAACGACCCCAACTCTGGATTTTCTTAATTTTCTGCTTTCCATTTTTATATGGTTTGTAGTTGAAAGTTGGCAGTTAATACTGAACACCATCAACTATCATCTACTACTTCCTTCTCCTTCTTTCCCTGATTTTTGACCGTTTGGCAATTTCATCAGGTGTCATCTGAGCAAGCTCACGCTTGCGAACTTCTGTCTGAATCCTCGCAATGTCCCGACGCATATCCCTAAGTTCGAGTGGATTGTCCAAACCCTTCACGGAGTGGTCGAATCTTGCCTTTTCATAAGACGCTTCAGAGCCTTCCAATTCTGCTATCAAATCGGCATCGGAGAATTCCTGAAGTTCCAAATATTTCTTGGTTGCCATTTTCTTAGATAATGTTTATTGCTGAAATGATGGTTATGGTCACATCAATTCATCAGAATTTTACCATATCAGGGCGCACAGTCAACTTGGTCAACACTGGCAGCTTTTGAGCTGCCAAGCGAAGTGCTTCTTGAGCTATCTCCAAGCTTACGCCATCAACCTCAAACATGATGCGCCCGGGTGCTACCATTGCCACATAATGGTCCAATGAACCTTTACCTTTACCCATCCTCACCTCTTGCGGTTTGCGGGTAATCGGCTTGTCCGGGAAAATGCGTATCCAGACCTGACCCTCCCTTTTCATGTAGCGGGTCATTGCGATACGTGCAGATTCAATCTGACGGCTCGTTATCCTTCCACCTGTGATAGCCTTCAGGCCATAGATGCCGAAAGACACGATGCTTCCCCTTACGTCAATGCTCTTCTGAACTGGCTTCTGCTGTTTGCGATATTTCGTGCGTTTAGGCTGTAACATCTTTCTTCGTTTAGATAATCCGGCTTTTGGTTATTGTGCCGAGTTAAAAATCTGGTTGAAATGCCTCGATATACCCGTTTTTGCTACCCTGCGGAAAAATCGGCTGCAAAAGTACATCGAATTATTTGAATCTTAATTCACATTTTGAATGAAAAAATCACTTCCGACGGCCACCGCCGCCACCGCCGCCACCTTCTCTCCTTCCGCCGCCGCCGCCTTCACGGCGGCCGCCGCCATCGCGACGATCCCCACCTCGGCCACCGCCTTCACGGCGATCTCCGCCTCGGCGGTCTCCCTCACGGCGATCACCACCGCCTTCGCCTCCTACACGTTCTTTCTTCTGAAGGCCTGCATTCGGGGAAAGGTCACGTTTGCCGTAAACCTCGCCTTTGCAAATCCATACTTTGATGCCTATTTTTCCATAAACTGTTTGAGCTTCGCTCAAGATATAGTCAATATCGGTGCGGAAAGTGTGCAGTGGCGTACGGCCATCTTTGTACTCCTCAGTACGTGCCATCTCCGAACCGGCCAATCGGCCAGAGATACGGACTTTGATGCCCTCGGCACCAGCACGTATAGTTGATTGGATGGCCATTTTGATTGCACGGCGGTAATTGATACGCGCTTCAATTTGCTTCGCAATGGATTCGCCCACGATGGAAGCGTCAAGCTCAGGCTTGCGGATTTCAACGATATTTATCTGAACTTCCTTGTTGGTCAGCTTGCGAAGCTCTTCCCGAATTTTATCTACTTCCTGGCCGCCTTTTCCGATGACGATGCCTGGACGTGAGGTGTGAATAGTAACCGTGATGCGCTTGAGTGCACGCTCGATAATCACTCGTGCGATACCGCCTTTGGCAATACGGGCTTTGAGGTAAATGCGGATTCTTTCATCTTCCACTACCTTCTCACCGTAGTCTTTATCGGCATACCAGTTGGAGTCCCAACCTCTAATGATACCTAAGCGATTCCCAATCGGATTAGTCTTCTGACCCATTATATTAGATATTAGTGATTGCTAATTTAATTAACCTTCGGCTTCAACTTTAGCGGGTGCAAGGTCACGCTCAAGCGGAACTTTGTTTTCCACTATCAGCGTAACGTGGTTGCGGCGCTTATGAATCCGGGCGGCACGACCGTGCGTAGCCGGGCGGAAACGTTTCAGCATTGCAGCCTCGTCACAGAAAATCGTCTTAACGATAAGGTTGTAATCGTCTGCACTTTCAGCACCATCTAGTTTGTATTCCCAGTTGGCGATTGCTGAAAGCAGGAGTTTTTCGAGCCAAGAGCCAGCCTCATTTTTTGTGAAACGAAGTATGCTCAAGGCATCGCCTACCTTCTTACCTCGGATGTTGTTAACTACCAACCGCATCTTGCGGGGCGACATCGGGCAATTTTTTATTTTGGCAACTGCTTCCATTTTCTATTATTTGTACTGTTATCAGTCTCAAAAATTAATGTCCAAAGAATCAACCATTGCGTTCATTAACCCTTACGGTGACCAGCGTGGCCACGGAAGTTACGGGTCGGAGAAAATTCCCCCAGCTTGTGTCCAACCATTGGCTCGGTAACAAATACCGGGATGAAGTTTTTGCCATTGTGCACAGCGATCGTTTCACCCACCATGTCAGGAACTATCATCGAAGCACGTGACCAAGTCTTGATTACCTGCTTGCGGGTTGCACCCTTTGCCGTTTCTACTTTTTTCATCAGCTTGTGATGAACGTAAGGTCCTTTTTTAATAGAACGAGGCATTTTTCTATATTTTTAAAGTACTGGTGCTCAAGGAATTTGTTGGATTACTTTTCCCTTTTAGCTCCCCTACCTTATTTAGTTAGTTGTTTTTCTTCTTGAAATAATCAATTGAGTCGAATGCTTCTTCTTATCGCGGGTCTTGGCACCTTTAGCAAATTTGCCCGTGCGTGACCGTGGATGTCCACCTGATGCACGACCCTCGCCACCACCCATCGGGTGATCTACTGGGTTCATTGCTACACCCCTGACCCTTGGTCGCCTACCTGCCCAACGTTTTGCACCTGCCTTGCCCAAAGTAATAAGACCGTGGTCAGGATTGGAGCAAGTCCCCATGGTAGCCCTGCAAGTAAGTAAGATACGGCGCGTTTCGCCGGAAGGCAATTTGACGACAGCATAGCGGTCTTCACGGCCCATCATCGTGGCGGAAGTACCTGCTGACCTTACCAATGCTGCACCTCTGCCGGGTGTCAATTCTACTGCGTGGATGGACGTACCAAGCGGAATGTCCTTCAAGAAGAGGCAGTTGCCAGTGTTCGGCGCTGCTTTTGCGCCTGACATTACCTGCTCACCAACTTTAAGGCCGTGGGGAGCAAGAATGTAACGCTTCTCACCATCGGCATACGCAATCAATGCGATATAAGCCGAACGGTTCGGGTCATATTCGATGGTCTTCACTGTACCGGGAACGCCGTCCTTGTCACGCTTGAAATCAATGATTCGGTAGCGGCGCTTGTGTCCACCGCCAATCTGGCGCATGGTCATTTTACCGGTACGGTTCCGTCCACCTGACCTGCTCATCGGCGCCAACAGGCTGCGTTCTGGAGTGTCGGTCGTGATTTCCGTCTTTGCAACGCCAAGTTTGAACCTGGTACCAGGCGTTATCGGATTGTATTTTTTCAGTGCCATTTTCTAATGCTGTTGGTAACTCGTTGCTGTCGCAGTGCTCTTGTTTAAGCCGGCCACATTCAACTAATCACTTTTTATACTTCACCGAAGAAATTAATTGTTTCGCCTTCTGCCAATGTCACCACAGCTTTTTTGTAGCTTGATACCCGGCCCTTGATTGCGTTCCGGCGGGAATTGCGGCTTTTTGCCTTTGACGGCATAATCAAAGTGTTCACGGCATCAACTTCTACGTTGTAAAGGTCAGCCACCGCTTTTTTGATTTCAATTTTATTGGCATCCTTGTTCACCACAAAGGAGTACTGACCCCGTTTCTCCGAAAGGGTGTCCGCTTTTTCCGTGATGATGGGCTTAATTAAAATTCGCTTTGCCATTTCTTTTAGATTCTATGTTGAATGATAGCTGCCGAATCGCCCCGGCATTATCAAATCAAAGGCTTTGGACAATTTTTCCTATTGAACCTTCCGACAAAATCAAGGTATTGCTGTGAAGGATTTCGTAAGTGTTGAGGTCTTGCGCCCTTGATACAGCTGCCTTCTGGATATTGCGGCTCGACAGGTACACGTTTTTCTCGTAATCGTTGGTCACAAGCAAGGATTTTTTGTCATCCAAGTTGAACGCTTTGAGAAAACCGAGGTAAGCTTGGGTCTTTGGTGCATCGAAAGAGAAGTCTTCCAGCACAATGATTTGACCGTTGTTCGCTTTTGAAGAAAGCGCAGACAATCGTGCGAGTCGCTTCACCTTTTTATTCAACTTTTGGCTGTAGTCACGTGGTTTCGGGCCGAAAACACGTCCACCACCTTTCAAAAGAGGGCTGTTAATGTCACCCTTACGAGCGCCACCAGTGCCTTTCTGCTTGTGCAACTTACGGGTAGAACCAGAGATTTCGCTCCGTTCTTTAGACTTGTGGGTCCCCTGACGCTGGTTGGCCAAGTAGGCTTTAACTGCCAGCCAAACTGCGTGCTCATTCGGTTGTGCACCGAATACAGCATCCGGCAGTTCTACCGACTTGCCCGTTTTTTCGCCTTTGATATTGAAAACTTCGAGTTTCATAACTAGGAAGTCATTAATTACTTTGAATAATAAGCCTTCTCAGGCGTGATTACTGCTGCTTCTTCTCAATGATGACGAAGGAGCCGTTGTGGCCTGGAATTGCACCTTTAATCAGAATGAGGTTACGTTCCGCAAAGACCTTCACAACCTTCAAGTTTTTAACTTTCACGTTGTCAGTACCCATGCGTCCGGCCATCCTCATGCCTTTGAATACCCTTGACGGGAATGAAGACGCACCAATTGAACCTGGAGCACGAAGCCTGTTGTGCTGGCCGTGTGTACTGCCACCAACACCACTAAATCCGTGACGACGAACAACGCCTTGAAAGCCTTTACCTTTCGTCACGCCAGAAGCGTTCACGGAGTCGCCTTCATTGAAAAGCTCTTCAACCCTGATAATGTCGCCAAGACCCTTGGATATCGCATCGAAATCCCGGAACTCAACCACCTTTTGTTTGGGTGCGGTCTTCGCTTTATCGAAGTGACCCATCATAGGTTTCGGTGTGTTCTTGACCTTGGCTTCGCCAAAGCCCAACTGCAACGCAGTGTAGCCGTCGGAGTCTTCGTTTTTGACCTGTGTTACCACACAAGGGCCAGCTTCGACTACTGTACAGGCGATGTTTTTACCAGCTGCATCAAAAATGCTGGTCATGCCTATTTTCTTTCCGATTATGCCATTCATCGGGCAGAAGTTTTTATGATTTGTTGGCTGACTATTTGAGCTAATTCGTTGAGAATCAACACAAAACAGGCAACAAACAAGTTATTGACAAAAAATTATTCGACAAAAAGTACCCATAGCCCGTAAGGGCTATCGAGAAAATGTTGGCCGAAAAACGTTACAATGGCACCATCTGGATGCCCAAACTAATTTTGGCGGAATTACGTCAACTTTACCTGAATATCCACTCCACTCGGAAGCTCCAGTTTGGATAACGCATCGACTGTCTTCTGGGTAGGCGTATAAATTTCTATCAGTCGCTTGTGGGTGCGTAGCTGGAACTGCTCACGAGATTTCTTGTTGACGTGCGGCGAGCGCAGGACTGTAAAAATCTCTTTCTTCGTGGGCAGCGGAATCGGACCAGTTACAACAGCACCGCTTGAGCGAACCGTTTTCACGATCTTCTCCGTTGATTTGTCCACCAAATTGTGGTCGTAGGAACGGAGCTTGATTCTAATTTTTTGATTCATGCCTTGTTAAAAATTAATAAACTCTGAGTAAAAAATTTGCCCGCTCTAAGGGCTTTTTTCTAAGAGCGGGCAAAGATAGTAACTTTTATGCTTTTACCAAGCCTTTTGCTTTTTCTATTACATCTTGTGCAATATTTTTTGGCGCATCCTGGTAATGCGAGAATTCCATCGTAGAACTTGCACGGCCAGAAGTGATGGTACGCAACTGCGTAACGTAGCCGAACATCTCGGACAGCGGCACTTCGGCCTGAATGGCGATAGCACCACCTGTGCGTTGCTCCTGGCCTTTTGGCAAACCACGACGGCGGTTCAAGTCACCAATCACTGGGCCAGTGTACTCTTCCGGGGTGATCACTTCGAGCTTCATGATAGGCTCTTGGATAACAGGCAAGCACCTTGGCGCAGCCTCACGGAAACCTTCTTTTGCGCAAAGTTCGAATGCGATTGGCTTCGAGTCCACGGCGTGCATGGAACCATCGGTAACCTTCACTTTCATGCTCTCAATATTGTATCCAGCCAAAATCCCATTTTCCATCATGGCGTTGAAACCATCACGGATTGGCTTCTGGTAGTTCTTGTCGATGGCACCACCGACGATGCCCCATTCGAACTGTAGCCTTGTTTTGCCGCTCTTAAAATCTTCTGTTTCCAAGAATTCTTCATCGGCAGGGCCGAGTGTGAATTCCATATCGGCGAAGAGACCAGAACCACCCGTCTGCTTCTTCAAGCGCTCCCGGTGTTGAACGGTCTTGGTCAGACATTCTTTGTAGTTCACTTGTGGCTGGCCTTGGTTACACTCAACCTTGAACTCCCTGCGAAGGCGGTCAACAATGATTTCGAGGTGAAGCTCACCCATGCCACTAATGATGGTCTGGTTGGTGTCTTTGTCGTAACGAACCTTAAAGGTTGGGTCTTCCTCGGCCAGTTTCGCCAGTGCAAGGCCAAGTTTGTCCATGTCCTTTTGAGACTTAGGTTCCACGGCGATACCGATTACAGGGTCTGGAAACTTCATGCTCTCCAGTACAATCGGGTGCTTCTCATCGCAGAGCGTATCGCCTGTGCGCAAGTCCTTAAAACCTACCGCAGCTGCAATGTCGCCAGCTTCTACCCTATCAATCGGGTTTTGCTTATTGGCGTGCATCTGATACAGCCTTGAAATACGCTCTTTCTTATCGGAACGGGTGTTGAGCACTGAATCACCAGCGTTCAACGCACCTGAGTAAACACGGATAAAACAAAGACGGCCAACATAAGGGTCGGTGGCAATCTTGAACGCAAGCGCCGTGAAAGGCTCGGAAGAAATCGGCTTGCGGCTTTCTTCTTGCTCTGTATCTGGATTAACACCAATAATGGCATCAACGTCAGACGGAGAAGGCAAGTAAGTGCAAACGGAATCAAGCATGGCCTGAACACCTTTGTTTTTGAAAGCAGAACCACAGAGAATCGGCGTGATGCTCATGCCTACCACTGCTTTGCGAAGCGCTGCACGGATTTCATCGGGTGTGATGGAATTCGGGTCTTCGAAGTACTTCTCCATGATAGCGTCATCGTACTCAGCAGCAGCCTCCAGCATTTTCAGGCGATATTCTGCTACGACATCTTTGATGTCATCTGGAATAGGGACAACCTTGTAAGTCATACCCTGGTCTTCTTCATTCCATATCCAACCTTCGTTGGTGATGAGGTCAACAACGCCTTTAAATGTCTCTTCAGCTCCAATTGGAACTTGAAGTGGAACTGCACGTGCGCCAAGCTTGGTCTTCACGTCGTTGACTACGTTGAAAAAATCAGCACCGCTGCGGTCCATTTTGTTCACAAAGCCGATACGTGGCACTTTGTAGCGATCCATTTGGCGCCAAACTGTCTCTGACTGTGGCTCTACTCCCGACACAGCACAAAATAGTGCAACAGCACCGTCAAGTACACGCAGTGAACGCTCCACTTCCACGGTGAAATCCACGTGGCCTGGTGTGTCAATAATATTAACGGTGTAGGTATTGCCTGCCCATTTCCATTCGGTCTTGGTAGCTGCCGAAGTGATGGTGATGCCACGCTCCTGCTCCTGCTCCATCCAGTCCATGGTGGCAGCGCCGTCGTGCACCTCCCCAATCTTGTGGGTCATACCGGTGTAATAGAGGACGCGCTCGGTGGTCGTCGTCTTACCGGCGTCAATGTGGGCAGCAATCCCGATGTTTCGGGTAAATCTAAGATCTCTTGACATGACTAAGTTCCCGGTTAAGGGTTTTGAAAAAATGAAGGGTAGAAGTTACTTCGAAAGGAATTTCCCAAGCACATGGAATTTCAGTGCAGGTAGTTCACATTGTATCGCAGTGACGAGTTCTACGCCTAAGCTATTCAATGGGTTGCAAAAATTACGTACGGAAGTGTGCGAATGCGCGGTTGGCTTCAGCCATCCGGTGCATGTCTTCCTTACGTTTTACGGCAGCGCCTTCACCCTTGCTTGCTGCGATGATTTCCGCTGCAAGTTTCTCGGCGAAGCCCTTGCCGCTGCGCTCACGTGCGAAGCGTATCAACCACTTCATTCCAATGGATACCTTGCGCTTTGCGCGGATCTCCTGTGGGATTTGGAAAGTGGCACCACCCACCCGGCGAGCCTTAACTTCCACCTGTGGCATGGCATTGTTCAATGCTTTCTTAAATGTTTGATGCTCGTCTTGCTTCAGACGATCGGCAACCAAGTCCATCGCATTGTAAAACAAGCTGAAGGCAGTTGATTTCTTGCCAGACATCATCATGTTGTTCACAAACTGCGTAACCACCACATCGCTGTAGCGTGGGTCTGGCAACAATAGTCTTGGCTTCGGTTTATGCTTCCTCATTTTGAGTAAACTATTATATTTTGAAAAAAACCTTTTTTGATTCCTTCATCCAGCTTTGACCCCTTGCCAGTTCAGGCTGCGCACTTTAATCCAAACGACACCCCAACTGCAAACTGCCAACTGCCGGACTGCTTACTTCTTCTTGCCGCCCTTAGTCGGTGCTGCTGCAACCTGACCTGGCTTCGGACGCTTGGTACCGTACTGGCTGCGGCTCTTCTTCCGGTTGTTCACGCCGGCTGTGTCGAGTGCACCACGCACGATGGTGTAACGTACACCGGGGAGGTCTTTTACCCTGCCGCCACGCACAAGCACGATGGAGTGCTCCTGGAGGTTGTGGCCTTCACCTGGGATGTAGGCAATGATCTCAATCTGGTTGGTCAGACGGACCTTGGCAACTTTGCGAAGCGCTGAGTTGGGCTTCTTTGGCGTGGTCGTGTAAACCCGGGTGCAAACACCACGGCGCTGAGGGCATGCGCCCAATGCACGTGACTTGCTTGCGACCACAACTTTCTCTCTTCCTTTACGGATTAATTGATTGATGGTTGGCATAAAACTGCTGTATTTTCTAAGCTTTTCTCAGCTTCAACTGGTGAAAAATCGCATTGTTCCAAGCGTTTTTGACCAATTTACTCCCACTCAAAAGGAGGGTTCCCGAAAAGCGAGCGCAAATGTAGCGCTTTTAACCTATTTACTGGCAACTTTCACCAAAAATAATTTTGTTTCCATTCGAGGCTGAATCAGGCCGCACTGAACCATATTTGCATGCCTTATTTTGGCTGAAATTTTTCACAACCATTCCCTCAAACCCGCCCGTTTTGATTTGGTTTCAAAATGCCTTGCCACAATTTTAAAATTTATCCAACCAAGCAACAATGTTCTCAGTAGGTTTGGCCCACCAATTCGAACAACTTCAACCAAATATTATCATGCAAAAGCCCTTGATTTTCCTCCTGCTGCTTTCCCTTTTTTCCTGTCAAAACAACAAACAGGAAGCCGACACCATCCTGCTCAACGGCAATATCTACACCGTGGACGAAGCTAACCCTACGTCCCAGGCGCTCGCCATTAAGGACGGGTTGATACTCCAAGTTGGGACAACCGAGGAAATCGAAAAGCTGAAAGGTGAAAAAACCGAGGTCATTGACCTTCAAGGCCGCTTCGCAATGCCAGGCTTCATCGAAGGGCACGGCCACTTCTCCGGCATGGGCTACAGCCTCATTGACCTCAATTTTTTGAAATCAAAAAACTGGGACGAAATCGTGCAGGCCGTTGGCGAAGCCGCCAAAAAAGCCAAGCCCGGCGAGTGGATCGTGGGCCGTGGCTGGCACCAAGAAAAATGGGACGAGGTGCTCGAACAGCACGTGCAGGGCTACCCCTACCACGATCATCTGAGCGAGGTCTCTCCCGACAACCCGGTGGTGCTTCGCCATGCCAGCGGCCATGCGCTCATCGCCAACAAGGTCGCAATGGACGCAGCAGGCATCTCAAAGGAAACCCCCGACCCGTCGGGCGGACACATTGTCCGTGCCCCGTCGGGTGAGGCCATCGGCGTGTTCGAGGAGCGGGCGATGGAGGCCATTATCAAAGTACACGAAGAATACCTCGCAACGCTCTCCCCAGAAGCGCAGTTTGAACGCTGGCAGCAGGGCATCGAACTGGCGCAGGAGGAATGCCTGAGGCAGGGTGTGACCTCCTTTCAGGATGCAGGCGCTAATTTTGAAACAATTGAGGATTTCAAGAAAATGGCCGAAGCGGGCAAGCTGCGCCTGCGCTTGTGGGCGATGTTGCGCCGCTCCTCCGAGGAACTTACCGGCCACCTTGACGGCTTTCCCATCATTGACGCTGGCAACCGCCACTTCACCTGCCGGGCCATCAAGACCGAACTGGATGGGGCGCTTGGCTCCTACGGCGCTTGGCTGCTTGCCCCGTACAACGACAAGCCGGGCTTTGTGGGGCAAAACACGACAACCATCGAGGAGGTGAAGGCCATTTCGAAGCTGGCTTTTGACAAAAAAATGCAACTCTGCGTACACACCATCGGCGACCGAGCCAACCGGGAACTGCTGAACCTGATGGAGGAGGTCACGACCAATCCGCAATCCGCAATCCGCAATCTGCAATCGCTTCGCTGGCGCAGCGAACATGCGCAACACATTGACCCACAGGACATTCCACGCTTCGCAAAGCTCGGCGTCATCGCCGCCATGCAGGGCGTCCACTGCACCAGCGATGCGCCATTTGTGGTAAAAAGGCTGGGCGAGGAACGTGCAAGAACGGGCGCTTACCCTTGGCAGAGCCTGCTCAAAGCTGGGGCCATCGTCATCAACGGAACGGACGTACCCGTGGAAGATGTCTCGCCCATCGAATCTTTCTACGCCAGCGTGACCCGCAAGCGGCACCAAGCCAGCAACACGGGCCTCGAACTTTTTCCAGCGCAGAAAATGACACGGGCACAAGCCATCAAAAGTTACACGGCTTCCTGTGCCTACGCCGCTTTTGAGGAGGAATGGAAGGGGACGCTGACGACCGGCAAGGTGGCGGACGTCGTCGTTTTGTCAAGTGACCTGCTCAACTGCACGGACGAGGAGATTTTGAAGACGATGGTGGTGATGACGATGGTGGGGGGAAAAGTGGAATTCAGGGCAGATTAGCAACCATTTCCCGCAACTCATCCTCCGTCCGTCCTTTAAAATTGGCGAATCGCAGGTTCATGCTCTTCGCTCTGATATGCTCAATCAAATTGCGCCGAGTAGGGTTTGTCGGCAGTACCGCTGGAATATCCTCCATGACCAGAACATGGTAGCCCTGCCGCCCAATATCCTCCAGCATCTCCGCCGTCGGCTCCTCGATATGGCAGAACTGGCACTCGGTAGTGGCAATGTTCCGGTTGACTTCGCCAATGGATTCAAGGTAGTTTTTGCCAAAGGCAATTACTTCTTCCAAGCTGTTTTTCCCTTCGGGAACAATGATGTCGAAATGGGCAGTGTCGCTATTTGCCTTGCGAACGTAGGTGTCGAAAACGGAAACCTTCATGTTGAACTGTGAATTGTGAACTGTGTGAACTGTGAATGAGGCGCCAAGGCTAATCCATTTCATCCTCGTTTTTTGCCCCTACCGATGCCTCCATCGTCTTGCTCGAAGCCGCCACCATTTTGTCAATAGCCGCCATTTCCGAATCCGTCAAGTAGCGCCATTTCCCGACGGGAATATTGTCCAAATTCACGTTCATGATGCGTGTGCGCTTGAGCTTGGTCACCTCGTAGCCGAAGTGCTCGCACATGCGCCGAATCTGGCGGTTCAGGCCTTGGGTGAGTATGATTCTGAAGCCGAATTTGTCTGTTTTTTCGATAAAACATTTTTTCGTCACCGTGTCCAAAATCGGCACGCCGCTGCCCATTTTTCGGATAAAATCGTCGGTAATGGGCCTGTCCACTTTCACCCAATATTCCTTTTCGTGGTTGTTGCCAGCACGGAGTATTTTGTTTACGATGTCGCCGTCGTTGGTCAGGAAAATCAGGCCCTCCGAGGGTTTGTCCAAGCGCCCGATGGGGAAAATCCGCTTCGAGTGGTTGATGTAGCTGATGATGTTGCCTTTGACGTGCGTCTCCGTGGTGCAAGTGATGCCGACGGGCTTGTGGAAAGCAATGTAGATGGGTGCCTCTTTGCCGTTCAGCGGTTTTTGGTCAATCAACACCGTGTCGCTCGCCCCCACCCGGTTGCCCAAAATGGCCACCGTGCCGTTGATGGTCACCCGACCGTCCTTGATGAGTTTGTCGGCTTCCCGGCGGGAGCAGTAGCCCGTGTCGCTGATGTATTTGTTGAGGCTGGTGGTTTCCGTATGAATTTGAGACATGTCGGGTGCTTAGTCTAACAGCTTGAATTCCATGGCATTGGGTTCGTTCTTGGCGATTTGGATGGCGATTTTGTAATAATTCGGCTCCAGCCATGTGCCAAGCGGTGCCGATTCGGTGCCGCAGATGCCCTGGCAGGCTGCCCCCGTGAAATGCTTCTTCCCGTTGATGGTGCCAACCGCCTCCACGAGCGCAAAGCCGAGTTGTTGGCCAAGCGTTTCGTAGCGAAAATATGCTTCGGTGGTTTTGCCCTTTTTCAAATCGCCAACCTCGGCTCGGCTAACTGACAAACCTTCGATGTCAGCGCCCGTTTTGTTCACGAACTTGACCATGACGGCGTCGGGCGTGGGGAGGGTTTCTTCTCTTTTGCAAGCAGAAAAAGCCAGCAAAACGGCAAAAAGCAGGTAAAATTGAAATGATTTCATCGCAGTTGTTATTTACAAGCTTGAACGCCGCAAGCACAGTTTTAGTCGAAAGCTCCGCAGTTTTTTAACCAAAAAAACCAGCCAACGCCTTCAAATCAACGTTTCCACCAGAGAGGATAATGCCAACCCGCTTGCCAGCCAACGCCGTTTTTTCTTTCAAAACAGCCGCCAGGGCAACCGCACCGCTCGGCTCCACCACGATTTTCATGCGCTCCATCAGCAGGCGAAGCGAGGCGATGATTTCGTCCTCCTCCACCAGCACAATCCTTTCCACGTGGTTACGAATTATGGGCCAGGTCTTGTCGCCGAGCGAGGTGCGCAGCCCATCAGCGATGGTCTGCGGGTTGTTCTGTGGGATGATTTTTCCGGCCTGCTTGGACTGCCATGCATCGTTTGCGCCAGCAGGCTCGCCCGCCCACACTTTGGTTTTTGGTGAAAAATGGTGCGCCGCCAACGCTGTACCGGCCAGCAGCCCTCCCCCACCCACGGGCGATACGATAATGTCCAGATTGTCAACGTCTTGCAACAGTTCCAACGCCGCCGTTCCCTGCCCCATTATCACGTTTTCGTCGTTGAACGGATGGATGAACGCTGCGCCGGTGCGCTCCACCACTTTTCCCAGCGTCTCCTCACGGGCGGCTAAGTTTGGCTCGCACTCGATGATTTCGCCGCCGTAGCCCCGCACCGCCGCCTTCTTCACCTCCGGTGAATTGGAGGGCATGACGATGTAGGCCGGGATGCCCAACATTTGCGCCGATAGCGCAATCGCCTGCGCAAAATTGCCGGAGGAATGCGTGGCCACTCCACGCTGGCGCTCATCGTCGGTCAGTTGAAGGATGGCATTGGCAGCGCCCCGCATCTTGAAAGCGCCCATTTTCTGGAAATTCTCGCATTTGAAAAACAGGGTAGCACCCGCCATCTGGTCGAGCGTCTGGCAGGTCAGCACCGGGGTGCGGTGGATGTAGGGCTGGATCCTTTCGATTGCGGATTGCGGATTGCGGATTGCGGATTGGGTGTCTGCTAAACTCATCAAGGCAGTGGGTGTTTTCGAAAGTGAAGGGAGATGTTACTTCTTTCGTTTTTTTGAGGTGTTGATACTAGCGACTATGATGGATAGCAACTCGTTGCCCTCTTTCCAAAGTGGGGCAACCGCTGGCCTTAAATCTTCAGAGAGCGCCACCGTGAATTCCAGCCAAAACATCGTTTCATCAAGTTCTTCTTCGACAGTTCCCAACTTTGAAATAAAATCAGCATTTGATTTTGGCCGACAAGCCGCCCTGTAGTTGGCAGCGGTCGAAGGCCCACAGCGCACGATTTGGTTCCTGACTGTGCGGAAGCCGGGACTTTCGGGCAACCCTTCACCAAATTTTACAATGGATACCGCAAATCTTTTCATACGTTCCTGCAAATCTTTTTCAGTCATAGCAGCAATGTTTTGAAAAAATAATCTGCTTCTGCAATCTCTTCACTGCCCCCAAATCCGCAATCCGCAATCCCAGAATCCGCAATCACTTCGTTAGTTCCAAAATCTTGTCCAGGTTCGGCGAAAGTATGATTTCCGTGCGGCGGTTTTTCGCCTTGTTGGCTGCGGAGTCGTTGGGCACGACGGGGTGGTGCATGCCCCGGCCAGAGGCAACCATGCGGTGCGGTGCGACGCCGTTGATGGCCAGGATTTTCACGACACTGGTGGCACGGTTGACGCTGAGGTTCCAGTTGTAGTCCACGCCACCTGCATTGTCGGTGTGGCCTTCCACGATGACCTCGATGTCGGGGTTGTCGTTGAGCGCCTTGGCGAGGTTGGCCAAAGCTGCTGTTCCATTGGCTTCCACTTTGTCACTGCCAGCTTTGAACAGCAGGTTCTGGCTCATGGAAACATTTATTCTGCCGTTGCGCTCTTCCACGCTGAGGTCGGTGGCGTTGAAGCCCCGGAGCGCAGCATTCAGGCTGGTGCGCAGGTTATCCATTTGGGCTTGCTTTTCGGCCACGAGGCGCTCCAGTTCGGCTACCCGTTGCTCACGGGTCATGAGGTCGGTGCGCATGGATTCGAGGTTGTAGTTCTGCATACCCATCGCATCTTCCAGTCCCTCCAACTGGCGCTGCTGGCGGCGGAGTTCTTCCAAGCTTTTGGACACTTGCTCCTCGTAGGCCGATTTGTCGGTGGAATATTGCGACAGCAATTTGGAGTTTTCCTTAGCTGCTATTTCGTAGCGGGTGGAAAGTTCCTCGTTGTAATTCTTGAGGATGCCAAGTTCTGTTCTTTGCTGTTCGAGGCTGTTTTTGGCCAGTTGCACTTGGGTTTCGGCCATGCGCAGCTTGTTTTTTAGCTCCTCGTTTTCCTGGCTGGTGACCCGGAGGTTCTCTGATTCGGCCTTGTAGTGGTCACGGGCCGTCTGCATGTCGTTGTATTTCTGGGTGGAAACGCAGCTTGTCGCAGACATTGCGGCGATGGCCGCAAACAAAACTAAGTTGTTGATTTTCATAGGAAAATGATTTTGTGAAACGGAGCAAAGATAGTTTGGATTGTTGAATTGCTATATTGTTGTATTGTTGGGGAACTTCAAACAACAATACAACAATCCCAACAATTCAACAACCCATTTTTCACCAAAACAACAGCAACACCGTGGCAAGGGTCATGCCGATGATGAACTTTCGGTACAGCGCCTCGCTCAGGTAGCGGGTGATGACGATGCCGAGCATTGCTCCGGCGGCGATGACGGGGAACACGGCGAGGTCGAGCTTGAAGCTTTCCCAGGTGACGGTTTTCCAGGAAAAAATGTGAAACGGCAGCTTGAACACGTTGATGGCGAGGTAAAACCAGGCGCCCGTGCCGATGAAATTGTTCTTAGGTAGCCGCATGGAAAGCAGGTAGAGCGCTGTGACTGCCCCGGCAAGGTTGCCCACCATCGTGGTGTACCCAGCGGCTAGCCCCATCAGCGCAGCGAAGGCCCAATGGCTGGGAATGAGGTATTCGGTCCGAGTTTCTTGCCAAATCATGACGGCCACGCTGACCACGATGATGACGCCCATAATTTGCTTAAACACCTCATCGTCAATCTGTTGGCTGGTGAACGTGCCGATGACAATACCCACGAACGCCCACGGCAGCAGCTTCATCAGCACGGGCCAGTCTGCGTGTCGGCGGTAGTACACCACGGCGAACACGTCGGCCATGACGAGCATGGGCAGCACAATGCCGGACGAGGCTTTACCCCCGAAAACATGCGCCATGATGGGCACGAACATGGTGCCGAGGCCGGAAAGCCCCGTCTTCGACAGGCCGATGGCAAGGGCGGAGCCGACAACTATCGCCCATTCAAAATCAGTTAGGTTAAACTGTTGGAAAAAGTCCATTTCGGGGCAAAGAAAGGGAAAGGGCTCGGTGTTTTCAGTGTTCTTTTTGCGAAGAAAAAAAGAAGCCATACCTCACAGTATGGCCTTTGATACCCCAGCGGGCACTTTTATTTGGTTAGAAAACTTTCCAAAAAAACTCCTTGCCAGCCGAAGCATTGGTAAGCATTGCTAAGTACAGTGGAAATTAAATTTCTTGACATTTTGCCCCTTCTCGCCGCCTTCGGCGGCTCGTTGGGGGAGAGCGACTTTGGGGGCATTCCGCCCCCAAGCCCCCTGAATAAAGTGTCAAGAAACTTAGTTTACGCTGTACAAAGTCAAAAAACAGATTGGGTATTGCGATTATGCCACCATTTCCAGCGCAGGGGCCTTAGCCGGTTCATTGAACATCTCTTCCAAAAACTCCACCTCGCCCGTTTCCACGCTGTACATGGCGCCTACAATTCCTATTTTTCCTTGTTTGTACAGGTTGCGCAGGATGGAGCTTCGGTGAAGCACATCATGCATTTGGTAAAGCACGTTTTCAATGGCCACCTCCTGCTCAAAATCTGCATTGCTCAGCCCCAATTCTTTGCCTTCAACTATCTCCACAGACGGCTGTATTTTCTCGAGCAGGGCTGTCAGGTGTCCCATCTCCACGTGTGAACAAGCTCCTTTTACCGCACCGCAACTGGAGTGGCCGAGCACGACCACGAGTTTTGAGCCAGCCACTTGGCAGGCAAACTCCATGCTGCCCAAGATGTCGTCGTTCAGCACATTGCCTGCAATCCTGACGCTGAAGATGTCCCCCAGGCCTTGGTCAAAAACCAGTTCTGACGAAGTGCGGCTGTCAATGCAGCTCAAGATGATGGCGAATGGGAACTGGCCGGCTGAGGTCTCGTTGACCATTTGCAGCAGGTTGCGGTTGTAGCTGAGGTTGTTGATAAACCGCTGGTTGCCTTCCTTTAAAAATTCCAACGCCTTTTGAGGCGTCATACTTTGTTGAGTTTCTTTGGTGTGAGTACGCATGACTTTTGATATGTTTTTGTGTCAAGTGGTTCAACCATTTTCCGTGTAGGATAATTGGTGCAACCCATTGTGGTTAACGATGGGGCAAAGTTGCAGGCAGCAGATTAGAGGGATTTTAGAAGAGGATTAGAAGCCAATTAGAAAAAATAAGGGTAGGTCAAACGCTTGATTTTGGTAAGCTGCTGTCGTTCGAAGCAGCTGCGAGTGGAAGAAACACGGTGGCGGTCGTTCCCGTGTTTTCCTCCGATTGGACTTCCAGTTTGCCGCCGTGAATCTCGATGACTTTTTTTGCCAACGGCAAGCCGAAACCCGTTCCCCGGAAGCGCCGGGCATTGCGGGCACGGTAGAGCGGCTGATAAATATTCCCCAATTCGGCAGCAGGAATGCCGATGCCAGTGTCCGATACTTTGATAATGCAGCCGTTGGGGACTTGGGCCATTTCTACGGTAACTGGTTGATTGCCACTGAATTTGAAGGCATTTTCCACAAGATTCCGCAAAGCCGAGGCGAGTAGGCTTTTGCTGGCGAGCACCATCGGGACGCCTTCAAAATCAGGGATTTTCAACAATTGCCGTTCGGCTGGAAATTTGTCCAAAACTTCCAGCAGGAGGCTGTCGAGGGCAAGCATTTCTGGCGACGGCATTTTGCCCATCGAATCTGAGCTGGCCAGCCCCAACAGGTCGTTGGTCAGTTGTTCCAGGCGCTCCGCCTCGGTCTGGATGATTTGCAAGGCCTCCCGATATTCTTTGGGGCTTCTTTCCTTCGCCAGCAGCACTTCGGTCTCGCCGATGATGGCGGTCATTGGGTTGCGCAATTCGTGGCTGGCATTGCTGATGAACCGGCGCTGCGCCTCGAATGCCGCCTGCAGCCGGTCGAGCATCGAATTGAAGGCGGTGGCAAGCTCGCCCATTTCGTCGTCGGGATTGCTGACTTCTAGGCGAATGTCGAGGCGTTGGGCACTGATGCGGCTGGCTTCATGTATCTTGGTTTCGAGCGGGCGAAGCGCCCTGCCCGCAGCCCAATAACCGACACTTATCAGCACAAGGCTGCCCAAAAATGTACCGACTATCAGTATTTTGCGCAAATTGTCCAACTTGGATTGCCCAAAAATATCCACCGCCGTCACCACCACCACATAGTCGCCGCCCGACAGCTTGTACCGCTTGCTGACGCCCTGCCGCTCTTGCTGCCAAAAAAAAACGGCCTTGCCTTGCTGGATTTCTTGGCTCAGACCCTGCTTGAACATCCCATCCAGCGAGTCCAGTCCGCTTTTTTGCAAGGTCAAAACGTACTCAATTTCCTCGTCGAGGGTATGCAAAAACTTTTCCCGCACGGCCTGCGTGACGGTTTCGTTTTTCTCCAAAAAAATCTGTTCGGTCACATCCACCCGCTCCTCCAGCCGCCTAAAAAACTCCTGGTGGTGAAACCTCGCACTGAACCAATAAATAAAAACTCCGCCCGCAGCCAACGTGAAGAAGGCGGTCAAAGCATACGTAATCGTCAGGCGGTTGCGGATCTTCATGAACGAAAGAAATAATAATGGGCCAAAAGGGTGGACGAGAGATTTCCGAAGTCTTTGAGACTTCGGAAATCTGGCAACCCATCAGCCTTTTTGACCCACTACCAAAAAAATATTGGATTTTGGATAAAATGGCCTCAATCCCGGATAACATATCCCATGCCGACCACGGTTTGTATCAGCTTTTGGTCGAAGGGCTTGTCAATTTTGTTTCGGAGGTAATTCATGTACACGTCCACCACGTTGGTGCCAGTGTCGAAGTGGATGTCCCAGACTTTTTCCAGCAAATCGAGGCGACTGAGCACCCTTTTTTTGTTGCGTATCAGGCATTCGAGCAGCAGGAACTCCTTTTGCGTCAGTTGGATTTCCTGGCCAGCCCGGTTGACTGTTTTTTGGTCCAAATCCATGACCAGGTCGGAAATGCGCAACAAATTGGCTTGTTCTGTGAGATTTCCCTTCCTTCGTCCAAGCGCCCGCACCCTTGCGAGGAGTTCCTGAAACTTGAAGGGTTTGCCGATGTAATCGTCAGCGCCATTGTCCAATCCCTCCACCACGTCCTGCGTGGTGTTGAGGGCCGTGAGCATGAGGATTGGGGTCTGCATTTGGTGTTCTTCCCGCAGCTTGCGGCAGACTTCCAGCCCGTTGATGCCCGGCAGAATCAGGTCGAGAACGATGACGTCGAAGTCGCCGTTTCGTGCAAGCCGCAAGCCCATCTCACCGTCAAAAGCCTGCATGACTTCAAAGCCGTTTTCCTCCAATCCCTTTTTGATGAAACCGTTGATGGAGACTTCGTCGTCAATGATCAATACCTTCATGTTTAATTTTTTTCGTCTTTCTTCAACTTCAAAACAGAAAAAAAGTTGATTTGCAGGCGGTCGTACTCCACGCTGTTCTTCAAAAAATGGCGTAGGTAGGCGAGTTCAAGTTTTGTGTTATTGCCTAGTTGGTAGCCAAAGCCAAGGTGCAAGCGCCCCTGGTCAAATTTCCAATCGGACAAGGTCCAAAAATGCTCATAAGAGCCGAAACTGTAAAGTTTGCCAGCGATGGGATGCGAGATGTACAACCGGTGGCGTGGTCGCCAAATCGTCTTCTTGGCCGGGGTCTGTATCAGCCGTTCTTCGAGTCGTAGTCGGTGGTTGATGGAGAATTTCTTGAGCTTGTGCTTCGCAAAAACCTGCTGGTGCATCCGGTGTTCCTTGGAGTTGGCCTTCAAGGCATCATCGCCGCCGTAGGGATAAAACTCAAAATACCCGTACCCAGCCTGAAACTCCAGCCAAGGATTGGCGACATACGTCAGGCCGCCCCGAAGAATCAGGGTATTGGGGTCGGCACCAAACTGCCAGGTACGGAAGTGGAAGTCGGTATCGAGCTTCCATTTCGGGCTGAAAACGAGGCTGTTTATCCATGCATTCCAGTTGCCAAATACATCTTGAGGGTTGTTGATTTGAGCAAAAATGGCCGAAAAAGGGAGGAACAAGAAAAGCCAGAAAAGGTGTTTACGCATGATTTTTTCATTGAAAATTGAGGTCAAAAGTATCAAAATCAAAGCGTTGGAAAAAACAACTCGCACCAAGCCCATTTCACACACCCCCCTAAAAAAAGTGGCCGTACCTTGCAGCACGGCCCTGACTCCCCGAAGGGAGAATTCTTAATTAGAAAACTCGCCAAAATTATCCGTTCGGTGCTAAGGCCATGCTAACGCAAGGTTAAGTTTCTGTAAACCCCAAAACTTAACACAGACTTAATATTGGTTTCATCTTGCCTTCACAAGCCTGTTCGACTTTTGTCCCCGATTTGAACGATATTCTTAATTCTTAATTAGGAGTGTACGAAGGATTAAAGTAATCAAAAAATTGGAATGGCTGTCAAAT